>CAYIAX010000023.1:0-1509 GCA_964361595.1 uncultured Candidatus Saccharibacteria bacterium | reverse complement strand
GAAGGGTTCAGGATTTGCAAAGTATCCAATGGCAGGCCGTAAATTACTGGCAGAGAAAAGAAGAGCTCCCGAAGAATCTCGACGATTTGCGCGATGAAATTTCCGGTTACGCGGCTCCGCGCGATCCGGAAAGCGAGACGTCTTACGAATACCGCGCGCTTGGTCCCATGCGGTTTGAGCTCTGCGCCGATTTTAAAACCAAAAGTGAGGAAACTTTGTCCGGGGCGCCAGTGCTTGCTTTTCCGGAAGGGCGCGCTCTTTCGGAAAATTGGCGACACGGGGTCGGCCGAGCGTGTTTTGAGCGCTCTATTGACCCCGAGCTTTACCCGCCGTTTGATAATAAAAAAGTTAAAGCGTCGCCAGAAATGGGAATACCGCGGGGGGAAATGCCCGCAAAGCCGCCACAATGAGAAAGCGCGAGTTCTATGTGGTATGCCATAACATTCGGAGCCGCGAAAACGTCGGCTCCGTTTTTAGAACAGGCGACGCTTTCGGCGTTACTAAAATATATTTAACCGGCTACACTCCCTCTCCGCCCCATCACAAAATTTCAAAAACCGCGCTTGGCGCGGAGTCGTGGGTTCCGTGGGAAAAATACGGTTCAATTTCGCGCCTCTTAAAAAAATTAAAGAGGGACGGGATCCGCATTATTGCGCTCGAGCAGTCGCCGCGAAGCGGGCCGATACAAAAATTCAGGCCGCGCTTCCCATTAGCGCTTATAATCGGCAGCGAAGTAAAAGGACTTTCCCAAAAAATTCTCCGCCAAGCAGATGAGGCGGTGGAGATCCCCATGCTCGGCAGAAAAGAATCCTTGAACGTAGCCGTGGCGTTCGGCATCGCGGCTTATCAGATTGCGAGATTCCGCGATTGACATGAAGAAATTAGTACTAACCCTTTTGTTTGTTATAATTATTGGAGGCGCTGCATTTTGGTATTTTGCCGTATTCGGGGGCGCGCCCTCGGCAGGAAGGCCGCAAGCCATGGCTCAAAAAATAACTCTCACAACCTCGGACGGTAAAAGAATTTTGGGTGACTACTCCGGTAAATCCGACCAGCCGGCGGTTTTGATGCTGCACATGATGCCGGCGACGCGCGAAAGCTGGCGTGATTTTTCAATAAAGTTAAATGACGCCGGGTTTCAGGCGCTGGCCATTGACTTAAGGGGCCACGGCGAGTCCGAGGGCGGGCCGCAGGGTTACAAAAGGTTTTCCGACGAGGAACATCAGGCCTCCATAAACGACGTCGAGGCCGCGGTTGATTTCCTGAAATCAAAAAATTCATCGAAGTTATTCGTGGCCGGCGCCTCAATCGGCGCGAATCTAGCGTTGTGGTATGCCGCGGAGCACGCCGATACTCGTGGTATTGTGTTGCTCTCGCCCGGTCTTGATTACCGCGGCGTAAAAACCGAAGAATCCGCGGAAAAACTTCGCCTGGGGCAGGCGGTTTATTATGTAGCAAGCCGCGACGACATTTATTCGGCCGACACCGTGGATACGCTTTCTCTCCAAA
>CAYIAX010000022.1:681-1621 GCA_964361595.1 uncultured Candidatus Saccharibacteria bacterium | reverse complement strand
ACTGATTAAATCTTCAACCGAGCGCCCGCCGGGCACGCTGACCATGCGGAAAGGCTTATCATCTCCGCGGAAGCGGACAATGATGGCGTCTTTTCGAAAATCCTGCCTCTGGATATTTGGAAAATCAAATCGAAATTCATGCAGGTTGTTCCTGAGCTCTCCGTTTCCCTCATTGAGCCGCTCGGCCGAACCGCCGATTACCGCAAAGCCGGCCAGCGGCGTAAAAACCCAGGCTGAAGAAAGCCAAAAAATAAGTAATGCTTTTGCGCCTTGTCTTATTGCAGTTTGCATAGTAATTGCGCTGATTTATAGACGGTATGAGCTTGCTTCCAAGCCTACACCATCAACGAAAGAATGTCAATAAGTCTCCAGTTTAGCCAAATCCGCTTGATTTGACAAAATAATAAAACATGGGCTAGCTCTTGACAACTAAGTAATTATGTTTTACCTATTAATTTGGCCCGCTGGGAAGTTCGCTTAACATAAAATAAGCCAAGACCCGAGGCCGACATATGGGGGTCCTACCCGAACATTCATTTGTTCCCCAGAGGTAGGACCCCCGTATGTGGCCTCACTCCCCGGAAAATTCCGTCTCCTTCCTCCAACCGTCATTCTGAACGAAGTGAAGAATCTCATCTTTTCCAAAACAACTTATCTAGGATTCCTCGCTTCGCTCGGAATGACGCAAAAAAATAAAAAGTGACTTTGGAGATGGCTTCTAATCTATTATAGCTGCAGCAAAGATACGGGGAAAGACAACAGAAAAGTTTTGGAAATTTCTCTCCAGAGCTTTTCGTCCTTGAACAGGGAAGTCTTAGCTGCCGGCGCAGACACGAATCCCCATGGTACTTCTCGACTCGTCCCGCAGCGGCGAGGCGATTGCCTCCGGCAATACGCCTCCCCCCAGGGCATACACCCGGACAACCGAGCAGCCAAATTT
>CAYIAX010000022.1:0-671 GCA_964361595.1 uncultured Candidatus Saccharibacteria bacterium | reverse complement strand
TATTCCCCATGTTACTTCTGTACTCGTCCCGCCGGGGCGAGGCTTTTGCCTCGGCAATTACGCCTCGCCGCTGGACTTCCAGCGGAACTCGCTCGAAGCATATTGCTCGAGCTTGTCGAGAACCGGGTTTATCCTTTTTATTTAGGACGTCGGAGATAAAAATTACTTACCGATGTCGGATGATTGGTTGCTGGTTATTAGTTACCAGCCATTGATTATTGATAACTCGTTACTCGCCACGCGCCTGTGGAAAACTAGAATTCGCGTCTTGACAGGAATGTGTTCCTGGCTCTATCCTAGTAATAGAGGGAAGAAAAGCGCCGGAAAAAGCTAATATTCACGGGCAATTATAGCATAATTTCTTTCCTGGGTTAAGGCATTTATTCAGTTAGGCCTGTCCAGCCGGGGAACCTGGATTGGCGTAATGGAAGGTCAAGACCGACAAGCCACAACACCAATCCCCGGCTCTAGCCCACAAGAAGTGCGCGTGCTTCGCGCACGCGAAGAATCCGGACGCAAGTTCGCGTTCCGAAAGGAACCTGACTTGCGCCCGGATTTTTAATTTTCGAAAATCCGGTAAACTCTCCTCCGAAGAATTGGCGAGGGACCGATACGCGCATCACGCGATCGCGGGCCTCTCGCCCGCTCCCGAAAGGAGGGTAAAGGTCGAA
>CAYIAX010000021.1:0-1724 GCA_964361595.1 uncultured Candidatus Saccharibacteria bacterium | reverse complement strand
CGCGCGAACAAAAAATACTGGAAATGCGTTTCGGACTCAAGGACGGCGTAACCCACACCCTCGAGGAGGTCGGCAAGGTGTTTGCCGTAACCCGCGAGCGCATCAGGCAGATAGAAGCCAAGGCGCTCGACAAGATCCGCCAGCATCATGCGGTGGGGAAGTTGAAAGGATATTAAAATGGCCCAAAAACAAAAAAGTATCCGAAAATTGGAACAGGAGCTGGAGCAGATGAAGAAGCGCGTTTACCATGACGAGCTTACCGGCATCTTAAACAGAGCCGGCTTTGAAGAAGAGGCCGGGAAGGCTTTCAAAGCCGTTTCTTTCCGCCGGACCGTGCTTGAAAGAAGGATCGGTTTTCAGATTCCCTTTTCGGCAATATTCATCGACCTGGACGATTTTAAGAAAATTAACGATACCCGCGGGCATCGTGCCGGCAATAATGCGCTAAAGGCAGTGGCCGAAGTTCTAAGAACCCATCTGCGGTCAAGCGACATGTTCGCCCGCTGGGCTGGCGATGAGTTTGCCGTCGTACTGGTCGGCGCGGACCAAAATGCCGCCGTAAAAATAGCCGAGAAATTAAGGCTCGAAGTCCAGAAGATAAATCTAAAAGCCAGCTTTGGCGTCTCCAGCTACGATCAACAGAAAAGTCTTGACGAGCTGATCGGTAACGCCGATACGGCAATGTACAAAGCCAAGAAAGGGAAGGATAAGGTTGCCGTGTTTTAATTAAAAAACTCCGCAAAGCGGAGTATCATTTTGGGTTGGGTATTAATCCTACCGGCTCGAAACATCTCTCGCATCTAGCCTCGTATATATCGGTGTCGCCGACCTCGATTTGTTTTTTAGAGCCGCCGATCTTTTGGGTATACATCGCATCCTTGCCGCAAACAAAACATATTGCCGTCAGCTTTTGAACGCTGTTAGCCAGCGCCATCAAATCGCCCATTGTGCCGAATGTCCTGCCCCAGGCATCGAGATCCAGCCCGGTTACGATTATCCTTAGATCCGCTTTCGTGCCGTCTAATTTCAATTCTTTTATCAGATCAAGAAGCCAATAATCAAAAAATTGCGCCTCATCCACGCCCAGAACGTCATAAGCCTCTGCATTCAGAAGCTCAAGCACTTCATCTTTGGAACCTACCGGTTGAGCCGGGAACGAGGCTGATTTTTTGAAAATATCGCTTTCCATGTCTTTGGTCCGCGCCGCCACTTCTTGAGCAGTTCTGGTATCGCCGGCCGGTTTGATAACCAGGATTTTCTTTTTTGCGATCCTTTCCCGCCGCAAGAGTCTGATCAGCTCCTCGCTTTTGCCCGAAAACATCGGGCCGGTAATTACTTCAAGATACGCCATGTTTCCTCCAGCATTTTGTTAAAAAGCTTAAAGTCAGCCTAACAAGTCCTCAATAAAATTCAATCTTGAACTGCTACCATTTTTTTGATATAATATTTTTACAATTGAATATCGGTTTAAGCATTCCGGGATAGCTCAATGGCCCCAATACGAAATACCCGCTCCGGGGTAGCTCAATGGTGGAGCGGGTCCCTGTTAAGGACACGGTTGCAGGTTCGAGTCCTGCCCCCGGAGCGGGTATTTCGTACGGGGTAAATGCCGCGGCTCCCTGTTAAGGAGATGGTTGGAGGTTTAAGTTCCGCTTCCAGTTTTTGGAAAAGGAAATAAACTTCTTTATTTCCGTCGGAACTTAAAGACCGCAGCGATGTTTCGC
>CAYIAX010000020.1:0-1968 GCA_964361595.1 uncultured Candidatus Saccharibacteria bacterium | reverse complement strand
CGCATTACCGACATAGAGAAAATATTTTCCAAGATCTGAGAATCCTGAATGCTTTCCTTGTCCATTAAGCGCTATATCAACCCCTTCATAAGTAACTGCAACTTTTTTTGCTTGGATTCCTAGATGATCCACGATTTCTTTTTTCGTAAATCCATGTTCCTGCAATGAGCCCTGGAATGTAAGCCAAGCTTCATCAAATTCCTGACTTACATTAAGCGCCTGACTTTCAATCGAATTCTTTAGATCCCCATTTTGGCGCCATCCAGAATTTTCATCCCCAACGAACCTTTTGCTTGGTATCAAATGACTAATAAAGTGCTGTTTGGATCGGAAAGGTAGCGGCGTTCGTGATGCAGGATCCTTCCGCCTTGCGACATGCCCGAACCGGCAATCACGATCTTCGGCGGCGGCACGTCGTTGATCTTTTTCGATTCCTCGGTCGTGAGCGTAAGCTGCAGGCCGGGAAAATTCAAGATATCGTCGCCGGACTTGAGCATCGCGGCCGTTTCCGCGTTGAAATAATTTTTATATTTTCTGTAAACTGCCGTCATCTTGATCGCCAAGGGGCTGTCGATAAAAATGGGAACCTTGGGCACACGTCCTTTTTCAACCAAACCGTTCAAGTGATAAAGCAAATCCTGCGTGCGTTCCATCGCAAAAGCCGGAATCATCAAAACGCCTTTGCGCTTTACCACGTCTTCGATCGCGTCTTCCAAAAATTCCTGCCGCTTGCTCATGTCGTCGTGCACGCGATCGCCGTAAGTGGATTCGATGACGCAATAATCGGCTTCCTCGATCAGCTCGGTCGGTTTTATGATCGGCGCCGGGAAGTTGCCCAAATCGCCCGAAAAAACGATTCGCTTCCCCTCGGCTTCCACTACGATAATTGCGGAACCCAAGATATGGCCGGCGTCATAAAACTCGATCTTAAAAGGCCCCACCGTAAACGGCTCGTGGTAAGGCACGGCTCGCCAAAGCTCCATTACGGCCTTCACGTTTTCCACGGTAAAAAAAGATTCGCGCTTCTCCCGCTCTGCTTCCTTGCTTAAGATATGCTCCGAATCTAAGAGGATAAGCTCGCCCAAATCGCGCGTCGGCGGGGTGGAAAAAATTTGCCCTCGGAAACCTTCCGCATAAAGCTTAGGCAGCCGGCCCGTATGATCCAAGTGCGCATGCGTTATAAAAACCGCTTTAACGGTTTTGGGGTCGTAAGGAAATTTGTCGAAGTTCTGCTTCTCCGCGAAATGCCCGCCCTGGTGGAGGCCGCAGTCAATTAAAATGCGCTCCCCGCCGGATTCCAAAAGATAGTTTGCGCCCGTAACCGTGCCCGTACCGCCGTGAAAATATAATTTCATGATGTCAATATTATTTGGCTGTATTGAAAGAGTAGGTGAGATTCCGCTACGAAATACTAATTTATTACCAATATACGAAAATTAGTATATTCGTACTATTTTGTATTTCGTAGCCCTTTAACTTTGCTTCTTGTATTTTGCATTAATAAAATTTCTCGCACGATTCCCGCCTCATCCCAGGGAATTTTCTTGCCGCCCTCGACGCACATCCAGACTTCGCCGCCTTTCCCGGTTAAGATAACTGCGTCGCCAGGCTTGGCAAGCTCGATCACTCTTCGGATCGCCTGCTTGCGATCCACGATTTTTTCCACGGAAACTTTCCGCTCGCTGTTTTTGGTTCCGGCCTCGACATCGTTAATGATATCCACCGAATTTTCATCATAGGGGTCTTCGTTCGTAAGCACAAGCCGGTCCAGATATCGCGCGGCCACTTCGCCCATCGCTTTCCGTTTCCATAAATCGCGCCCCCCGCCTTGCGAACCCAAGATGCCCAAAATTCTTTTCGGTTTCTTGAGCTTCACGGCTTTATAGACCTCTTCCAAGCTCTTGGGCTCGTGCGCGTAGTCAACTATGACGAGAAATGGCTTCTCTTGAATAATCTCAAACCGTCCGG
>CAYIAX010000019.1:0-2760 GCA_964361595.1 uncultured Candidatus Saccharibacteria bacterium | reverse complement strand
GCGGCGTACTCGCCGCGCGGAGCAGTCATTTCCGAACAAGTTAGTTTTGGTGCCTGGAGAGGGAGTCGAACCCTCATCCCTTGCGGGACACCATTTTAAGTGGTGCGCGTATACCAATTCCGCCACCCAGGCAATATCAGTTGTGAGGCGCCGATGGGAATCGCCGCCCAAATACTATTTGGGCGAGCCTCGCCCAGCTTAGCTGGGCGGGAACCCTCGCATAGCGGTTTTGTCCCGATGCGGAACTTTTGAGGCCTGGGCGGGAATCGAACCCGCGTGTAAGGGTTTTGCAGACCCATGCCTTACCACTTGGCTACCAGGCCATATTCTCAAAAGTTCCGACCGGGATCCCGACTTTCTTATTATGTGCTATAAATCAGTGCGTCGGGACAGACCGCTGCGTTGCCTCTTCGCCACCGCGCCTTCCGACTGTCGGGATTACTCGCTATTATGCTCGTATAAACGGAGTTTTTCAACCCTAACGTACGCCGCGGCGCTTACGAGGCTCCTGCGATTTTGGCGATTCATCTTCGAGTAAAATCTTTTCTACTTCCGCGGCTTTTTCCGGCCCATGATCAATTTCAAATTCAATTCTCGGCATCGGTTTGAAGTTGAGTTTTCGGAGGAGTTTATGCTGCAGCAAGCCCTGCGCGGCCTTCAGGGTTTTTAGCGACGCTTCGGCCTCTGCCGAGGGAATCACGCTTATGCCCACATGGGCCTTTTCCATTTTGCCGTCAATCTCGACGCGCGTGATCGTTACCAGGCCGGAAAATTCCAGTTCGCGCATGATTAAAATTCCCAATTCATCGCGGATGACGTTCGCCACCCGCAGGGCGCGATAGTTCATAATTAAATCAAAATTGAAAAATCAAAATGCAAAATTTTTTGTATATTCGTACTCATTTGTATTTCGTAGCCAAATAAATTTTATAATTTACATTTGCATTTAACTTTTAATGGTCAGCAGATCATCCGGTTTGATCAAAACCTCCGCAGAGACTAAAAGCCCTGCTTCATTGCCCTCGCCGACTTCGCGCGCATCCTTTTTATTTTGCTGAAGGTTCAGCACGCGCCCGGTGCCCACCGGACTATCACCGCGCATGATCTCGAACAAGGCTTTATTTTTGAAAATCCCTTGCGTAACTTTTCCGCCCACGACTTGCCGCTCCGGTTTTTCCTGGTTGAAAACCGCAAGCACTTTGAGCTCGCCGGCGGCGAGGAATATATGTTCGCGCTTTACATATTCGCTGATGGTTTCGATGAGCTTGTAGATAATTTCCGAACTTACAATCAAAACCCGGTTCACCTCGGCCAAATTCTTGGCGGCCTTATCGGTTTTGCTCTTGTAGGCGATGATCATGGCCTTGGTGGATATAGCTAGTTTCACGTCATTGTCCACTACGTCGCTCACGGATTGGGCGATGATGCGAACCGGTTTGCCAAACTCCGTGGCTTTGAGAATTTCGACGAGCGCCTCGAGAGAGCCTGCGTCGCCGGCTTTAACGATTAAGGAAAGCGCATTTTCTTCGGAGGGCAACACGGTTTCGCGCGCTACGGTTATCGCTGGCACGGTTTCGCCGCCGACCGTGAAAGTTTCGCCGACGGCGGGCAGTTTTTCAAAGCCGATGATGAGAGCGGGGGAGGAAGGCGTAAGCTCTTTAACCTGCTTGCCCATGAAATCCTCAAGGATTTTTATCTTGCCGGCGGCGGTGGGAGTGGCGATTATGTCGCCCTGGCGCAAAGTACCTTGCGTTACGATTACTGTTGCCTCGAGGCCGCGGCGGCGGTCGAGCCTGGTCTCGACGACAAAACCGGAGGCGGGGGCCGCGGAATTATAGGTCAGATGTTCAAGTTCGGCGGCGAGGAGGATAAGATCCAGAAGCTCATCCACGTGTTCGCCGGTTTTGGCCGAGACGGGCAGGTAGCTTATATTGCCGCCATAGCCTTCTAGGAGCACGCCCGCGCCTGTGAGCTCATTTTTTATTTTTTCGATGTCGGCGTTCGGTTTGTCCGCTTTGGTAATTGCAACGATGAAAGGGGTTTTTGTTTCGGTAAGGATTTGCACCGATTCTTTGGTCTGCGGTTTTACGCCTTCGTCGGCGGCGACGACCAGAATGGCGAGGTCCGCGATCGTCGCTCCCCGCGAGCGCATCTTGGAAAATGCTTCGTGTCCGGGCGTGTCGATGAACGTGATTTTTCTGCCTTCGGCAAACGCGGATTCACGCGGACTGGACGCGGATGTACGCGGAAGTTTGTCTGCGTTGGTCTGCGCTTGGTCTGCGCCAGTCTGCGATTCATGTGGAACATGAATGATCTCGTAAGCGCCAATTGACTGCGTAATGCCGCCGGCTTCCCGCTCAGCGACTGAGCGAGGCTCGCCTCCTTCGGAGGCGGCGCGCGTATAACTTGATTTCCGAATGTAATCAAGCAAAGTGGTTTTGCCGTGGTCTACATGCCCGAGGACGGCCACAATCGGCGGCCGCCGAGCCTCGCCTCCCTTGGAGGCGGGGGTTTGATTTTTACTTTGATTTTCTGGCATTAGCGTCAGTAAAGAGTACCAGAGAACCTTAATAAATTCAACTTGAAATTACAAAACTTTACGAATATGCGGATTTTAAATTTGAAAAATAACCGAACTGGTGTATATTATTGACTATTGGCTATTTGCTATTTGCCAATTTGGAGGTGTGGCTGAGTGGTTTAAAGCAGCATCCTGCTAAGATGTTAGGGGAGCAATCCCCTCGAAGGTTCGAATCCTTC
>CAYIAX010000018.1:0-3394 GCA_964361595.1 uncultured Candidatus Saccharibacteria bacterium | reverse complement strand
TTAGGATCAGAGATCGTTACGGATTATATAATCGTGCTTTCGATTTTCGCCCTTACACAAAAATCCAAGCGGCTGCATAGGAAGCGGCACGCTTGAATTCGGACTCGAAACGTAGTTAAATAAACGGGCGTTAGATAACGGGCTGTAGTATACCGGTAGTACGTGCGCTTCGGGTGCGTAAAGACCGGGTTCAATTCCCGGCAGCCCGACAAAAAGCAAAACGCATCTCATATAGAGATGTGTTTTGCTTTCTTATTGAGTTTTGCCGGAAATCGAACGAGGGATGGGTCGGAAGGGAAACCTGGTGTCCCTTCCGTTTAGGAGTCCGCCAGCTGGCGGAATTCAGAACCGACTTGTCCGCCGACTCGGCCTTCGTAGCGACTTCGGCGAAGGAGGCAACTTTAGTGAAGGCGGAGGGTTCTGAAAGCGCAGGCGAAAGCCGAGCAGTGAGATAGCGGAGCGTCCCGGCAGCCCGGCAACTGTAATTCTTTTACGATTTGCTATAAGCCATAAGCCAGCATTGTAAGCCCCAGGCGGCCAGGCTCGTCATCTAGCATAGGCACGGAAGGCCTTGATTTTTTCCGTATTTTGGTGTATACTACTCTTCTTGAGTAGTAAGACGATCAAGCGATCGCCGTCAGCCTATATGGAAGATCGAGCGAAAAAACAATTTTTAGCTGCCTACGACAGTTATGCCGACGCGCTTTACCGGCATTGCTTCTTTAGGGTTTTCTCCAAGGCCCGCGCGGAGGAATTAGTGCAGGAAACTTTTATGCGCGCCTGGGTGTATATGGAAGCAGGGAACGCGGTAGCAAACACGAGAGCATTCCTTTATCGCGTTGCCAACAACTTGATCATTGACCATGCGCGGAAGAAGAAAGAAGAAAGTTTGGACGCGCTCTTGGAAGAATCCGACGCCTATGAACCTGCCTACGAGGGGCACAAGCAGATCGAGAAAAACATCCTGATCGGTGAAGTGAAGGAAGCGATGGAAAACCTTTCGGACAGCGACCGCGGGCTCCTCATTAAACGTTACGTGGATGACCTTGATCCCAAAGAAATCGCGGAAATCCTGCAAACCAATGCTAATAATGTTTCAGTCAAAATTCACCGAGCCATCAAAACTCTGAAGCGATACTTCCATCGTGAAACCAAAGAAGCATAAATAAATTTTTTAGTTAAAACTATGAACCGCTTTGTGAGGAAACTATCGGTTCTCAAGCAAGATGTACGCTTCGAGCCGCAGCGCAAACAGGCTATCCGCGATAGTTTGGTTAATTATATTTCCGCACGCGAAGCGGTAAGGGGCGCGCATATCTTCCGTCAGCATGTACAAAGGTCGCAGTATGCAAATCAATTAATCAGATTTATGCCAGTAGCAGCAGTAATTGTAATTGCAGTGCTCTTGGGCGGCGGCGTCTCGGCGGCGGCGGAAAACTCCTTGCCTGGAGACGTGCTTTATCCGGTGAAGCTCAAAGTAAACGAAGAGGTTCGCGCTGGCCTCGCTTTCTCTGCGGACGCCAAGGCGGCTTGGGAAATGCGCCGGGCTGAACGCAGATTGGAAGAGGCGGCCGAATTATCCGCCTCGGGAAAGATCGGCGATGATGAACGCCAGCGTATCGAAAGCAATTTCGAGGAGCATCGCGCCCGCGTCGAGGCCAGGATCGAAAGGCTGGACGATGACGGCGACACGGATAGTGCGGTTGACTTGGCTTTAAAATTCGAAGCTTCGCTTGCCGCACACGAAAACATCTTAAAACGGCTAAAGGCCGGTACGGATGATGACGCGGAACAGTTGGGAGAGAAAGTGCATGAAGTTAAAATTGATCTCCGCGATCTGCGCGTTATCCTTGAGGCTAAATTCGCCTCTTCGACCCTGCAGGGTCCGGTTGTGAAGGCAGCCGCCGAGGGCAAAATCGGCGCGGCCGAGAATGTGATTGCCGCAACGCGCAGTTATCTCGATACGCACTTGAGCAAAATTGATGCCCAGGCCAAAGCGCATGCCGAGGCCCGGCTCACAGCCGCCCAGAATTTAGTGGCGGATGCCAAAGCCAAAGTTGCAGCCAATCTTTACGGGGAAGCGTTCCTTTTGGCCGGCCAAGCTTTGCGCACGGCGCATGAGGCCAAAGTAGTTGTGCAGGCAGAAACCGACTTGAAGCTCAACCTTGAGGTTGAAGATGAGGATGAAGATAATGACGCCGACGACGCTGACGATGACGATGATGTGCGCGCAAGCTCGACTCTGCAAGCTTCCACTACGGTTTCGAGCGGAACCGCTCGCGATCACGACGACGATGATGAGAGTGTAGAAGGAAGAGGCCGCTTGGAGCTTAAAGTTGATTTCTAGGAAGTTTACTTGCCCGCACGACTTGAAAGGAGGGTGGGGAGTAGAAGTCCTTCCATAAGCGGAGGGGCTTTTGCTTTTTGGGAAAAGCCCAAAAACATCCTTAAAAACTTGAGAATTTAAGGATGTTTTTTAGTTATTGAAGTGGCTAGCTGATTGGTTTATTGTTTTATTAAAGTTGTTGAAAAAACTTTATCAAGCAGTGCAAAGTTAATTCCAACAGGATGGATTACAAATCAGAAACAGCCGAAGCCTATAACAAGTATCCGGACGCGTTCGACGCCCTTTTTGAAAAACATTTCTGGAAAACGGTGTAGCCGCGGGCGGATTTTTTTATCGCCAATCTTCCGGGCAAACGGGTCCTTGATTTGGGCTCTGGCCCGGGCAACCATGCGGCCTACTTCGCCTCCTGCGGTTTAGATATCTACTGCGTTGATCTTTCCCGTGAAATGGTTTTGCGCTGCCGCAAGCGGGGACTCAAGGCCGATGTAGCCGATATGGAAACCTTTGATTTTGGCGAAAAGCTGTGGGACGGGATTTGGGCCTATGCGTCCCTGCTCCATATCCCAAAGGAAAAATCCCAGGCTTTGATTCTTAAAATCGCCCGCGGGCTCACCGAGGGCGGAATTTTCGGCTTGTCGTTTAAAGAAGGAAAAGGGAATGAGTATCGAATAAACGATGAAAAATATCCCGGCACGCGCCGCTGGTTTACGTATTATGCGGACGAGGAAATCCGCGCCATGGTGTTGCCGTATTTTTCACTTCTCGAATTCCAGCGGGTTGCGGTGGGCGAGAAAAGCGAGCACATATTCCTGGATTATGCGCTAAAGGTAAAGCCGTATTGCGATAATCGGGTTTTTGAGTAAAATGCAGTGGTTAGGGCCCGTAGTAAAACGGCATTACGCGTCATTCGCATTGACGAGGTAGGGGTTCAATTCCCCTCGGGTCCACCAGACAGGAAATTGCAAGCAAGAGGCAGCCGCCTCGCTTCGCTCGGCGACCAAATCATAAGGTTTTTTGGGCGAAAAAGTCAGTTGGCGATTCTGCAAA
>CAYIAX010000017.1:0-4373 GCA_964361595.1 uncultured Candidatus Saccharibacteria bacterium | reverse complement strand
AGCCTCGACTCGCCGTCGAGGCGAGGCGGGCGATATTCGAATTTCGAATTTTTAAGCACATGGGACAGAAAATTAATCCAATTTCATTACGCATTGATACGACCAAAACCTGGGTGAGCCGCTGGTTTTTGTCGTCCAAAGGCAAGAATACATCGGGCAAATTTTCATACGCCGAACTTTTAGCCGAGGACGAGGCGATCCGGAAGGCGATTCGCCGCAAAATTCCGCTGGCTGGCATTGCGGGGATCGAAATTGAGCGGACCTCGACGCACATCAAAATATTCATCAAAGCCGCGCGGCCCGGACTCGTGATCGGCCAAGGCGGCAAGGGAATCGAAGAATTGTCGCGCGCGATCGAGGTGGAATTGCGGAAAGTGCGGAAAACCAAAATCAAGGGAGGTCCGGGGTTGAGTGTTACGGTTGAGGAATTGAAGCGTTCGGAAATCTCCGCCCCTTATGTGGCGCAGCAAATTGCCTGGGATCTGGAGAAACGGATGCCTTTCCGGCGCACGATGAAAAAATACCTGGATCAAATCATGCAGAACAAAGAAGTTAAGGGCGCCAAAATCACCATGGCCGGCCGTTTGGATGGCGGTGAAATTGCGCGCCGTGAAACTTTGCGCAAAGGCATGCTGCCGCTCCAAACGCTGCGGGCCGATATCGATTACGGCACAGCCACCGCTTACACGACCTACGGCACAAATGGCATCAAGGTTTGGATCTACAAGGGCGAGGTCTTTAAGAAAAAGAAAGAAAGATAAAATGGCAAAGATCGAAAAGAAAACTTGGCCGGACGCGTTTCGCAAGGTGAAAGACGGGACTAAAAACGTGGAGATTCGCCTCGCCGATTTTAAAGTCAAGAAAGGCGATACGCTGGTTTTGCGGGAATGGAATCCGAAGACGAAAAAATATACCGGCCGCGTAATTACCAAGGTTGCGAAAGCCGTGCGTACCTTTGATATTTTCGCCTATTATTCCGCTACGGCGATCAAGAAGCACGGCCTTTATCAAATCGAATTAAAATAACATGCTTTTACCCAAAAAAGTAAAACACAGAAACTGGTCCCGACGTGCGATCGGGATCCAGATTTCCTTATTTTTAATTACAGATCTAGCGCGTCGGGACAGAAGGTAAATTCAAATTCATGTTAATACCAAAAAAAGTTAAACATAGAAAGTGGCAAAAGGGCAGGAGCCGCAACCGGCAGGTAGAAACACGCGGATTGGAATTGAGCTACGGGCAATACGGGCTCAAAGCCACCGAAGCTTCGCGGCTAAATTCGCGCCAGATCGAAGCCGCTCGGCGCACGATCACGAACTTCTTGAAGCGGGAAGGCAGATTATGGATTCGCATTTTTCCCGACAAACCGATCACGAAACAAGCGCCCGAAAAAACTTTGGGCGGCGGCAAAGGCAGCGTTGATCACTATGTTTTTGAAGTTCGCCCGGGCCGCGTGATTTTTGAGCTTGATGCGCCGAATCCTGTTGCCGCCAAAGAAGCTTTGCGCCTTGCTGCTTACAAATTGCCGTTCAAATCAAGGATAATTTCTCGCCAATGAATCCCTCACCCTTCAGCGATCAAAACATGATTGATGCAAAATCTAAAGCTATCACCCTAAATCTGATCAAGGCAAAAAAGATGTTTTTCTTATGGTCGCAAATAAAATCGCTAAAGGGTGAGGGATGAAACGCAGTGAAATTAAAGAATTAATGCAGCATCCGGCGGTTGAGCTCCAAGTGGTGCTCAAAGAGAGCCGGGCGAAATTGCGCGCCCTCACGTTTGACTTAGCGGCCGGAAAAGTTAAGAATACCGGCGAGCGCCACGATTTGCGTAAAAAAATCGCCCGCATCCTGACTGCGCTCCGGCAGGAAAAGAAATAACATGCCAAACAAAGAATCCGTTAAAAAGAGAAAACTGATCGGCGAAGTAGTTTCAGACCGGATGACAAAGACCCGGGTGGTTGCAGTTTCGCGCCAAAAGAAACACCGCAAGTATCTCAAATATTTCACCGTGACCACGCGCTTCCAAGCGCATGATGAAAAAAATGAATACCACACGGGCGATAGGGTGGTGATTGAAGAAACTAAACCGCAGTCGCGCCATAAGCGGTGGCGAATAGTCGGACTAAATTCGAAATTCGAAGCACGAAATCCGAAACAAATTCAAGATGAAAAAAGCTAATAAAAAAATCAGAAACATTTCGAATTTTTAACTACCATGATTCAAGAACGCTCCATTTTAAAAGTAGCTGATAATTCAGGCGCCAAGATCGTGCGCTGTTTCCGCATTTTGGGCGGTACTCGCCATCGCTATGCGAAGATCGGCGACATGATCGTTGCTTCGGTGCAGGTGGCTGAACCACGGAAGACGGTTAAGAAAAAAGACATAGTTAAGGTGATTGTGGTCCGCCAGCGCCACCCCTTTCGTCGGGAAGACGGTTCCTATCTGCGTTTCGATGAGAATGCGGTAGTTTTGATTGACAGTAAAAAAGAGCCGGTCGCCACGCGCGTGTTCGGACCGATGCCGCGCGAACTCAAAGCGAAAGGTTATGAAAAACTGATGACGATGGCGGAAGAAATCGTATAACCGATGCGAATCTACAAATTTATGCGAATACCTCAAATGAAAAACAGAACGGTGACCATTCCTACGAATGCAATTCGAGGCATTTGCATGTCATTCGATATATTTGCATCGCGATGTATATAAAAAAAGGCGACACAGTTAAATTATTGTCAGGCAAGGATCGGGGCAAGACCGGTTCGATTTTGCGCGTGCTCGTGAACGAAGACCGCGCCGTCGTTGAGGGAATAAATGTTTACAAAAAACGCACGCGCCCGAAGCGGCAGGGGCAGAAAGGGGAAACAGTCATGGTGCCGCGGCCGATTCCGGCTGCAAAAATGATGCTTGTCTGCAAAAATTGCGGCAAGCCTACTCGGGTTGGCTACAGAATGGAAGGAGAGATAAAAGCTCGTTACTGCAAAAAGTGCCAAGCTGCCACTTAAGATTAGTCCCGTTAGAAAATTAGCAAAATGATTTACCAATCAGACAAATTTAAAAAAGTATTCTTAATCGTTTGCGGTCGAGCAAGCGCTGGTTTTAATTTTCTAACGGGATGAACACTGAAGATCGGAAAAAAGAAATCCAAGCGGCGTTGATAAAGATTATCGTAAACGCCGGCGTAGGGCGGGCCAGCCAGCAGCCGAATTTCGAGGACAAAGTTTTGACCCAGATTACGCGCGATCTTTCGGCGATCGCTGGCCAGCGGCCGCAGGTCCGCAAGGCGAAGAAATCCATCGCCGGTTTCAAGCTGCGCGAAGGGCAAATTGTGGGGCTTATGGCCACGCTCCGCGGCGCCAAAATGGTTGATTTTTTCGAGCGGCTGATTACAATAGTACTGCCTCGTGTGCGCGACTTCACCGGGATTGAAGACAAGAATGTGGACGCAGGCGGCGCATTGAACCTGGGTTTCCGGGAGCAATTCGTCTTTCCGGAGGTGAATCCCGAAGAATCTCCATTCATCTTTTCATTAGGAGTATCCTTGGTTCCCAAAAAACGCGATCGGGTGCAGGCGATGGAGACATATAAGAAACTCGGCGTTCCGTTAAGGTCCTTCAAGGCTAAGAAATAATATGGCTAAAGAATCAGTAATCGCCCGCAGCAAAAAAAGCCCGAAATTCAGCACGCGCACGGTGCGGCGTTGTTTCCGCTGCGGCCGCAAGCGGGGATTCATGCGGACGTTCGGACTTTGCCGGATTTGTTTTCGCGAAATGGCAACGCGCGGCGAGATTCCTGGCGTAAAAAAAGCTTCCTGGTGAGTAAATCCGAAGCACGAAGCACGAAATTCAAAACAAATTCAAAATGAAAAAAACAAACAGAAAATTCAAAACCGTTTCGGATTTCGATATTCGAATTTCGAATTTTTAAAATTATGCATTACGATATTTTGGTAAAAATTAAAAATGCGGAAGGAGCGCAGAGGGAGCAGTTCCAGACCGATTTTTCGAATCTGAATTTTGCCATTGCCAAACTCTTAAAGGAAACTGGCTACATTGAAGATGTCCAAAAAAAGAATACAGGGAAGAAGAGTTCTTTGGAAATAAAACTTAAATACGTGAACGGCAAGCCTGCACTTTCCGATTTTAAAATTTTAAGCAAACCCAGCCGACGGCTTTATGCGGGTTACCGGGAGCTGCGTCCCGTCCGGCAGAATTACGGATTAGCGGTGCTTTCAACTCCGCGGGGGATCTTAAGCGGCCCGCAAGCCAAAAAAGAGAAAGTCGGCGGCGAATACCTGTTCCAGGTGTGGTAATAATCCGAAGCACGAAGCACGAAATTCGAAACAAATTCAAAATGAAAAAAACAAACAGAA
>CAYIAX010000016.1:0-4666 GCA_964361595.1 uncultured Candidatus Saccharibacteria bacterium | reverse complement strand
CTATTTAGCCGACGCTTTATCCACAGAAGAATACGCCGCCAAAAAACAGAGTTTGCTTTCCCAAAAAGTCGCACTTGCAGAGAAAATTACCGATTTTGAGACAAAAGGGTTGTCTTGGCTCGAACCGGCTCGTGAGTTCGTAAAATCCTTAAATCAAGCCGCAAATCTCGTTCAGACAGATAATCTTTCTGAATTGCCAACATTTCTGAAAAACATCGGCTCGAACCATATTTTGCAGAATCGCCAATTCGTTTTTGCCCCCAAAATCCAATACAAATTAGTCGCCGAGCGAAGCGAGGCGAACCTTTCAAACTTGCGAATTCCTTTCTGGTGCCAGCGGCAGGAATCGAACCTGCGACCCAGCGCTTATGAAACGCTTGCTCTGCCACTGAGCTACGCTGGCATCCAGAGATTTTTTAGCATAAAGAAACACTTTTGACAATCAGGAGATAAGAACTATAATTGAGGCCGCGGGGTAGTGTACGCTAGTTTGCATGCCAGCCCCATAAGCTGGAGGACGCGGGTGCAATTCCCGTCCCCGCAACAACTGTTCGTTTTCCTCCAAAAACGAAAAAAGCGCAAGAAGAAATTTCCCTGCGCTAGAAAGCAATTCCGGTGGCGTACACTAAAAACAGAAGGCCCACGGCCACGATGATGGCTATAATCGTGAAAACGCGGCAGACCACGTTTCCCATATCTTCCAGGCGTCGGCGCGGTGACAGCACAGTGTTATAATTGAAGCTATGTCAGAGGCAATTCCAACCCAGCAAAATCTCGAAGAAAAATTACAGCAATTCAGAGCTGAAATTGCGGTTTTGCAGGCCAAAGAGGAGAAAAAGGAGCTTCCCACAGCGCATTTCCGTAGGGATGCCGATGTTAATCGAGATTTCAATCCGACCGAACTGACCGAAGAAGATATGCAGATATATGAAAAAGTCAGAAATCGTACACTCACTTTTGACGAACTTGCTCGCTATCGGGAAGGGATCCGCTCGGAAGCTGATCGCGAAGACCAAGCAAGACGCATGGCGCTTTGGAACCGCTTACTCGCAAAAGAGATTACGACACAGCAGTACAATGAGCAACTTACGAAACTGGACGCAGCGGCAAAAGTTCCGCGACCGAAATCTTCCCGTGCCATTTTCGGTGAGTATGTCGTCAATGAAGCAATGGGTTTTCTCTACGGTCAAGACGCAAAGAAAAAAGGCAATGCAAATTAAGGTTGAGAATCCGGAAGAACAGAAATTGCGCGCCGAGCTCGAAAAGCGGACCGATCCGGAAGGCCTGCGGATGCGGCGGTTTTTAGCCATGCCCGACCTTTCCCGCACCTCTGGGAGTCCGCTCCGTGAACTGGTGGAAAAAATAAAACACATTCCGGAATTCAGGAGTTTAGATCTTATTGAAGTCCCGGAAATCGTGCCCGCCGACGTAAGTTTTGATCTATTCAACTTTCCGCCCGATCATCCGGCCCGCACCAAGTCTGACACTTATTACGTGGATGCGAAGAACATTCTCCGTACGCATACGACGGTCATGTGGTACTACCACATTAGGCATCCGAGCGCGCAGGAAAAAATCGCGCAAAATTTGCCCTTCGGCGCCTTGTGTTACGGCAAAGTTTACCGCAAGGATGAAATTGACAGACGGCATATGAATATTTTCCACCAGATTGACGGTTGGTATTTGAAACCCGTCGCCCAAGGCAAGCTAACGCAAACAGATTTAGAAAATGTTTTAGGCGAAGTTGCCAAGGCTGTTTTCGGGCCGGAAGCACAGTACCGGTTCAACGTGGACACTTTTCCTTACACGGATCCCTCCCTCGAAATGGAAGTGGAAATCAACGGGAAGTGGGTGGAGGTTTTGGGCGGGGGAATCGTGCGCGCGGTGTTCCTAAAAAATCTTGGCGTTGATCCTGAAGCTTATACCGGCTGGGCTTTTGGCTTCGGTCTCGAGCGGCTCGCGATTGCAAGCATGGATCTGCCGGACATCCGGCTTTTGTGGTCAAAAGATGAAAGAGTGACGAAACAGCTGCAGCTGGGAAATAAGTTCAAGGAAGTTTCAAAGTACCCGCCGATTACGCGAGACATTTCCTTTGTCGTGAAGAAAGATTTTATTCCCAACAATTATTTCGATTTGATCCGCGACATCGGCGGCGAGCTAGTGGAACAAGTCGAACTCTTGGACAAATACGAAGATGCAAAGAAGTTCGGCGAAGGCAAGGTGAGCTATACCTACCGCGTGGTTTATCGCAGTCCCGAACGGACCTTGCACGTCGGAGAAGTGGATCCGCTCCAGGCAAAAATTTATGAGGAAACAGCCAAACAATTTAATGCCGAAATCAGATAAATTTGATATTCCCGATCTCGTGAAGCAGATTGCGAGCGTGCTTTACGGCGCCGGTTTTGAGGCCTATCTTGTGGGCGGCTGCGTGCGGGACCTTTTGCTTGGGCGTGCGCCTAAAGATTGGGACGTGGCGACGAATGCGAAGCCTGCCGAAGTGCAAAAACTTTTTTCCTCCTTCGCTAAAGCTACGGCGGATAAGCCTGCAACCGTCTACGAAAACGAATTTGGCACAGTCGGCGTAAAGACCGAGAGCGAAGATCCAGCGCTCAAAATCATCGAAGTTACAACTTATCGTTCGGAAGGGAAATATACGGATAAGCGCCATCCCGACGAAATTAAGTTTGCCGAGAAAGTCGAAGAGGATTTGGCCAGGCGGGATTTTACGGTTAATGCGATAGCGCTAAATATAAATTCGAAGCACGCCCGCCTCGCCTCGACGGCGAGTCGAGGCTGGGAAGCACGAAGCTCGAAAACGGTTTCGGATTTCGGATTTCGGATTTCGGATTTTGCCTTGGTTGATCCGTACGGCGGCGAGGAAGATTTAAAAAAGAAAATCATTCGCGCGGTTGGCGACCCCGAAGCGCGGTTTAATGAAGATGCGCTCCGGCTCTTGCGGGCGGTGCGATTCGCGACCGAACTTGGTTTTAAAATCCATCCGGATACGCAAAGAGCGATTGAAAAGCACGCTGGGCTTTTAAGCATGATTGCGAAAGAACGCATCCGGGACGAATTCATGAAAATGATCATGGCCGAAACTGCGGCCGGAGGCGTCCGTTTGCTCGAATCATCGGGACTCCTCGCGCACGTTTTGCCGGAACTGCGCGAAGGCATCGGCGTGGAGCAGAATCTGCATCATATCTACACGGTTTTTGAGCACTCGCTTCAATCTCTGGCTTACGCGGAGTCAAAAAACTATCCGCTCGAAATCCGGCTCGCGGCGCTTTTGCATGACGTGGGCAAGCCAAAAACTAAAGCGGGGAGCGGCCGCAACGCCACTTTTTACGCGCACGAAATGGTTGGGGCAAAAATGGCCGTGCGCGCGCTTGAACGCCTGCGATTATCGAAGGAACTTACGGAAAAAGTTGTGCATCTAGTGCGCTATCACATGTTCTATTACAACGTGGGCGAGGTTAGCGAAGCCGGCGTGCGCAGGTTCTTGGCGCGCGTGGGACCCGAGAATGTTCCCGATCTTCTGAAAGTAAGAGAAGCCGATCGGATCGGCTCGGGCGTGCCGAAGGCCGTGCCCTACAAGCTCCGCCATCTGCTCTTTATGATTGACAAGGTAAAGCACGATCCGGTCTCGCCGAAGATGCTCAAGGTGCGCGGCGATGACGTGATGAAAATTGCGGGCATCGCGCCCGGCCCGCGCGTGGGCTGGATTTTAGCCACGCTCCTCGAGGAAGTTTTGGACGATCCGGCCAAAAATGAAAAAGCGTATCTGGAGGCGGCGATTGCGAAGTTGAACAAGCTGTCCGACGGCGAGCTCGGCAAACTTTCTCTAGAGGCCAAGGAGAGAAAGGACGAGTTTGAAAGCGGAATTGAAGCTGGTATCAAAAAAAAGTATCATGTTCAGTAATGAGGCTCAATAGGTTTTTCGATAAACTGGAGGACAAAGTTAGGGGCTGGTTCAGCCACCGGCCGATCGGCTATGGCTTTGTAGGCGGCGTGGGCGTGGTGCTTTTCTGGCGGGGAGTTTGGCATACGACAGATTATCTTTCGGCCGTGATTTTTGTTTGGCGATCGGCGAATAGTTCGGTTGATCTTGCGGCCGGGCCGTGGTGGGACGGGCCTTTATCGCTTTTTTTCGGCATCATCTTGCTTTTAATCACCGGGCTTTTCGTTTCGAACTTCATCGGGAACGAAATCATCATTTCCGGCCTGCGCGGCGAGAAAAAGCTCACGGAAAAAACTGAAGTTGAGGTAAGGACCGAAACGGGCGCGATTGCCGAAATCCAGGAGAAACTGGATGTGCTCGCGAAGGACATAAAAAATCTGGAAACAAAGCAAAAATAATCCCGTGAAATTTTTCCAGGATGAAAAAATTTGGCGTTTGCTCTCGAACGGGTGGACGATTGTGTTTTTGGTTTTCATCCTCGTAAACTTCTTTTCGCGGGGCCGATATGAATATTTAGTAGGGCCGCTTAGCGTTGTTTACGTGGGAATTTTGAGTTTGTACGTGGGGACTAAAGAATTCGATCGCTGGTATGAATTCCATTCCGATCGGCATCCGGGGGAGCTCTTCGTGATCGCCTGGACCGTTGTTGTTTTTCTCCTGCTCGCGCTTTCCATCTTCATGGGAGCGGGATACGTTTTAGGATCAGAG
>CAYIAX010000015.1:0-9753 GCA_964361595.1 uncultured Candidatus Saccharibacteria bacterium | reverse complement strand
TCTCACTAGGAACGGCCCACAGAAAATAAGACTGGTCTTTATTTTTATCTTCGGCCTCAAAAAGTTTATCGTCATTCTTGCGCACATAATGACCAGTCGCAATATAGCCTGCCCCCATCTCAAGCGCTTTCTCCAGAAAAATCCCGAACTTTATTTCTTTGTTGCACGCGACGTCGGGATTGGGCGTTCTGCCCGCGGCGTATTCGGAAACCATATACTCAAAAACTTTCTCGCGGTATTCTTTGCGAAAATCAAAAGTCAGAAAGCCAAGGCCGAGTTTGGCCGCCACGCGCATAGCGTCGCGCCTGTCATCCCTATTATCACAGCCCTCCCAGCAAACCATGTGCGCACCGACAACATCATATCCCTGCCGTTTCAATAACAAAGCCGCGACCGAGCTATCCACCCCGCCGGACATGGCTACGAATACCTTCTTTCTTTCGGAAATATTTGACATGCGAAGACATTATAATATAATTAAATCATGAGGTCTATTTTTGCTTCCTGGCTTACTTTAAGTTTCATGGCCGTAGCTGTTTTCGGATTTGCGGCCATGAATCATGGGAATGGGAACCACGGCTGCCTCGCGGCCGCGGCTCAAGGGATAGATTGCCCATACGAAGCAAACCCTCTAAATTTTATATCGTTAACGTTCCATATCAACGCCCTTAAGAGTTTTTCAACCGCCCTAACGCTCTTCGCTTTAATCTTGCTGTCAATCGGTCTATGGATTACGCCTGGCGGTTTTCGCGCTCTAGCCGAACCAAATCTCAATTTACACCTAAAATATCCCTACGAGTTATTTTCCCAGCCCCTCAAAACTGAACTTACCCGCTGGCTGGCCCTTCACGAAAATAGCCCTGCTGTTTTGTAGGACGCCGATTTTGTATCGCGCGTCCAATTTATCCCTATCGAAAGGGGATTTTTGTTTTTAGAAATTATTAATCACAACATGAATAAAAACATTATAGGCATCGCAATCGCGATTCTTGTCCTGGGCGGCATCATCTGGTTCGCGCGTCCAGGCTCGCAAAATAACACCGCAACCTCCGTAAAAAGTAATGGAACGCTTAGCGTCCAAGAGGCAAATAATTATGACTTCGGCACTATCTCTATGGCCGCCGGAAAAGTCAAACATTCGTTCAAAATAAAAAATGCGAGCGCGGAACCCGTGGTCATCAAAACAATATACACCTCCTGCATGTGCACGACCGCTACGCTCCTGAAAGGCGATAAACAATTCGGCCCGTATGGAATGCCTGGCCACGGGTTTATTCCGAAAATTAATGAAACCATAAATCCGGGAGAAGAAGCGGCAGTGGAAGTTGTTTTCGACCCAGCCGCCCATGGTCCGGCGGGCGTGGGCCGAATCCAAAGGGCAGTCGCCATAGAAAATAATGCCGGCGAACCAATGGAGCTCGTCTTCGACGCCATAGTCACTCCCTAAATCATATGAGTAAAAAACTTGCCGCTCTTATCGCCCTCGGCGTTCTGCTTTTCGGAGCTGTGATTTTTTTCAGAGCCGGAAATGTCGGCACGGAGGCGCTCTGGAATTTATCAAATGAAGGCAAGTGGCTCTTGCCGCTAGTTGGGGTCGCCGCCCTGATTGACAGCATCAACCCCTGCGCCTTTTCGATTCTTCTGCTTACGATTGCGTTCCTTTTAAGCATCGGAAAAATGCGTTCCGGCATCCTGAAAATCGGAGGATTCTATATTCTTGGCATCTTCGCGGTCTACCTTCTCATCGGCCTCGGCATTCTGCAAACGCTTCATTTATTCAACACGCCGCACTTCATGGCAAAAGTAGGCGCATCGCTCCTGATTATTCTCGGAGGAATTAATCTTCTAAACGAGTTCTTTCCGTCATTTCCGATTAAGCTCCGGATTCCGCACGCCGCGCACCATAAGATGGCGGAACTCATGGAAAGAGCTTCACTTCCGACCGCGTTTTTATTGGGTGCGCTGGTTGGCCTCTGCGAATTCCCCTGCACCGGCGGGCCATACTTGATGGTGCTGGGGCTTCTGCATGACCAAGCAACCTACCTGAAAGGTCTTGGCTATCTTTTTCTCTACAACGCCATCTTCATATTGCCGCTTGTGATTATTCTCTTGATTTCGAGCGATGCGGCGTTGCTTGAAAAAGTAAAAAGCTGGCAGGAAAAAGAAAAAAGGTTGATGAGGCTCGGAGGCGGGGGCGCCATGGTTGGACTCGGAATCTTAATTTTCCTTCTCTAACATGAATATTCGCATCTGCCGTCTCTGTGCGGGAGTAAGCTCGCTATGGCTCATCTTAAGCGCCGGGGTGGCGTGGAGTTATCTCTCCCTTCAAACCTTTCTGGTCCCTATCGCGCTCTTAATGGGCGGGACAGTGGTCGGCATCGCCTACCAGCGTTATTCTTTGCGCTGGAAAACGACAGTAATCCTCTTGGGAATGCCGTTAGCGTATCTCCTCGTCACCAACCTTAGCAAAACAACTGTTATTATCGAATTCATTTTACTGGTCATAATTGCTTATGCTCTCTTCGTTCGAAAAGAACCGGCTGACCACGAGCGGATTCGCGAGCTCGAAGAGAAAATGAAAAATTGCTGCTAAAACCATGAATAAAAATATTATTATAGCTTCCCTTATCGCGCTCGCCCTCATCAGCGGCGCTCGCGCGATTTCAAAACCGGATGATAGCGCCCCGAGCAATAACGCCCCAAGTTCGGAAGGAATAACCCTGCCGGTGGCCTGGAACGATCTTGGAATCAAGATGGCCAGCGTCGGCATTATTGACCGGCAAAAACTTGAATCGCTTTACGCCACTCGAGGCGGTTTAAGCGAAGATGAACTGCAATTTCTTGAAAGCGCCGGCAACGAAAAGATAAAAATCACTCCGGAAAATTCCGCCTTCCTCCTTAATCTTTTTTGGGCGTTAGGACTGGGAAATAAAAATGATATTCTGGAGAGAGGGCCGATGGCCGATCCCAGATACGGCGGGGCGGGAAATTTCGCTTCAACCGGCGGCTGGACCTTGTCCCAAGGCGATCCCACGGAACACTATAGCCGCTACCCCCTTGTCGTCTTGACGCCAGAGGAGCAGCAATTGGTTGAGCGCGTTTCCAAAAATATATATCGTCCTTGCTGCGACAATCCGACTTTTTTCCCGGACTGCAATCATGGGATGGCGATGCTGGGACTTCTGGAGCTGATGGCATCGCAAGGAATAAGTGAAAAAGAAATGTATAAGGCCGCGCTTCAGGTAAATTCATACTGGTTCCCGGAGGAATACCGCACCATTAGAACTTATTTTGAAAGGCGAGGTGTTTCGTGGGAGGAGGCAGACCCGAAGGAAATTTTGGGTGCCAGATATTCAAGCGCTTCTGGATACGCGCGAATTCTCGTCGAAGTTCAGCCGCCAGAGCCCCAAAGCGGCGGGAGCTGCGGAGTGTAGCATAGAATGCAAAATACAAAATTGGCTCGAAAACTTATTCTCGATGAACTCTTCGACCTTTCGCTTTACCGAAGGTTTCATTCAATATCCGGCGGCAGACTTCAAGAAACGCTTGGGGAACTGGTCGCGGTCGAAAAGGGCCATTTTGAGTTTTGGCAGAAATTCTTCGGGCTCAAAATCGCGAAGCTTGATTTTTGGCGGCAGCTGAAACTGAAGATGGTCGGCGCGATTTGCCGCCTGGCCGGTGAAAAAGCCATCCATATTGTGCTTGAAGCCATAGAGATTTATGGAGTAAAGAAATATCTCGCCCTGTGGGAACTTTATAAAAATGAGCCAATGGGCGGCGCGGTGAGAAGAATACTGCTCGACGAACTGAAACACGAAGATGAAATAGTGGCTAGGCTTGCCGAGCGCAAAATAAATCCGGAACGAATCCGGAGCATTTTTTTGGGATTCAATGACGGCTTGGTGGAAATTCTTGGAGCGGTCGCGGGCTTTTTTGCCGCGCTTCGAGACCCGGCCGCGGTGCTTATAGCCGGCCTCACGGTGGCCGTAGCCGGCTCGCTCTCCATGGCCGCGAGCGCTTTCGCGGGTTTGAGTTCTGAAAAAGAAATGAAAGAGGTCGAACGAAAAAAACAGGTATTCCTGAACCAGGAACCTGAAAACGCGGGAAACAATCGGGCAGTCCCGCTGGCCGCGCTGGTCGGAGTTTCCTATTTCATTGGAGCCATTATTCCTATTCTGCCCGTGGTGTTGGGCAGCCGAAATGTCATTCTTTCGATTTTAGTTGGGGCAGGGCTGGTTATCATCGTGTCCTCGATTTTAGCCTTCCTTTCCGGAATGGACGCAAAAAAGCGAGTGCTGATAAATTTATCTATCGTGGGTTTGGCGGCTGGAATAACCTATATCCTAGGCCTCGCTATGCGAAATGTCTTTGGGATAACTCTCTAAACTATGGTGTATACCTGTCCGATGCATCCCGAAATTCAACGGGAAACTTCCGGAATCTGCCCGGAATGCGGCATGAATTTGGTTAAATCCGAAGCGCATAAAGAACACGACCCCGAAAAATCGTCTATCGACGATCACGGGCCAAGCAAACATGCCGGGCACTCTACTGAAATGTTTTTGAGGAAATTCTGGATTAGTTTAGCGTTTACTATTCCGGTAGTGCTTTATTCCGATGTCGTGCAGCAAATTTTAGGCTGGAATGCCCCGAAATTTACCGGCTCGAACTATCTGCCGCTCGTTCTCGGAACGATAGTATTTTTCTACGGCGGCTGGGTTTTTCTCATCGGAGCATGGCGAGAGCTTAAAGCGCGATTGCCGGGCATGATGACCCTCATCGGAATCGCAGTTTCTGCTGCTTACTTTTACAGCATCTGGGCGACTTTCGGCGCGCCGGAACACACTCTTTTCTGGGAACTCACTACCTTGATTACCATCATGCTTCTTGGCCACTGGCTCGAGATGCGGGCGGTGTCTGGAGCTCAAGGGGCTTTACGCGAACTCTCGAAACTTCTTCCGGATACGGCCGAGGTATTGAAGTCCGACTTCCCAGGGGAGTCGGACTTCGTGCCGCTTTCGGAGCTTAGAGAAGGAGATATTGTCCTGGTTCGCCCGGGCGGAAGAATTCCTGCCGATGGTTTGGTCATCGAGGGGCAATCCGAAGTGAACGAAGCCATGGTCACGGGCGAATCCGCACCCGTAAAAAAAGCTGTTTCAAGCGAGGTTATCGCCGGCACTATCAACGGAGACGGAGCGCTCAAAGTTAAAGTCACGAAAGTCGGCGAGCACACTTTTCTTGCCGGCGTCATGCGTTTGGTGCAAGAGGCGCAAGCCTCAAAGTCGCGGTTGCAGATTCTCTCTGACCGCGCCGCTTTTTATCTCACCATAATCGCTATCGGCACGGGCAGTTTAACTTTTGTTCTTTGGCTTTTTGCGAAAGCCAGTTTTGGTTTTGCGCTGGAGCGACTCGTGGCCGTACTTGTGATTGCCTGTCCTCATGCTTTAGGACTTGCCGTGCCACTCGTTGCGTCGATCTCAACGACCCTTGCCGCCCGGCATGGCTTTCTGGTGAGAGAACGTCTTGCGCTTGAAGCCGCGCGAAAAATCAATGTGGTGCTATTCGATAAAACAGGCACTCTCACTAAAGGAGAGTACGGCGTGACTCGGGCAGATGATGCGGCGCTTCAACTCGCGGCGTCGGTAGACGCGAGCTCGGAGCACTTCGTGGCCAAGGCGCTTGTGGCTGAAGCACAAAAACGCAAACTCAAACTTTTTTCCGTCACTGACTTTGAGCGCCTCCCGGGCAAAGGCGTAAAAGGCAAGATTGACGGAATGGAAGTGCGCGTGGAGGGCAGTGAATCAGGAAGCGCGGAAACCGTAGTGGCGGTATTCAAAAACAATATAAATATCGGCACGATTGCCCTCGCCGACCTCATAAGAGAAGAGTCGCGGGAAGCGATTGGAAGCTTAAAAGCGTTGGGAGTAAAAGTCGCCATGATCACTGGTGATTCGGAAGGCGTGGCCTCATGGGTTGCCGGGGAACTTGGTATTGATGAATATTTCGCGAAAGTTCTCCCGCATCAGAAATCCGAAAAAGTAAAACTGCTCCAGTCTAAAAGAAATAAAGTCGCTATGGTCGGCGATGGAATCAATGATGCGCCGGCCTTGATGCAAGCGGACTTGGGCATTGCCATCGGCGCGGGCACGAATGTCGCCATCGAATCGGCCGGCATCATTCTGGTGAGGAACGACCCTCGGGACATCGTGAAAATAATCAGACTCTCGCGCCTTACTTATTCAAAGATGATTCAGAATCTTTTCTGGGCGACCGGATATAATATCGTGGCCCTGCCGCTCGCGGCCGGCATTCTCGCGTCAAAGGGAATTCTTTTACAGCCCGCGCTCGCGGCTCTCTTTATGTCGCTTTCAACTGTTATTGTGGCGGCAAACGCGATGCTCTTAAAAAGGCAAAATTTATAAACAAGTGGTAAAATATATCATATGACTCAATCTCAAAAAATATCATTGTTCCTTCTCCGCCTCTCCCTGGGATGGTTTATGTTCTATGCCGGCATTACGAAGGTTCTAAATCCCACCTGGTCGGCGGCCGGATATCTCAAAGGCGCGAAAACTTTTGTTGGATTCTATCAGTGGCTCGCCAGTCCCGGCCTCCTGCCAATCATAGATTTTGTGAACGAATGGGGGCTCACTTTGCTCGGTCTTTCTTTAATCTTCGGCGTCTTCGTTCGCTTAAGCTCAATTCTCGGCGCGGTTCTTATGCTGCTCTATTATTTTCCCGTTTTGGATTTCCCCTACCCCAATCCTCACTCCTATTTAGTTGATGAACATATTATCTACGCGCTGGTCTTGCTGTTATTGGCGAGCCTTCGCGCCGGCCGAGTGTGGGGTCTGGAAAATTGGTGCTCCAATTTGCCGATTTGCTCTAAATTTCCGAGATGGCGCGAGTGGCTTGGATAAACAAAGAAGGAGTGACTATTTGTCACCCCCCTTTTTTGTGGTTTTTCCGCAAAGAGCATGGCCTAAGCGAGTTATGGTCTCGCTCATTTCCGCCAACTCGAGTTTCAAGTGGTTAGCCTGGTAACGGTTTTCGGATTCACCTAGTTCGTATTCTCTGATGTCGTCTTGCAGCCTGAATATCTTTAGTCCCGTTGCCTTACTAAACTGCTTGAGTCGTTCCGAAAGCAGATCATGTTTTTCTTGGAGCGTCTCAAACTTATTCCGAATTGCTTGAAACTCCTCAACTCGCTCCATGAGTCTACGAATTGCGGCTGGCCTGTCCTCGATGCAACCGCGGATATTGCAGGTATCCGGATAAGGAGACTCGTGAGAAATCGTGTGGCCACAACTAACGCAGCAGTTAAGTTTCGTGACATAGCGAATTTCTCCTCGAAAACTCAATTCCCCTTGATGGTCCCCGGTAATAATCGCGGCTGCTTCCATTATCTTTCTTTCCATAATTTATCCTCCTTCCAATTTATTAAGGCACGGGTCTTCTAAAGTTTAGCGTAGATATTTCGCTTTGTTAAGTTTATGCTCTTCAAAAGTTTTTGCGTAGTGGATAATGCCGTTTCGGTCGGAAAGATAATACAAGTAGGGCGAGGGGCTGGGATACAAAGAGGCTCTAATCGCTTCCAAGCCTGGATTTGAAATTGGTGCGGGCGGAAAACCCAGATAATCATAGGTTTCGGGCTCGGCGTCCACCTGCAGAGGAATTCCGGCCTCGAGGCGTTTCCATAAAATCCCGGAAATAATTTTCCAATCCTCCGGTGTCGCCGCTTCTTCTTCCAAGAGCGAAGCCATGATAATGACATTTCTTTCAACTTCTTGCCCAACTTTCTTTTCAAAATTTTCCTTCATTTTCCTAATTACGGTCGAGGTGCTCGAGTGCTTGAAAAATTCATACGTGTCTGGAAACAAAAACCCTTCCTCGGCCTTCGCGGCCTCAACAAATTCTTCGGAAGAAAACATTCCAGCTTTTTCGAGCGCGGCTCCAATCTGCCTCACGTTATAACCCTCGGGAATGGTCACTCGAACCGTCTCGGCCGGGGGCGGGACTTCTCGAAAAAAATAAAGAAGCCCGATGGCCCAGGCAAAAACCAAAATAAAAAGCCCGACCCTAATCGCGTATAAATGGGACGAAAACAAACCCTGGATATTTTTGGACGGAAAAATCATTCTCGCCTTTTTTGACCTCTTTAAAAACAGCTTGTTCTTTCGGATAAACTAAGCGGCCGCCGATTTTCAGTTGCTCCCGCCATTCCTCCGGAACCTCGGTCAGCTCCGCCGAGCAGATTATTCCATCGAGACTGTCTGGAACATCGTGCGAAGCGTCCTTGCAAAAAAGCAAAACCCGCTTATGAAGCTCTGGATACTTCATCAAATTCTCTTCGCCAAAATTGCAAAGCTCTTCCACGCGCTCAAAGGCATATACCTTGCCTTTTTCGCCCACAATTTCTGCCAAAAGCGCCGTGGTCCAGCCCGAGCCATAACCAATATCCATTATTTTACTTGCCCTGAGCGAAGCCGAAGGGTCGCCTGCCAAAAGCTCAAACATAAATGCCACGGTGTAGGGCTGGGAAATGGTCTGGCCGCGGCCGATCGGCAAAGCTTCATCAAAATAAGCCGCGTCTTTCAGACTTTCCGGCACGAAATCTTTTCTATCCACCTTCAAAAACGCCTCAATAATCTGGGGTGTTCTCAAAACTCCGGATTTTTTAAGATTTTGAACTAACTCTTCCATGCTTACTTTATAAATCAAAAGCCCTCCGATTTGAATCGGAGAACTTTTGCAGGAAAAATTCTTACATTCCCATTCCGGAGACGCCCCCGCACATCCGGCAGTTTTTCTTGTGGGTCAGAACTTCCGAGACGGCCGCGAGGCCGACCAGGACGTAAACGAAGTTTTCCACTCCCGACCAGGAACCGAGGAGCATATTGACCACATTCCATCCGAGCGCCGAAAGGCCCCAATTCAATCCTCCGATAATCAGGAGGGTGAAAGCCACCAGGTGTAATGCTTTCATGTAATAGACTTTATTATTAAAAACACGACCTTTATCTCCCTTTGCCTTTGCCGCCGGAAGATTGGCTGGCAAAATAGCTGGCCAATCCTGCGACTTGGGCGTCTGCTTCCTCTAATACCAGGCTGCTTATTCCGTCAGGGTTTAAATCGTTGAGGTAGCGCGCCGCTTTTTCATCGTTCGTTATGTAGTAGGCCTCGGTGATGACCGAGACGAGATTTTTGTAAACCGTCATACCGTAACCGCCGTGCAGAAATCCTTCCGGCTTATCGGTGAGCGGCAGGAGAGAATCATACAGCGCTTGCGCCAGCGGGAGGTCCTGTTTCTCGTTATAGATAACCAGCGTTCCGTCATGCGCCGGGTCGTCGTTCCAGTTGTGATGGACGGAAACAAGCGCGTCGCATTTTCTCCCGTAAAGCGTCTGGCACTTATTCACAGCGTCGGTGACTCTCTCGCGCCTTGTTGATAAACGCTCGGCAATAACAACCTTCGCTCCCTGGGTTTTTAATTTTCCTTCCAAGGCAACGACCACGCCCCAATTTACGTCCGCTTCCGTTACCTGATATTTCTGATTAACCGCTCCGGGGTCTCCGTTGCCGTGTCCGGCATCCAAAGCGATAACTTTGCCTTCGAGCGGAGGGGTAACGGCCAGCGCGAAGAAAGCCAACCCGGAAATAATTATTTTATTCATCGAGTCTCTCCGATGTTCAGCGGCGCCACTTCCACGATTTTATCCTGTTCCGGGTCGTAAAGTATGGCTTTTCTGGCGT
>CAYIAX010000014.1:0-15176 GCA_964361595.1 uncultured Candidatus Saccharibacteria bacterium | reverse complement strand
GGAGCGATTCTCCGCGAAAGCAAGCTCCGCCCCCTTGCGGCCGAGAGCGTAAACCAAATAGCCGGACGGCAAATCAATATGCTGTTGCGATTCCGGTCTTTCCACAAAGCCCGAATGGTAGAGCCAGCTTAACCTTTGTAAGATGTTGCGACGGCCGCCGGGGTGTAAGGAAAGGACTTGCTCGGTGTTCAGAAAGCGAAAAGACGCCAAATCGCGGAGAATCGCGACATCGCGGGGCTGGATGCGCATTTGGCCGGGCGGGGCATCGCTCCTGACAAATTTTTTGCGGATTGACTTCGCCATAACATTAAGCTCATTATATCAGCATTAGGCCATTCCCCGTAGGTCTCCGCTAACCTTATCTTCTCGCTCTCACCCCCCACCATTCATTTTTTTAGACATAGGCGTTAGATAGCGGAGAGACCGAAGGGGAACTTGCGCATCCAGACACGCGGACAGATTGAAGCCCCGAAGCGACGAGGCTTTGCGAGGAGCGGAGGGGCTACCTCTATTCTCTGTTGAACCACAGGCGCGAACGAAGGCACAAAGGAGTGTGTAGTAGGGATAAAAATTGACGATGGGAAAAAGAGACAAACTCCAGTATTCAAAGGCACTAATCGTTCTTTCCACCCCGTCAGTTGGAGGCAAAGCGAGTGATGGGGTAAGTGATGGGGTAAAGCTCTATTCAAGGTCAGTTGTTTTTGCTAAAGTAAGTCCAACCGGCGTTGTAGATAGCCACCAAAGGCTCGAACCATATTTTAATTTTGGGGGAAGAAAATTTTTTAATCCGTTTTACTTTATGAAAAAAACTATCTCTAAAGAATTTGCACAAGTTCTGCTTCATTCTCTGAAAAAGTTCTCGGATGACTTTTACCAAGATTTCAGCCAACGCGCTCAAACTGCTCTTGATGTTGAATTTAATGAGGCGCAACTCATAACTCTTAAAAGGGAGATATACATGATAAATCTTTGGATTATCTCCAAAATTTTGAGTCCTGACAAAAAAATTCTTGACGAACTTCATAAAATTTACCTTTTGCCCCATGTTAACGAAAGCCAAATAAAACAATATCTGGAGAAAAAGGAAACTGAAAATTTGAAAAGTGTCTTGAAGCAAGACGAGAACGAGTTGCGCGAAAGATATATAAAGTATTACGCCGATTGGAATGATAAAAGTAGTGAGCAGTTTATCTTGGCAATGACTATGCTTGAAAACATGCTCAATAAGGGGCAACCCGATAGGCGTTTTGTTCGTATAGATTTGCAAGCTTTGGTTATTCAACATATTTATGGAATGATGAAATTCATTATGGATTTTAGAAAAGATTATGAAATTGTTGATTAGAATTTGCCGCCAAAGAAAAACTTGAAATTGTCAGCGGTGCGGCTCCGCCGCCTTTCTGAATTTTCGCGGGGGGATTTTTTCGGAAAAGTGCGTTCGGACCAATTCAAGAATACTGCACAATGCATCAAAGCCGCGCTTTTTTAAAATCCGCCCTCGTCCCCATTATTTTACTGGGGATGTTTTCTCTCTTAGTTCTGGCCTATGCCATTTTCGATTTGCCCACTTTCGATGAGGCTGTCGCCGCTTCTTCCCGTTATTACGCCGAACACGGCTATTGGGTGGCTTTGACCGGCGCCTTGGCCGAGGGAACATTATTCATAAATTGGTATCTTCCCGGTTCAATCGTGGTTGTTTTCGGCGTTGTTTTCGCCCGCGAGAACTCGCTCTATGCGCCCGCGGTCGTGGGCGTGATCATGATCGGCTTCATGCTCGCGATGATTTTAAATTATTTTCTGGGCCGGTTCGGCTGGTACCGGCTATTTTTACGGCTCGGCCTCAAAGAACCACTGGAACGCATAAAACAGCGCCTGGAAAATCGCGGCTCATCACTTATCTTCGGTTCTTATTTCCATCCCAATGTGGGCGCGCTTACGGCCACAAGCGCAGGCATTCTCCGCTTCCCCGTCGGAAAATTCCTTAAATATTCCGCCATCGCACTCGTGCTCTGGAACACGCTTTGGGGTGTCGCGGCTTACTTCGCGGGACCGGCGATCCTCCATATTTTCAATTCCTACTTTATCGTGGCGGGCCTCTTGATCTGGATCGGAGTTATTGCCTTAAAATTTTTTTACGATTTACGAAAAGCGCCGCGCGGCGGGCAACTTTGATTTTTATCCGGAAATCGGTTTTTCTAGCTCCGGAACTTCAGCATGTGAAGGGAAGAAGAGGTGAATAAAGAGACCGGAAAGAATGCCGACGCCCGCGCCGCCAAGAACATCCAGCGGCCAATGCACGCCGGCAACGATCCTAGAGATACCGATCACGATCGCGGCCAGCCCAAACCAAATTCCCCAGCGCCGATCCCAGAATAAAATCACCGCTGCCAGAGCGAAAAAGAAAGCGGCATGGCCCGAAGGAAAGGCGGGCGCATTATCGGTAAGGAGCGGTTCGAAATTCAAAAGCTGGAATGGGCGGTTCACGGGATAGAAAAATCTGATTAGCTCTGTAAGTATTCCGCGCGCGAGGATCACGGCCGTAGCGGCTTCGATAAAAAAGAGCATTCTCTTCCAGCGCTTCGGCTCGCGCAAGACGAGATAGAGGAAAATCAGCACTAAAAGGTAGGGCAAATATTTCGCCAAAAAAACAAAGAGCGCATCCAAAAGCGGGTGCAGGCCATTTAATTTAAAAATCCACGAAAAAATCGTGCGATTTAATTCCATCTTTTAAATTATACAACGCTCTTAGCGCCGCACAAACGGCAAGAGTCCCATGTAACGAGCGCGCTTGATCGCCTGGGCTAACTGGCGCTCGTGGCTCGCGCAGACGCCCGTATGCTTCGGATCGATGATTTTTGCCTGGCTTGAAACAAACCGGCGGAGCAAAGCGGTTTCTTTGTAGTCAATCTCTCTCCAGTTTTGCGAACAGAAAAAGCACTGTGTCATGAATTTCTCTACGAATTACTAATTTATACAAATATACGAAAACACTGCAAGATGTTAACACGCTTTCGTATATTAGTAAAGTTTTCGCATTTCTTAGCTAAAATGGCAGATCCTCCGGCTTAATATCTTCGTCGATTTCGATGGTGGGGATTTCTTCCTTGGCCGGAAGATCGGACGGAGCTTGCTCGAATCCCTGGGCTGGTCCCGCTGCGCCGCGAGGGGCGGCGCCCTGCGGGCGCGGACCCAATTGCAAGCGCTCGGAAATGATTTCAGTAACTTTATGATTTACCGCTTGCTTGTCCTGCCACGAACGGGTGCGCAGTCTTCCTTCAATGAGGACGAGACTGCCCTTCGTAAGGAATTGCGTGGCAACTTCCGCCTGCCTCCCCCAAACCACGACGTTGTGGAATTCGGTTTCTTCCTGCTTGCCGCCGGTTTTGCCGGTCCAGACGCGGTTTGTGGCCACGCTGAAACTAGTAACCGATTGTCCGCCCGGCGTGGTCCGCAGCTGGGGATCAGCCGTGAGCCTGCCTAAGATGAGTACTTTATTCAAATTCATCCCTCACCCTTGGCGAATTTGTGCCAAGCACAAACCTTCGCTTTTGATTAAAACTATGACCTTTCTTAAAAACTTCTCCATATTTTTATGTTATCTATAAAATAGCGATTCGCCAAGGGTGAGGGATTACTCTCTAAGGATTTCCTCGATCTTTTTTTCCAGAGCTTCATTCGAAAGCGGCGCGGGCGCGACGGCGATCGGTGCTTTATATTCCGGTGCCGGAGCGGCGGCCTTAGGCAGGGGGCGCATTGTAGTACGCTTACTCTTCACGAAAGGCGGAGTGACGACAAGGGTCCGCAAAACTTCGGGGTTATTCTTAAGTTCTTGCGTCAAGGTTTTTATGTCTGCTGGCAAGGCTCGAAAATGAAAATGACCGAAGCTCGCAGATGTTTCTTTTTTGATCTTATAGGCCAAAACGATTTTTTCGATGGGGCCTTCAAGGGTTATCTCCCCGCCGATATGCTTTAAGGCCTTCAAGATCTCATCTACTCTTTCTTCGCTCTTCAGTAAAAATGAGATTTCGTAATCCTTTTTTTCTTCTGTGCCTTGTTCCATGGGCCCCTACAAACTACTCGATTATGCGCTTGCCGTCAAGAAAAGACTAGCTTTCGCTCTCGGCGGGCACGGAGGTTTCTTCAACCACAGCCGCTGCTTTTGCCGGAGCAATGTCTTTAATATCGCCGGCGGGGATCAAGCGCCCGATGATCACGTTTTCTTTGAGACCGCGCAACGGGTCAACCCGGCCTTCAATGGCGGCTTTGACCAGAACACGGGCCGTATCCTGGAAAGAAGCTGCCGAAAGGAAACTTTCGGTGGAAAGCGAAACTCGCGTGATGCCCAAAAGCAATTGCTGGGCGCGCGCGGTCTGCCGGCCCTGGCGTTTCAACTCACGGTTCACTTCCAGGAATTTGGATTTTTCGATGATTTCACCCATCACAAAATCTGGCGCGTCGCCGGCGTCCTTGATCTTCACGCGCGAGAACATCTGCCGCACGATAATCTCGATATGCTTGTTATTGATCGAAGCGCCTTCAGCCGAATAAATTTTCTGCACCTCGCTGATGATGTGACGGGTGACCGCAAGCATGCCTTTGTACTCAAGATATTCCTTGAGGTCGACGTGGCCTTCCGAAAGCTGATCGCCGACTTTGATTTTGTCGCCGGTTTTTACATAGACCAAAGCTGAACGCGGAACCGTATATTCCACCTGTTGTTTCTTGCCGCGCTTGGCTTTTACGCCTTCAGCTGTTTTTATGACAATAACCTTGAAAGCTCCGCGTTCTTCGATTTTTTCCACCGCGCCCTCCGTGCCGGCCAAAATTGCCTTGCCTTTAGGCGGCCGGATCTCGAAAAGCTCTTCGACGCGGGGCAAACCGTGCGTGATGTCCAAGCCGGCGACGCCGCCAGTATGGAAGGTGCGCATTGTAAGCTGTGTGCCTGGTTCGCCGATCGATTGGGCAGCAATGACTCCGACCGCTGCGCCGATTTTAACCAATTTATTTGAACCCAGGTCATAGCCATAGCATTTGCGGCAAAGACCATATAAGGTTTTGCAGGCGATCGGAGACCTGATCACAACCGATTCCAGTTTCGACTTGTCGATCAGTTCCGCCGCATTCTTATCAATCACTTCTCCGGCGCGCACAACGGTTTTGCGGTCAAGCTTAATATCAGCAAGCGCAACGCGCGAAAAAAGCGTGGCGGTAAAAGGCTGGCCGACTTCCTTCGAATCGCTCCGCCAAGCCTCGATCCCCTCTTTGGCTTTGCAGTCCTCTTCTTTGATCGTGAGATCCTGGGCAACATCCACCAAGCGGCGGGTAAGATATCCCGCCTGGGCGGTCTTTAAGGCGGTATCCGTCGTGCCTTTGCGCGCGCCGTGCGTGGAGATGAAATATTCCAGCACGCCTAAGCCTTCCTTGAATGATGCTTTGATCGGCAGCTCGATCGTTTCTCCCTGCGCGTTCGAGACCAAACCCTTCATACCCATCATTTGGATCGGCTGCGACCAAGAACCGCGCGAGCCCGAATCAATAATCTGGAAAATGGAATTATCCTGCGGCAAGGCCGTAGTCTGCACCAATTTGGCAATCTCATTTTTAACCCGCTCCCAAACCACGATGACGCGGCTGCGCCGTTCGGATTCTGTCAAAAACCCTTGGTTGTATTGGTCATGAATGACGGCAACCTCCGTTTCCGCGCGCGCAACGATTCCGGCTTTTTCCTTGGGGATCACAAGGTCGGCGATTGACCAGGTAATGCCCGAGCGCGTGGCCATTTCAAAACCCAAAAGCTTGAGACGATCAATAACTTCCCGGACTTTTTCGAGTCCCTGGGTTTCGATTATAGCTTCAATCAGGCGCGAAAGCTTCTTTTTATTCAAAGTCTCGTTCACATACGGCCGCGCTCCCGCCAAAGCATTGTTGAAAATTTCCCGTCCGACGGTCGTCTTCATTTCTTCTCCTATCCGCACGGGAGCATGGAGACCGACAACGCCATTCTCGTGGGCCAGAAGCGCTTCGGATAAATTTACAAACGCTTTTCCGTTGCCCTGCTCGCCCTCACGAAGCTGGGTCAAATAGTAAATACCTAAAACGAAATCCTGCGTGGGAGCAGTGATCAAATCGCCGGTGGCGGGTTTTAACAAATTCAAACCCGCTGCCATAATCTCTTGAGCTTCTTTTTGAGCCTCAAGGGAGAGCGGCACATGAACGGCCATCTGGTCGCCGTCGAAGTCGGCGTTAAAAGCCGAGCAAACGAGCGGCGGGATTTGAATAGCCAAGCCTTCAACTAGAATCGGCCGGAAAGCTTGAATACTCAAGCGGTGCAGCGTGGGGGCGCGGTTCAAAAGCACCCTGCGATCGCGGATTATTTCTTCCAAAATCGCCCAAACCTCATCGCCGCCTTGCTCGATCAGCCGGTTAGCGGTTTTGATGTTGTGCGCGAGTTCGCGGCGGATCATTTCTCCGATCACGAACGGACGGAAAAGTTCCAAAGCCATTTTCTTCGGCAAACCGCAATGATCGATATCAAGCTTGGGACCGACCACGATCACGGAACGGCCGGAGTAATCGACGCGTTTGCCGAGCAAGTTTTGGCGGAAGCGTCCCTGTTTGCCTTTAAGCATATCGGCCAGACTGCGCAAAGGCCGGCGCTGTGAAGAAAGCTGCTGCGCGCCGAAGCGGCCGGAGTTGTCGATCAAGGCATCCACGGCTTCCTGGAGCATGCGCTTTTCGTTCTTCACGATCACTTCCGGAGCTTTGATTTCCAAAAGTTTCTTCAAGCGGTTATTGCGGTTAATGACGCGGCGGTAGAGGTCATTCAAATCGGAAGTGGCGTAGCGGCCGCCGTCCAAGGCCACCATCGGTCGCAGATCAGGAGGCAGCACGGGCAGAACGGTAAAAACCAGCCATTCGGGGCGGCTGCCATTTTTAATCATTGAGCGGGACATCTTGAGGCGACGCAGGAGTTTCACCTCGCTTATAGGATCTTTGCGTAAGGCCAAATCTTTTTCGATCCGCTGCGCTTCTTTACGCAAATCCATTTCTTCCAAAATATGGCGGATCGCTTCCGCGCCGGTACCCGCAGTGAAGACACTGCCAAAACGGCGGCTCAAAGTGACGTATTCATTTTCGCTCAAAATTTGCCCGGGGCGCAGATTCTCGAGGAAGGTGCGGGTGCGGCTCGCCTCGCCGGTAAGTTCGTCCTTAACTTTTTTGTCCTTTTCACCGACGATCTTAAGCTTGCTCTTTAATTCCTTATCCAGGTCCGAGAGCGTTTGCTTGCGATTCTCGTCGTGAACTTCAGTGACAATGTAGTCAACATAATAGATTACGCGCTCCAGCTTCACGGATGAAACATCTAAAAGCAGGCTTAACCGTGAAGGCACGGTCTTAAAGAACCAAATATGACAAACCGGCGCAGCCAAAGAAATATGTCCGAGTCGTTCGCGCCGCACGACTGAACGAGTAACTTCAACTCCGCATTTGTCGCAAACCACTCCCTTGTAGCGGATGCGGCGGTACTTTCCGCAGTCGCATTCATAATCCTTGGTCGGACCGAAAATCCTTGCCGAAAAGAGGCCGTCCTTTTCCGGGCGCTGCGTGCGATAGTTTATGGTTTCCGGCTTCAAGACCTCGCCATGCGACCACTTCAAAACTTCTTCGGGCGAAGCCACGTTGATTTTTAGAGCCTTAAAGTCGTCTTTGCGTGCAAGCGGCGAGTCGTAGATCGGCTGGATATCCAAGCCCAGGGCTTTGAGTTCGTTTACAAGCACATTAAAGGAAGCCGGAATGTTCGGTCCCTTGATCGGTTCGCCGCGGATAATCGATTCATAGGCGGCGGAGCGGCCGAGCACGTCGTCGGATTTAATCGTCAAAATTTCCTGGAGCGTATGCCGGCTGCCGTAACCTTCAAGCGCCCAGACTTCCATTTCGCCGAAGCGCTGGCCGCCGAATTGAGCTTTGCCGCCTAAGGGCTGCTGGGTAATCAAGGAATAAGGGCCGATTGAACGCATGTGCACCTTGTCTTCGACAAGATGGTTAAGCTTCATTATATAAATTTGCCCCACCGTAACCGGCTGATCGAAAGTTTGGCCCGTGCGGCCATCGCGCAACACGACTTTGCCGTCGGCCGGAAGTCCGGCCTCGATTAAGGCAGCTATAATATCTTCTTCGCGAGCCGAATCCAAGCTCGGCGTCACGGCTCGATAACCCAGTCGCTCCGCCGCCCAGCCCAAGTGGGTCTCAAGGATCTGTCCCAAGTTCATGCGCGAAGCAACGCCTAAGGGATTCAAAATGATATCTACCGGCGTGCCATCTTCAAGATAGGGCATGTCCTCAAGTGGCCGGACCTGCGAGATTACGCCTTTATTGCCGTGGCGCCCGGCGAGCTTGTCTCCCGCCTGCACCTTCCTAAGATCGGCGACTTCCACATGAATCCGCTTGATAATCCCGGCCTCAAGCTTATCTCCCTGCTCGCGCGAGAAAACTTTTACCCCCACGATCCGGCCGCGCTTGCCGTGCGGTAGCGTGAGTGAAGTATCTTTAACCTCCCGCGCTTTTTCGCCGAAGATGGCGCGCAAGAGCCGTTCTTCGGCAGTAAGCTCGACCTCGCCTTTAGGCGAAATTTTGCCGACCAGAATATCGCCGGCTTTGACCTCGGCGCCGATCCGGATGACTCCTTCTTCGTTCAGATTTTTGAGTTTCTCTTCGGAAACATTCGGGATATCCATCGTGGTCACTTCCGGACCCAATTTCGTGTCGCGAACGTCGCAATAGAATTCTTCAATATGGATGGACGTGAAAAGATCGTCGCGCACTACGCGATCCGAAATAATAATGGCATCTTCGAAGTTCGCGCCTTCCCAAGACATGAAAGCCACAAGCAGGTTCTGGCCAAGCGCCAAAACGCCGTTGTCGGTTGAAGGACCATCGGCCAAGAGCTGTCCCTTTTTCACGCGCTCGCCTTTGCCGACAAGCGGCTGCTGGGAAATGCAGGTGAATTGGTTGGAGCGTTTGAATTTTTCGAGCGGATAATTTTTAAGCTTGGTGCCGTATTTGACCTTGATGTGATTGGCATCCACTTCAATTACTTCTCCTTCCGCTTCGGCCTTAAGGACATACCCCGAATCGGCAGCGGCTTTTTCTTCCTCGCCGGTGCCCACATACGGCACCTGCGGGTGGACCAGGGCAACAGCCTGCCGCTGCATGTTTGAGCCCATGAGGGCGCGGTTCGCATCATCATGCTGGAGGAAAGGAATAAGCGAAGTGGCCACGCTCACAAATTGGTGCGGCGCCACATCAATGAAATCAACTTCACTCACCGGCGCGCTGATCGGCGTGCCCTTATACCTCACTTCCACCATCGGACCGGTGATTTTGCCGGATTTATCCCTCACGACCGTAGCGTGAACGATTTTATACTTTTCTTCTTCGAGGGCATTTAGCCAAACCAAATCGTTTGTGATGTGCCCGCCCTTCACGCGAATGTAAGGAGTTTCCAAAAAACCGAATTCATTGATCCGGGCGTAGCTCGCCAAATAGTTGATGAGTCCGATATTGGCTCCCTCCGGAGTTTCGATCGGACAAATGCGTCCGTAGTGCGACCGGTGCACGTCGCGGACTTCGAAACTCGCGCGTTCGCGGGTAAGCCCGCCCGGGCCCAAAGCGGAAAGCCGCCGCTTGTGTTCAAGCTCGGCCAACGGATTGATCTGGTCCATGAACTGGGAAAGCTGGGAAGAAGCGAAAAATTCCTTGACCACGGCCGCAATCGGACGGAAGTTGATGAGCTGGGCGGGTAAAAGATGTTCGCGATCCAAGGTCGACATTCTGTCCTGCACGATTCTGCGCAAACGGGCGATGCCGATGCGCAGCCGTCCCTGCAAAAGTTCGCCCACGGCTTTGAGCCGGCGGTTGCCCAAATGATCGATGTCGTCAGCCTGGGCATTCGGCGTATTGTTCAAGCGAATGATTTCTTCAATGATGGCAAAAAAATCGTCGGCGTCGAGCAACCGATTTTTCTTTTTCGCGTCCAAATTCAAGCGTTGGTTTAACTTAAAGCGGCCGACGGCGGAAAGATCATAGCGATCGTTGCGCTGGAAAACCGAGTCCACAAGGTTTTTTGCTGTTTGCGGATTGGCGGGATCGCCGGGACGCAAGCGGCGGTAAATTTCAAGATAAGATTCAGAAACATCTTTGGCAGCGTCTTTCTTTAATGTAGCGTCTACATATTTAAGTGTGCCGATATCCGCCTTGGCCAAGCGGGACTTGATTGTTTCGTCGGAGACACCGAAAACGCGCAGAAGATCCGTTACCGGAACTTTGCGATGGCGATCAATCTTCACGCCGATCGTGCCGTCAATGTCAGTTTCAAATTCCAACCAGGCGCCGCGATTCGGGATCACCTTCGCGCCAAAAAGCTGCCGTCCCCGCCAGGGCACAGCCGTGCAATAAACTCCGGCCGAACGGATAAGCTGCGAGACGACTACGCGTTCCACGCCGTTCACGATAAACGTGCCGCGCTCGGTCATCTTCGGAAAATCTCCGAAATAGACTTCCTGCACTTCGCTCTTGTTATTCTTTTTGTTCAAGAGCCGCACTTTGATATGGAGCGGCATCTCGTAAGTTACATCTTTATAACGGGAAACCACCTCGTCATACTTCGGCTCGCTGAAGAAATAGTCGTCGAAATACAATTCGAATTCTTTGCCGGTATGATCATGAATCGGCGAAACTTCTTCAAGGAGCTCCTTTAGGCCGTGCTTCAAGAACCACTCATAAGACGTGAGCTGAACCTCATTGAGGTTGGGCTGGTGCGTAAGCGGCGTAAAACGGCCGAAGTTTTTAACCGCTAATGGTTTTTTAATCATTAAAAATTGGCGAGGAGGTAAAAAATAAATAAATTTTTCCGGGTCAGAACAAAAGAACCGGCCAAACTTCCTGGTTTTGGCTTGCTATCGCGCTAGATATTTAACCTTATTTCGTGAGTGTTCGTCAAGGGTTTTGCTGAATATAGTCCGCTTGCTCACGGGATCGGATAAGTAATACCAATAGTCCGAAGCCTTCGGCGCTAAGGCCGCTTTAATGGCGTGAAGCCCCGGATTCCCTATGGGTGAAGGAGGCCACCCTTTATATAGGTATGTATTATAGGCGAGGTCGATCTTGAAGTCAATATCCGTGAACGGCAAACAGGGCACGTTATAACCCGCCTTTATCTCCTTCGCATAGCAGATGGTCGCATCCACCTGGAGCGGAATTCTCTCGGCGAGGCGTTTTAAAAGGATTCCCGCCACCACGCGCCGGTCCTCATAATCGGGAACTTCACGCTCCAAAAGGGACGCCAGGATCAAAGTCGAGGTAGGAGTTTTGGCTGCAGTTAAAAGCGGAGCGGCTTTGGCTGCGAAATTATTTTTAAATTTTTGCACCACTTCCGCAGGTGAAGAATTCAGGAAAAAGCGGTAAGTATCCGGGAAAAGCCTGCCTTCGAGTTCACTCGTCGAACTCGCGTAATTGATGAGCACGCCGAGGGGCAAGATATTTTTTTCAGTTAAAAGCGCATCAATGTCGTAAATGGTAGAGCCTTCGGGAATCGTCGCTTCGATCTCTTTTTCGCCTGCGACGAGCGCCATTAAAATTTCCGGCACGCTCATCGTGGGCGCGAGATTGTAACTACCAGGTTTCAGCCGCCAAGCCGAACCGGTGAGGAAGGAAAAAATCTTCAAGGCCGATTGGGAACGGACCAATTCGGCTGATTTTAAACGCGCCGTGATTGAACTGAATTTTTCTCCGCGAGCGATTGCGAAAGTTTGTTCCCCTCCAACGCCCACGGGCCGCAGATAAAAAACGAAAGCAACGGCAAAAAAAACCAAGAGAGCAAAGACGAGCCGGCTCAATATTTTCTTATGTGCGTTTAACAATGGTGTTTATGATAGCCAAAAGGAAGAAATTGGTCAAAAGACTTGAGCCGCCGTAACTCAAGAAAGGAAAGGTGACGCCGACGACCGGGAAAATGCCGATGACCGAACCTGCGTTTAGCATAAAATGCAGGCCAAAAACAATTGCCGTGCCTAAGGCGGCGAATTTTTCAAAATTTTGATCGGCCAGCATCCCGATCCGCAAAATCGAAAGCAGCATGAAAATAAAAACTCCCAAAACGAAAACTCCCAAAAGAATCCCCCACTCTTCAATGAAAGCGGCGAGGATGAAGTCCGTCGCCGGTTCGGTCAAAAATCCCAGCTGCGTTTGCGAACCCTGCCCGAAACCCTTGCCGAAAAGGCCGGCCGAACCGATCGCGATCTTCGATTGGATCGTGCTGTAATTTATGGAAAGCGCATTCCGCTCCGGATAGAATACGCCTAAGATCCGTTCGCGCTGATAATCCTTAAGCACCGTGCTCCAGCCCAGAATACCCACAAGCGCAAAGACGGCAACCGCAGCGATGATCCGCCGCGGCGGCAGGCCGGAGACCAGAAGAAAACCGAACCAGATGCCGAAAAGCACTAGCGCAGAACCCATGTCTGGCTGCAAAGCCACAAATCCGGCCGGCAGGGCAAAAAATAAAAAGGAAGCGAGGATATTTTTCCAGCGCGCCACGGCCAGATGACGCCGGCTGAAGTAATGAGCATAAACCAAAATCAAACTAAGTTTCACAAGTTCGACCGGCTGGAGCGTAAAGGGGCCGATGACGAGCCAGCTTCTTGTATTCCTAATCTCCGGCGCAAAGAGATATGTGGCAAAAAGCAGGAGCAGGCAAAATCCGTAGAATCCCCAAATTACGCCGCGGTGATTTAAAAATGCCCGCCAATCGATTTTACGCAAGCCAAAGACAATAGCGGCGCCGGCCAGGATCCAGGCAAGCTGCAAAAGAAAAAGCCTTTGCGAAATACCCGCCAAGGTGACCAAGCTCGCCAGCGATAAAATTATTACCGGAACAAAAATGCGCTTCACTACTTTTGGGAAGATACAAAAATCTCCGTTTTTTGTAAATCCAATTCATCCATCGGCGGATGGAAAATCGTAAACGAGCGGCTCTCGCCGGGAGCCAAACCGCCAACTTCCGTTTCCGAGACGCCCAAGGCCTGGCCGGCATTTCCCCGCAATAAAGCCATGATTTTTACCGTGTCCAAATTAACCGCATCGTTATTCAAAACACTGCCCGCTGTCTCTACGCCTAAAGGCGATAAGGTCGTGCGGTGCTCCTGAACCACCAGCATCGGCTTCCCTGCCGCTCCGGCCGTCACCCAGTCCACATTGGTTAAAGTGATTTCCGCGCGCGTTGCCAAATGTTCGTCTTGAAGATCAACAAAGGCGGCTAAATATTTTATTTCGCCCGCATGAATATAAGATTTCCCCAAAGCGCTTTTAATCTCTTTATTCTCTGAATTAAAAAGCGTGAATTTGTAGTCGAAAGCTTTGACGGCAAAATTCAAATTCGCGTTCTGGAGCCGGGCCAAGAGCGTCACCCTCCCCGTGCGCGGATAAAAAATCCTCACGGCTCCCTGCGTTTCGATCGCCTGCAGATTGCCGGGCAAGCAAGTACTACTGCAGACGCGACCGCAATCAACGCCTTCCTCGCCTTGGTTTTGCCTCCGGTCGAAGCACGAGGGCGCTGATTTTACGAATATGCTGTAAATTCCGTAGATAACCGCGCCGAAAATTACGAGAAAAAATATGCCGTAGAGAAGTTGTTTTGAGAGGCGGGGCATAGGTTTATTATAATGTATTTTTGGATTTAGCTCGATCTCTAAATCAGTTAAAAAACCAAAAAACCCGCTCACGAGCTTCAATGTCGGCACATCCTACTTTCCCCCTTGCGGAGTATCATCGGACATGGGCGCTTTTACTTCTCTGTTCGGAATGGGAAGAGGTAGGGCACACCCATATAAAGCACCGACATTGAAGCCCGCGAACGGGCTTTCAAAATCGTTCAAATATCAGAATTTTTTTAATTCGCTCTCTCCGCTTAGCAGAGAAAATCGAAAAAAGTCAGCATTGGGATGGTTGGCGGTCATTAGTATTCCTCGGCTAAAATCCTTGCGGACCTTACACCTAGAACCTATTCACCAATGCGCAGCATTGGAATTTCTAATATCTAATTTCTAATTCCTAATGGAATATCCATTGGAAATTGGTAATTGGAAATTAGTCATTCCAGTGCTACGCACTGGCTTGTGCGTGGTAGTCTTCCACGAGACCATATCACCTAATCTTGGGGTGGGCTTCGTGCTTAGATGCTTTCAGCACTTATCCCTTCCATACATAGCTACCCGGCGGTTCAGTTGGTACCAAAGCCGGTAGACCAGAGGTATGTTCAGCCCAGTCCTCTCGTCACGTTTATTCCCCTATCGCTAGGAGCGTAGACTATATCTTCACCCATTCGCTTTTGGCGAATTAGGGTGTCGGCGTTTTACCCAAATAAACCTGTACATCTACATCAATAGATGCGCTTTCCAGTTTAAATGAGTCCCTTCGGTTTTTATCCGAAGAAGTCGTTACGGGGACCAAATCTAAAGCTGATCTCAACTCGCTTTCCGTTTTCTTGTGTCTGCTCTTATAATTCTCGTTTTGAACGGACAAAATCAACGAAACCAAGTTTTCTTTTTCTTTTTGATCAAGATTTCTCAAAAACTTTTTACGGCATAACAATTCAGATGCTTTGACGATTGCTTCCGCCTGAATTTTTTTAAACCGCAGATATGGCAACAGCTTTCGGAGCAAATCGTTTACTCTTGCATAGCCATTTATCCGCAATTCCGTCATGCCATCATTTCTTTTTGAGATGTATCCGATTTGCAATTTATCCTTAATCCAAAACAAGTATTTTTCGTGTCTTGAATTTTGGTAAAAACAAATCGTGAACATCAGGCGATGCGGCAGATTTTCTTTGATTCTGCTTTTCAGCTGAACCATCAAGCTGCCGTCGCCATCCAGAAAACCGGCTATATACGCCAGATCAATTTTAGATGGTCTTCCCACGGTATTGTCTTGGTTGATTTACGGTCCTCAAGTAAATTGTACCGCGATTACAAGGACTGACAGTAATCGGGTTATCAACAGACCGAAACCAGCAAGATTCCACCGTTAGTAGCCGAGGTGGCAGCATGAATTACTTCATGAAGTAGCAAATTCTAGTAGGGCCAACTCCCCTCAAGTGATTACGCCTGCAGCAGATAGAG
>CAYIAX010000013.1:3757-15609 GCA_964361595.1 uncultured Candidatus Saccharibacteria bacterium | reverse complement strand
GTAGTATACCGGTAGTACGCCTGCTTTGGGAGCAGGTAGACTGGGTTCGATTCCCGGCGGCCCGACAAATTTAAAAACCCGATTTGCTATAATTATCTTATAAACCAAGTTCAGCTTGGTTAAAGGTCGGGTATTTGAATTTCCTAAAAATAACAATGAAAGGATTACATGTCGTGGCCTTCATTCTCCTTGTCGTGGGAGGTTTGAACTGGCTTCTCCTGGCTCTTTTTGGCTGGGAAGTCGGCTCGCTCTTCGGAGGCATGGACGCGCTGGTCTCCAAGGTAATCTACATCTTGGTTGGTTTGTCGGCCATTTTTTTGGTGGCTACACACTCAAAAAACTGCAAGACGTGCAGTAGTTCGCCGGTTCAGCCGATGTAATTTAAAGAAAAATTACTTTGCCCAAAACGGCTCTCGTTAAGAGCCGTTTTTTGGCGCCACCGTCCTGCTTTATTAACCCAGTCTTTTTATGATAATATTCCGGCATCTTCAGAACGATGAATCCCGTTAGAGACGCCCCAAAAAACAACTAAAAATATATTTATGAAGAAATCAGATGAGATTATAATCAAGCAATCAAGCTTATCGGATGGATGCGTTTTTAACGCATCCTGTCTCTAACGGGATGAAGCATTTGAACATAAAAATCTTCGGTGAGGTGCAGGGGGTTTCTTTCCGCTTTTACGCCCGCGAGACTGCGCGAAAGCTTAAGCTTGTCGGATTTATCCGCAACGAAGCTGATGACTCCTTGTATGCCGAGGCGGAAGGGGGCGAGTCGGCGCTTGCCGAATTTGTGAACTGGTGCAAGCAGGGCCCGGCCTATGCGGAAGTGAAAAAAGTTGAGATTGCCGAAGGCGCGCTCAAAAATTTTTCCGAATTTACGATCGAAAACGACTAAGATTCTGTTCGGTGCGACGTCAAAAGGATTAATCGGGCTGAACTTGGTTGACGCGCAATTCTCTGAATGTATAATTTAATTTCAATACAAAATACAAATTCGTATATTCGTACTCATTCGTAATTCGTAACTAATGCAACTAGTACCATCAAAGGTTTTTTTCACCAAAGGCGTCGGCGTGCACAAAGACAAGTTGGCTTCGTTCGAGCTCGCTTTGCGCGAAGCGGGAGTGGCGCATTGCAATCTGGTTTTGGTTTCGAGCATCTTCCCGCCCGGCTGCAAGCGCGTGAGCAAAGAAGAAGGCGTAAAGCTTTTGAAGCCAGGACAGGTCGTTTTTGTTGTTTATGATCGCAACCAAACAAATGAATCAAACCGGCTAGTAGCCGCATCGGTGGGAGCGGCGATTCCGGCCGACCAGAGCCAGCACGGCTATCTTTCCGAGCATAATTCTTTCGGAGAAAGCGACGAAAAAGCCGGTGATTATGCGGAAGATCTGGCGGCCACAATGCTCGCCACGACCCTGGGCATCGAGTTCGACCCCGAGGCCGCCTGGGATGAGCGCGAGCAGATTTACAAAATGAGCGGCAAGATCGTCCGCACCATGAACATTACCCAGTCTGCCATCGGCAACAAAGACGGGTTGTGGACCACGGTTTTCGCTGCCGCGGTATTCTGCGATCATCAGGAACAGGGAACGGCCGAAACCGGCGCGCCGGAGATCGAAAAAAGTTGAAAATAAGCCGCCGACGAGTTAGCATACTTTTGATTTTGCCTGCCCGCCGACTTGCCCGCAGGAGCTTTAGCAGAGGTGGGAGCTTCAGAGCAGGAGAGCTCTCGTAGTTCAATGGACAGAACGCCGGACTTCTAAGCCGGGTATGGGGGTTCGATTCCTCCCGAGAGCGCATAGTAAAAGCGGGTGTCCGGCCGGAGGCGGATAAACTCCGCTGACCCCCGCCGGTGAGATTCCTGCCAGGGGCGCAGTAAGTTATGGTATACTAAAATCCATGATGTATTTTATGAATTCGTGGTATATGCCGTTCGGCTGGATTTTGATGGTTTTCTGGTGGATTTTGGTCGTGGTGGGCATTGTAGCGATACTTAAATGGATCTCCGGATCCCGCCGCAGTGATGAAGCGCAGGCAGGCAAACAATCACCGCTAGAAATTCTCCAAGAACGGTACGCTAAGGGCGAGCTTACGAAAAAAGAATACGAGGATAAGAAGAAGGATTTGACATAGACTGCCACAAAAATAAAAATCGGTTCATTGAGAACCGATTTTTATTTTTGTGCCGCGGGTCAGAATCGAACTGACGACTCTTCGCTCTTCAGGCGAAAGCTCTACCACTGAGCTACCGCGGCTTAAATTTTCAAGCTAAAACTTGAATAATCCCGAATTGGAATTAGTGTACGCGATGAAGAAAAATTATTCAAACCTATCAGGTTTACTTCTTCAGCTTCAGAATTAGCCGGTGCTCTTCGGGCTTGATCGAATCGATTACGAATTCATAAGACTCGCCGAGCTTTAGGGCCGCGCGCATTTCCTCGGCGCCGCCGAACTCGGAAATGTGGATCATGCCCTGGATGCCGTGATCAAGATCAATGGTTGCGCCGAACGGGTTGAATTTGTAAACCTTCCCGCGCGCTTCTTGTCCGGCTTTGAATTTTTCTTCGATGTCAGACCAGGGATCGGCCTTCAGGGCTTTAAGTGAGAGGAACACGCGGCCTTCGCGGATGTCGATGATTTTCACTTTTACGTTTTCATTGAGCTTTACCGCTTCTTTGGGATTTTCGATGAGGCGATGGTCAATTTCCGAAATATGCACCAAGCCTTCGATTTGCGGATTATCAACGAAGCGGACAAACACTCCGAAATCGGCGATGCCCGAAACCAAAGCGTCCACGGTCTGGCCGACTTCATAACTTTGTAAAAGCTCTTTCATGTTGGCCGCCAGCGTTTCGCGTTCGGAAACGATGAGTTTATTTGAACGGGGATTCACGTTGATGATTTTTACCGTAAACTCTTCACCGATGAATTTTTTAAGCTCCTCAATATTTTTTTGGCGGTCGCCCTCGGCGCCCTTCGGATAATGCTCGTTCGAAAGCTGGGAGACGGGCAAAAAAGCCTTAAGCTCGGCGAGATTGCCGATGAGTCCTCCCGCATTCACGCTTTGGATCTTGAGTTTGATCAATTCGCCTTTTTCCTGCAGCTCCTGCACGTGCGACCAAAGCCGTTGTTTGCCCGCTTCAGTGAGGGAAAGTTCAGCATAGCCGTTTTCGCCGTCCAAATTCAGGATTTTGGCCGGCAGCTTCGCTCCCGGTTCCAGGTTCCGCAAAATTTCGCGGGCGTTTAACAGTTCCAGCCCGTAAACGACGCCGGTGCCGAAACGGCCCAAGTCGAAATAGGCCCGCCGCGGGTCTTTTTTGATGAGCTCCACCTCAACCACATCGCTTTCGCGCAGACGATATTTGGGCAACTCCTGCTTTAAGATTTGCGTAAGCGCGGATTTGGCATCCTGTGTCTCCATTGGCATTACGAGATTATAAGGGGAATTGGTTAAAAATGCAATAATCGGCATCCGAATAGCGCGCTACAAATGCGCCCATCCGAATTCGAAAATAATTGGCAGTAATCGTGTGAATATCGAATCCATTGCGACGGCGAATCGGCGATTTTCTTTCGTTATTCGGGCTGGAAAATAGTCCGCGGTTCGGCTAGAATGTATGCGTGGTGCTGAACTATTTCGGCGAAGGTTGTTTTCGTTTACAGAGCGGCGAAGTGTCGCTCTTGGTTAATTCCGTGAACAACCGGCTCAAGGCCGACGTGTACTTGAAGACCCTGACTTTGGCGAACGGCGACCCCGCGGGCGAGGAGATCGCCTTCCCGGGAGAATATGAAATCAAGGACATCGAGATCCAAGGCTGGCCCTTAGCCAAGGAGTCTACGGAAAAATTCGTGAAAACGATTTACCTGGTTACCTGGGAGGAAATGAAATTTTTGTTCCTTGGCCATATCTCGAAGCCGCTTGATGCGGAACTTTTGGAGGAGATCGGCGAGCCCGATCTGGTTTTTTTGCCGACCGGCGACGATCATTTCATTGATCCGGAGGCTGGCGCGAAACTTATAAAGCAGCTGGAGCCCGCCTTTATCGTGCCGGCTTTTTACAAGAATGCGAACGCCTTCCTTAAAACAATGGGCCAAAAGACCGAGCCGCAGGAGAAATTGGTTTTCCGCAAAAAAGATTTGCCGGCGGGCAAAGCGCAAGTCGTGCTTTTAGAAGTCCCTCACCCTTAGAAAATCGAACAAGTTTACAATTCTTAATGTTTCACTTAAAACTTACATTTGTGCATTTAGCCAAATGCCTTCCAGTCTCAAAAGGCCAAATTTTCCAAGGGTGAGGGATGAGTTTTCTCGAAAATTTACAAAATTCAGACGCAGGACGGAAGCGCCGCTGGCTCGTCGGGCTAAGCGCCGTTTCGATGGTGGTCGTAATTATCATTTGGCTTACGTATTTCGACGCACTTGTAAAACCAGATCTCTCTGCCGAGACCGGCGAGGAGCAATCATTTTCATTCTTCAGCACTCTCAAAAACGGCGCCGCAAAATTTGCCGCCGGTATTGAAGCTCAACTTGGCGGGTTGACGCAGGTGTTCAAAAAATCAAAAAATTACCGGATCGTGCCGCAACCTTAAATATGGCTAACGTTAAAAAACAAGAAATTACATCCGAGCTGCAGGAATCCTATTTGGATTATGCGATGTCTGTTATCGTCGGCCGCGCCCTGCCCGACATTCGCGACGGCATGAAGCCGGTCCACCGCCGGATCCTTTGGGCGATGTGGGACAGCGGACTTACCTATCTCGCTAAAACTCGTAAAGCCGCGAACGTGGTGGGCGAGACCATGGCGCGCTACCATCCGCACGGCGATTCGGCCATTTATGATTCCTTGGTGCGCATGGCCCAGGAATTTAACCTCCGTTACCCCTTGGTTAAAGGCCAGGGAAACTTCGGTTCGATTGACGGCGATGCCGCCGCCGCGATGCGCTATACCGAAGCGAAGCTGTCAAAAATTGCCGACGAACTTTTACTCGACATCGAAAAAGAAACCGTTGATTGGCAGCCCAACTACGACGGCACGCGCATGGAACCGAAGGTGCTGCCGGCAAAGCTGCCAAATTTGCTCTTGAACGGCAGTATCGGCATTGCCGTCGGTATGGCCACTTCGATCCCGCCGCACAATTTGAGTGAAGTCGTGGATGCAACCATCCACTTTGCCGACAACCCGGAGGCATCGAACGAAGATCTTTTGGAATTTATCCAGGGACCGGATTTTCCGACGGGCGGCATTATCTATGACAAACGCGCAATCAAAGCCGCTTACATCTCCGGCCGCGGCCCCATCACATCGCGCGCTAAAGCCGAAATCGAAGAACGCAAAAAGGGGCAGTTTGATATCGTCATCACCGAAATTCCCTACCAGGTAGTTAAAGCGGAACTTGTGAAGCGCATCGCCGAACTGGTGCAGGGGAAAAAGCTTGAAGGCATCCGCGATCTGCGGGATGAGTCCGACCGTGAAGGCTTGCGGATCGTGGTGGAGCTAAAGAATGATGCGCCGCCGCAAAAAGTCCTAAACCAGCTTTACAACCACACCGATCTCCAAAAAGATTTCCACTTGAACATGATCGCACTGGTTGACGGGATCAAGCCGCAGCTTTTGTCTTTGCGCGATTTCATTAAGGCTTACGTGGATTACCGGAAAGAAGTGGTGAAGCGCCGCACGCAGTTCGATCTGAAACGCGCCGAAGAGCGCGCGCACATTTTAGAGGGTTTGGCCAAAGCGCTTGATGTGATTGATCGCGTGATCGCCACGATTAAAAAATCCAAGGACCGCGAAGACGCGCATAAAAACCTGGTCAAGAATTTCAAGCTGTCCGACATCCAGGCGAGCGCGATCTTGGAAATGAAACTGCAGACTTTGGCGGCCCTGGAGCGGCAGAAGATCGAAGCCGAGCTTAAAGAAAAATTGGCGCTGATCAAAGAATTGAATTTGATCTTGAAGAGCCCCGCGCGGATCTTGAAGATCCTCAAAGACGAAGTTCTGGAACTGAAGAAAAAATACGGCGATAGCCGCCGCACGCAGGTTGTCGTCTCCGGCCTCAAGGAATTCGCGGACGAAGATTTAATTCCCAAAGAAGAAGTGATTATCACCTTATCCTCGGGCGGATATATCAAGCGGCTGCCTTCGGGGGCATTCAAGAGCCAGGGCCGCGGCGGCAAGGGGCTCATTGGTTCGGAATTGGCCGAAGAGGATTTTGTTTCGCATGTGGTTTACGGCGGAACGCACGACAACCTGCTCTTCTTCACCGGCCGCGGACGCGTTTTCCAGACGAAAGTTTACGAAATTCCGGCGGCAAGCCGCACCGCGAAGGGCCGCGCCGTCCATAATTTTTTGGAATTGCCATCCGAGGAAAAAATTTCCGCCTTGATCAGTTATCCGGCGGAGAAAAAACAAGCGGAACCGTTCCTGATTATGATTACGAAGGACGGCATCATCAAAAAAACGCCGCTCCTGGAATTTGCGAACATCCGCCGCACGGGCATCATCGCCATCGGCCTCAAAAAGGGAGACGCCTTAAAGGGCGTGCGGCTCTCGAGCGGCAAGGACCAGGTAATCTTGGCCACCGAAAAAGGCCAGGCGATCAGATTCAAGGAGTCCCAGGTGCGCAGCATGGGCCGGGGGGCGGCGGGCATCAAGGCCATGCGGCTCAAGTCTGACCACATTGCCGGTTTTGACATCGTGAAAGAAGAGTATGCAGGAGGAAATTTCCTGGTCATGATGGCGAACGGCTTCGGCAAGCAAACTCCCTTGAAGGAATTCAAGGTACAGAATCGCGGCGGCTCGGGCATTCGCACGGCAAAAATTACGCCCAAAACCGGAGCCTTGATTGCAGGACAGATTGTAACTGCGGAAACAGATATTCTTGCGCTTTCAGCCAAAGGACAAGTAATTCGCACAAAACTTTCCGAAGTGAGAAAAACCGGCCGTTCCGCCCAGGGCGTGCGGATTATGAACTTGAAATCGAGCGACCGCCTGGCGGGGATTGTAGTGATGTAGCTTTAGACTGCCCAAGCGAAACCGATATGCTAAAATGAAATTGTCTTCATGGCTAACTTAAATTTCTCGAAACGCCAGTTGATCATTGTTGCTGCCGCAGTTCTTTTGGTGGCGGGATTTTTGTATGTGATCTTTGCCGGCGGCAAAGAAGAGGGGCAATACCCGCCGGTTTCCCTGGCTTTTTGGGGAACGGACAAGACCGAGAATATGGAGCTTTTGATTGCGAGCTACAAACAGCTGCGGCCGAATGTAACCATAACTTACACCGAAGTCGCCCCGGAAGAATATGAATCGAGATTACTTGAAGCTTTGGCGGCCGGCGAAGGGCCGGATGTATTCGTGATTAAAAATACCGGAGTTTCGCGCCAAAAGAGCCGGTTAGCGGCCGCCGACCTCACGCAGGCGAATGCGGACACTCTAAAAATCTTTCCCACGGTTGTAGCTCAAGATGCCCTGCGGGATGGAGAAGTTTATTTTCTCCCGCTTTACATGGATACGCTCACGCTCTTTTATAACCGCGATCTCTTGGACCAGGCCGCAATCGCCCAACCCCCGCAGACCTGGGATGAATTTCAAAAAGATGTAGTGAAGCTCCGTTCGGTTACGCCTGCGGGACAAATCCTGCGCGCAGGCGCGGCGATTGGCGGCACGAAGCAAACGGTGCATGCGGCCAGCGATCTTTTGGCCGTGCTGATGTTCCAAAACGGCGCAACCGTTTGGGATGAACAGAACCAAACTTTCAAATTCGCTTCCGAAAATAATTTTGGCATGCAGGCGCTGGATTTCTATCTGCAATTCGTGAATCCATTATCCGGCTATTACACCTGGAGCGAATCGCAGCCAAATGATCTCCAGGCCTTCGCCGAAGGAAAGGCGGCCATGATCTTCGCTTACCGGTCCGAGTTGGCGGATTTGAAGGCCAAAACGCCTTTCCTGAATTTCGGCGTTGCGCCCCTGCCGCAAGTTCCGGGGACGGAGCGAATCGCAAATTATGCAAGTTACGAAGGGCTCGCCGTGTCGAAACAAAGCCAGGCCGCCGGTTGGGCCTGGGACTTCGCGCTCTACACGACGACCAACAATGAAATTATGAAACCATATCTCGATGCCGCGGGGAAATTGCCGGCCTTGAAAACCGCCTTAAGCTCCTATCCGGAAAATTCCGCTGATGGAATTTTTGCCAAAGCCGCATTTACGGCGCGCTCTTTCTTTATGCCGGATGATCTAAAAGTGAAAGAAATTTTAAATGATACAATTAAAAATGTGATTATGGGTAAATTCGATGCGGCGCGTTCGCTCCGCCAGGCCGAAGAGCAGATGAACCAGTTTCGATAAGCAAATAGCAAAGCGCATAGAGCATATGGCATATAGCAAAATTGTCTGGCTACGAAATACGAAAGGGTACGAATATACTAATTTCGTATATTTGTAATAAATTTGTATTTCGTAGCTACATCCATGAAAAATATCATTCGTATCATCGGCACAATCAGTATATTGGTATCTTTAATGCCGCTCGTGGCGCTGGCGGCCGGGCCCAGTTTGTGGCCCGACGGGTATTGGGGGCCGATCCTCTCCTGCACGGGTTCGGAACTCGTGAATACAGGCAGAACCGATCAGGAATTGAAGCAGTGTAAAAGTTTTTGCGACCTCTTGAAGACCGGCCAGAACGCCGTTTACTTCGGCATGACGCTCGTGCTCTTTCTCGCCGTGCCGGTGCTCTTAGTCGTGGGCGGCATCATGATTATTTTTGCCGGCGCTAATCCCGGCTTGTTTACCCAAGGGAAGAAGATTATTACGGGGACCGTTGTGGGGCTGATGCTCACTTTGGGCTCTTTTATTATCGTTAACACCTTGCTCTGGGCCGTGGGAGCCAAAAGCGAGAAGGTCGGCTGGCCGATCGTGAGCTGCAATCCGGAAAACATGCCGGGCACGTTGCGCTAATGAGATGCCAATATACTAATGCATACGAATGATACTAATAATACAAATGTGATAATCGGATTAACATGATTCGTATCATTAGTACAATTAGTATATTTGCATCTTTACTTTTGCTTCTCGCTCCGGTTTTAGGCCTGGCGGGGGATACCGTGGATGTGAATATCTCTGGCAATCAGGCGACTGCGCGCGATCCGGTGAAATTTGTCGCCAATATTTATGAAATTGCGCTCATGATCGGCGCTTTTCTCGCTTTTGCGGCCATTGTTTTCGGCGGAATAAAATATACGCTCGCGGCCGGCAACCCTTCTGGCCAAACGGAAGGGCGCGATTGGATTACGCAAGCGATTTTGGGCTTGCTTTTGCTTTTGAGCGTTTACCTCATTTTGTATATCATCAATCCCAACCTCACGGTTCTCAAGCTTCCGTCGCTTGATGATATAAAGCCAGGAAACAATTTGGTTAATCTTCAGGGTGGCGGTGGAGGGGGATATGATACAGGGAGCGGCACTTCGCAGATCACGCACGCAGAAGCAGTTAGACAACTCCAGGCGGCGGGCGTAAACATTAAACCTGGAGCAAATCTTAATGGTATCCAACAGGGTGTGGTTGACGAGCTTGTAGGATTAAGAGGCAGTTGCGCTGGTGCTACGCGGCAGGGGTGCGACATGACTGTTACCTCGGCCGTCGGGCAACATTCGCCCGGGACCTGCAGTCATGCGAATGGCTACAAAGTAGATCTGCGGTTGAACAGCAATCTCGATAATTTCATCAAAAGCAGATTCGGCGATCCTGCTCATCCTGGCCAGCCGATTGGGATTCGCAGCGACGACAAAGCTCCGCTCTATAAAAACCCGGCAACCGGTTCGCTTTATGCGCGCGAGGCAAACCATTGGGATATGGTAATAAATTGCAGATAAATGAAACGCTTAATCATCATCGTTGCGGTAATCATAGTGGCGTTGCTCCTCGTTATATTTTTCCGCAAGAGCGGAACACCGCCGGACTTGAGCGACAGCGGCTTGCCGCCGGATCAAATTCTGCCCGCGGATGCGCCGCCGCGGACATTTCCTGCGGGCGATACGATTGCAATCGGCACGGATAAGGGGACCGTTACGGTCAAAAACTTTTACCGCAATTTAGTTGATACTGAAGAAGGATTTATCATTATTCGCGATGAACCCGCCTACATGATTTATTATGAAGTTACGAGCGGCGCTTTCTTTATTGATTTGAGCGTGCCGTTTTCAGATCGCGCGCGCGCGGAAATCGAAAAAAGTTTCGTCGCGCTTTTAGGCGTGAGCGGCGAAGATGTCTGCAAGCTCGACGTAACCGTTACCTCGAGCCAAAGTCCGGGCGAGACAAGGCCGTTGAGTTTCTGTCCCGGGAAGGTAAAATAAAAACATGAAGAGAAATGCATATGGCGTAGGGCGTATAGTATTCAGTCTGGCTTTGTTGATGATCATCTTGCCGGTTATAGCATTTGCGATCGGTACGCCTCATGCCGGTGGCACGCCGTCGGGCAGTACCATCGATTTGCGAACTTTAAACCCTTTGAACTGCGAAGACATTCCTTGCGTGGTGCAAGCGCTGATTGGCGCGCTCTTCTGGATTTCCGTACCGGTAACGACGATTATGGTCTTAGTGGGCGGATTTCAAATCCTTACCGCCGCCGGGAATCCGGAAAAATTTAAAAGCGGCCGAAATACCATTATCTATGCCGTCGTCGGTTTTGCCATTATTCTGGTTTCTCTGGGTATTGTGGACTTGATCAGATCAATTATTAGGTAAATTACAAACATTAGTGAATGTCTGGCTACAAAATACAAATTTTCTACTAATATACGAAAATTTCGTATATTCGTATCTTTTCGTATTTCGTAGCAGGTTGTGGACAAGTTATTGAGCTTTTAAGCTAAAAGTGGTAAAGTAGAGGAATAACCCAGCTAAGCTGGGCCAAAAGGTCGAAAGACATTTGTTTGCTATGAAAAAACTGCAAAGATTGGGTACGTGGCTTTCGTCTTACCTCTTGCTTTTACCGGCGCTTGCGGTTGCCGCTAACCCGCCGACTCCTCCTCCAGCTCCGATCCGCAGCTGGGATAACGTGGTAACGATTCTGAACACCGTGATCAACTGGCTTTTCGGCTTGCTGATCATTTTGGCCGTTATTTTCGTCTTGGTGGCCGCTTTCAAGTACCTTACCTCTGGCGGTGATCCAGAGAAAGTGAAATCGGCCAATCACAGCTTGATCTATGCCGCTGTAGCTGTAGCTGTGGCGATACTCGCCAAGGGCATCCCTTATCTTGTTGCGAGCTTCTTGGGAACGACCGTTACGTCGCCAGTGGGACAGTAGATTTTATTTATCCTGAGCCGTGTCGAAGGATTCGAGAAAGAAAACAAAGGCCCCTATTTTCGGGGTTTTTGTTTGTATGGATGATAATGTAACCCCTCGCCGCGGCTCGGGGTTATTTTTTCTCTTGTAACTCTTGTAAGCAAGAGAAAAAATAAAAAAACTCCGCGTACATGGCGTACCCGGAGTTGAATGAAATTTTGTGATCATGTTTTTATTTAATGCCGGGTGTAGATCACATCCACCCGCGTTGGCTTCGAGCACCGGAATCGGAAGCCCTGAAGCCACCTGGCATCCGTCCCCACTGGGTCTCGGAGACCGTACTCGCGGGTGGGGTCCGCGACGTACGCCACGAGGCAGTTCGCCCCGTGGTCATCAAAGTCGAAGAAGACGCCGGTCGGCGGCTTCTCGACCCGAGACCAGCCGGTGGCCGGGACGTCCACGGGGACGACCCAGTGGGTTTGCCCCTGCGGCGCGGCGGCGGAGACCTTTACGCCGGGGAGGAACCCGCCCAGGCCCTCGGCCGCCCGCCGAGTGTCGATCTGGACGCGCG
>CAYIAX010000013.1:0-3747 GCA_964361595.1 uncultured Candidatus Saccharibacteria bacterium | reverse complement strand
CGTCGCCATATCCGTGGGGGCCGGCGGCCGCCCGGGGCCCCCGCCACCGCGGGAAAGTGACGCGAATCGTAGTCATTACGAACGCAATGACCACGATCAAGGCCGCGATCTTCCAGGCCTTTTTATTGCCACGCATCGCGAAGTACACGAGTGCACCCGCGACCATGGCGAACAAGATTTCCCAGTAGACGTGGACGAACAAATTGTTCGTCAGATCACGTCCCCAGAAGATTCCTGAAAGACCACTCTTCCCGCCCCAAGAGTTGTAGGCATCAATCGGGTAGAGCCCCAGGCTCTGCCCGACGATGAATCTCAAGGAGAGGAAAAGGACGAAGGCGCCCGAGATCCGGATCGCAACCCAGAACCAGCTTGCGGCGCGGCCGATGCCGACGCCGAACCTCTGTTCGATGACCTGGATGATGAAAAAAAATATCAGCACCGCCCAGGTGGTCGCGACGGGGAGGGGGAGGAGGATGCGGAGCACGATCGCGGCGATGAGGGCAATACCTGCCCCCGCCGCGATCTGGCGAAAAGTTATCTGCATTTCTTTTCCTTTCTTCTACGGATTGGTGCCGCCCCAGCGCCAGCGCCGGGCGAGAAATTCGGCCAAAAAGGCCGAGAACATGTCGAATGCAAGTTCCGTTGTCCAGAACTTGCGGTAGGTGAGTGCATCTGGTGCAGGCTCACCTTTCTTGCGCGGTCTGCGGGCTGCAGCCTGTGCAGCCTTAACCGCGGCTTGGTGCTCTCCGTGCCGTTCGCGGTACAAGTCCCGCATGGCACGAATGCCGTTGCAGAACTCGTCCCAGAAAGCGATTGGGAAATAAATGATCACCGAGATCAAATACATCCAAAACGCCTTCCAGAAAAACCAGCCGAAGAATGTAGTCTCGATGACAGGCTCCTTGACCGCAGGCGGCGGGTTGTTGCCGTACATGAAGTACGACCAGCCACCCTTCACCTGCGTTCGAGCCGTATCAGAAACCACGTCTTTGGGTAGATTGCGTAGGGCCTCGGGAAGCAGCGCGTCGCCCGGGTTTTCGCACGCGATGAAGAACGTAATGATCGCCATCGCGACGATGTAAACCCATCTGCGATTGTTGCTCGCGCGGAGGTTGCTCCAGGCCTGGCTCCACCCCTCGAAGGCCGCCACGACGCACGTGAAGACGAGCGTGTAGACAGCTGTTAAAAGGAGGAAGCCAAGAATGAGAATCATGGTCTGTCCTTTCCGGCCAGCTCGGCTGGCCTTCTCGTTTTCAAGGTACTAGTGTTGGCGCGTCGAGTTCAGACCCGACACGCTCCCAAGCACAGTTGCCCAGGATGTTTACATTATACCATTACAATAAAAGCTCGTCAAGTTGCCCCCTTGCCTACAAACTCTTATAATCCAAAGGCTAAATTGAATGCTGGGGTGGCGAAATCGGCAGACGCAACGGCTTTAGGAGCCGTCGGGAGTAATCCCATGGGAGTTCGAATCTCCCCTCCAGCACTATGCAACCAACTTTGAATAAAGAATCTCGCCGCTCATGCAATGAGCGAGCCTCGCCCATTGATGGGCGGGAGGGCACAGATTAAACTAACGGCATCGCAAGTCATTATGAGAAAATACAGCTTGGAAATAATCGTCTTTATAACCGGCGCGGCGGTGATGATCCTGGAGATCGCCGGCTCGCGTGTTTTGGCTCCGTACGCGGGGACATCCGTAATCGCCTGGACGAGTTTGATCGGCATCATCCTCGCAAGCTTGAGCGCGGGTTATGCTTTGGGCGGCAGGCTCGCCGACCGTTATCCTTCGCGCGAATTTTTATCCCTCATACTTTTTGCGGGAGGCGCCTTAACCGGCGGTGCGGCGATCATGAAAGGAATAATTTTAGGCGGACTTTTTTCAATCACGCGTTCAGTTTATCTCATTTCCATTTTGGGGACGCTTACGCTTTTTGCTTTGCCGAGTTTGATTTTAGGAATGGTTTCGCCGTTCGCTTTGCGCTTGCGTTTCGGCGCGCGCGAAGATAGCGGCCGCACGGCGGGCAATCTTTATGCCTTGTCCACGCTGGGGAGCATCATCGGAACTTTTGCCGCCGGATTTTATCTCTTGCCTGCCTTCGGCCACCGTTCGATTATTTTGGGCACAGGCATCGCGCTTATTCTTCTCTCGCTTTTCACGACAGAACGCAGACTGCGCGCGGCAGGAGCGATCATTATTTTGGTTTTCTTAGCCGCAGGAGCAGGACTGATTCCCTTGCCGCAGGAAAAGCTGGGGATCACCGATGTCGACAGCGCTTACCAGCGGCTTTTCGTGCGCGAAGGCTGGGATAAGGGCGGCAGGCTTATTCATTATTTGATGACTGATTTCTTCGGGACGCAGTCGGCCGCCTACGCCGACGGCTCGCCGGAGATTATTTTTCCCTACATCCGTTTCTTTCGTTTGGGTTCGCACTTTGTGCCGAGGCCCCAGCGCGCGCTCATGATCGGCGGCGGCGGCTTAACCTATCCGCGCGATTTCGCGCTCAAGGAGCCGCAAGCCAAGATGGATGTGGCGGAGATCGATCCCAGGGTTACCGCCCTCGCTTCCACCTATTTCAATTTTTCGGAGGAAAAAAATGTGGAAATTTTTCATGAGGACGGGCGCACTTTCTTAAACCGCGCCCCAAGCGGGAAGTATGATTTGGTCTTCATGGATGCCTTTCGTTCGTTTACGCCGCCGCCCCAGCTTGTGACCAAGGAAGCCATGCGCGAGATCGAGCGCGTGCTTAAGCCGCGCGGAGTTTTGGTTACGAATATGATCGGCGCCCTCGCGGGTGAAAAAGGGGAGTTCCCGCAAACCGTTTTGCGCACTTACAAATCAGTTTTCCCCGATGTATATGTTTTTGCGGTAGATACGAAAAAAACCGACACGGTTCAAAATCTTTTGCTTGTCGCCGCGAAAAATAAATTGGATCTCGTGAGCGCCGATCCTGAAATCACGGAATATCTTGATCACGAAATTGCGCTCACGCCTGCGGCCGGGCCGATTTTTACCGACGACTGGGCGCCGGTGGAATATCTGGTGCGCAATCTTTTAGCGCCGGAGAGTTAAGAAAAACCACCCGCGATACGGGCGGCTTTTATCCTGCTCATTTCATGAGCGAGGACGTGCGTTCTAGATCCAAGGCTAATAATCGCTGCGCTGTAGCACAGCGCTCTCTAGTTGTTTATTTAGACACAAGCAAGCTTTTTACTATCCTTAATTACGATCGTCGGTAAGGATAGTAAGTCAAAAAATTAATGAGCCATCCGGATGGCGCATTATTGCGCAGCTTTTGGACAGCGGATGTCTGTTGTTAGATCGGCGGCCGTTTACTTCCGTCGCCGTCCGTGGAAGGCTTGGTGAATGTCCTTCAGGGCTTTATTGGTCAAATGCGTATAAACCTGGGTTGTCGACACATTCGCATGGCCCAAAAGCTCCTGCACCGCGCGCAAATCCGCGCCGTTCATGAGTAGATCTGTTGCAAAAGCATGCCGCAGTTCGTGCGGATGGACGCGTTTGGGCAGGCCGGCAGCCTTGGCCCAGTGCTCGACCAAGCGCTCCACCGCGCGCGGCGTAATGCGGCCAATAACCTTAGGCGGTCTTGTCGCTTGTCGCTTGTCGCTTGTCGCTTTAGTGAGACTCACGAAAAGCGCCGGATCGGCGTCGCCGCGCTTGGCCAGATAATCTTTCAAATTTTTTTTGGCGCGGGCGGAAAGAAAAACCACGCGCAGTTTTTCGCCTTT
>CAYIAX010000012.1:0-17934 GCA_964361595.1 uncultured Candidatus Saccharibacteria bacterium | reverse complement strand
GAGGTCAGAAAAGCTAGGAATGATGGGCGGTTTCAGCAACGCAGGGTAGTCATTCCAAGGTAGGGCGAATGACTACCTGTATGACTACCCTAGAGGCCGAGATTTCGGGTAAAATGAGTTAGTAGATTAGCGTATAATCTCACCATGCCCCAAAAAGATTTTACGCACGAAAAAATAGTCCCGATCATTTTGTGTTTTGTTTTCTGCGACGGCAAGTTGCTGCTCTTGAAACGCAGCGACGCTGTGCCAATTTATAAAAATTTATGGAGCCAAGTTTCGGGCTTCATTGACGACGAAAAAACTCCGGAAGAGCGCGTGCTTACGGAACTCAAAGAAGAGTTGCGCGTAAAGCGCGGGGATGTAAAAAATCTCCAAGCGGTTACTGTTTCAACTCACGTTGACGAGAAAATCGGCAAAACCTGGATTTGTCATATTTACCTCGCGGAAATTGCAAGACCTGAAATCACGCTCAATTTCGAACATTCGGAATATGCCTGGATTAAGCCGGAGGCTGCGCGCGATTATGAAACCGCACCGGGATTCGAAAAAGAACTCGAAGCGGTTTTACCTTTCCTCCGAATTTAAGAGAAAGAAATTTTCAAATAATTTCGCGACTAGCACCGGCCCCGTGCCGCCGGGCGTCGGCGTATAGAAACTTCCTTGTCCCATGCTTGCTTGCCCTGAATCGGATTGAAGGGCTTGCCCCGAATTGGATTGAGGGGTCGATGGGTCGAAATCTCCTACGAGTCGCATTTTTCCTTCCGGATCACCTTCGCCTTCAAGCGAATAACCGTAATCTACAACGCCCGCGCCCGGGCTTAACATTTCGGGCGTGACTACCTTGGGCTTGCCAACGCCCGTCACGACCAAATCCACATTTTTTAAAATCGAAAAATCACTGCCGCGATGGAGCAAATGCAGTTCGCGCGCCTTCCCCATAAGCCAGGTGGCGATCGGCTTGCCGATCAAGAGTCCCAAGCCGACCGCTGCCACTTTTTGCGTCTTAATATCGCGGTCGGCAGCACGCAAAATTTCTGCGAGCGTGCCTACGGCCGGCGGCAAGACTTTCCCGCGGCCCGTGTAGAACGAGCCAAGCGCCCGCTCGCCCAAAACATCAACGTCTTTTTCCGGTGGAATGGCGTTCAGCGCATAATGGCGGTTTAAATGCGCGGGCAATGGCAATTGCACGATTACACCGCCGCAGGTTTTGTGATTCGCGATTGTCCCCACCTCTTTTCGTAATTCATCGTTCGTAAGCTCCGCGCCCAAGCGATAGAGCCTAAAGTCCACGCCCAGTTCCTTCGCGGTTTTTTCTTTGCGGCCCAAAAAACTCATCGAGGCCGGATCTTCGCCCACAACAATCGCCGCAAAAAATTTTTCCGGCCGCGGTTTTGTTTTAAGCTCGCCAATTATACGCTCGGCGATACGCTTGCCGTCAATTACAGTCATGATTTACAATTCAAACTTTTAACTGAATTTCCACGTGCTTATTTTGATTCACTTTCTCATTGTATCCTTTTTAGCAACAATAGCTATAACCTCTGCTAAGCTTTTTCGGATTCTAATTAGATCCTAAGCTGGGCTTCTATTGCTTCGTATTAACTGCGTTCATTTCCTTATTGTATCTTTTTTAGCAACAACATATTTGGTAATCATTTTTAGCTCATTATAGAGGGGGTGATTTCGATTCAAGCGGAAGTATTTTTCGCGGTCGCGTTTGGTTGAAATAAAAAGACCGAAATTCGAGAGCGCACTTAAGGTCCGGGAAAGGTAGGCTGCGTTAAAGGAAAGCGTCCGCGCGAGCTCACGCAGGTAATATTCGGCGTTTGGCTTTGAAAAATAATGAGCCAGAAGCGCCACCTGCAGCTTTGACCGGAAATTTATCGGCATGTTCTTGTAATTAGGAAATTAAATCTTCGAGCTTTATACTGCTTCATTATTTCTTTCCCGATCCACTTGGATATTTCTTCAGTAACTTGTTAAGAAACTTAAGAATTGGTGTGCGCCAGTGATGCTCAAGCTGGGTTCGCACTAATTTCACAAGTATTTTATCTTTACCGGATAATTTCTTGCGCTCCAGATTATAAATTTTGCCCAAAATTTCATAATCCCGATCAGTCGATAAAATATATCTTTTCCTGTCTTGCGGTTTAACCGGAAAATTTTTTGTTAGCTTCAGCCATCGTTTTTTTAGGATTTCCATATACTCGCGGTCATTCTGCGTTGCCTTCCGCAGCTTATCTCCTCGCAAGCCTTTCTGGTAGTAAAAGTCTTCTATCGCTTGTAGTGATTTTTGCTTTTTATATGCCATGGTATATCTGCATATTAACATTGTATCCTTTTTAGCAACAATCTAAATGTATGTAAATTTAAATGAGCAAAAAAGTGTTACAGAGTATTCACGGCGTGGAGCACGCGGACCCAAATATATTGACCCAAAAACATTTTTATTGTTTGTATCTTTTTAGGCAACAATCGTATCTAGGCCACAGAGATGGTAAAAATGATAAATTCTTAAGATTAAGATTTCCTTCCGCGGGCGGAAAGTTTAGCGCGGCAGGGTGAACCGGCGGCAGAGCCTTCTTACCTCGCTCCGCATATTTTTATTTTTTACAAGCACCTGCACCATAATCTCGCCCAGAGTTTTCATGTCTTTTCCTTTCATGCCGCGGGTGGTAATGGACGGCGTACCCAGGCGGATGCCCGACGGGTCGAAAGGCGAACGCGCATCGTAGGGAACGGTGTTGCGATTTACGATAATACCCGAAGCCTCCAACCGTTCCTGGCCTTCGCGGCCGGAAATGCCGAGGTTTGTAAGATCAACGAGCATTAAGTGATTATCGGTGCCGCCGGTTACAAGATTCAAGCCGCCGCGCGTAAGTTCGCGCGCTAAGGCCTTGGCGTTTTTTACAATTTGGTGTCCGTACTTTTTAAATGACGGCTGGAGAATTTCATAGAGCGAAACCGCGATTGCCGCCGTCTGGTGATCATGCGGCCCGCCTTGAAGCCCGGGGAAAACCGCCTTATCGATTGCCAAGCCTAAATCCTTGCCCTGCTTTTTCCCGACTGGCGAATCTTTATTGGCCCAGATGATTGCGCCGCGCGGACCGCGCAAAGTTTTATGCGTTGTGGCCATCACGGCATCTGCGGGCGCGGCTCCCGTAAACGGCGAGGGGTGCGCGCCAACGGCGATGAGACCGGCGATGTGTGAGATATCAGCCAGAAAATAGGCGCCGACTTCGCGCGCGATTTTTCCGAATTTTGCGAAATCAATTATGCGCGGATAAGCCGTGGCGCCGGCGACGATAATTTGCGGACGCTCCTTGCGCGCAAGCTTGCGCACCGCTTCGTAATTTATATAGCCGCTCCGTTCCACCGGATACTGGACAGAAGTATAGTATTTGGCCGAAAAATTCACCTTCCAACCGTGTGTGAGGTGCCCGCCGAATGGCAAAGACATGCCCATGATTTTTTCTCCGGGCTCCAAGAGGGCGTAATAAACTGCGAGGTTAGCCGGCGAACCGGAATACGGCTGGACGTTTACATGCCAATTTTTGCCCAAATGGAAAATTTTGCGGGCGCGTTCCTGCGCAAGCGTTTCGATCTTGTCCACGATTTCGTTGCCGCCGTAATAGCGCTTACCGGGATAGCCTTCCGAATATTTGTTCGTAAGCACCGAACCCAAAGCCGTCTGTACGTCCTTGGAGACGATGTTTTCGGAAGGAATAAGATCAAGCGTATCGGCTTGCCGCAGCGCTTCTTTTCTTAACAATTCCGCCAGAACTTTATCTTTCATGTTGGAGTCTTTTAGGCTTCAGTTTCGGACTTAAGTGAATCCTTGTTCTCGATCAGATTTTCCGAGTTCATCATTTTCACTTCCCAATCGAGATGCATGCTCGGCAGCATCATCTGCGGATTCCAGGATGCCTTCACTTCCTCGACGTCCTGCGAACGCTGGTATTTGCCGCTCTCGCTCACGTAGTCCGCACCTTTTTTATTCAAGGGCGCAACTTCGTAAAAAACCATTTGCGCGATCCGGCGGCCGACAACCAAGGGAATAATATAATGCCGGGAATTGTTGGTGATCTCCATCGTCCACTTGTTGAAATAGCCGATGTCGCCCCAGCCGGCGTCTTTGCAAACTTCGATAAAGTTGCGGCCCATTGAAGAGCGGGCGTACATTTTAGCTACCACGATTTCGCGGCCGCCGATGAATTCCTGCGTATGGCCCAAAATGGTTTCACCTGGACCTAAAAGGATGGCCTTCGCGTCCTTGGGCACGTTCTCAAACGTCTGGCCCAGCCGCTTTTCCAAAACATGGATGGGTTCGGCCTCGAAGGGGCCGCACCAGACTGCGGATGTAGAGTCTTCGTCGTAGAGGTTGTGGATCGTGGCGCGGCCAGCCGGCGCCCGCTCCCGCCAGTACCATTCGCCCAGGGAAACGTCATAGCTCGTGGTCTGCAACTGCCTGTCGTTAAAGGGCTCGATTACGACCGTCCCTTGCTTAAGGTGTCTTAAAATGTCTTCGCGCGAAAGTAACATAACTAGAGACTACATGGACTTTTTTTCTTTGGCAACTAGACTACGAAGTACCCGGCCTCGCGTCGACGCGCGAGTCGAGGCGGGCGAATTTATTACGAATATACGAAATTAGAGCACGCATTAGTATATTGGTACTTTTTAGTATTTCGTAGCTAAATTAGCCGCGAAATCATCTTCGCTATCTTTTCCGGATCATGCCGGACAAAACCGCGCGAGCGGATGAGATCGGCCGCGATCAATTTCGGCCTGGTTTTAAAATTCTCCCGGTCGAGTTCCACCCAGCGGGCGTTTTCTTTTAAGTATGGCAAAAGCCGCTCGCGCGCAGGCCGCCGGTTGCTCGCGGCCACGTAGTCGATCACGCCCGAACCCAAATATTTTTCCATCACCCGCAAAAAATCCGAGGCTTTGAAATCATTCGTCTCGCCGTGCTTCGTCATCACGTTCACCAAGTAAACCACCTTGCCGTGAGTTTGCTTTAGGACAGGCACAAGGCCGCCGACCAAAACATTGGGAAGCAGGCTCGTGTAAAGATCGCCCGGGCCGATAACGACGATATCGGCATTCAAAATTTCATGCCGAGCCAAGGGATTGACTTTGACGGATGGCGTAAGCCAGATGCGTTTGATGCGCAGGTTCCCGTCATGTTTGGGAATATCAATGTTCGTCTCGCCTTTGATCCTCGTGCCATCCTGCAGCTCCGCCCAGAGGCGCGCGGGAGTTAAGGTTACGGGCACGACCCCGCCCTCGACCGCCAGAAGCTTGGCCGCTTCATCCACGGCCGTTTCGAAATTTCCCGTAAGGCGCTCAAGCGCGGTTAGCATCAGGTTGCCGAAGCTGTGGCCGTTCAAACCCGTGCCGGTTTTGAAGCGATAGTTGAAAAGCTTGGCCAAAATGCGGTTATCCGTGCGGGCCAGGGCCACGAGCGCGCGGCGGATATCGCCCGGGGGCAGGATGCCGAAATCCTCCCGCAGCACTCCCGTGGAGCCGCTATCATCCGCCATTGAAACAATGGCCGTGAGGTTGCGGAAACGTTTTTTGAGTCCGGTTAAGACCGTAAACACTCCCGTGCCTCCGCCCAAGACGACAATGCGAGTCGCGCGATCGAATTGCATACCTTCGCAAGTTAAATCAAATTTTTTGTCTGCGCAAGAACAAGGCGTTCACCGCTACAATTACTGTACTCGCCGACATGAAAATTGCGGCAAGCGCGGGTTCGAGCAGAATGCCCTTAAACGCCAGCGCTCCGGCCGCAAGCGGTATGGCCACCACATTATATCCCGTTGCCCAGAAAAGATTTTGAATCATCTTCGAATACGTCATTCGCGAAAGCCTGATAATTTTTACGATATCACGGGGATCGTTTCGAACCAGAATAATTCCCGCGGACTCGATCGCAACATTCGTGCCGGCGCCGATTGCAATGCCTAAATCAGCCTGTGTCAAAGCGGGCGCGTCGTTTACGCCGTCGCCCACCATGGCCACGACTCTGCGAGTCGTGGAAGCTCGAAGCTCGAAGCTCGAAGCTCGAAATTGTTTAGAATTTTGATCATTTGAATTTAGGTATTGTTTCGAATTTCGTACTTCCCAGCCTCGACTCGTCTCGGCGAGGCGGGCGTGCTTCGGATTTTGCAATCGTTTCACTATTTCTGATTTTTCGCCCGGTAATACACGTGCATAATATTCATCAATGCCAAGTTCGCCGCTTACCCAGCTCGCCACGTCTTCGGAGTCTCCCGTAATCATCGCCGTCCGCACCCCCATTGCTTTTAAAGCCCGAAGTGCTTCACGGGACTCTTCGCGGATAACATCTGCGAGCGCGACTGCGCCGATCATAGCCCCGGATTCAATGACAAAGATGACGGTTTGCCCTTTCTTGCCAGCTGCCTCCGCCTGCCCTGCCAGCTCACTCGGAACCACGATGTTTTGGCTCTCAATTAGCGCCGGGCCGCCGATCATCACCTCCTTCCCGTCGAGCGTTGATTTTGCTCCCTTGCCTTTAATGGCTTCGAAATTTTTTATTTCTTTGAACCGCAGCCCGCGAGCTTTCGCCTCGGCAACTATGGCCTTCGCAATCGGATGCTCAGAAAACGCGTCCAGCGAAGCGGCTAATTCCAAGACTTCGTTCTGACTGCGGCCGCCTAAATTCCAAATTTCCATAATCCCGAATTCCCCTCTGGTTAAAGTTCCGGTTTTGTCGAAAAGGACCGTATCCACCGTACGCGCGGCCTCCAGGGCCAGTCTTTGCTTCACAAGGAACCCGTTTTGCGCGGCTTTGGTTGTGGAAATCGAAGCGACGAGCGGCACGGCGAGACCAAGAGCATGAGGACAAGCAACAACGAGCACCGCTACGAGCCTCGCCACGGCAAATCCAACTTCAGCGCCGGCCAAAAGCCAGGCGACTAAAGTGATGAATCCTCCCGTAACGGCGATGAACGTCAGATAAAGCGCGGCCCGATCGGACAGAATCTGCAAGCGCGATTTGGAAGCTTGCGCTTCGGCCACCAAGCGCATCACGCCCGCCAAAAAAGTTTTCTCGCCGATATTCGTAACACTTACCTTAAGGGCGCCGTCGCCGTTAATTGTGCCGGCGATTACCGCGTCCCCGGTTTTTTTCGTTACCGGTTTCGACTCGCCCGTGATCATCGCTTCGTTCAGATCGGACTCGCCGTCAATAACTTTTCCATCGGCAGGAACCTTAGCTCCCGGCTTCACTAAAACTAAGTCGCCCGTATTTAATTCTTCAAGTCTGACAGTTTCGGTTTCATTTTCGAATTTTACATTGTCATTTTGATTTTTGATTTTTGCATTTTGAATTATTCTTTCCGCCGTATCGGGAAGAAGTTTTGAAAGCTCTTTCAAGGCTCCTTGTGCGCCCTTCACGGCCCGCATCTCGAGCCAATGCCCCAAGAGCATGATGGTAATTAAAGTAGTTAATTCCCAAAACAAAGTTTCCGCACCGGCTATGACCGCATAAATACTCCAAAGATAAGCGGCTGAAACAGCGATGGCGATTAACGTCATCATGCCCGGCAAGCGGCCCCGAATTTCCCGCGAGGCTCCAGCTAGAAAAACCCAGCCGCCGTAGAAAAACACAACTGATCCCAGCGCAGCTGGAATCAGAATTCCCAATTCCCAATTTCCAATTTCCAAACCGGGAAGTTGAATGCCGAAAACTCTTTTTATCAAATCCGAGTAAAGCAAAACCGGAATGGTCAGAATTAAGCTGATCCAGAATTTCCGGAAAAACATATTCGTGCTGTGCCCCGCGTGCTTGCCCTGAGTATGACCGAAGGGCTTATCCCGAGCCGAGTCGAGGGATTTGTTCGAGTTTCGAGTTTCGGATTTCGCCTGCCCGCCGAAGCTTTGGCGCAGGCGGGGATTTCGGATTTTTACCAAGTCCATTCCGCACTCGGGACACATGCCCGGACGCTCGGCTTGGATTTCAGGATGCATCGGGCAGGTATAAATTATTTTCTCTTCCATAATTTTATTCGAGATAATTCCCCGGCATTGCTTCGAACTTCTCCTTGCAGGAATCAGAGCAGAAATAATAAACTTGGCCGTTGTATTCTGCTTTTACGCTTTTTTCCGGATCTACGGTCATGCCGCAAACCGGATCTCTATATTCGTTCATTGTATTTTAAGATTTTTAAGTAAATAGCCGCTTGTTCGGCCTTTGATTCTTTCTTTTATAACTGGCGGGTTATCTTACGATTGCTCGATTGTGCAGCCAAGCAAAAACGTAAGCGGTTACGTAAGTAAGAACTATGACTTCCAGAAATCCGTAGATCGCTTCTGGAAAGCCCGGGACGCCTGCTTCGAGATTTACAAGATGTACCATCCAGCTGAAAAGCTTTAAGGCCAGATTCGGCGCCAAAGCCACGAGTAGGGCGCAGATCGCATACCACACGCCCATCACTTCGGCGGCCGCTAGCGCAAATTTACTTTTGTTTAATTCCATTTAAGTGCAGATTCTTTCGACCTTTTAAAATCTAACGACTTGCGATGTCGTTATTTTTTCTTTGATAAACGGTAGACCTTTAAGATTTCTTTTATTGCTTTTGCTTCTTGTCCATTCTTCATTTGCTCCACTACGTGCGAATCCAAGTGGTTCTCAAGGATCAGATCCTCGAAACTTGATAGCGCCTGTTTTGCGGCCAAGGATTGATTAATGATGTCCACGCAATATTTATCCTTTGCCACCATATTCTCTAGGCCTTGAACCTGGCCGCCGATAACCCGCAGCCTTCTAATCGCCTTCGCTTTAAGTTTTTCTTTCACGGCTTAAGTATACCCCTAGGGGGTATACGAAGTCAAGCGGCAATTCACTGGTTTAGCGTTGCCCCTCGCTCCGCTCGGGACAAAAACTAAAAAACCCTTAGGAGGTTTTTTGGTTTTTGGGTGTCCAGAGGGGATCGAACCCTCGTAACCGCTTCCACAGAGCGGGGCTTTACCACTAAGCTATGGACACCATCCCTTACTAATCGCCCCCAGTTTACATCAAAGAAAAGGAGATTTCAACCTATTTCGGGTTGGAAATTGGGCATTGGTAATTAGACATTAGTGATTGTATACTTTCCCTACATGTCCGGAGCTATTGCCGTTTTCACTGCCAAGTACCAGCTCTATACCTATATAATCGTCTATGTTGCGACCATCTTTGCGGGGAACATTTCCGCCTTCGCCAGTTTTTGGCTTGTGCGCGCTTCCTTGGGCGGCTGGGCGGTGCCGCTTCTAGGAGCCACGATTTTCCTCGCCATGCTCACGGGCGATCTGCTTTGGTATACGCTCGGCCGCACGCTCCGCAATACCCGCCTCGGCGAATTTTTGAAACGCAAGCTGCCGCATCACGAGAAAATCGAGAGCCATCTTTATCGCAACGGCGGCCGCTGGGTTTTTTTCGCCAAATTCTTTTATCCCTCCAGTTTCCCGGTCATCTTTTCCGTGGGCTGGTCCAAAGCCCCTTTTCGGTCATTCATTAAATATTCCCTTTTATCAATCGCGGTCTGGGTGCCGGTGCTTTTGGGCCTTTCCTACGGGCTTTCCACGGGCTTGGGGCCCCTGCGCCGAATCCCCCTCTTGGGGCGGCACGAAGTTCTGATTCCCTTCGGCGTCGGCGTTTTCTTGCTTGTCATCTATGCCGTCGGGCTCTGGGTTCGGCGTTACCTCTTCGCAAACTCCGGAAATGAGAATATTGACGGTGAACGGCTGGAACGTATGCGCTAGCAAACTCCCTCGTCTATACACCTGTACATTTGTCCCGATCAGTTGAATAATGAATTTATGGCCACAGGAGACCCGAAAATTCCCGGGGTGCCGCCGCCCAATAACGAGCCGCTTGATCCACAGCGGCAAAAGGCTTTGGATGCACTGATGGGGGCGCAAAAAGCTCCCGCGGTCCCCGAAGAACCGCCTGCGCAACCGCCGCAACCGGCCGCCGAACGCAAGCCGCTTACCCCAGAAGAATTGGCTAGATTTGATGCACCGGAATTTGACGAGGAGAAAAGAAAGCACGACCCACTCCACAAGTTTGCGAGAGAAACACTCGGAGTCGAACCTGAACGATTCAGATTTAGATACTGCACAGTCAAAGCAGTTAAAAAAGATACTGACGGCAAAATCACCAGTGGAGTATTCATCGATTTCGATAACTATCACGATTTCCGGACTTATCGTGACTCGCTCACGCCCGAACAGAAGGCCGAGTTCGACAGTACTGCCTGGGAAGAAGGCTGGCAACGCGCAGGCATTTTCGCTTCAGGCTTTTGGGATCAAGTAGACAAACCGGAAGGTAAATTTTTCAAATCTAAAGACCAAATTTACGCTCTTTACAGACAAGCAGCAAAAGAACAACTTCCTGACGAATACGAGGAGGCAGTGGAGCATGGCGAAATTGAGCTGCCTAAAGCCGAACGCAAGCCGCTCACGCCGGAGAAGTTGGCGAAATTCGAGGGGCCGCAGTATGAAGCCGAAAAGAAAAAACGAGATCTTTTATATAGATTTGTGAAGGACGTATTAGGAGAAGATCCCAAACAGTTCAATTTCAAATATCGCACGGTAAAATCGGTAAAACCCGATCCAAAGCGACAAGGCGGACATCTGGGGGATTTTATCGATTTTTCGAACTACCATGATTTTCTTGCTTATCGCAACTCTCTTTCTCCAGAGCAGAAAGCTAAATTTGATAGCCTATCTTGGCAGGGAGGTTGGTCTGGCTCAACAGTTCTTGCCACTAACTTTTGGAATCATGTAAACAAGCCAGAAGGTAAGTTTTTCAAATTTAAAGATCAAATTTACGCGCTTTATGACCAGGCGACGCAAGAATTATATCCTGATAAATACGAGGAAGCCGTTGAGCGCGGAGAAATTCCGGAAATAAAAACCGGATTGGGTGCGTGGTGGGAAAAATTCCGCGGCAAAGGCAAAGCAAAACCGGAAGCAAAACCTGCAGATGAAAAACCCATAGCCAAGGAGGAGCCGCCGCTTCCAGCCGAAGCAAAAAAGAAAAAAGGCAAAAAGGCGGAAAAACAAGGCAAGACGGCGGAAAAAAAGGAAGCGAAAAAAGCTGAAGCCAAACCCGAACGTGAAAAAACGCCGGAGGAAAAAGATTTGGATTTGAAGCGGCGCGCTTATGTGGAAGCGCAAATCGCGGCGGAAAAACATGCGAAGCAATTTACGACATCGGAAAAGTTGACGCCGGAATTGCGGCAGGTTCAAGAGAACCTAAATCGAACTCAAAAAGAATATTTTGATGCCCGCCGGGAAGTAATTTCCGGCAAAATGGGCGTGATTGAAACGGAAATTGACGCGCGCATCGCCAAGGGCGAAACCGTTGTTAAGGATACTGAACTGAAACGGTTTGTCGGTGAAGCTCTTTTCCAAGAATTCAAGGAGGTATATGACGCCAAAACGCAGATTAAAGCCGAAACAAAGAAAGACAACAAAGTCCTTGATGTTTGGCGCAGAATGGGAAATTGGTATCAGAAACAACCACTCCAGAGAAAATTGGAAGTGTCCGCCCTTCTTTTCGCAGGCGGTTTTGTCGCTGGGCAGGCGATGATTTTGGCCGGTGCAATAACCGCGGGGAAACTGACCCAGCGTATGCTAGCCTCCGGCGCAACTTTCGTAGGCTTGGAAGCGGTGATGAAAAAATGGGAGGGGCGTTCGCTGGGCAAACGCTTGGAAGAAGAACGAGAGGTTATGAAAGATTTCGCGCAAAGCGGATTTGAACATAAAGCAGGTTTAAGCACCGCTGAAAGCTTAAAAGACTTCTTCAATCAACATGATGCCAAACTCGATACAAAGTTTGCCGAGCGCACAAAGAGCGTAGAGCGGTCAAACAAGTGGTACGCCGCGCGCAGATACTTAGTCGCCGGCGGCGCAAGCGCTTTAGTCGCTTCCGGGCTTACCGGCAAGGCCTTCCAATACCTTGCCGACAAACTCGGAATTCATCCCTTGGAAATGATGGGCATCGCCACGCGCGAAGATTTGCCCAAGGGTCTTCAACCCTCCCCAGCTGCTGAAGCTCACGGCGGCGCACCCCCGGCCGAAATGCCAGAACCGAAAACAGAAGAATTGCCGCTTTCGCATATCCGCACGCCCGAAGAACTTGTAGCCCAACCTGACGTGGCCGCACCCGAAGTTATGCCGCCCGCAGAAGAATTGACGCCGCCCAAACTTGAAGAGCTGCCGCTCTCGAGAATCCGCATTCCGGCGGGACTTGCGACTCAACCCGAGGTTATGCCGCCCCCTGCCGAACCAGCCGCGGCGGAAGCAATCGCGCCCGAAACCCCTTCGGCAACGGCCGCTGCCGAAGCTCTGACTGAAAAAATCGCGGAAAAAATCGAACCGGGAACGATCGTGAAAAGCGGCAATGTCTGGCAGGCCGCCCGGTCCCTCGTCGAGAGCGGAAAGATCACGCCCGAACAATTCAACAAGGCCTGGGGCTCGTCCATGATTGAAATCAACGGTAAACAAGTTCCTATCTACGATGTCGGCTTATCCCATCCTGGCGACACGGTTACTTTCGTGGAAGATCCCGCGGGCGGCGGGCACTTCGAAATCAAACCTGAATCAGGCGTGAAGCTGGGAACCGCCGCCGATCTGGAGGCGTTGAAACCCAAACCGGCGATTCCGCTCGAAACACCGGCAGAAATTTCTCCGACCAGCGAGGAATTACCCTTGTCGTCAATCCGTACGCCGGAGATTCCGCAGCCGGAGGTCCTGGGTCTGGAAGCACCGGCCGAAACAGCTACGCCGCCGGAAGTTATTCCCGAACAGGCGGTTTCCCCCGAACCAGCGGTGGTTGACCCCGAACTGCAAGCAACCGTACAAGCTGAAATTTCGAGCCACCCAAACTTCAATGACCAAGTCATCATGCTCGAAAGTTACGAAAAACGCGTCCATCCCAACATTTTCGACCGTGTTTTCGCCGACCGGACGGAGTTGCGCCAACACATCGCCGAGCAGTTAAATCATTTCAAGGCGCTGGAGCAGGGAGTAATCGCTGACCAGACTGGAAAATTCAAATCACTGTCTTTATTCGACCAGGAGCAAGGCTTAAAATTCCTGCGCGACCGCATGGAGGCCAAACCAAAGGCAATTCCTTTCCTGGGGAAACTTTACCAGGCGCTTGAACACAGCACCGCGCACCAGAAAGCCCTGGAAAGCTACGACGCTTTGTGGAAATCCAGCGGTCTTACTACGGAAGAATGGAAAGCTGTGAAGGATATGAAACTCGGGCTTCAGAAAAATACTTTAGTCGTGGAACTAGATCCAAGAAAAATAAATCCGGAAGAAATTGTCCGCGCTTTGCCATCCATCTTGAAAACAGTTTCCCAGTGGGCCACCGCTGAAGTAATGAACAAGCTTGGCGCCGCCCCTACCGTAGATGAGGCGCTTCAGCATCTCGCTAAGCCAAAATAATTGTGCTAGATTAAAACCATGAACATCATCAAAGAATTGGGGCTCGATACGGCGAGCGAAGAGGAGAAGAACCAAATCCTCGTCAAGGTCACAGATTCGCTCCTCAAGCGTCTTATTGTCAGGGCCTATGAGGTTTTGAACGAAACCGACCGCGCCGAATTTGAACGGCTTACGACCGCGGGCGACCAGGCCGCAATTGAGGTTTTTTTAAAAACCAAGCTCCCCAACCTGGATCAAGTCCGCGACGAGGAAATGCAAAATCTGATCGCGGAGATGAAAACTTTCATCTCAGAGGCGGCGGCGAAGTAAAAGCTTCAAGTATCAGATATCAGGCGTCAAGAACGGATGGGTTTTTCATTGCTCTTGATTAATTTTTTTGTTATAATCTATCAGCTATGTCTTCCTTCTATAAGAATATTTTTTGGGCCATTATCACTTTAGTCGCGATTTCGCTCGTTTTTTCATTCTTCACCGGCCAAGGCAAGCAAACGGAGACTTTGAGCTTGAGCCAGTTGGCCGACAAAATTAACGCCGGCGAAGTCAAGAAAATTGCCGTCCGCGGCGAGGATATTGAAGTAACGCTAGAGGACGGGACGCAGGCCACGGCCAAGAAAGAGGCTGAAACCGGCCTCACGCAAACTTTGACTAATTTCGGAGTAGACCCCCTGGCGCTCCAGAGCGTTGAGGATTTTAACGTGCAAAGCCAATCCGGCTGGCAGTTCTGGACGGTAATCGGCGTCCAGGCGCTCTTGCCGCTCATCATTTTCGGCCTGATTTTCTGGATGATGTTCCGGCAGGCGCGCGTGGGCGTGAACCAAGCCTTCAGTTTCGGCCGTTCCAATATCCGCCTGTCGAACTTTTCCAAGGAACGCGTGCTCTTTGCGGACGTGGCGGGACTCAAGGAAGCCAAAGAGGAGCTCGTGGAGGTGGTTGAATTTTTGAAAACTCCGAAAAAGTTTCTTGAGCTGGGCGCCCGCATCCCGCGCGGCGTGCTCCTCGTGGGCCAGCCGGGTACAGGAAAAACCCTTTTGGCAAGAGCAGTCGCCGGTGAAAGTAATGTCCCCTTCTTCAACGTTTCAGCTTCGGAATTCGTGGAAATGTTCGTCGGCGTGGGCGCCTCCCGCATCCGCGACGCTTTTGCTACCGCCCGCCGGGCCGCGCCCGCCATACTTTTTATTGATGAAATTGACGCCGTCGGCCGCCAGCGCGGCGCCGGCTTGGGCGGCGGCAACGACGAACGCGAACAAACTTTAAATCAGATTCTCGTCGAGTTGGACGGCTTTGACCGCGAGACGCAGGTGATTGTCTTGGCCGCGACTAACCGGCCTGACATTTTGGATCCCGCCCTTTTACGCCCGGGCCGTTTCGACCGCCGCGTGGTTTTGGATCTACCCGACATCAACGACCGCGAAGAAATTTTGAAAATCCACGCCCGCGGCAAAACGCTGGAACCCGGCGTTGATTTGAGAAAAGTTGCGATTCGCACGCCTGGGTTCTCCGGCGCCGATCTGGCGAATCTGATGAACGAAGGCGCAATCTTGGCCGGCAGGAAAAACAAAAAAGCAATCGGCCAAGATGAGCTCTTTGAATCCGTGGAAAAGGTGCTTTTGGGACCCGAGCGCCGCAGCCGCGTCATTTCCGGCAAAGAAAAAGAAATCACCGCCTACCATGAGGGCGGGCACGCGCTTGTCGCCGCAACGCTCAAGGATTCCGACCCGGTCCACAAGGTTTCGATCATCAGCCGCGGTTTCGTGGGCGGCTACACGATGAAACTGCCCGTCGAAGAACAGCGCCTGCGCACCAAAACGCAATTCTTGAATGACTTGGCCGTGATGATGGGCGGCTATGTCTCCGAAAAACTCACGTTCAAAGACATTTCAACCGGCGCCTCGAACGACTTGAAGGAGGCCTCCGAGCTCGCCCGCCGGCTCGTTACGAAATACGGCATGAGCGAACTGGGGCCCGTAACTTTCGGCAAAAGCGAGGAGCTCGTCTTCCTGGGCCGCGAAATCTCCACCGAAAAAAATTATTCGGAAACGATCGCGACCAAGATCGATGAGGAAGTGAAAAAATTCATTGACCGCGCTTATACGATGGCCGAATCTATCTTGAATAAGAACAAAAAAGCCCTGGAAAAAATCGCGAAGACCTTGATCGAGCGCGAAACTTTGGAACAAGATGATTTTTATTCGCTCTTAAAGCCTTTCCGGATCAAACCGGTGGCAGTGGTTTAATTAGAACAAGGGTAACGCGACAAGATAGTTAGACTACAACAAGACAAGAAAACACCGCTCGCCTAATGCGAGCATGTTTACATTATACGGCTTTAGATGTAAAACTGATGGTAGTCGGAGATTCTATGGCCACAAATCAATGTTACTGCGAGGGTGTGTGCCCTGCGTGTTTCGCAGGCGAGGTCAGCGGCGGACGCTGTGATGTTTGCAAACGCCAATTCTGCAATGCCTGCAACGGCGTTAAGGTCGGCCCGCCGAGCCTCAATGTCCCCGTCTGTTCGTGCAAGAAAGAATAGACAGCGTATCGCCAGGCGATGCGCTTTTTAGTTTTTAAGTCTTATGCCGATTAAATTTTCTCAAGAAAGCGAATTACGCGGTTTTAAATTTAGAAAACTAAAAATCAGAAATATAGCTGAAAGTATAATCGTTGGCTGTATTGCACTAACGTACGGCTCAAGAAAACCAACTTCGATTTTTGCATAATCAGGCAAACTATTGCTTACAACCCAAAAAGATACGATTTGAACGATGAAGATTGTCAGTCCAAACGCGATCACCGAAACAAAAATAATGATTTTTTTGCCAGATAAGTATTCCCTTATTAATATTGCGGAAAGTTTTGTTGAGCACCAGTAAAGAGCAGCGAAGGTAATAACGCCGGCAATTGCAGAGTAATTTCCCAAGTAAACAGAATAATCAGTTATTCTTAAAAATAGCTCCGGGCTATAAAATATACTGAATACAAACAACAAAAACAGCAACGGAGATAAACCACCAATAAAATAGTGAATAAGTAAGGATGGTAAAAAAGACTTTGTTTTCATTTGCTTAAATTATAGCAAATTGGTGGGCCAGGATGGACTCGCTTGCCCGCCTCCGGCGGGAACCATCTCCGCCAGCGGGCAGACAGGGATCCTAAAAAACCTCTGAACGTTGATTATTGGTGCGCGCGCCAGGATTCGAACCTGGAACCAGTCGCGTATAAGGCGAATGCTCTACCGTTGAGCTACGCGCGCATTTACTTTCGTCTCGCTGCCAGTTTAAAGCTCAATGCTTTAGCCGCTAAGCTACTGGCCCGTTAAAATACTCTTTCACTGCCCTTAAGAACATTAAAACTTCTTTGGCAATCATACTATTGGCGTAGTTTATATTACAAGTCCCATGCCCGAAACCGCGCCGATAAGTAAATGTTAGTGTAATGACTGCGCAAGGTAGCCGTCGTATATTATAAATAGTTGAATATGGCAAGAAAGCGAAAACTCGGCACAAAACGCCGGCGCCGCGTGAAAAAGATTGTCCTAGCCGACCTCCGCCGAGGCGGTTTAGTTATTAATAATCGCGTCGAAACGTTCCATCGCAGTCATCGCTTGGCGGTTGGAATTATTGATCGCCAAAACTTCGGCGTTGATCTGGTAAATAAGCGACGCAACTTGGTTGTCGCCGGTATAAGCTCCCGAAAATTTTGTCTGGAGCGCGGTTAAAAGCTGGGCGAGGTAATCGGAATAATTGATGAGCCGGCTCATGAGCGCGAGGCGGCTCGCGATCGATTCCAAGGCCGCGCTCCGCGCATCTTGAGATTCGATTGAGCTTAGCGCCGATGTCATTTTCCGCAATTCGTCGGAAAGCCCGACCGCTTGCTCGCGCACCCTCTGGCTGCGAATCAAAAGATCGGTTGTGAGTTCCAAGGCTTCGGTGTATTTTTTTTCGCTGTCATAACTATTCACTTGCTCCAGATCCTTGGACATCTGGTTCGTAAGGTCAACAATATTTTGCGCAATGAGGGCCCCCTGCATGCGCGCTTCGGTGAATTCGGAGGGGATGTCATTCGAAGTATGGGCTAAGCGGCTCAAGAGAAATCCGCCGGCGATAATCACAACGAAAGCAAACAAAAGTTTCAATTTGTACGAAATCTTCATTAGGAATAGTTTAGCTGGTTTTGCACGATTTAGCAATTTTCAAAAGCCAAAAAGCTGGTTGCCTCTATGCCGGCTGATGGTTATAATGGGAAAACGCTAAGTTAAGCGGGCCTGCCCGCCGACTTGTCCGCCATAGCTTTAGCGCCGGTGGAAGCTTTAGCGTAGGCGGGCTTGCCCGCCGAAACTAGTGCAGGCGGGTATCGTATAATGGCATTACCTCAGCTTTCCAAGCTGATGACAGGGGTTCGATTCCCCTTACCCGCTCCACAATCAAACAGACATCAGTTTTAGCATTTTTTTGATGGGCTTCCGCAACG
>CAYIAX010000011.1:0-18529 GCA_964361595.1 uncultured Candidatus Saccharibacteria bacterium | reverse complement strand
CTTGCAGGCGGGGATCGTCGCAAACTCCGCTTAACCCCGAGATGGAACCCGTAAGGTAGATTTTGGCGACGCCGTTTTGCACGGTTGCACGATCGAAACTCAAGCTGTTTCTTGTCTTAGCGACAAAATTATAAAGCTGTCCCGAATCATCAGGAACCCAAGTTTCCGTAAGCGAAAAAAGCGTGCGCATGGCGGTTGTGAGGGGCTGGGTAGTTGTAGAGACCTGGCGGGGGACAAGCAAGACGTTATCACAACCCATGGCTTTTTCTCCCAGCTTGCCTTCGGGATCAAGCAGGGCAATTTTTATGCTCGCGAAAACAGGGGCGGAGGTCGTTTGCCAGTAATCTTTCAAGAAAACATTTTCCGGCACTTCGGTAAGTTTTTCAAATCTGACCAATTCGCCATTCCGCAAAAGATCGCGAGCGAACGTTTTCGGCGGATAAGCCGCGTCGCCGTATTCTTTGCGCAAGCTTGCCAACTCTTCGCTCGTAAACTGCACCTTATTTTCTATGATTTTCGTGACAGTAAAGGCAGCGTCTTTAAAGGCGATTACGGCAGCGTGAGCGACATGCCCGTCTTCAAAACCAGCGAGGAAAGTTGAGGAAGCTAAAAAATAAACGGCCGTGGGACCGTACCAAACATTGCCGGTCGTGGGCGCAGGAAACTGCTTCTGGACTTCGCCCCAGTTCTTTTCGAATTCGGCTACGATCTCCGTTTCATTAAGTGTCGCAGGCGCGTTGTCCTTGCCGCGCGCGAAGAAGAGGATGCCCAAAATTACCGCGAGCGCGATGATTCCGTAGGTGAGATATTGTTTCATGGCTTTATCCTATGGTTTTGAGATTTTCTGTCAACATAAAGAGTTGCCAAAGATTCACCTGGTCGCCCCCAACCGTGACGTAACGGCTTACGTCGGGATTACGAAAAACGCCCCAAGAGAGGCGTTTTCGTTCCGATCTAAATCATTGTTCAGTTTAACCAGCTTTGCAGGCGTGGATGCGCTGCGCAGAAAGGAAGCTTGGCGCACCAGGTTCCTAGGCCCCAGCTCTTGCCCGCGTGAAGAGCTAAAAGGACCAAAAGCGCCGCCGCATAAATTACATGTTCATCCACGAGGAATGAGTGCGCGTTGGGATATGGGAATTCTAGGATGGGGAAATAATAAAGCGCCATCAGAAGAATTCCGCCTGCGGAAGCCAAGCGCGCGAAAATGCCGAGCATGAGCGCCGCCCCTATTAGGGTCAGTCCCCATTCATTCAGAAAATTCGTGATCGGCAGCATTCCCGGCGAAAGAAAAAAATTATAGAGGCCGGCAAACGTTTTCGCTCCCTTCAAGTAACCTGCAGCTGACCAAGCGGGGTTCAGGATCTTGGTAATGCCGGCGTAGAAGAACAGCCAACCCAAGAGGAAGCGCAGCAAAAAGAGGGAGAAATTCTGGATTTTTGTCATCATTGGGATCTTATTCGACCTTTCGTTCCTGTCTTTAATTATATCCTATAAGCCATATGCTATTTGCTATTTTATACCCCGCAACCGCCGCCGCCACTCTCGGATTCACCGCCGACGTTCGACAGCTCATTCACAATCCGATTGTAAGCCGAAGCGCTCGAAAAAGAAGCGCTCAAAAGTTCTTTGGGATCGCTATCTTCCCATTTTACGCCTCTGCCCTGCAGATATGCCGCGATGGTTTTGTATTCACTCGGGAACCAATAAGAATTCGCGATCAAAGCCGCCTGGTACATTTCCGTTTCGGATTTTCCTTGCGCAGCCATAAGTTCCAGAAGTCCCAGCATCGCCATGCCGTGGTTGCAGTCAGGGAAGTGCGTGGAATTGTCGCAGCAGGGCCGGTAAACATTTTTGCTTACTCGCTCCACTAGCTCCTGGGCCGCGGGCGTAAGTGGGATCAACTCATGCCGGTTGTAGTGGCTCATGGCGTTGCCGCGCCCCAGGGTCCAGCCGCCCGTTGAGGCGAAGCTTCCGGTGTCGCCGTAGGTCGGATCGCGCATTGGGCCTACCTCAAGCACCGAGCTCTGATTTGCGAGGCCCACCGCCCAAAACAGGTTTAAGAGCTCACCGGCGTTGTTCTTGCTGATGACGATCTTGCCTCCGCTGGATTCTGTAAGCATTTTTTTGATCTCGGGCGAAATGCCGCCGCGGTTGGCGTAAAGCACTTCGAACGCATTTGCGTCCAGGGCTCCCGTTTCCGTGAGCTTCAGTCCCAAATCATTCCAACTGACCGGCAGTTCGGTCTTCTCCGCGAGGAAAGACCCTGATTTTACGATTGGTTTAGCCGGTTGGGCCGCGCCGCCGTAGCGGGATGTGTAGATCCAGCTTCCCGAGATCATCAAGGCGGCAATCAAGATACTTGCGGGCAGGAATTTATCGCTGGTTTTATTTGCGGGTTCAAGCGGAGCCTCCGCTTGTTCTTCCTTAATTTCGTTGTGCATTTTTCATTTAATTTTTTGGCGGCAGGACACAGCCGCTTTTTTCTGCGAGCGTTTCGAGTGACTGTTCGCCATCAAGGCGCAGGCCATCGGCAAAGATCCAAGTTGGATAGCCTTGAATATTTTTAGCCAGGCATTCCGCGCGCCGGCTCGTGCATTCAACATAATTTATTTTTTTGAAGGCAGCACCGAATAAGTTTTTCTGGTTTTGGCAGTGGCTGCACCAGTTCGCTCCGTACATGGCGACCTCGCGGTCGGTAAGGCACGCGGCGAAAGCCGTGAGCTCCGTTTGCCCCGGCCAGCCCGCAAAGCCGAAGAAAATGATGAGCCCGGCGGCCGCTAGGATCAATACCGGAACCACTTTACTCATCGCAGCAATCCACCATTTTTTCGACAATGTCGCCCAGGTTCCAGGCTTTTTTCTCACGCGCCGCTTCCGCTTTGATTTCTGGTAATGAAATCAATTTCAGCCGCAAACCCCAAAAGAGCGAGTAGAGCTTCCAGGCCTGGTCGAAAGTTTCCGTCGCCAATTCCGTTTTTCCGTCGGACTTGAGCTTCGTGCCCACTTCGATGAGCCGCATCGTGGCGGCCAAGAGATGCTTGGAGATGCACCAGGTTTCGCCTTCGTGTTTGTCAATCAAACGCCCCAAGAGCTTTTTCCGCATCTCGCGCACCTCGGTTATAAGATCGAAATATTCCGGTTTTCCGGTTTTGGCTCCGCTGAAGAAGAAATGCTCCTCGAGGCTCACGAGATTCATTACAGCCAAGCTCAAATCTTCTTCGGTCGAGAGATCGACGGCGCCCGACTTTTTCAAGGCTTCGATTTTTTTGATTAATTCAGTGAATGTTTGTTTGTCCATGTTAGAGCGAGAACATGATGAGACCCAAGACAATCATAGCTATTCCCGTCCCGATTTTCATCAGCCTGGTTTCTTTGCGTTTCCAATCGTTTACGGCCGTCAAAATCTTCTCGTTGCTTGCAAGAAGCAGGATTACGACCAAAGGCAGGATGAAGATCAAGTTGTAGAAGACGAGATAACCCAGCCCTGTGAGGTACTGCCCCTGGTCATGGAGGAGGCCCAGGATCATCAGGTAGGGGCCGCCGGTGCAGGGGAACTCGCAGAGGCCGACCAAGGCGCCCAAAAGGAATGCCGCCGGGAGCGACGCTTGCTCCATGAGCACGGCCATTTTTTTGTGAGCGGCTTGCGGAATGCGCGGCTTGATCGGGAAAGCAGGGAAGAAGTAGTTGATGAGCGCAAGCCCGCCCAGGGCGATAAGGAGCGAAGCTCCGACTTTGGCCATGAAGTGCGGCGTGTTGAAGATGTGCAAGGCCTGGAGAATCCCCAATCCGATCAAAACGTAGACGGCGAAAAGGCCCAAGATATAGAAGCCCCCGATTCGCAGAATGTCGCTTCGGACCTTGCCGAGGCTTACGAGAAAGCCAACGGTAAGGAGCAGGATCGAGAAAGCGCAGGGATTGATGCTGTCGATGAGGGCCGAAACCACGATCAGGGGCAAAAGCCAGCTGCCGCCCCGCGACAATTCCCACAAGGCTTCACTGCCGCTGAATTTGAAGAAAAGAGCGGCGCCCACAAGCAAAACTGCGATGGCGGCGACGAGGATTAAGCGCTTCATGGCGTGACGAAAGCTTCGAAGTTTAGTTCTACGGGTCCGCCGGCGCTATGCTCGAGAAAGACCGTCCGCCGGATGCCGCCCACGCCTGCCGGGCCGTGCGCCGCCGGATCAAAAACCACTTCGACATTCGCGGTTGCTCCCGGAGCCAGGGTCTTATCAAAGCTGGGCACAAAGCCGTGTCCCGGCATGCCAAAGGGACCGGTTTTGCCGTCGAGGATCAGGCTTGCCGTCGTGCACATGCACGAGGTGTAGAGTTTTGTGAGTCTAACCGCTTCCGTGCCGGTATTTTTAACGGCAAAAGTATAACTTACGTTCCCGCGTCCCATCGAGATCCGGCCGAAGTCGTAACTGCTGGCTAAAGCGACGAGCGCTCCACCGGCTTGAGGCGGGGGAGGGGTGCTTGAACTCTTCTGGGCGAAAAAGACGATTACGCCCAAAAGGCCCAGGCTGATTAAGATGTTGCGAATTAATTTTTTTGTTTTCATGAATTTTTCCGAAACTAAAACGACCTTGCGCAAATTTGCGCGCGAAAAAGACCTCGAAGCGCTCGCGCGCCGCGAAGTCTAAAAAGTTAAAGCCGGGTCGCGTTTTAAAGTCAAAACCAGCCAGCGCCGGAACTGCGGCAGTTCGCGCCCGTAATTTTCTTCGATTTGCGCGGACTTTAGAACGCCAATTCTAAAAATATTGCCCAGAGAAAAATCTAAACGCGTAAGCAGATAGGCCAAGGCCGCCGCGAGCAAAGCGAGCGTGGCCGACTGTGTCATTGCCAAGATCAAGTTTTTTAAAATTGAAACGTGAAAGAGAAAACTGGCGAAGTTCGTGGCGAGCGGACAAATTAACCCGCGGGCGCTTACCGCCGCGCATTTGTTGTGGCCCATTTCGTCATGGCCCATCAGGAGAAAGCCGAAAACCGTGATGCCGATAAAACCTAGTATGAGCAGGCTAATGCCCAGATATTTCATGTCTAAAGCATACATCCATTTCGCTCGCAAAACAAGTAACTCGAACGAATATACGAATTCGTATATTCGATCTCTATTCGTTATTCGTTGATGGTTTGATGTATAAAAGATATTCCACGTTTTTCCCTTTCTCGCCCAAGAGGGGAGAGGTTTCCGTTTTAAGCACTTCGACTCCGATGGCTTTAAGTTCGCTTTTTACCCGTTCGAGGATTTGCGGCAAAAATTCCGGCTTGACTTTGCCGCGCTCGCGCTCGGCGGGCGTGCTCTCATAATGCGGTTTCAAAAGCGAAATTATCTCCCCGCCGGGTTTTAAAAACGCGATGGCTTTGGGCACGATCAGGCGCTGTTGCGTCCAGCCGGTGTCGATCGTAACAAGCTCAACTTTTTCCGGCAGTTCCACGTGAAGCGCGTTCGTGCGTTCCAGGACCACCACGCGCGGATCTTGCCGCAGTTTCCAATCAAGCTCGCCGTAAGCGGTATCAACGGCATAAACTTTTTTAGCGCCGCGGGCAAGCAGGCAATCCACAAAACCGCCTTTCGAGGAACCCAGATCCGCGCAAACTTTTCCGGCAGGGGAAACACCGAAGGCAGTTAATGCGTGTTCAAGTTTTTCTCCGGCGCGGGAGACAAACCGGTCTGCCATTTAGACTGCCGGCCGTTTGGGCACAATGAAGAAAGCGATCACGTAAGCAAAAAGCCCCGGCAGAATTCCGGTTATGAATACAAGCACAACCCACCCGAGCCGCAAGAGCATGGGGTCAAGATTGAAGTATTCGCCAAGGCCGCCCATGATCCCCAGCCAGATTTTATTGGTTTTGCTGCGATAAAGTTTTTTAGGAATTTGCATGCTTAAATTGTCCCGCGCATAGATATTTTTATCTAACGAACGGCTAAGGCGTCGATTGCATAATGTGCGAAGCGCGCCAAACTTCATACGCCTTTGAAAAATATACCCACACCGATGCCAATGAGAACGGCGATCCCACCCATGAGGAGCATGCGAATGGCGCTGTGCAAAAGCTTGGTCTTCAGCATGGCAGCGCTCACGAACCCCAAGAGAAAGAGCGTGATTAAAGTAAAGGCGAGCGAAACCCATAAAGCTGTAAACGGCGCAAAGAGAATGTAGGGGAAAAGCGGAATGAAGCCCATGATGAAATAGGATCCGAACATAATAAGCGCGCCCCGGCGTGGCACAGCTTTCGGGGTAGCTGGAGCAACCGATTCCTCGGTGCTCTCCTCGGCCAAGAAGCTGCCGACTGCCATCGAAAAAGCTTCGACGAAGATCAGCACCGCGCCCGTAAGCACGATATTGTCGCTTGTCATGCCGGCCGCGGCTACGCCGGCCAAAAGCCCGACTGTGGAGACCAGGCTGTCCTCCGCGCCAAAAATGAAATTCCGCATATAGATGACGGAGTTGGGGTTCATCCCGTTAGAAGCCGCGATCGGCTGATTTGACCTATATTCCTTCGGACTATTTTAAGTTGGAAGTTGAATGTTTGTATTTTACTGATATACAAAGATCGCGATCTGCTTCTAACGGGATTCATGCTTAAAGTATACACAATCTAAATCTGCGGAAGAGTGTATAATTATTAAAAGGTCGGGATTTCGTATTTACATGACTTTTTTTGAACGCATTGCGGTTCAGCACGCGCATCCCACTAAGTTCGTGCTTGAGCTGCTTGGTGTGCTGTGGTCGCTCTACTTCGTTTGGCAGCACGATTGGATTTATGCGCTTTTAGCTGGTATTGGTCTGCCGCTCCTTGGAACCATCCTAGTTTGGGGCAAGAATGAAGAAGGTTTAGCCCGCTCGCTCATGGGCAAGATCATGCTGCTTCACCTGGAACCGCTGAATATGCTGATGCATACTTTGGGCTATTTGATCGTGCTTTACGGACTTTGGTTCCACTCCGGCCCGTATATTTTGTTCGGAATTTCCTTCCTGTTCCTGGGGCACCTCTGGGGCTGGAAACGGGTGAGCGAGAATATATAATTTACTGCGCCTTGCTGTAAACCGGAAGTAAGTTGCCAAAAGCTCTCGAATTTAGCAATGAAATCCGACCGCGGCTGCGCGCCGTGTCAAAGCGTCGGATCAAAAGTCTTAACCAGATAGTCGTTAATTTCGCGCTGGGTTAAGTCGTAAAAGAATTTATTTTCATTGTGGAGCCGCGTGGCTAAAGAAATGCCCACGAAACGCCAATGCCATGGTTCGAAAATATAATATTTATTGTTGGGCGGGTAGGAGAGCGTGAAGCCGTATTCATGCGCGTGCGCCTGCATCCATTTATACGCGGCTGAAGTAGCGAATTTTTCCGTAATGCCGGGGGATTCTGGCGAGGTAATGTCTACGGTTGTGCCCAGCTGATGTTCAGAGTAGCCTTGCTCGGCGGAAAATTTATTGGCCGTGCCCGCGCCGTAAATGACGCTATACGTATTTTTGATGTTCACCTGTGTTTGGTAAGAGCGGTAGGCGGAGCGGACAAGAATCGTAACATTATCGGGCTTGGCTGCCTCCAGCATGTTTGCGAGGAAGGGATAAACGCTCGTATGGAGCTGCATAGTTTTACTTTTGTCGTTCGTGTAAATTGGATCGATTGTCGCAAGCGCAGCGGGGACATAGTTTTCGTTCAAGAAATAAACTTTGGAATATTTGCGCAAAAGCTCCGGATCAATGCCGGCCAGTTTTTGGAGCGTGCCGACCATACCGGAAAGGTCGCGGATCTGTTCAAAAAACATCGTGTTCTTTTCCTGTTCGGACTGCAGCGCCTCCGCGAGATTCTTATTTTCTTCCTTGAGCTTCAAAAAATTTTCTTTGCTTAACTCCAGGGATTCCTCGAGTTCCCGAACACTGCCGCCCAAAAGTGAATTTTGCTGCAATAGATCTTTATAGCGGTAGCCGCCATAGGCAAAACCGGCGGCGGCAAGGGCGATAAAGATAACGAAAGCCAATAAAAGTTTGTGCGAGTGTTTAGGTGGAGTATGTGCCGGATGCATAGAGATTATTCGCATGGGCGCATTCGCATTGCCGGAGCATGAGCGAAGGCGCGCTATTTGCATGCTTATTTAAGAATATCATAAAAAAGCCGCCCGGCGGTTGCCTCGGCGGCGATGGATTCAGAGGCGCTAGGCGAAACTGCGGATCGCCTGTGCCTCGTCATTGTGAACCTCGAGAACTGAGTAGATTTTGGTGATCTGGGCGAGATTATGGAGCTTATGTGTGAGGTTCACCACTCGCAGTGATCCTCCTGCATTGGTGACGGAAGTGAACGCGCTGATCAGTTCGGCGATGCCGCTCGCGTCGACGTGTTCCACGCCGCTGAAGTTAAGCAGCACCTTCGGCTTCGGATTTGCCGCCATCACGTTGCGAATGGTTTCCCGCAAGATAGCGGAACCTCCTCCTACCAGCGTGATTCTGCCGTTGCAGTCCAGAACGGTGACGCCGTCCACTTCCCGGTGCGTGATCTCGAGCGCAGGCGGGTAGATCGGCCGATACATGTCGTGATCGGATGTGTAGAGTAGTCCCTGGCCGACGGCGCGTACGGCTGCTTGGGCCGCGTCCGAGAGCATATCGAACGTTACCTTGCCGATCGCCGTTTCAGATGCAGGGTTTTGGTGCTCCGGACGTAGGTCGCTAAAAAAAAGTTCAAGGCGCATTTCTACTCCTCCTGCGAATAGTTATAACCCAGGTTTTGGGATTTGTAAAGAGAAATTCGGATGGGTGTTTTTGTAGACGCTGCGGTATCTTATTTTCACTCTGCCATTCATTCTCGCCGCAGAGCGGCAAAGCATTCGGGTAAGTGAAAATAAAATGCCCGGTGCAGTGCACGGGGCAAATAAATATATTCGCATGGGCGTTTTCGCAGACGCTATTCGCATGCGGCGGCGCGGCTACGTCGGCGTCGGCGGAAAAAAGAAAAACCCAGATTGATTCCATACCCGGCCGTCGCCATCTTGCCGGCATTGCCGAGCGTGATGAGCGCGTAGGAAACATATTGGTTTAAGCCAAAAACCTTGGCGATGGCGATGCCGGTCCAGACGTTCCCCGGGATTAACCCGCACAAGGGGAGCGTGCCGTACGGCAGTTGTCTCGCCCAGGCGTACATTCGGCTCTGCTCCAGCTTCGTTTCGGTTTTCTGACGCGCGCCATTTCGCAGTGTTGCTTCAGCGCCGTTCGCCAGCAGGAACCAGCCAAGGATATCGAGCGAACTGCAGAGAATGGCAATGCCGATTGCCGTCCGCAGCCGCATTCCGATCTTGAGCCAGAAGCCGATGGCAGTCTCGCCGTGGAGGAAGGTCCAGGCGAGACCCAGCGCATGTTTCCTGCTTATTAGAAACGCCGCCCCGATCATGACGATCAGGGCTAGCGCGAAAGTTAGCCAAATCGTCATGACGCAATTCCTCTCTAGTTACGAATAACATAAGTACCGGTCAGCGGCAAATTGCTGTGCGATAATGCAAGAAAGGCCGCGGTTATCCCATAAAAACAACATTCTAACATTCTGCAGAATGTTAGAATGTTGTAAATCGGCAACCCATTCTTCGCTAAAACTATGGAATGCGCCACCCGGGTGGCGCATTCATAACATTCTCACGTTCTTACTTGTGGTGAGTTCCTCGAGTCGAGCTTGGAGTCGAGACTTGTCGAATCCAAGAATGTTAGAATGTTCTCATGAACCGCAAAAAAGATTTGCCGTAGGGTGAGAGGGAGTGCATCACTTGGCGGCCATGATATTTTTTATTCAATAAGCCAGCGCTGACAAGTGAACGGGTATGTTGAGATATGGTTTTGAAATTTCCGCCTAGCGCGTTCGCGATCGCTTCTAGTGCGATGCCGTTGTTACTCTCCACGGTTGCCAGAATCGCTATCCGCCAGTGGTTAGCCGCTCCTTTGAAATACCGCTCAAGCTGTTTAGGGGTTTTCCGCATATTTTGATTATACTCTTTTGTAAAACGCGTTTCACAAACTGTCGTATGACAACATTCTCACATTCTGCAGAATGTGAGAATGTTGTCAGTTGCCGTTTAAGGTGCGTACGATTTTTTGCACTTTGCGGATGCAGTTTTTTGTATCCGCAAGGATTTCTTGCTCCCGCAGGCGGATCATGGTCCAGCCATGGCTGCGGAGCCACGCGTCTTTCGCTTTGTCCTTTTGCCGCGCGCGCAAACCGGAGTGAGCTTTGCTATTGTCGCATTCAATTGCAATTTGCCCGCGCTTCAAGAAAATAGCAAAGTCCAGACAGTATTTTCTGCCGCCGGTGCTTAGCCAGTACTGCCGGCGCGCTTTAATGCCGACTCCCCGCAATCCTTTGGCGATAATCTCTTCGGTCGGCGCGATGTTGTAAAGCTCAAGCATATTTTTGGATTTGAGCAGGCGAGGGAGCGTGGTATAGCCGAAGGAAACCCGCCGCGGTAGTTTGTTTATTATCGGCGGCGACAATTTTTTGAGTTTGTCCACGCGAATGCGCAGGTAAGCCCGATTCGCGCCTTCGTGATGCGGTTCGTCGGGCAGCAAATCTTTCCGCAAATAAATTCGCCGCTTGCCGGTTTTGGCGTAGTAGCTGATCCGCTGACCGCGGGAACCGAAACGCGCCGGTTCGTAAAAAGCGAGATAGCGGAAGTTTTTCCGCGGCGCATGCGCGACCGGAATCCTATACCAATGCCGGTTTAAAAGAATCAACAAATCGCGTTTTTGCTTTAGGACGCCCACCAAGACATTTTTTGCATTGCTCCGGTCCTTTTCCATTTACGAAGTGATTGGAGCCGATAACTCAAGGCACAGCAGGCGAAGAGGCTAGAGAAGATAATGCCAGGCAAAAAATCCCAAAACTGCCGCCGAGCCTATAACTGCGGTCCAGATCAAGACCCACAAACTTTTGTGCAAAGCGGAATAACTAATCTCACGCCTAAGTAGGCCGTACAAAACTGCGAGTAACAAGGGAAACCCAATTAACACAAATACGCTTTTAGTCAGCCAGTGATGCCCGGTTAAGTTTTTAAGCCCATCTTTAAAGGCCGGTGAAAGTTCCGCCCAAATCGTGATGATGGCGGTGGCGGCGATTATAATTGAAGCCGAAACCGCCGACGCGAATGAAAGTTTTTGCAGTTTGTTCATAGCGTGATGATGCCCCAGCGCGCCGCCGAGGAAATAATGAAACCCAAAAGCCCGAGCCCGAGCGCAATCGCCGTGGTGAGCCCGATCAAGATTAAGAGCGGCTTGCGCAAGCCGGCGAGTTCAAGTTTTTGCTGGTCGAGGAGCGAAACGAAAAGAATCGTAACCGCGAGCGGCAGGATGAAAAGAAAAATATGCTCCTTGGCTTCCATCGCAATCGCATGCGCCCAGGGAGCCGAACCGGCCTTGATGATCGGTTTTACGACCGGGCCGTAAAATTTTATATAATAGTAGCCGCCGATGAGCCAGCTCGCGGCGAAACCCAAGACTCCCAAAAGCGCCGAAACCAAGATTCTCCCTTTATGCGCGGAGCGTCCGATCATTTCGCCCAAGAGCCACAGCAGGGCATCAATACCCAAAATCGCTGAACCCAAATGCAGGCCTACGAGTACCGGCTTGCTCTGCAGGATAAATCCGATCATTTAAGTAAAGAATAACATATTCAGTTAAGCGCCCAGATCGAAAAATTAAGGTAGACGGCAAAAGTTACCCAGAGCAGGTATGGGACGAATAAATAAGCAGCTTTGCGCGAAATTTCATGGAAGACCAAGGCGGTGGCCGCGATCGCAAGCCAAAGCACGAGAATTTCAACAAGCGCCCATCCGGGGCTTTGCAGACCGAAAAAAATAATCGACCAGGCGGAATTCAAGGCTAGTTGGACAAAAAACAATCCGATCGCGATCTTCCGCCTTCGCAATAATTGTGGGTTCTCCGCGGCGCGGTCGTGTGCTTGCCAGATCAAAAATAGCGCTATACCCATCGTGGCATAAAGTGCCGTCCATACCGGCCCAAAGACTCCCGGCGGCGGCGTGAGGGCCGGTTTCGCAAGATTGGCATACCAAACCGGCAGGGAGCCAAGGCTTGCAAGGCCGCCGATCACTCCCGCGAGTTCCGAAACCGCGACCGCGATTAGCAGCCGAAAATATTTGTTCGCAGGCATTAAGCTTAATTCTACACCAAATAGAATTACCGTTTGTGTGTAAAATCTTTAAGGTCTAGCCGTCATTATCTGCAGCAACTGAAGCAGGGAACGGAGCTTGCGTTCTGCTGCGTCCTAAAGGGTGGGGCGAAGCAAGGACAACTCTGCAATGCAGAGCGCAAGCTCCGAAATTATAATCTCTATCAGCCTCGGCGCCTCGGCGCCTTTTTTATACAAAAACCCGCGCGGCCTGACCGAGCGGGGAGTGGAAATAGCTGCAAATTTGACGCCCGTGCCTAATGCTCATATATTCTGGGTAACAGTAGGAAGGGAGTTTCCATGTTTGTAGTTGCCTTTGCTGATTTCTTTCGCTTTGTGGGTTTGCGGCACAAACCGGAAACGTCGGGCAAGCCTACCCGAGCGGAAGCGGTGGAAGCCGAGCGCCGAACGGCGCTCAAGCGGCTCATGGTCTTCTGCCAGATCTATCAGTCCATGTCGCCGAGCGCGATCATCGCCGAACTCGAAAACCTTCACCGGAACTGCGGCGTGATCCAGTGGTGGCCAGAAGTCGTGGACGCTGCCGCCCATCTGCGGGATTCGGAATTGAACATCGAGGAGGTCGAGCGCATGCTCCAAATGCTCCTCTGGGATGAGTTCCGGGGATATCGCGACCGCACAGCGCCGTTCTGCCTGTTGCGCGCCGCGGTGATGCGCCCGAGTTCGTATTACCTCGAAACCCTGGAAAAGCATTTCGGGTGGTTAAAGAAGATGAAGCGCACGGGTGTCGCTGGTGGCGGCCCCCATTACTTCTCCGACATCTGCTGCGAACTCATCGCAGTTGAAGCCCTCATTAAGGAATGCCGGCAGCTCCTGCCGCGGCCCGTGTAATCTTACGCGGGTCTTTTATTTTCAGCTTCAGTATTTTAAAAATAAAAGCTGAAAATACCCCGCCTGCCCGTCCGACTTGTCCGCCGTAGTTTTAACGAAGGAGGAATCCGGGAGAAGGCGGGAGTAAATCGAGGGGTTACGATTTTTCCTTGTGCAGAACCTAATTTTCTGTATTCCGCAATATTCATTATGATTGTAAATAAAGGTCGAAGTCATCTCTTTACAAAAATGACTAATCATAAACTTTACGGTTATCTGGCACTTGCGGTAGCTTTGCTTTTCGTAGTGACTTTTTATGTCATTTATTCGGCGCAGAATGTCTCTTTGGAATTTATGCGCAGTTCTGCGGGCCAGCGGGACCAGCAAGCTTCGGGAAGCGTTTGGGCCGACCTCAAGGCCAAAGGGCTCCAGGGCGAGCACTATACCTTGAACATCCACGGCAAGAAAACCGATTTCAATAAATCGGACTGCACGGTGAATTTGAGCGTTACCTCGTCGAGCAACAACATCTTCGTTCCCTCCTATAGCGCGCAATCCGATGCGAAAAACCAGATCGTGATGACGAGCGGGAACGCGAAGGGGAAGTGGGCTTCGACGGGTCCGGTCTACAGCGTAACCGATGCCTGTACGGCGCCCTTTGACGGCGACGCGGCGGAACTTATCCTGCCTCCAAACGACAAGGGATACTATGTAACCGCGCGCGTTTTGGGCAAACCGACGAATCATCCGGAGCTTTCGCTCGAGGGCAGCTTGCTGATGGTTCAGGACGAAAACGGGAACGATCTTTTGGTCTTGGGCCTCGTGGACAGCAACGGCTTCCAGACGCCTGCCGGCACTTACACACGGACCGCGGGCAAGGTGAGGGCCTTAGACATCTCGGGCTTGTTCGAGTGGAGCGGCAGCGTCTGCTACTTCAACACGACTAACTACTGCTATGATGCGGCTGGCCAGTACACCTGCACGAACAGGAATACGTGTTGTGAGGATACGAATGCGGACGGCGTCTTTGATGTCTGCGCGGATCCGGTGGTAAATCCGCTGGACGGCACGGAATCATGCACTGCGGGTGTTTTGACCGCAGTCGGCTGCCGCGATTACGTGAACAAATGGGTCTTCAATATCGGAGATCTCGTGAAGTATATGTGGGACGTCTACACGGACGGCAACTTCAAGCTTGCGAATATCCGGTTCTATCCGGTGCGCTAAGCTTTTCCCGCAAACCGAAAAAAGAGCCCGCGCGGCTCTTTTTTCGGTTAAGCCGATCGAAGCGCCTGGATGTTCGCGAAAACGTACCGGCGGTGGACGAGGATCGCGCCGACAAGCAGGCAAAGCACGCTTAAGATTTGGACAGTGTGGAGCAGCGTGAACTGCATGAGCGCCGTGAACCAAAAAGCGGGCGGGTAGGTCCAGACTTTGTAAGCGACCAAAAAATCCTGCGCCATGCCGAAAATTCCGCCCATCGCCATGATCGCGGCGCCCGCCCTGGAGATCTCCGTACCGTTACGCAGCCTCCAGGCGCTTCGCGCGATCAAAAATTCGATCGGGGCGTGGAAAATGAAAAGCGTGGCGAACATGAAGATGTAATTTTGCAGAACACCGGCGTTCAAAAGGAAATCCGCTTCGAAAGCGGCCGTGGCGGCGGCGATGAACAGGAATGCAAACCACTTCTTTCTTCGCGAAAAAACGCCGCGCACGGATTCTAAACCGGCGTAGATAAGCACGAGCGCAAGCATGCTCAAGGGGAACATGATGGCAAAGAAATTATTGAAATCGGTGAGCGTAAGTTCAGCTCCTTCGTTGCCCTTGATCATTGGCACCTGGAACCCGAAAAGCAGGAAAAAGCCGATCGCCCACAGGAGCAGAAAAGGGTGGCGCCGCTTGTGCCGGAACCAGTCGAACAAGAAAAATATTCCGCCCAAAATGCCAAACACAACCGTGCCAAGAGTTATATAATATTCAAGCATGATTTTATTATAACGCGTTTTTAATTATTTTTTTAGACAAGCTTTAAGTTGCACAGGATCATAAGTTTGATTAAAAGAGCTGATTTTGCTAAAGTGGAACTCGATTCGGAGTAACTAGCATTTTGCTCCCCGGTAGCTCAATGGTGGAGCGGCTCGCTGTTAACGAGAAGGTTGTAGGTTCGAGTCCTACCCGGGGAGCAAAGCGCTAGTTTGATTATTAAAGGAGATGGTCCCAGGGTTCTTCCCGTTTTATACAAATCTCCGATTTGTCCATAAAACGCAATCCGCCAAAGCGTGAGCGGCGGCGGAGAATCCTGGCGCCGGAGCTGATTAGAAAATCCTTTACCACCCATAAGGGCGGTATTAGATTTTCAATCATCCCGAGCTTGTCGAGGGAATTCACGACAGGATTTGAAGGGGATCGGGGAAACGGGAGTTTTCCAGTGGCGGGAATACTAATTCGTCACGCTGTTTGTCGGCTCGGCACTGCTCTTTCGACGCGCAGCACGTAATTTCATCAACAAAATCTACTGATTTGTTATATAAGAATCGTGAAAAGTCAAGAAAAAACAAAGATTTTCACGATTTTAGTTGACAAAGTCGTGAAAAAGACTATACTTTAGTAAATATGGCAAAAAATGCTAGAGCGTTTAATAAAATCAGTCTGCTTAGAGAAAGGTATTACAAAGCGGCCATCGGCAAGGATGCGCTTATTAAACTTATCAGTGAGGCGGAAATCGCGGATCAGGTATACAACTCGAATGCTATCGAGAACAGTACTCTCTCTCTTGAGGAGACGGAAAAGATACTTCTTCAGATTGATCTCGACCGGTATATATCTCCACGAGAAATATTTGAAGCGAAAAATCTTGCTCGAGTTGTGTCGTATATCGACAAACGAGCCAAAGAGCAGGAACTTGGTTTTGACGTTATCTTGTCGCTCCATAAGATGCTCATGTCGAACATTCGCGATGAAATTGCCGGAAGATTCCGCAAAGACGACGAGTACGTCCGTGTCGGCAGTCATATTGCTCCGGCTCCAAAAGAAATCAACGGAAGTCTTGAGAAGATGTTTGCGGAATATAATGCGACAAGTCATGAAAACATCATCAAGCGCATCGCGCGATTACATCTCGCTTTTGAATATCTCCACCCGTTCATGGACGGCAATGGACGCATCGGACGAGTGATCAACAACTATCTCCTCATACGGGAAGGTTTTGTGCCAATAAATATTAAATTCATTGATCGAAAGAAATACTACGATGCTTTTAAGGAATTCGATGAGAAAGGCGCGACCGGAATCATGGAAGAGATTGTTGGCAAGGCTCTTACCAATAGCTACCACAAACGCTTGGCATATTTGGAAGGCAAAAAGATTGTCATGCTTTCCGACTATGCAAAGAGCAATAAAATCTCTCACTCAAACCTTATCAACAAAGCTAATCGCCAGACCATCGAGGCTTTCTTGGAAAAGGGCGTGTGGAAGATTGGAGAGGAGTCTTTGAATAGTACAGAGGAACAAAAATAAATTTACTTGTCCCGTTAGAAATGAGCAACAAGTCAGAAATATGAATAATAAGAATGGAAAACAATATGAATAAAGAATTAGCAAAAAACACCCAAATTTCTAATGGGATGCCACAGGAAATCGCTACAAAAACCAAACTCAAAAAAGAAATCCATTGGCGATGCAAAAAGTGCGGAGACGAGATTTACTGGAACACGCACAAGAGCATGACTTACTGCAAATGTGGAGCACTGGGAGTAGACGGATGTGAGTTTTATGTGCGGCTAATCGGGAACGAAGCGGATCGCGAAGAAATCAAAAAGGTAAGAGAAAAACTTGTGGTGAGTAACATTGAACCATGAAAATAAAAGATTTACCAAAAGTAGATAGGCCGCGGGAGAAGCTCGAGAAATATGGACCCGAGCGACTTTCTGATTCGGAGCTTTTGGCTATTCTTTTACGAACCGGTAGTGAGGGCGTGAATGTGGTTGAACTTTCAAGCAAGATTCTCAAAAAGTTTAGCGGTGTTGGGCTGGCAAAGGCGTCGGTAAAAGAACTCAAAAATACTTTCGGTCTTGGTGCGGCAAAGGCCTGCGAGATCGTGGCTTGTTTTGAGCTTGGCCGCCGGCTTCTCCAAAATAAGAAAGCGGTGTTGCTTCTCTCGCCTCAAGATGTTTGGGAGCAACTCAAAGATATCCGTGACAACAAAAAAGAGCACTTCGTTATTTTCTTTTTGGACGCTCGGAATCAAGAGATTAAACGAGAGGTTGTCTCGGTCGGTTCACTTAATGCCAATCTTGTCCATCCCCGAGAGGTATTCGAGCCGGCAGTTCGGCATTTAGCCGCGCAGATAATTTTAGCTCACAACCACCCGGCCGGAGATCCGTCTCCGTCGCAGGAAGATTCAGAAATCACAAAGCAGTTGGTTGATGCTGGCAAGCTTCTTGGTATTGAAGTAAAAGATCATGTGATCGTGAGTAAGACCAATCACTTTAGTTTTAAAGAACACAAATTACTTTAATCATGGCAAGGCAAGATACAACAGGAAAAAAGTTTTTACGCGAGACCGACGCGCGTATTTTAATTGACCGCAAACTCCGCGATGCTGGCTGGGACCCGGAAGATAAAAACCAAGTTATTACAGAAGAAACAATAAAAGCCGGTCTTGCCCCGTTAGAGGCCCGCGCCAAAGGCGCGACAGCCGCCGATGGCGGCTTGCCTCTAACGGGGCGGGCCGATTATATCCTCAAAGACTCACGAGGTCGGGCTATAGCCGTCATCGAGGCAAAGCGATTCTCGGTTGATCCAGCATCGGCAAAACAGCAAGCCCTTTCATACGCAGAATCAATCAAAGCCGAATTCATCTTTCTGTCCAATGGAGAGGAAATTTATTTCTGGGATTACAAAAATCGCCCGGAGCAAAAAGTGGCGACATTTTATTCCCAGCGCGATCTTGAAAAAATTCAAAATCTTCGGCTCGAACAAAAACCGATATCAGTCATCCCGATTCCCGAAAGATATTTTAAGGGCGGTGAATGGCGCATGCCGCGACCGTACCAGAAAGAGGCAATACATGTTATGGACAAAGCTCTCGCGGGCGGTAAGCGTAAAATGCTTCTTGTCATGGCAACTGGCACGGGGAAAACCGACACTATCGCGCTCTATCTCAAGCGGCTTTTTGACGCAGGGATCGTAAATCGTGCTTTATTTCTTGTAGACAGGATTCCTCTTGGTGTGCAAACCAAAGAGGTTTTTGATGAAATCCTTAATGATCATTCATCCGCGCTTCTCTATGGCGGCAAGCCAAAGGACGAATCCGAAATAGTAATCTCTACGCTTCAAACTCTTTATTCCCAGCTTCCATCGCTCACCAGCGGCTACTTTGATGTGATTATTTCTGACGAGGCGCACCGAGCTATTTTCGGCGTTTACAATGCCGTTCTTTCACATTTTGACGCCATACGCATTGGTTTGACTGCAACCCCTAGCGGTTATGTGGATCGCAACACCTACAAACTTTTCGGCTGTTGGGATGAGACGGAAC
>CAYIAX010000010.1:0-23853 GCA_964361595.1 uncultured Candidatus Saccharibacteria bacterium | reverse complement strand
TCAAATTTTTTTTGGCGCGGGCGGAAAGAAAAACCACGCGCAGTTTTTCGCCTTTGCCGCGGACGGTAAATTCGCCGCGCTCAAGATCAAGATAGCGATCCAAGCTGCAGAGCTCGGCCAAGCGCAAGCCGGTTGAAAAAAGCATTTCGAGGATGGCGCGGTCACGGAGCGAGCGCAGATCGCCGCCCTTGGGCGCGGAAAGGAGCCGCTCCAAGTCTTTGTATTCCAAAATATCAATCTGCCGCCGCGCGACTTTAGGCAGTTCGATCTTTTCCGCCGAAAGGGTTTTGAGATCCCGCTTGGCCAAAAATTTCAAAAAATTGCGGATGGCGATCACATAATAATTCTGGCTGATCTTTTTCAAATCCTTGCGCGCCAAGGCGACGCGGAAACTGCGGACGGCCGCTTCGGTAATGTCCGCGGGCTTGCCGATCTTTTCAGTGAATATAAATGCCCTAAGATAGCGTTCGTAATTTTCCCGCGTCTTAGGGGAGCGGTTTTTTTCGATTTCGAGGTAGTCCAGATAATCTTTGAGATATTTTTCCGCTTCGGTCATATCTCAAGCTTAATCTATCCGTTAAGATTGTGCGACAGGTCAGATGTCGGACATCTCTAAAACCTCAAACCTCTTGCTCTTTAAAATCAATCCTGATATTATATGAGAAATGCTGACCAAGCGCATTAAATCGAAGATTATCACCGAGAACCGCCGCCATGAAAAGGATACCGGTTCGGCCGAGGTGCAAGTAGCCATGCTTACCCGGCAAATGGAGGAGCTAGCCCAACATTTAAAGAAAAATCCCAAGGACCAGCACTCGCGGCGCGGTCTTTTAAAGATGGTTTCCCGCCGCCGCCACCTCCTCGAATACCTTAAAAAGCACGAGCCCAGCATGCATGCCAAGCTCGTGAAGCGGCTGGAGCTCAAAAAGTAAACAGGTTCTATCAAGGTCTCGGGCGCCTGGAACCTGGTGCCCGTCAGCCCGATTAATTGACAACCATGGCAACGAATGAATATTATACAACCCAGCGTGTAGGAATTTTCGTTGACGTCCAGAACCTTTACCATTCGGCCAAAAATCTGTATCGCGGCCGCGTAAATTACCGCGAACTTATCAAATATCTGGTCGGCGACCGCCAGCTCATCCGCGCGATGGCCTACGTGGTAAAGAGCGAGGGCGTGGAAGGAGTGGATACGCCGCGCGGCGAGTCTTCTTTTTTCGAAGCGCTGGAAAAGTCCGGCCTGGAGCTGCGCTCGAAAGATCTGCAGGTTTACGGCGACGGCATGAAAAAAGCCGACTGGGATGTGGGACTTGCGGTAGACGCGATCCGGATGGCTTCGTTTCTGGATGTGATTATACTTGTGACGGGCGACGGCGATTTTCTGCCCCTCATCGATTATTTGAAATGGGGCATGGGCAGGCTGGTCGAAGTAGCCGCTTTCCGCCGCAGTGCATCTTTGAAAATCCAAGAAGCCGCGGAGAAGTTCATCAATATCGAGGAAATTCCTCGGATTATATTAAGAAAGTAGTTAGTAAGTAGTAGGTCCAAACAAAAAATAAAAAATTTAGGCGCGATGCGCAGAAATTCAGCCGACCATTCGCATGTGCCTTTTCGCTAAGGCATTCGCATACGACTAGTCGAATGGATTCGCTGCGATAGCGCGAATCACAATGGCAATCCCAAGAAAAAAGTTTTCGGTTGAAGTCGCGGGCAAAGAACTCGTACTTGAAGTGTCTTCGATCGCCGAGCAGGCGAACTCGGCGGTCATCGCCCATTACGGAGAGACTTCAGTTCTCGTTACGACCGTCATGTCCAAGTCGGAAGTGACGCTGGATTACCTGCCCCTCAAAGTTGACTACGAGGAAAGATTTTATGCTTCCGGCAAGATTATCGGCAGCCGGTTCGTCCGGCGCGAAGCCAGGCCTTCCGAGGAGGCTATTTTGGCGGGCCGGCTTGTCGATCGCGTAATCCGCCCGCTCTTTGACCAGCGCCTGCGGCGCGAGATCCAGGTGGTGGTTACCATTTTGGCGCTCGAGGAAGAGCATACACCGGACTTTGTGGCCCTGATGGCCGCTTCGACCGCCTTGGGCATCTCGGATATCCCGTGGGCCGGTCCCGTAGCTGGCGTGCGCGTGTCGAAGAGCAACGGAGAATTTGCGTTAAATCCCCCCGATTACGCTTTTAAAAAAGAATATTTCACAATAGGCGCATTCGTTGCCGGACCCAAGGGAAGAATCAATATGATCGAATTTTACGGCAAAGAATCCAGAGAGGAGCATGTTTTGACCGCGATCAAGATGGCCCAAGCCGAAATCGACCGTTTGGTGGAATTCCAGGAGAAAATCATAGCCGAGATCGGCAAGCCCAAAGCTGCGGTCGTGCTTTACGAGCCCGATCCCGAACTGCGCAAGACAGTTGAGGAATTTATTACGCCGCGACTGGATAAAACCGTTTACCAGCCGAACAAAATGGAGCACGAACGTTTGCTCTATGAGCTCAAGCACGATCTCTTTGCTCAGCTTAAGGAAAAATTTGAAACGCCGGATTTGAAAGCCGCCGACTTTTTAGTCGAAGAAATTATTGACGCTTTGGTGCACAAAAATATTTTGGAAAGCGGCCGGCGGCCGGACGGGCGCAAACTCGATGAAGTCCGCGCCTTGAACGCGGAGACGGGACTTTTCCGCCGCACGCACGGTTCCGCGCTCTTTGTCCGCGGCAACACGCAGGCCCTGGCCGTAACGACCTTAGCGCCTCCGGGCTCCGAGCAGCTTGTGGAGACGATGGAGACGACCACGAAGCGCCGCTTCATGCTGCACTACAATTTCCCTCCCTATTCTGTCGGCGAAACGGGAGCTTTCCGCGGACCGGGCCGGCGCGAGATCGGCCACGGCGCTTTGGCCGGAAAAGCTTTGCTTTCCTTGATCCCTTCCCAGGAAGAATTTCCTTATACGATCCGGGTCGTCTCCGAAATTCTTTCTTCGAACGGTTCTTCTTCGATGGCCACGGTCTGTGCCGCCAGCCTCTCCTTAATGGACGCGGGCGTGCCGATCAAAAAACCCGCGGCGGGGATTGCGATGGGATTGATGATGACGGACGTGAATAATTACAAAGTTATCACTGACCTCCAGGGACCTGAAGATCACTATGGCGATATGGACTTCAAGGTGGCCGGAACCCGCGATGGCATAAACGCCATCCAGCTTGATGTAAAGATCCAGGGCGTCTCGCTTGAGATTATCGAACGCACTTTGGCCCAGGCGCAAAAAGCGCGGCTCGAGATTTTGGATTTTATGCAGACGGTTTTGCCGGCGGCGCGGGCGGAAATTTCTCCGTATGCGCCGGTGATTCTCCAGTACCAAATTTTGCCGGAAAAGATCGGTTTGGTAATCGGGCCGGGCGGCAAGGTCATCAACGGTTTGATCAAAAAATATGATCTGACTGGCATTGATATCGAAGAAGACGGGCGCATTTTCGTCTCCGCGATGGACAAAACGCGGGCGGCGTCCGCAATGGCGGAAGTAAAATCCCTGACCAAGGAATTCAAAATCGGCGAAATTGTCGAAGGCCAAATCATTAAAATTCTTGATTTCGGCGCGATCATGGATTTGGGCGGCGGCAAGGACGGCATGATCCACGTTTCGGAATTGAAAGGCGGCTACGTTAAAAGCGTGACTGATGTTTTAAAGCTGGGCGATGTTGTGCGCGCAAAAGTAATCCGCGCGGATGCGGACGGCAGGATCGGCCTTTCCTTAAAGCAGCTTAGCGAATAAGATTAGTTCGTATGGAGGTTTACGAAACTAATGCGGAAAAGAGTTTGCCGGAAGTACCGGGCGCGCCGGCTTTAACGACGGAGGTGAAGATCCGCACCTTGGCCTCCGATCTCGCATCCTTGAGCCAGGGCGGCGGAGTTCCGGCCTTTTCGGAGACCGTTTCCCTGCCGAAGCCGAGGCGGGCCGCTTCTGCAGGCGCGCCTATACCCCGGATCGAACCTGCAAGTCCGGCTTCGCATGTTTTTTTCTGGTTCGTCTTTATTCTCATCTTGCTGGGAGCGCTCGGATTCTTAAGTTATTATTTTTTGCCTTCCATTTTAGGCGAAGCCGATGTGCCGGGCGCGCGCTTGGAATTCAATTCAGATTCGTTCACAGCCGCGGCCGCGGCCGCCGAAAGTTCCGGCCCGCCGCCGCTTTTCCGTCGCGCCCAAGCTTCGCTCAAGCTGCCGCTCGACACCTTTAATTCGGAAATTACCTACCGTGACCGTTTGCAAAAATCTTTGCGCAGCGTGACGGCGGATAAATTCGTGGAGCTTATCATAATGGCTGACGTGAAGCGCGCAGAGTGGAATAATTTTTTGGCAAATCTAGAGGCGCCGCTCTTAACCAACGACTTTTTCTCGGGGCATTTTGAGCCGGAAATGTACGCGTTCGTTTATCGCGACCGCCGCGGCACTTGGCCGGGATACGTTTTGAAACTAAAGCCGCAGGAAACGCCGATTCTCCTGCAGCTCGATTTGATCAAGATCGAAACTCAAACTTCTTCGCTCGTCAAACTCTTTTACGCCTCGCCCGGTAAAATGGTTTCTGAATTTAGCGATGACCAATTAAGCAGCGAACCGATCCGCTCGGCGGTTTTCACAAAAGGCAGCTTTTATTACGGCTGGTTCTACGACCAATATTTGATCTTGAGCACTTCGTTTGAGGGCTTAAAACAAGCGCTCCAGAGATTTTAATCTTCAGATTCGGGCTTAAGCGCATCTTTGGCGGCAGATTTAATTTTGCTTTTTATCGCGTTCAATAATTTCTTGTCGGTCTTAAGTTTCTCGCGCACATTATCGAACCCCGTGCCCAGGCGCTCGCCTTCGAAACTGTAGCTTGCGCCGGATTTCTCGACGACGCCGTTCGCGATCCCCGCATTTAAAACATCGCCTTCATAAGAAATCCCTTCGTTAAAGAGAATATCAAATTCGGCCCAGCGGAAGGGCGGCGCGACTTTGTTCTTGACCACCTTCGCTTTGACGCGATTCCCGACGACTTGTTCGCCTTTCTTGACCTGCGCGATTCTTCTTATGTCTATCCGGACAGAAGCGGCGAAAGGCAGGGCGCGCCCGCCGGGCGTCGTTTCCGGATTGCCGAACATGATCCCGATCTTCATCCTGATCTGATTGATGAAAATGATTAAGGTCTCCGTGCCGTTTGCGATTGCCGTCAGTTTGCGGAGCGCCTGGCCCATCATGCGCGCTTGGCGGCCCACATGTTGTTCGCCCATTTCACCATCAAGTTCCGCCTGCGGAGTTAAGGCCGCCACGGAATCAACCACGACGACCGCGATCATCTTCGAGCGCACAAGCGATTCCAGGATATTCAAGGCCTCTTCGCCGCTGTCCGGCTGTGAGATCAAAAGCTCATTCGTCTTTACGCCCAGCTTCGCGGCATATTGCGGATCCAAGGCATGTTCAGCGTCAATAAAAGCGGCTTTGAGTCCTTGCTTCTGCGCCTGCGCAACGACGTTTAAGGCCAAGGTGGTCTTGCCGCTCGATTCCGGTCCGAAAATCTCCACGACGCGTCCGCGCGGCAAGCCGCCGACGCCCAGGGCAAGATCAAGCGAAAAGGAGCCGGTGGGGATCACGGCCACGTCCACTCTGCGGGCATCGTCCAGCTTCATGATCGCGCCTTCGCCGAACTTGTCGCGGAGCGATGAAAGCAGTTGATCGAGATCGCCTTTTTCCTCTTTGCCTTTTTTAGTTAGGTTGGCCATACGTAATAAGTGTAGATGGCGGGTAAATAGTGTCAAACAAAAACGAGGCGAGTAAACCCGCCCCGTAAAACTTAGATGAGGATAGGGAAAGCTGCCGCTTCGTTTTTGCGACCGCGCAAACTGCGGCGTTTCCAGACAAGGTTGCCTTCTTCGTCCACGAGCTCGGCGTCGAAGTCGCAGCCGCGCTTTTTCCAATAGACCGCTTCCGCCTCCGCTCGCTTCACCGCTTCGGCTTTGGTCGTGTTGCCGAAGAGGTAGGTTGCGCCCGTAGAAGAAAATGAAGAGGAGCGTTCTACCCGCAACGTGTAATCCATGCATCCCTCCCTGGAATTGCTGGCTACACTATATCACAATCAAAATTCGAGCCAAGCTCTATTGTCCCGTAGAGGTAGAGGCCGGCGGCGGCTCTTCGCCGCGCAGGGGTTCGTAATAAATTTTTCTTTCCACCACGGTTTCGCGGCCGAGGAATTTTTTGGCCTTGAGTTCGATTGTGTTCAATCCAGGCGTAAGCGTTATGGTTTTTTCCCAGCGTCCGCCTTCCAAGATCGGCACGCTCTCTCCGTTAATCATTAAAGTGTCCGCCAGGGCCTCGCCGTACATGGTGACGGAGCCGATATTTACACTCAAACTTTCTTCGCGGGGGTGCTCGACAACGAGCGACGGCTTGCCCAAAATCCGCGGGGATTGGATCACCAAGTAAACCGCCAAGCCTAAAACTAAAATTATGAGCCAGGCGTAACGGTTCAGCGGTCGGCGCGCAAACCTGTTTTTCGGCAATTCGTCGGCGGGTCCGGAGCGATTCAAGCTGCCGGTTTCTTCAAGATATTTCCACCACATCTCGCCGTCGAAATCCAAAAGCTCCCCCAGCTTCACAAGATAGCCATGCACATAAGGCGCCGAAGGCAGCGCGGCAAATTTGCCTTCGCTCATATTCTCGAGGTGCCGGACGGCGATTCCCGAAAGCTCGGCGACGCGCTTTAAGGTATAGCCGCGCTCTTTAAGCTTGTCATTAAAAAAAGAAGGGAAATCGAAATTTACTACGTTATTATTCATCCCTCACCCTTTGTAAATTTTTCGCTTTGCGGCCGCAAAGCGGTAGATGTCATATATGTACATATACACTTACATTAAGAAATAGATTTGTAAATACACTTTTGGTTTACCCTGTATTTTAAAAGGGCGAATGATCCTGCGGTAATTTTTCCAAAAAAACTTCGCGCGGTTTGGCGCCTTCGCCGGGGCCGATCACGCCTCGTTCTTCCATTATATCCAAGAGCCTCGCCGCTCGCGCATAGCCAACCTTCAGCCGGCGCTGGAGTAAAGAAGCCGAGGCTTTTTGGGCTTCGCCGACCACGCGGACCGCGTCGTCGTAGAGTTCGTCATCGTCTTCGCTGCCCATAAAATCGTCAAAATCCGCGGCAAACGGAGTGCCGGCCTTAGCGTCGAACTGCGCCTCGCCTTCCTCTGCCGCGACGGCTTCATTGTTGTCGCGGATGAAATCGGCCACCTTGTTGATTTCCTCTTCGGTGATGTATCCGCCCTGGATGCGTTTTGGTTTAGAAAGCTCGGACGAGATGAAAAGGAGATCGCCGCCGCCCAAAAGTTTTTCGGCGCCGGAGGTGTCGAGGATCGTGCGCGAATCAACTTGGCTTGCAACCTGAAGCGCGATGCGGCTCGTGATGTTCGCTTTGATAAGCCCGGTGATCACCTCCACCGACGGGCGCTGGGTCGAAAGGATCAAATGCAGGCCCGTGGCGCGCGCCATCTGCGCCAAGCGCACAACCGAACCTTCCACTTCGCGGCCGTAGGAGGCCATAAGATCGGCAAGTTCATCAACCACGATGACTAAATAAGGCAGGGGATCGTCTTTGCCTTTGCCGGCATTGTAGCTTTTGATATCGCGGCTGCCGGCGCCTTGGAGAGTGTCGTAGCGCCGGTCCATTTCGCTCAAGGCCCAGCGGAAAACGCCGGCAGCTTTTTTGCTGTCGGTAATGACCGGCGAGACCAGGTGCGGCATGCCTTCGTAAACGGAAAGCTCGACGCGCTTGGGGTCAATCATAATAAGCTTCAAAGTGCTCGGAGAATTTTTGTAGAGCAGAGAAACGATAAGCGAATGAATCATCACCGATTTACCACTGCCGGTCGAGCCCGCGATTAACATGTGCGGCATCTTCTCGATATCAGCAAAAATCGGTTCACCAGTCACGTCGCGCCCCAAAGCAAAGCCCAAAAGTCCCGCGGCCTGGAATTCGGGATAGCTCATCAGGCTCCCCAGGCGCACAAGCGCCGCAGCCTTGTTCGGCACCTCGATGCCCACAAGCGACTTGCCTGGGATCGGCGCTTCGATCCGGATCGGGTGCGCGGCCAAGGCTAAAGCCAAATCTTGGTTCAAAGCCGTGATGCGGGAGAGCTTGACACCCTCGGCCGGCTTCAGTGTATAGCGCGTGACTTTGGGGCCGATATTCACTTCGCCCATCTCAACCGGGATACCGAAACTTTCGAGTGTGCGTTTGATGATATTGGCGTTCGCGCGCAGATCTCCGGTCGTCGGTTTTTCATGCCCGGCTTTTAAGAGATCCAAAGGCGGCGGCACGTAGTTTTTAAAGACGCGCGGCGCCGATTTCTTTTTCAAAAATGGCAGCCCGGCTTTTTCCGAAGGTTCGGCAATTTTCACATCTTCATCTTTTTCTTCTTTCGCTTGGGCCAGAGCTGCAGCGGGCGGCAGGGAGGGGTTCGTGACTACAACCGGCGCGAGCTCCTCTTTTTCTTTCTTCTTTAAGAAGCCAGGCAGCACGAGGGGCGCATTCAAGGCGACGAGGATGCCGATAAAAAGGAGGGCGGCGTTAATGATCCCGCCCGCAATGTTGCCGAAAGGGATCTTTAAAGACCCCAGAATCAAACCTAGATAACCCGCATGCCAGGGGGAGAGGATATGAATGAGGCCGAGGACGGATAAAACCGAAAGCCCGGCCCCTGAAAGCGTGATGCCCACGAGCCGCGGGCCGCTCGCAAAGAAAAAGATGGCCGCAAGCCCGAACATGGCCACGGGCAAAATATAGTAACCCCAGCCAAAAAGAGCATTCAGTCCTCCATAAACGTAAACTCCGGCCGGTCCGGCAAGCTCGCGTTCCGCCAAGATGAGGATGACGGCAAGCCCGAAAGCCGCAATCCCCCAAATGTATTTTTTCGCTTCCGGATGCAAACGAGGCTCCCGCTCTTCGCGGAATTTTCCGTTGCGTTTTTTTTCTTCCCTGCGCGCCATGATGGCCTAATTTTCCTGTAAATTGAACAAAAATTCAAATCCAAGCCGTAAGCGGGATTAAGCCGCCCCACCGGGCGGTATCGCCGCGCAGAGAACAAATGCTGCCCGGTTCGCAAGGCCGGAGATTTTTAAACCCGCGACTAAACAGGGTACACTGAAAGATAAGATTATGGAGACGACAGAAAAACTTGACCCCAAACTATTTAGGGATTATGACATCCGCGGCGTTGTTCCGTGGTTGGTTGACAAACGCAGCGTTTATTTCGGCAAAGTCGGAAAGCCGGAAACGAATCTGGCTCCTTTGGACGCTGCCGAAGCATACGTCATCGCCAGAGCTTTGGCGGAATATCTTAAGCCAAAGCGCGTATTAGTCGGCAGAGACACAAGACTTTCGGCAGACAAGTTTTTCGAAGCATTCACCCACGGGCTCGTTGACGCCGGCGTGCGCGTCGACGATCCCGGCGTTACAACCACGAGCATGGTGTATTTCGCTTCGGGAAAATACGGTTACGATGCAACGGTAAACATTACCGCTTCGCACACGCCGCGGGAAATCAACGGTTTTAAACTAACCAGGGAAAATACGAAAATTATCGGCGCGGGTTCAGGCATGGAGGAGTTGAAGGCCATCGCGCTGCTGGGAAAGTTTTCAAGTCCTCTCGAGAAGGGCAAAGTTGCGAAAGTTGAAATTTTAGGCGATTACGTGAATCACGTTACGGATTTAATCGAGCCTTCGCGCATCGGGCGTTTTAAGCTTGTGCTTGATACAAGCAACGGCCCAATGTACAGGCCGCTCGAGAAAATAATTCCGCTTTTAAATTGTGAAATTGTTAAATTGAATTTTGAACCCGACGGTGAGTTTCCGGCCCACGACCCGAATCCATTAATTCCGGAAAATCGGGAGCAAGTTCGCCAAACCGTAAAAGCAATGCGTGCCGATCTGGGGGTGATGTGGGATGGCGACGCCGACCGGATTATGTTTATTGACGATCAAAACAACTTGGTGCCCGGGGACTTTATGACTGCGCTTTACGCTCGTTATTTTTTAGCCAGGAATCCTGGCGCGACGGTTGTCTACAACGCCCCTTCAAGCTGGGTGGTAAAAGACACGGTAGCAAAGTTCGGCGGCAGGGCGGTAATGCACCGTACCGGCCACGCTTTCATTAAACAAAAAAACCGCGAGGTGGACGCGCTGTTTGCGGGCGAGCACAGCGCCCATTATTACTTCAAACACACTTATTACGCGGAGAACGATCTCATTCCTTTCTTGGCGATTCTTGACTTGATGACGGAAGAAAAAAAATCGCTTTCGCAGTTGCTCAAAGAATTAGGAGATTATTACGTTTCGGGAGAAATTAATTTTGAGGTTCAGGATCGCGAGGCCTCGGTGGCTGCCGTAAAGCGCGCGTATCGCAACGCGCTGCATGTGTATTTTATTGACGGTGTATCGGTTGAGTTTCCGGATTGGCATTTTAACGTGCGTCCTTCAGCCAATGACCCGGTGGTGAGACTCAATGTAGAAACTAGAAGGCAAAAAGATTTAGCTTCGCGAATTGAAGAAGTTGTACGAGTTATCGGCGGTCGGCGGATATAGTCAAAAATTTTTGACAGATCTGCGGTTCGCGGCTATGGTGGAAGTAGTTTTTGCCTGGGTGCGCAGAAAGGAGGTGGTTCTGATGGAAGCGCAACTGGAGAAGTCGCTTCTGCGCGTAGACCGCTACACGCAAAAGCTTGCCGGGAAGTTGAAGGGGGTTTTCACGGTGACACAGGAGCATGTGTCACCTGCGGAGCGCCTGGCGCGGGCCGAGCGCTTCATCAACTTTGCGAATCGCGTTGCGTCGTCGCTTCGGCGAATCGCAAATATGTTGGAGGAGGCTAGCGATGGAACAAAGGAGCGAGCGGCGAGGTTCGCTGCGGCGAACAAGCTCGCGTTTCCGTCCCCGACCATTCCCACGGCTCTCGCGTAGGGTTTTAGCGCCTGCGTGCGTTGGGCACCTGGCGCTTTTTGTTTGCGATGATCCTAAATAAGCGACTTGAATCTTTGACAACCGAATCAAGTTTAGCTTAGAGTATGGGCACAAGCAATGCCCGAATTCCTGAACAGCTCGTTTGGCCTGCGTCTCACCATCCAGCAAGTGGTCCAAGCCATTATTGATTTTATGAAGCTCGACCCCCGGCGCCGGTATAAGATCACGATCGGCACCGATTCCGAGCTTCTCTCGACCGGCCAGGCTGATTTTGTAACGGCGGTCGTCGTCCACCGAGTCGGCAACGGCGGACGCTATTTCTGGCGCCGTTTCGAATTCGGCAAATTCCATACGCTTCGCGACCGTATCATCCACGAAGTTCTTGTTTCCCTGGAGCTCGGCAAGGCGGTGCTCTTGGAGCTTAAAAATATCGGCGAAGCAAACCTGCCCAAATGGGATTTTGAGATCCATGCTGACGTGGGCGAGAACGGCCCGACCAAAGTGATGATCCAGGAAGTTGTCGGCATGATCCGCGCGCACAACTTCGCCGCGATCACAAAACCGATGAGCTATGCGGCATCGAACGTAGCCGACCGGCACGTGTGAATAATGCAAAATGCAAATATCAAAGATCAAAACTGTCTGGCTACGAAATACAAATTTATTACAAATATACAAAATTAGTATATTCGTACTCTTTCGTATTTCGTAGCGATATCCATGAAAACTATCGTTTTCGACATCGAAACCCAGAACTTCTTCACTGATCCGGCCGTGGGCTGGAATAATTTTGCGGCTTTGCGGATTTCCGCGGTCGGTGTTTACGACTACGAAGCGGATGCTTATCAGTGTTTTGAGGAACACGAGATAAATTCCGTGGCCGAACTTTTTTCGCAAAGCGACCGCTTGATCGGATTCAGCATGCACCGCTACGATATTCCGGTGCTGCATCATTATTTCAAGTCTCTGCCGCATCCGAACCTGGATCTTTGGCAGAAGGATCGAGTCGATCTCCTGGACGAAATTGAAATGGTGGCGGGACAGCGGGTGAGTTTGAGCAAGCTCGCCGAATTGAACTTGGGCGTGAGCAAAGAGTATAAAGGCGCCGATGCAATTACTTTCTATAAGGAGGGCAATATCGACAAGCTCAAAGAATACTGCTTGAAGGACGTGAAGCTCACCAAAGAACTTTACGATCTCTACCGCAAGCAAAAATATTTTTTGGTTCCGGACCGCCGCACGGACGAAGTCATTAAAGTTACTTTTAATGTGGACCGCATTTCTCCGATTACGGAAAAATACGCGACCCTGTTTTGAGAGCAATCCGAATAATCCGAATTTCATCCGAATGCTCCGAATAGCACATCCGAATAATTCGGATCGTCAATTCGCTGGGAATTCGCGGCATTCGGATGTATTCGTAGTTTAGGATCGCAATTCACGCGAATATGAGGAAGATTTATTTGGATTACGCAGCCACAACGCCCATCGCCCCCGAAATTTATCGGGCGATGGAACCGTATTTTAAGTCCGAGTTCGGCAATGCCGGTTCGCTCCACTCCTGGGGGCAAAAAGCCATCCAAGGGTTGGACAAGGCGCGCGCGCAAGCGGCCACAGCGATCGGCGCGAGCTTTGACGAAATAGTTTTTACGGGTTCCGCCACCGAAGCCAATAATCTTGTCTTACGCGGGGTTGTAAGGTCGGCCAAGCTCGACCCGTCATCCAAATCGAAAGCGAAACCGCGGATCATCGTATCCGCGATTGAACATGAATCGGTTTTAAAAACAGTTGAGAACATTGAAAACGAAGCGGAAGTGGTGATTTTGCCGGTAAAGCCGACAGGCTTAGTGGATCTTGGCAGGCTCAAGTCTGCCTTAAGCGCAAATACTGTGCTCGTCTCCATTATTTATGCAAATAACGAGGTTGGGACTCTGGAGCCAATCGCGGAAATCTCGAAAATTATCAAAGATTTTCGGCAACAAATAGCTAAAGGCGCTATCCATGCGCCAGTTGCCATTAGTCATTTGCCATTGCTCCATACCGATGCAGCGCAGGCTTATCAATATGAACCTGTGGACGTTGCTAACTTGGGCGTTGATTTCATGACACTTTCAGCGCACAAATTATATGGGCCCAAGGGCGTGGGAATTCTCTATGTGAGAAATATGCGGCATGTCGCATTGCCCCTCACGCCAATTATTACCGGCGGCGGACAGGAATTCGGCCTGCGGGCGGGCACCGAAAACGTACCTTATATAGTCGGCGCCGGCATGGCCTTGGAACGCGCCAAGGCAAAGCGGGTGTCGGCCGTGCGGCACGTCTCAAAATTACGGGAAAAATTTTGGCAAGGGCTCACGAAAATTTTTCCCAATGCCCAGCTGAACGGGCCAGACAAGAATACGGCAAAAGCGCCTCATATTTTAAACGTTTACCTGCCGGGCACAAAAGCCGAAGTTGTGCTGACCGCGCTCGATCTTCAAGGCATCGCGGCCTCGGCGGGTTCGGCCTGCTCTGCCCGTTCGCTTGAAGCTTCACCCGTCTTAAAAGCTTTGGGCTACAGCGCCGAGCGCATCAAGGGCAGCTTGCGTTTCAGCTTCGGCTTGCCGACCACGACACAGGAAATCGCTTCCGCCTTGGCGATCCTCACGAAAATAAAAAATCAATTAAAATAGAAACATGAGCGAAAAAATAAATTTTAAAAAAATTTCCTCGCGGGCATTGATCTACCTGGTTTTAGGCTTTTTGGTCGGCGCCGTTTTGGGAGCGCCTTTGGCGCGCGCAAGTTTTTTAGGCGATCTTTGGCAGGGACTTAAACAGTTAGGCAGCAGGCCCGCACCTGCGACCCCGCCGAGCATGAATAATGCGGTTACGAATACTCTCTACAAACCGGTACTCGATTATGAGCGTGCAGTCGTAAATGCCGTCAAAAGCGCTTCGCCGGCAGTAGTCTCAATCACAATTTCCAAAAATGTGCCGATTATCGAGCAGTGCCAATACGATCCGTTCTCGAATATCCCGCCCGAATTCCGCCAGTTCTTCGGCGACATTCCTCGATTCACCCAGCCGTGCGCTTCCGGCAAAACGGAGCTGCGCGAAGTGGGCGGCGGCAGCGGTTTTATCGTAAGCGGCGACGGCATGATCGTAACGAATAAACATGTGGTTGCGGACACGGAGGCTTCCTACACCGTTTTTACGAATGACGGTAAAAAATACGACGCAAGCGTCTTGGCCCGCGATCCGGCCCAAGACCTCGCGGTTTTAAAAATCCAAGCGACCGGCTTGCCGACCTTGCCGCTCGGAGATTCCGATGCAGTGGAGTTGGGGCAATCGGTGATCGCGATCGGCAACGCTTTGGGCGAATTCAGGAACACAGTTTCGGTCGGCGTAATTTCAGGCTTGGCACGAACGGTTACGGCTTCCGACCGCGCCGGTGGAACTGAAACGATCCAAGGCGTGTTCCAAACCGATGCCGCCATTAATCCGGGGAATTCCGGCGGACCGCTCTTGAACTTGAAGGGCCAGGTGATCGCGATTAACACGGCCGTCGCCTCGGGCGCGCAGAATATCGGTTTCGCCATTCCCGTAAACCGAGTGAAGCGTTCCATCCAATCCGTCGAGACGACGGGCGAGATCCAAACGCCATATTTGGGCATCCGCTATACCTTGATTACACCCGCTTTGAAGCGCAGTCAAAATCTGCCCGTTGATTACGGCGCCTTGGTCCGCGGCAATGCGGAGGGAGCGGCGGTGCTGCCGAACTCGCCGGCCGCTAAAGCCGGCATCCGAGCCGATGACATCGTGCTTTCCTTGAATAACAAGAAAATCACGGCGCAAACTCCCCTGGGAGCCATGATTAACGAATTGAATGTCGGCGACGTTGTAACCCTGAAGGTCCTGCGCGATGGACGCGAGCTTACGCTGCGGGTTACGCTCGCTAAGCGACCCCAATAAATTCAAAGCTAAATCAGTCGAACCTAGATCGCGTGAGGTGCAATTGACATATGGTGTATAATGGTCTTATACTCTCGCTCGAATAAAAAAACACATGCCAAATTTCCATCGTTTTACAATTAAAGCCCAAGAAGCCCTGCAGAATGCCCAGGAGTATGCAGCGCAAAAAAATCACGGCGAGCTGAAGGCGCTCCATCTTTTAACCGCCCTCATCGCCGACCAGCAATCCTTGGTCCAACCCGTGCTTTTGCGAAGCGGGGTCAATCTTGAAAAATTCCATGATGAATTGGAGCGCCAGATCGACAAATTGCCGAAGATCGTAACCGGCGGCACAGTGGGACAGCTTTACCTCTCGCAGGAACTGATGAAAGTTCTTGATCAAGCGGCGAAGATCGCTTCCCAGCAAAAAGACGAATTCATTTCCTGCGAGCACCTGCTTTTGGCTTTGCTCGAAGTTTCTTCCGCCGCCGAGGCGACCTTGAAGCAGTTCGGCGTGCGGCGCGATTCAGCTTTCCGCATCTTGGCCCAGCTCCGCGGTTCCGTAAGAATTACCGACGAGACGCCGGAGAGCAAGTTCCAAGTTTTGGAGAAATATGCGATCAATCTCACGGAAAAAGCCAAAGCTGGCCAGCTTGATCCAGTCATCGGCCGCGATGACGAACTGCGGCGCGTAATCCAGATCCTTTCCCGCCGGACGAAAAATAATCCGGTCTTGATCGGCGAGCCGGGCGTGGGCAAAACCGCGATCGTGGAGGGCTTGGCCCAGCGGATCGTGGGCGGCGACGTGCCCGAACCGTTGAAGGACAAGCAGATTTTAATGCTCGATTTGGGCGCTTTGATCGCCGGGACAAAATTTCGCGGCGAATTCGAAGACCGGCTTAAGACTTTCGTTAAGGAAATCAAAAATGCCGCCGGCAACATTATTCTTTTCATTGATGAAATTCACACAATTGTGGGCGCCGGTGCAGCCGAAGGCGCGGTAGACGCTTCGAACCTCTTGAAGCCTGCGCTCTCTCGCGGCGAGCTGCATGCGATCGGCGCGACCACGATCCGCGAATATCAGCGTTATATCGAGAAAGATCCGGCCCTGGAGCGCCGGTTCCAGCCGATCGTCGTTGACGAACCCTCGCTTGAGGATTCAATCGCGATTCTGCGCGGCCTCAAGGAAAAATATGAAATTCATCATGGACTCCGCATTAGCGATGAAGCGATCGTGGCGGCTGTAAATCTTTCCGCTCGCTATATCACTGACAGGTTTTTGCCGGACAAAGCCATTGACCTCGTTGACGAAGCCGCGGCGGCGCGGCGGCTTGAAGGTGAAAGCATTCCTGCCGAGATCAACCGTTTGCGGCGGGAAATTACGCGGTTGGAAGTGGAGCGGCAGGCCTTGATTAAGGAACCCAAAGAAAAAGCTTCGGTCCGCCTTAAGGAGATCGATGCGGAGTTGGCGAAACTGCGGGAAGAGAACGATGAACTTTCCGCTCGCTGGCATGGAGAAAAGATAAAATTCGAGACCTTGCACCAACTGCGGCAGAAAATTGAAAATCTGAAACGCGAAGTCGAGATTGCCGAGCGCGAAGGCAACTTAGAACGTGTGGCGCAGGTAACTTACGGCGAGCTGCCGCAAGCGCAAAAAGATTACGAACTTTTTGAAAAAAAGTATTTCGGCGCGGCCAAAAAGAAGAAAGCTGCGGAGCCGAAATTCTTGAAGGATGCCGTGGACAAGGAAGATATCGCCGCGATCATTGCCGCCTGGACGGGGATACCCCTGCAGCGCATGCTTGAGTCCGAAAGCGAGAAGCTCATGCAAATCGAGGGCGAATTAGGTTCGCGCGTGATCGGGCAGACCGAAGCGATCAAAGCCGTGGCGAATGCCCTGCGTCGCGCGCGCGCAGGTCTGTCGGATCCTAATAAACCCTTGGGCTCATTCATGTTTCTAGGTCCTACGGGCGTGGGCAAGACCGAACTCGCCAAAGCGCTTGCGGAATTCATGTTTAACGATGAAAAAGCTTTGGTGCGCATTGATATGTCCGAGTATATGGAGCGGCATTCCACAAGCCGTCTTATCGGTTCGCCGCCCGGCTATGTGGGGCATGAAGAAGGAGGACAATTAACAGAAGTCGTCCGCCATCGGCCTTACAGCCTCATTCTTTTCGACGAGATCGAAAAAGCGCACCCCGAGATCTTTAATTTGCTTTTACAGATTTTGGACAACGGCCGCCTTACCGACAGCAAGGGCAAGATCGTGAACTTCAAAAACTCGATCATCATCATGACTTCGAATGTCGGCAGCCAATACCTGCGAGCAATGTCTAATTTGGGCTTTACGGCGCCCGACGAAAAACATTTCGAAGCGGAGGAAGGCCATTATCGGGATAAAGTGATGACGGCTTTGCGCGAAAGCTTCCGGCCGGAGTTCTTAAACCGGATCGACGAAATTGTCGTCTTTAACCCCTTGCGCCCGCAGGATATCGAAAAGATCGTCGATCTGCAGGTGGAACTCATAGAAAAACGGCTGGCCGACCGGCGGATTCAGATCGCGATTGATCCCGCGGCGCGCCGGCATTTGGCCAAAGAAGGCTTTGATCCGGATTTCGGCGCGCGCCCGTTGAAACGCTTGATGCAGAAAGCGATCTTGGACGCTTTGGCCGATAAAATCATCCGCGGCGAATTAAAGGATGGCGGAAAAGTTAAAGTCAATTTCAAGGCGAATACCCTGGTCTTTACTGCTTAAAGCTTTGGCTTTTGGCCTGGCTTGGCTTATCTTGCCCAAATGGCTGGCAATGGTTTTGGCGGTCATTTTATATTTTCGGCCATTCTTTTCAGCCTTGAGCCTGCTTGTGCCCTTCGCCGCTTTGCTTGTCGTCGGATTGTTTTTGCCCGGCGTGTGGTGGGCGGCATTTTATGAGTTTGTTATTTTCTTCCTAATTTTAGGCTTAAAAGAGCTGATCTTCATCGACCGCCGGGGAGTTTACGGACTGGTGTTTTGGCTTTTGAACTTTATGTTCTTTTTCCAATTTTTCCTGCGCGTGGAGCAAGCCCAGGCCGCATCCGCTTTTTGGGGGTCGCTGCTCTTGGCCCTGGGAGTCTTTTTGCTGGCGCGCAGCTTTTTTGCTTATGAACGCGAGGAGCATAAAAACAATTTCCAGGCGGGCTTGTATGCGCTGCTCGTTTGGCAATTGGCCTGGGTGCTGCTTTTCCTGCCGATGAGCTTCTTTTACAAGACCGGACTCCTGCTTTTGGGCGCAGTTACAATTTTCGAGCTGCTTAGAGCTTACGGCGAGGGCAATTTGAGCCGTTTGCGCCTGCGAACCGTGCTCACCTTATTTTTTGTGATTGGGAGCTTGATGCTCGCGGCCAACCAGTGGGGGATATAGAGCTACGAAATACGAATTTTTTACGAAAATACGAATGTTATGTTTTTATTCGTATATTTGTACTAATTCGTATTTCGTAGCGAATTTTTTTGACTTTTAACAAATTTTTTGCTATACTATATTCTTATGATCAGAAAATTGGTTTTACCCTTGGGGGGGTTGGGGAAGCGTTTGCGTCCGCTCACGTATACGACGCCCAAAAATCTGTTGGAGGTTGCGGGCAAACCGCTCATCGAATACACACTCAAGGAAACTGCCGCAGCGGGGATTAGAGAGGCAATCCTTGTGATCAGCCCCGAGCACAAATCGCAATTCGAAGCTTACGCGAAAAGCGTCCAGGAGAAGTTCCCGCATTTAAAATTCCACATCCGCGTCCAGGAAAACCCCTGGGGGAATGGCCATGCGGTTCTCCAGGCGGCCGACCTTTTGGGCGACGAACCTTTTTTGGTTCGTTTTCCCGATGATGTGCTCTATACCGAAGAATCGGTACTCGCGAAACTCGTCAAGGCCGCGGATGAACATAACGCCACCGTAATTCTCCTCACGCGGATCCCGCGCGAAGACGTATCGCGCTATGGAGTTGTAGAAGTTGAAGAATTCAAAGCATCCGAAAACCTGCATCGGGTGAAGGGCGTAGTGGAAAAGCCCTCGGTTGAAGAAGCTCCGTCGAATTTGATCATCGTGGGAGCTTACGCCATGGCTCCGCAGGTGCTTAGGGATCTCCAAATTTTAGCCAAAACAATGCCGGAGAAAGATGATGCGCTTTTGCTCACGGATGCGTTTGGCGAGGAATTAAAGAGAGGGGAACGGATTCTAGGCTTGGAATTTAAGGGCAAGCGTTTGGACTGCGGGACGCTTGAAGGCTATAAGGCTAGTTCGGAGTTTCTGGCCCAAAAGGGGATTTGAGCTCTCTAAGATTGCCGAACTATTTGAAAGCTACTAGAGTCGCTTGAGTTTGACTTTGCCGGATTGCCGGATATACTAGAGGACGAAGATGAAATCCTCCGAATCCGGCAAAGAATCTGCAATTAAGCAGGCTTTTGCAATTGCCTATTCATTAATGCGTCTTGCCGAAAGCCGTCCCGATTCTCCGATGGCAAAAGCTTTAGGTGGCAGGGCCTTCGAGCTGATTGACTTGGTTTCTAATGTTAAGTCTTCAGAAGCACTAGAAGCGGTTGACGCTATTCATTATCAAATTCGCCTTGGCGAATCAGTTGACTTAATCTCGACGGAGAATGTCAATATAGTTGATTCCCAGATTGCCGGATTTAAATCGGCAATTGCCGAATGGGTGAAAACCAGCGAAGTAAAACTGAACAATATTACCGTATCAGCGAAGGAGAAGATAGTTAATAAAGATCCCGTTTCCATTAAGGTTGCAACTAAGCCGGAACCGGCAAGCGACAAGACAAACGAAGAGTATGAGCGTAGTACGAAAGTTGCCGCTCAAATGCGGCAGACTGTGATACTCGATAAAATCCGGCAATCCGGCAATTGTCGATTAAAGGACATTCTGGATCTTTTGCCGGGTACGAGCGAGCGGACCCTAAGATATGATCTTCAAAGTTTAGTCGAGCAAGGATTACTAGAGAGAACAGGAGGCGGGGGGCCAGGAACCTATTACGAGCTTAAGCCTGCACCTGTAACTTTTAGCTGACTTTTCCGTTTTAATTAACGTGCAGGGGTCCAGGGCCCGATTTATCCACATAATTGCGCCCCGGCCGTTTGCTATAATCTAAATACAATTCAAGTCTAAATTTGTTCAGAGTGAGGCTGGACCGATTAGCTTTGAGCTTAGAGGTTTTAGCTTTTAGCGCGTAGGACTAAAAGCCATAAGCTAGAACCTAAAAGCTAAGCACGGCCTCGCTCTTCGCGAGTTTTTTTTGAAATAACGGATTAATTGCCTAGTCGCTGTCCCATTCACCTCACATCTGGGAAGCGGTCGATGATAGGCGGATAATCTTCCAGAAAATAAAAACAAAGTCAAAAAAATAAAAACAAATGAGTACTTTTAGCAAGAAATTCGTTTCTGCTGCGCTCACCGCTACCACCTCGATGTGGATGGCGAGCGCTCTTTTTCTTGCCCCAGTAGCTAGTGCTCAATCGACAGCCGATCTCCAGGCGCAGATCAATCTGCTCTTGGCTCAAATTACAGCCTTGCAAGCCCAGCTTGCAGGCAGCACGAGCGGCGGCGCGACCGTTACTTTCACCCGCGACCTCACCGTGGGCAGCACCGGTTCCGACGTCAAAGCTCTGCAGCAATTTCTGAACACCCATGGCGCACAAGTTGCAGCCTCGGGGGCCGGCTCGCCTGGAAATGAGACCTCGTATTTCGGCAACCTGACGAGAGCTGCCGTAGCCAAATATCAGGCTATGGTCGGTATCTCGCCGGCTGTCGGCTACTTCGGTCCCAAGACTCGCGCCTACGTTAATTCGTTGGGCGTAGTAGTCGTTCCTCCGGGCGGCGGAACGGGAGGAGGCACAACCTCCGGTTTCCGTTTAGCATTGTCTTCAGCGAACCCCGCGTCAGCAACAGTTCCGAAAGGAGCCAGCGGCGTGGTTTTCCTGAAGTTCGATGTGATCGGCACTGGCTCGGTTGATTCGCTGACCTTTAAACGGACGGGGATCGGCGCCACGGGAGATTTCTCCTCGGGCGGCGTTTACCTCTACGAAGGCAGCACTCGGCTGACGAACGGCAAGAGCTTAAATTCGACAACGCACGAAGTTAGCTTCGTGAATTTGGGACTCACGGTTTCGGGAACCCGGACCTTGAGTTTGGTGGCTGACATTTCGACCAGCTCCACTGCGTCCAACAAGAACGCTTTCATGCTCACTGGCGCAACCGGTTCGCCAACGCCTACCGGCAGCCTTGTGGGTAATGAAATGACGATCGGCGGCCAGACGGTGGGCACGGTAACGATTGACGACCAGTCAGCCCCGGCCAACCCGAAGATTGGCCAAAAGAAAGCCCCCCTCTTGGAGTTCCAACTCTCGGCGGGTTCGGCTGAAGACATCTTGATCAACCGCGTTTCCTTGACCGAAGGCGGCTCGATTGCGAACAGCAATCTGTCGAACTTCGTTTTGGAACAGGCTGGCAATGTCGTGGCGACGGCCTCCGCGGTCGGCGCTAAGGACTTAGTTACACTGAACTTCACAACTCCATTTTCATTGGAGAAGGGACAGAACAGGAACTTTATCCTCTACGGCGATATTGGCGGCTCGACCCGCGCGGCCGACACGATTATCTTCTATGTTGATACGAAATCTGACGTTTCGGCGACCGGCAAGACCTACGGTTTTGCTGTCACGCCTGACATCAGCGCGATCGACACGACCTCGGAGAGCGACACCCTCACGGTCCAAGGCGGTGATGTAACCATCACCTTCAACGGCCCGATCGCGGGCGATATTGCGCTCCGCGCGCAAGACGTGACAGTCTACGACTTCACGATCGCTTCCCAGAACAACATTGAAATCAAGAACCTCCGCTTGCATGCCACAACCACCGCGTTGGGCGCGAACGAGGGCTTCAACGACTTCAAGGTTTGGGATGTTTCCGCGAACTCCGTCATTTCGAGCGCAGTTGACGTAACCACCTCCTCGGCTGTAACCGTAACTGATGTGATTAACATCAGCGCCGGCCAATCGAAGCGGATGAAAGTTACGGTTGACGTTGACTCCGATGACGATGCAAGCGACTCCCTCGTGGTATCGCTTTTAGCCTTCAACGCTACGGACATTCGCAATCTCGATAACAACACCAATGTTGCGACGAGCACGATTGTGCCGAGCGCGCAGATTGCCGGTAACACGCAAACAGTCCAGGCTCCTGGTTTGACCGCGGCCTTGGCCGGTTCGCCTGCTTCGCAGTCTGTCGTAAAGGGTGCGACTAATGTTCCTTTAGCTGGCTTCAGCTTCCGCGCTTCGAATGACGCGATCAAAATCACGTCAATCACCGTAAGCGCTTCGACGTCGAATGCGACTGGCACGATCTCGACCTTACTGGCCGACCTCTTGAACATTGCGCTCTACGACGGAACCACGCGTATTTCGGACGTGAAGTCCTTCAGCGGCTCGGCTCTGCCGGCGACTGCGGTCTTCTCGAACCTGAACTACACGATTGCTAAGGGCGAAACCAAGGTTTTGACCCTGAAGGCCAACGTTGGCAACTCGGCCACGGTTGATGCGGCTTACTTCGCCTATATCGCCACTTTGGCTTCCGACGTCTCGGCTGTGGACTCGAGTTCCAACGCTGTGACGGCTACGGGCGTAACGGCGAACTCGGGCGCGACAGTTGCCGTAACCGTGCTTAACGCCGGTGACGTGACTGTGGTCGCAGCGACGGCTGACAACGAATCGAAGCCCGGTATCGTGCTGGCCGGTCAGGAAGTTGTCCTCGGCAAATTCAAGTTCACCGCTTCGAATGAGGCGATGACCGTGAACAAGCTGAAGATCTCCGTGATCGACTCGGCGAGCTCGACCGCCACTTCGACCAATACGATCGACGAAGTTTCGACAGTCAAGCTTTACGATGGCTCGACCCAGGTCGGCGCCGTGGGCGGTTACTCGCTTGACGGCTCCGGCAACAGCGCTGGCGTCGCGACCATTGAAGGCTTGGGCTGGACGATTCCTAAGAACGAAGAGCGGACGCTTGTCGTCAAGGCTCCGGTGAGCGCAATTGACCTGAACTCTGCGAACGGCGCTGATGCCGGTACTTCGGTCTATGCGAACGTCATGACCACGGGCTTCGAGGCCGCCGGTTCAACGGCGCTCGACACCTCGATCGCGGGTGCGACTGGCCTCCAAAAAGTGGTCTATCGCGGCAAGCCGACTGTAACGGTAAATAGCCTGCTTTCCAGCGTGTTCAACACGAACCCTGTGGTGGCTCGCTTCCGCGTTGCGGCTGGCGCAACCCCGATCTCCTTCAAGAGCTTCTCTTTGAAGGTTGAACCTACGGGCGCGACGATGACGGCGGCGACGACTTCGAATGTCACCGTCTACGACATCACCCAGAGCGCTTCCACGGCTTTGACTCTCGCGACGGCTGTAAGCGGTTCAACGACTGCTTCGACCGGCTCGACGGCCATCGTGGGCGGCGCAACCGGTTATGTTACGGTCTACTTCACAACGGCCGAAGAAATTGCGGCGAACAGCTACTCGGACTACGACGTCCTCTTGACCTTCTCGAACATTTCGGGAACGGTGGGAGCGGCGCAGTTGTCTGTGAAGCTTAATGTCGCGGAAACTTCGATCCCGACTGTGGGCACCTTCGCGTCAATCGGTGTTGCAGGCGACGACGGCAACCCGTCATTCATCTGGTCCGACAACTCCAAGCTTAGCCATTCGGAAACGACGGCTGACTGGACAAGCGGCTACCTGACTGAACTGCCGGTTTCCTCGCCGTGGCTCCTGCACAACTAACCGATCCTTGAGCGGTGGAATACCCCCAGCTAAGCTGGGGGTATTTTTTATTTTCGCTTACCAGAATACCCCGCCGCTCTGCGGCGAGGATAAATAGCAGAGTGAAAATAACCCTGCCGCCCAG
>CAYIAX010000009.1:0-30754 GCA_964361595.1 uncultured Candidatus Saccharibacteria bacterium | reverse complement strand
ATTGCGGAAGCCCATTGTTTGGAAAATAAAAAACCTGTTAGTAGTATCTGTGTGGGCATGGTGGGATTCGAACCCACACGGCCGTGAGGCCATACGATTTTGAGTCGTACGCGTAAACCAGTTCCGCCACATGCCCATTTTATAAAGTTGATAATGTCATAAAAGTCCGCTAAAATCAACCTTGTAATGGCTCGCGTAATCGCAATCTGCAACCAAAAAGGCGGCGTGGGCAAAACCACGACTGCCGTGAATTTGTCCGCTTACTTGGCGGCTTTGAGCAAACGTACGTTGCTTGTAGATTTCGACCCCCAGGCGAATGCAAGTTCCGCTCTGGGCAGTAACCCCCTAAAAACAGAAGTAAGCGTTTACCACGGCATTTTAGGCCTTGCCCAGCCGGAAGCCCTAATTCAGCCTTCGGCGCTCTATAATTTCCACTACATTCCGGCAGCACCGCATTTGGCCGGAGCACTCGTTGAACTTGTGGACGCGCCGGGCCGGGAATATTTTTTGCGGAATTTTGTAAATCATCTGCGGCACCGCTACGATTATATTTTGGTTGATTTGCCTCCCAGCTTGAGCCTCTTAACCGTAAACGGGCTAATTGCCGCTGATGAAGTGCTTATCCCTGTGCAGGCTGAATATTACAGCCTTGAAGGTATCGGCCAGCTTTTGGAAACAGTGAACCTTATCCGCGCCAATCTTAAGCATCCGCTAAAAGTAAGCGGAGCGTTGATCACCTTATTCGACAAACGGGAAAAATTAAGCCGGGAAGTGGCAAAAAACGTGCGCGCGAATTTTCCGCATCATGTGTACACGGTTGAAATTCCGCGCAGCGTCGCCCTGGCAGAGGCGCCAAGTTTTTCTAAACCGGTCTTACTCTACAAGCCCGATTCGAATGGCGCCATCGCTTACCGGCAGCTGGCCGAAGAAATCATTGGACAGGAAGCTAAGCCAGCCGCAGCCGAGACTGCCGATCCGGTCTTTGGCAGTTCAAATTATTTCTAAAATGCTTGGCAAAGGTTTGGAGTCTTTAATTCCTCCCGCGAACGGGGGAGACGATCCGGGAAAAACCGGCGGACAAGCGCCGCCGGCGTCTCCGGCCCAACCGGCCCCGGTTTCGGCAGCTGCGCCGCCTGTGGGGCCGAGCGAGCCGAAGCGGGTTCCCAGCGCGCCCAAGCAGTATGAAGCGATTTTCCATATCGAGGTAGACAAAATTAAGCCGAATCCCCAGCAGCCGCGGCGGCTTTTTGACGAAGCAGGATTGAATGAGCTCGCCGCTTCCATTCGCGAGTTCGGGATCTTGCAGCCGCTTGTCGTAACCAAGGTTGAACGCGAGGTGCCGACCGGCACGGAAGTGGAATATTATCTGATTGCCGGCGAGCGGCGGCTCCTCGCCGCTAAAAAATTGGGTTGGGAGCGCGTGCCCGCGATAATCCGTGTAGCTGATCTGGATCGGGAACGCCTGGAACTTGCGGTGATCGAGAACATCCAGCGTGAGGACTTGAATCCGGTTGAAACGGCCAGGGCCTTCGCGCGCCTCCAGGATGAATTCAGGCTTACCCAGCGCGAGATTGCCAGCCGGCTCGGCAAAAGCCGTGAAGTGGTGGCGAATACCATGCGCTTGCTTGATCTGCCGCCTTTCATCCAAGCCGCGATCGAAAAAAATCAGATTTCCGAAAGCCATGGCCGTCTGCTTCTCACAATTGACGATCCGGGCCTGCAGGAGCGTTTGTTCAATGACTTGGTTAATAACCAAATGACCACCCGTGAACTTCGCAACCGTGTGCGCGGCACTCGCCCGCAAGTTGAAGAAAAAATCGCGGAGCCCGAGCTTTCGCCCGAATTGAAGATGCTGCAGGAAAAACTTTCAACGGAACTGGGGGCGCCGGTAAAAATCCAGCAGCACGGGAATCCGCCAGCCGTCGGAGGCAAGATCACGATAAGTTTTTATTCGGAAGAAGAATTGAAAAATATCATGGAGCGGTTAGGCGGGGGAGAAGCAGACGCTATTTGATCTTCACAACCTCAAAATATTCCGCGTTAAGGAATAAATCCCTGATCTTGGGGAAATTATGCACGGCCCACGGAGGCAAGCCCTGGCTTTTATGGCAGTGGAGAGCTTTAAGCTTTGCGTCGCGGAAACGCCGGATCGGAACTTTGATCAGTTTTTCATCGGGGACACCTTTCAATTTGTATGGATGAAAATGCGCGTGATGGACGCGGATCTTCAGTAAATATTCGTTAAAGTCTTTCATTCTGGAGCGCGGCATGCTCACGAGCCAAACTGCTTGGGGTTTCTTAGCGGCGAGGCGCGTAGCCGCAAGCGCCGCTTTGCCGATCGTGATGTGATCATGATGTCCGGAAATGCCTTCGCGTCCGAAGGTCAGTATTAATTGCGGCGCATAGGCGTCAATCCGGCGCACCAGTTTATTCGTGAGCTCGAAAAAGTCCGCGGTTGCCAAATTGCCGTCTTTGTAACCTAGGCACTCAACCGAGCTTACTTTTAAAATCCGGGCTGCTTCGCATAATTCCCGCTCGCGGATTTTTCCCAAGGCAGGCATGGCGAGTGGCTCTTTTAGCCTTGAGCTGCCTCGCTCGCCGCGGGTAGCGCAAATTATCGCCACAGTTTTATTTTCTAAGGCCAGCTTCAAGGAGGTGCCGGCCAAAAGAAAAGATTCATCATCGGGATGGGCAATAATAATGAGGGCAAAAATTTGTTTTGTCATATTCTCTAAAAGCCGAGACTTAAATTAACTTATAGCTGATTTCTTTTACCTCTTTAATCTGTTTCAATTTTAAAATTAATTTTTCGATTTTAGCCTTATCCGTTGTTGCGCATTCGATGCGGTCGATCGGAAATTTGCTGCCCGGGTTCACGACTTGAAGGTTGAGGATGTTTACATGCGAGCGGGCGATCACGGCGGTAATATCCTTTAACAACCCCACGCGATCCTGAATGGCGATGCGCAGTTCGGCCTTTGTCGGCGTTCGCCTGTCATCCAAGGCTCTTTCTTTGTGCTTTAAGGCAACCCGAATGTGTTCTCTGGCCATCGAAGTTTTCACGAATTTGAGCCAGTCTTCCGAGGGACGTTTGTTTTTTTGCGTAAGAACCTGCACCACATCACCCGAACGAAGCTCGTGATTCAAGGGCGTGAAGTGATCGTTCACCTTCGCGCCAACGCAGCTATTGCCCACTTCGGTATGAACCTGATAGGCAAAATCTACCGGCGTGGCGCCGCGCGGCAGATCGATCACGTCGCCTTTGGGCGTAATCGCGAAAATACGATCCTTGAAAAAATCTATTTTCATCGACTGTAAAAATTCTTCCGAGTCCGCTTGTCCATGTTCGGCTCTGGTCAGCCAATTTCGCAGTTGTTTTACCCAGTTAATTTCTTCGGATTTCTGCTTGCTTTTATTGGAGTTAGTTTTCATCTGCTCGTAAACCCAATGCGCGGCAATGCCCAATTCATCTTCTTCGTGCATGGCTTGCGTGCGGATCTGGATCTCGATGAACTTGCCTTCGGGGCCGATCACGGTCGTATGGAGCGAGCGATAACCGTTCGGTTTAGGGAGAGCGATGTAATCCTTAAAGCGGCCTGTTAAAGGCGGCCACAACTGGTGGATTGTCCCCAGCGCCGCATAACATTCCTCGACGGTATTTATGATGACGCGCATGGCGACGAGGTCATACACCTTCGAAATGTCCATCTCCTTGCGCAAAAGTTTTTTATAAAGGCTGCTCCAGCGCTTGGCGCGGAAGTCCACTCGTGAAGTTTGGATATTGTTGTCTTTTAAAACTTGAACCAAGGCGGGCCTAACTGTTTCCAAATACTTGAAGCGTTCGGTATATTCATCGGCCACCGCGCTTTTGAGCCACTTGTCTTCTTGGGGGTAAAGGTAGGGGAAAGCCAGGTCTTCCAATTCTCCGCTTATACTGAACATGCCCAAACGATAGGCGAGCGGAGCATAAATCTCATCTGTCTCCGCAGCGATGCGCTTTTGTTTATCTCGCGGCAGGGCTTCAAGCGTCCGCATATTGTGCAGGCGATCGGCCAGCTTGATAAAAACCACGCGCAAGTCTTCGCTCACGGCCAAAACCATTTTGCGCAGATTTTCAATTTTCGATTCGGCGCCGCGGTATTTGATATAACCGAGCTTGGTAACTCCTTCAACCAAAAAAGCAACCTCTTTGCCGAATTGTTTCGCGATTTCATCGTTGCTGATTTTCGTGTCTTCAACCGTGTCGTGGAGCAGGCCGGCGGCTACGGTCGTCTCGTCCAAGCGCCAGGCGAGGAGCGTCTCGGCCGTTTGGAGTGAATGGTTAAAATAAGGCTCGCCGCTTTGACGATACTGGCCTCTATGCGCCTGCTCGGCGAATTTGTAGGCCTTGGCGATTAGGCTTCGTGGATTTACATCAACAAACTCGGTAATTTTCATCACCGTTATTATAAAGGTTTAGAACCCATCTCAAAAGTACCTTCGGCCGCGATATCGGCCAATTTCTGCAAGACCAAGGAGCGACGACGAAGGTGTATCCTCTGATACTCCAAGGAGGAGCGACGAAGGTATCGCGGAAATTGGCCAGATCCCTAAAGGGTTCTTGCGATTTTCCCGTCCCGCGGAGTTGCGGCTTCGTCGGAGTAGGCAAAGCTATACCTTCCTTGCCGCGCCTTGCGGATACGGGAAAATCGCTAAGAACGCGGCTAGAATATACTTTTGAGATGGGTTCTGGGCTTTTCCGGCGAAACGCTATTCGGCGTCCGGTTTGGTTTCCGCTGCCTCCGGATCTTTTTTCGGTCCTAAGGGATTTTGCCAAACCGCATGCTTGCAGTCCGGATAACGGCTGCATCCCCAGAAGATTTTCCCCCGCGCGCGGCCGCGGGAAACCCGGCGTTCAATCAATTCTCCGGGTGTATCTTTGCGTTCGGGCGAAGCGAGGCAGTCCGGGCACTTAATGCCGGTCGATTTTGGCGGCCCCTTTAGAGTTTTCGTATTTTTGCAGTCGGGGAAGCCCGAGCAGGCGAGGAATTTGCCGAAGCGGCCGAACTTCACCGCCATCGGTTTGCCGCATTTCTCGCAAATCTCATTCGTGGTTTCCTGCACTAATTCCTCTTTGGAAACTGACTCATATTTTTCCGCAAGATGCTTTGCGAACGGGTCGTAAAATTCTTTGATTACGTGCTGCCACTTAGTTTTTCCTTCGGCAACTTCATCCAATTCTTCCTCCATTTCGGCGGTGAACTCGATATCGACTATTTTCGGAAAATTCTCCGTAAGAACTTTATTTACTAGTGTCCCGATCTCCGTCGGAAAAAATCTACCCTGGTTTTTTTCCACATAATTGCGTTCTTGGATAACAGAAATGATCGGGGCATAAGTCGAAGGCCGGCCAATGCCATACTGTTCGAGCGTTTTAATCAAACTCGCTTCATTATAGCGCGGCGGCGGTTCGGTAAAGTGCTGTTCGGGTAAAAGTTTTTCAAGTTCGACTTTCTGGCCAGCCTCTAACGCGGGCAGTTCTTTCTCCTCAAATTTCATCGGCCAAATCTTTAAATAACCGTCAAAAAGCATCGACGTGCCTTGGCTCACGAAAGTATAGTTCTTTTTGACTTTGGCGCCGATCTCGGCACGAATGACCTCAAACCTTGCCGGCGGCAGCTGGGAAGCGACGAACCGGCGCCAGATGAGGTCATATAAACGCGCCGGATCCTTTTCGAGTTTCAAGGATTTCGGATTATTATTAACGTTCGTGGGGCGGATGGCTTCATGCGCTTCCTGTGCGAGCCGCGATTTGCTTTTATAAATCTTGGGGCCCATAGCATAATCCTTACCCAGATTGCTTTGGATCCAGCTTGCGGCTACGGATAATGCTTCCTTCGACAGGTTCACCGAGTCCGTGCGCATATAAGTGATGTGGCCGTTCTCGTAAAGCGATTGCGCAAGATACATTGTTTTTTTAGCAGAAAGCCCTAATTTTGCTGCGGCGGTTTGCTGGAGCGTGCTTGTCGTAAACGGCGGCGACGGATTTTTATTCATCGCTTTTTTAACCACGCTTTCCACTTTGTAATCCGCCCGCTCGAGGTCGCTCATAATCTTTTTAACTTCAGCTTCGTTTTTAATATCGAGCTTTTGCAGTGTCTCCCCGTCGATTTTAGCCAAATGGGATTCAAAGCTTTTACCGGCACCCTCAAAAGTAGCTCCCAGCGTCCAATATTCCTCGGCTTTGAATTTTTTTATCTCGTTCTCGCGATCGACGATCAAGCGCAAAGCCACGGACTGCACGCGTCCGGCCGAAAGCCCGCGCGCAATCTTCTTCCAGAGAAAAGGTGAGAGCTTATAGCCGACAAGCCGGTCAAGCACCCGGCGGGCTTGCTGGGCATCAACAAGATTCATATCGAGTTCGCGCGGATTAGCCAGTGCTTCGCGGATCGCCGACTCGGTAATTTCGTGGAAAACAATCCGTTCGATCGGCAAGGTTCCGCCATTCAAATTCAAAGCCTCTAAAAGGTGCCAAGCAATCGCTTCGCCTTCGCGGTCTTCGTCAGTCGCAAGAATGACCCCGTCGCTTTTGGCTAAGGCTTTCTTTAAAGCCGTGACTCGCGATTGGACCTTGCGGGGAACAATGTATTGCGGTTCGAAATTATGCTCGAGATCAATACCAAGCTTGCTTTTGGGCAGATCGCGCACATGCCCGTAGGAAGACTCCGCCTGGAATTCGGAGCCTAAAAACCTGGAGATGGTTTTTGCTTTGGTCGGAGACTCTACGATAACTAATTTCATGAAATTGTTTTTGTCCCGATTTTGTTCGAGTCTTCGATTCGATTACAAAATCGCGGATCCTCGAAAAATAGCAAAATCGAAGATTTTGTATTTTTCGGGACCTTGGCGGGACTTTCGACAATTACTGGTTTCATTTAAGCAGTGATCACGAAGCCGCTTTCGTTTTCTTTCACTCGATTTTTTAAAATCAGGAAACTCAAAGTTTGGCTTACGCAATGGGGTTTAAGATGCGTGAGTTCGGTGATTTTGTCAATATCAAGGGGATTGGCAGCTTCCCGCAGCGTACCCAGAATTGCCAATTCTTCAGCTGAAAACGCATTTTCGCCCATGCTTTGCTCCGAGGTCTGCCAGCCGTAATTTTCCAAAATTTGGGCAGTATTAATAACCAGTGTCGCGCCTGCTCGCAAAAGTTCGTGCGAGCCGGCGAAGTTGGGGTGGCGGGCGGGACCAGGCACAACGAAAAGATCCCGATTTTGCTCGAGCGTGAAGCGGGCAGTGGCCAGAGCGCCTGAACGTTGCGGCGCTTCAATCAGGCACACCCCTCGGCATAAACCGCTCACAATCCGGTTTCTTTCGAGAAAATGCTGCAAGCGGGTTTGCGTGCCCGGCGGGTACTCGGAAATGATCACCCCGCCGGTTCGCAAGATCTCTTCCGCCAATCCTTCGTGGCTGCGGGGATAGATTTTGCCGATCTCCGTTCCTAAGATTGCTACAGCCCGTCCGCCTGCTTCAAGACAGCCGGCATGGGCGGCGGCGTCGATCCCGAAAGCCAGTCCGCTGACGATGCCGCAGCCGGCCCGGCTTAACTCCCGGCCGAATTCTTTAGCGAGAGCCTTGCCTTCAAGCGTAGGTTTACGAGTGCCGACGATGGCGAAAAGATCAATGTTGCGGGGCAGGGGGCCACGGTGATAAAGGCCGAAAGGCGGCCAGGGAATTTCTTTGAGTAAATCTGGATAAGATGTTTCGTTCAAGAGCGTAAGCTGGATTTTGCGATCCATAAGCTCCGTCCAAAGCTTATCCGGATCATGCGCCTCCCGTTCGTAAGGAAGCAGCGACTCCCAAGCGGTAAACCAGTTCTTATGCGTTTGCGCGAGCTTGTGGAGCGAACGGTAGTTGGCTCCAAGCGCAGTTGCAATCGCGTGGTAATATTTCGCTTGCGAATCACCTTCCATCAATCCAGTTTAGCATAGTATGCGTGTGCTATAATAATGTAAGTGGCGAGCGAATTTAAGAAAAATCTAATAACCGGTATCGTAATGATTATTGCAAGCATAGCCATGTTTTGGGGAGCTTTTTATTGGCTGGATCATGATCTTAAAAAACAGACCGCAGCCATTACCGAAGCGCGGTATTCGATCCGGCGCAATGCGGGATTATTGGAAACTTTAGCCAATCTTAAGAATCTTTTGCCGCGAGTTAAGCTTTACGAAGGCAAGCTCAACAATCTAATTCATACTCGTGATGAGTTAATCGACTTCCCTCGTTATTTGGAAGATTTGGCCAGGCGCCACAATCTGGCAATGAACTTCTCTTTCCAAGGCGTTGCGGCTCCGGCGGAGGCGGAACAAGCCGGATCTCAAAATTTTTCTTTGGACATAAGCGGCAGTTATGACGCCCTGGAGCGTTTTCTAAAAGAACTTGAGCTTACGTCCGTGCGCTATGTCGCGCAGCTTGATAATTTAGATGTGAGCCGGCAGAGTGAAGGTTACCGCATTCTGACGCGGGGACGGGTTTTTTTCCGCTAAACATGAAGTTAGCTTTAAAAAAACATCGTGATCTCATCTTGGTTTTTATCGCCTTGGTTTTGATCGGAGTTGTTGCCGCTTTCTTCATCTGGGGGATCAAGGAGATAATCATCAGTCTGAACGCAGCCTTAAAAATCGATCTCAAGAGCGGGGTGTCGGCGGCTTTTGACTTAGATCAAGCTGAAGCAATTTTGCGCGCGCGCAAACTTTTGGAATAGTTGCGGTCTGGCAGTTTTTTCGTTAGAATTTCGAGTGCTTAATTCCTGCGCTTGAATACACCCTTGGCTCAATGGTAGAGTGCTTGCATGGCCCCTCGCTTTAGCATCATGCGCCCATAGCTCAGTGGTAGAGCGCTTGCATGACACGCAAGAGGCCCGAAGTTCGATCCTTCGTGGGCGCACATACATCAAAGTCGAGCAGTAGTTGATGTCGAAAATAGGTTCATAAAATGTTTAGCTCGTAATGAATGCAGGAATTATGGGCGTGTAGTTCAGTGGTAGAACGCTGTCCTGATAAGACAGAGGTCCTAGGTTCGATTCCTAGTACGCCCACCGGATATTTTCATTTCAACCCTCACTGCCGTTTGTGAGACACCTGCCTGCCGTAGCCCGATAGGAGAAGGCGGGAATTCCATCCCTACCCGCACAATTTGATGCAAGAGCCGGAAATCGTATATGAGGACGAAAATTTGATTGCCGTGAACAAGCCGGCGGGCTTACTTACGCATGCGGCGGGAAAAGGGGAGGAGGGGACTTTAACTCACTGGATGGTCAGTCATTATTCCGAGCTCGAGAAAATCGGTGACCCGGAGCGCCCGGGACTGGTTCATCGTCTCGACAAAGAAACTTCCGGGCTTATCCTCTTCGCCAAAAACGAACAGAGTTTCATTTATTTGAAATCGCTTTTTAAGGAAAGAAAAATTTTGAAAATTTATCAAGCGTTCGTGTGGGGAAAGGTTGAGCCGGCCATCGGCAAAATCGAAAAAGCCATTGGCATTAAATCGGGAACCGTTAAGCACAGCGTGTTCTCGGAGAAAATGGCCAAACCAGCGGTAACTGAATATAAAGTTTTGAATTTTTTGGAAAAAGACAAGGAAATTTTTTCGTTATTGGAAATAAAGCCATGGACAGGCCGCACGCATCAGATCAGAATTCATTTGGCGAGCATCGGCCACCCTGTTGTAGGCGATGAGCTTTACAGTAAACGAAAAACTCCGTTTGCTTACCCCCATCTTTTTTTGCATGCCTGGAAGCTGGAACTTTTGACCCCCGACGGGAAGAAGCTCCGCCTCGAGGCCGATTTGCCAGATGAATTCGCCTTAGAGCTACAGACTCTTAGTTATCCACAGCAATAAAATCGGTCGTTTTGCTATACTAAAGGCATAAAACGAAAGGTCGAGTTTTAAGGAAAAAGCATGAAAACACGCGGTTTTACTTTAATCGAACTTCTTGTGGTCATTGCCATTGTGGCGGTGCTTTCTGTTGTCGTCATCTTAACCTTGAACCCGGCAGAACTCTTGCGGCAGGCCAGAGATTCAAACAGGATTTCCGACCTCGCCACCTTAAAGAGCGCCGTCTCGCTTTATCTGGCTGATGTTAGTAGTCCAAGCATTGGGTCGAACAATACCTGTGGCGCAACCGTTGAAGTGCCAACCAGCACCACTTGTAATACCCGTTTCACTGGCGCTACCATAGCAACATCGCAGTTAAGGATATTCACCATTGATGGTACGGGCTGGGTGCCGGTTAACTTCAACGCCATCAGCTCCGGCGCCCCTTTGGGCACTCTGCCTCGAGATCCGACCAATGCTTCAAACTCGGGCCTCTTCTATGCCTATCAGGCCAGCTCGACCGGTTTGGTCTTCGAATTCAATGCCAATATGGAGAGCAGTAAATATGTTAACGGCGGCAGTGGCGACGTTGAGAACACGGATGGAGGCAATAATGCCAACATTTACGAGGTAGGCACGCAATTAACGTTCTAAGGGGTTTTTCGTAACAAGAGGAGGCTGTATGTATAAGCCTCCTTTTGTGTTGCCGCAGGCTTACCTCGAAACAAAAGGCGATACACGCCTTTTCTTGTTTTGCTATACTTACTAATAGTATATGCATTTACCTATTCCGCCTGCCCAGCTTAAAAAGCGCCTGGTGCAGGAAAATTTAATTACTCCGGATAGATTCGACTTACTAATCGAGGAAGCCGACCGCAAAAATCAGAACCTGATTGATATTTTAGTTTCGGAAAAGATAGCAGACAACAATTATTTAAACGGACTTTTGGCCGCTGCTTTGGGAGTGGAGATGGCAAACTTGAGCGCCCGTCGTCCCGATGAAGAGGTCTTAAAACTTTTAGGGGAGGAGATCGCCCGCCAGCGCCAAGTGATCATTTTTGCCCGCGAGCCTGACGGCGCTTTGGACGCGGCAATGCTCGACCCCTCTGATCTCGAGACGATTGAATTCTTAAAACAGCACTTACGGGCCAAGATCAAACCGTTTTTAGCGACCAACGATGATTTGCAGCTGGGTTTCTCGGTTTACGGTTCGAAGAGTACAGGCGATTTCAAAAAGAATATCGAGGATAACGTACAGGCCTCTTTGCGCTCGCAGACAAAAAGCGTCGAAGAAGCCGCAGCTGATCTTCCGATCGTTGCAATCGTTGACAACCTTTTGTCTTATGCTATCTCCCTACGTACTTCTGATATTCACTTGGAGATCTTGGAAGACGTAACCATGATGCGGTACCGCGTGGACGGGATCCTTTATGAGATTATGCGCATACCCAAGGCGGTGCACAGCGCGCTTGTTGCCAGGGTGAAGATTTTATCTGGACTAAAGATCGACGAGCACTTTAAGCCGCAAGACGGGCGGTTTCGATACCAAATTACCAATCAAATGATCGATGTGCGCGTTTCGGTGATGCCCACATATTACGGAGAAAAAGTTGAAATGCGTTTGCTTGAAGCTACGCAAAAACCGCTTTCGTTGGAAGAATTGGGCATGCTGCCCGAGATGGCGACGACTATAGTCGAGAATCTTAAAAAATCTTACGGCATGGTCTTGAGCTGCGGCCCGACCGGCTCCGGTAAAACGACAACGCTTTATGCGATTATGAATATTTTGAATAAACCAAATGTGAATATTGTAACGGTTGAAGATCCAATCGAATACAACATGCGCTACGTAAATCAATCACAAATCAACCCGCAGTCGGGAATTACTTTTGCAAGCGGCTTGCGGGCCCTCCTGCGCCAGGATCCGAACATCATTATGGTCGGTGAAATCCGTGATAAAGAAACTGCGGGGATCGCCGTGCAGGCGGCTTTAACCGGCCATTTGCTTTTGTCATCACTGCACACAAATGACGCGCCAACTGCCATCCCGCGCTTATTCGATCTTGAGATTCCGCCCTTCCTTGTCTCTTCGGTTCTGAATATCGCTTTAGCCCAAAGATTGGTGCGGCATATCTGCACGGCCTGTATTTACTCGTATGCTCCGGCTCCGGATATCAAGAAAATCATCAATAATCAGCTGCGGAGCCTGGGCGCCACCGTGGCAAGTTCGAGAATCCCTAAAGTTTTTTATCGCGGCAAAGGCTGCCAGGTGTGCGGCGGCACGGGTTACCGGGGCCGGTTGGCTATTTTCGAAATACTCGAGGTCTTGGAAAGCATAAAAAATCTGATCATCGCCGAGCATTTTAACCTGGAAACCCTTCGTGAAGAAAACGCCAAGTTGGGGCGGGAAACTATGTTCGAAGACGGCTTGCGCAAGGTCGAGCTTGGGCTTACCACGATTGAGGAGGTCCTGCGTGTGATCAGGGAATAAAACATAAATTTCCAATATCCAATTTTTAATTTCCAAACCATGTTGTATCACTATTTAGCGGCCGATCAAAGCGGAAAAATCGTCGAAGCTGACTTTGACGCCGATAATCTGGCGCAAGTGCTTCAGCACTTGGCTGGCCGCGAATTGCGGCCGATCGCCGTCAAGCCAGTTAAAGAGCAGAAAACGGTTTTCGGCGGATTCTTTTCGGAGATTAGCATTGCCGACAAAGTCTTTTTGACCAAGTACCTTTCGCTCATGCTTAGCGTTGGCACCGATCTTTTGTCCGCGATCAATATTCTGATATCCGATTTTGAAAAGCTGGCAATGAAGAATTTCTTGCTTGAAGTCAGAGATAACCTTACGCGCGGCAAGCCGTTTTACGAAGCTTTTGAAAGATATCCCAAAGTCTTTTCTGCCGCTTTCACAAATTTGATCAAGGCTGCAGAAACTTCAGGAAATTTGCAAAAGACTTTTGAAGATTTGAGCATTGCTTTGGAGCGAGAGGCTGAATTCCGCGGCCGTTTGCGTTCAGCAATGATCTATCCGGCGATTCTCTTAGTCGCCTCCTTCGTCATTTTTATTTTTCTCGTTTCCTTCGCTTTGCCCAAAATCGCCAAAACGTTCTTGGATAGCGGCATTGATCCGCCGACATTTTCGAAAATAGTTTTTGCGGTCGGCTTATTCATGAACGACCACCTGACTTTTTTCATTATTTTAGGGCTCATTATCGTCGGGCCGGGCAGCTGGTTTCTTTTAAGAAATCCGATCGGCAAGCGGGTTCTCGACAGAATTTTGGCGAATCTGCCTTTTATTAAGAAAATCCGCCGCGACTTGGCGATCCAGCGATTTGCGTCCACCTACAGCGCCTTGATGAAAGCCGGCATGCCGATAATCCAAACCACGAAAATTACGGCGGAAGTGGTGGGCTCAACGGAATTTCGCGTAAGTCTGATTCGGATCGCGGATGAGGGCTTGGCTAAGGGGCTTACGATCGGCGAGGCCTTTCGGCGCGAAGTAGTTTTCCCGCGTGTGGTCGCTAACCTGGTAGCGATCTCGGAAAAAGGCGGGCATTTGGAAGAGGTTTTGGCGACGGTAGCCGACTTTTACGCCGCCAGCGTTGATAATGACGTGAGAACTTTAGTTGCCGTCCTCGAGCCGGCGCTTTTATTGACCATGGGCGGACTGGTGGCAATGATTGCGCTTTCCATCATCGTTCCTATTTACCAGCTCACCAGCCAATTCTAAATTATGCGCAAAGGGTTCAGCTTGGTCGAAATACTGATTGTGATCGGCATTACTGCCGTGATCGGGGTGGTTGTCCTCACGAGCTTAACCGGCCGGCGCCATCGCGTTGAGCTTGAAAATACCGCGCGGCAGATCGCCACGCTTTTGCGAGAAGCCCAGAGCCGTTCGATGTCGCAGGATTCGAGTACAAGCTGGGGCGTGCATTTCGAGAATAGCACGACGACCGCCGCTTTTTACGAACTTTTTTCCGGAACTGTTTACAGCACAAGCTCGGTCGTCGGCCATTACCGCTTGCCTAATATCGTGCGGTTTGCCACCTCGAGCGTACCCTCTGGTTCGTCTTCGACCGTCATTTTCGCCCAGATCACCGGTCTGCCTTCAGCTTCAACGACGATTTCGCTTGAGCTGGTTGCAGGTCCAGGCGGAGTTGCTGGGCCAAACGTGAGCCGGGCGACGAGCGGTTTGATCTTTTTCGACGATTTCAACCGGACTTCTCTTTAAATGTTTAATTTCAAGAAGCTTTCGAAAACAGAAATTGTTGCTCTGATTTTATTTTTGTTCCTTGGACTCGATTTTTACCTGCGAGTGCCTCCGCTTCAAACCGAGGCCGCGGCAGGGGATGTAATTGTGCTTTGGGACGGCGCGGATATTCCCAGTGGCTGGACTTGCGTTTCCTGCGCGGTTACCGATCCGTTCTTCGGCGTTTTTCCGCGAGCGAGCTCGACTTATGCATCGGCGAGTTCAAGCAACGACATGCAGGCGCATACGTTAACTTATTCTTCGGCCACCCAAGGCACCGCCGTTGGGCAAAACGTGAGCACAGCAGGTACGGCATCTCCCATCTCCACACATGCTCATACTTGGGGCAACCCCAACTTAAATAGTGGGGATGTACGCCCGCCCTTCCAGGATTTGAAATTCATCAGCGCAGCGACTACGACTGTTCCTAACGGCACAATTGCGATCTTTGATGCGACCTCAACTGCGAATTTGCCGACGAACTGGACTAATTACACCGCCTTGAACGGAAATTATCTGCGCGGGGCGAATGACGCTTCAACCGGCGGGGCTGCCACTCATACTCATACAACGGCAAGCACATTGAATGCCGCAAGTTCGTCCGGATCTTACGCAGACGCCGGTGCCGGACTTACGACTGCTTCCGGCGTCCACTCGCATGCGATCGCAGCCGGTTCGTCTTTGACCGCCGACAATAATGCTCCTCCTTATATTACCGTTGTTTTTGCGCAGGTGAGTACGACTTCAACCCTGCCCAGCGGTATCATTGCTTTTTTTGACAACGCCTCACTGTCTTCTGGCTGGAGTTCAATTTCAACTTCGGGCAGCGCTTACGCGGGGAACTTATTAAAAGGGGGAACCAGTTTCGGCGCAACCGGCGGCAGCACGACTCATAGCCATGGCGGTTCTATCGTTTTTACGAGCGGCGGACCCTCGGCAACATTCGCTAATAAAAGCGGTTCAGCGGCCAATACAAACACAAATACTCATACTCACGGTGTAACTTATACCGTTTCCACATCTTCTTCTTGGCCGGTTTACCGCGATGTGATACTCGCTAAGTATACAAGTCCTTTGCCGGGCGCTCCGGGAACTCCAACTTTCAGCAGTACGGGCACAAGCACTGTGACCGTAAGCTGGACCGAGGGCAGCAATGCAACCTCTTATAAACTTGAGCGCGCACCAGATTCCGGAGGCGCGCCTGGAACTTTTTCAGAGATCGCAACCCCCGCTGGTGTTTCATATGATGATTCGGGACGGACACCAAATACAACTTACTGGTATAGAGTTCGCTCTTCGAATGGAAGCGGCGACAGCGGTTACAGCGGGAATGCGAGCGTGCTTATGCTCGCAGGCTCGCCTGGCACTAATACATATGCAAATATTGCGGCGACTACATTAACGGTAAACTGGACAGCGCCGGCGGATGGAGCAAGTTCTTACCGCTTGGAACGCAGCGCGGATGGCAATTCATTTTCAGAAATTGCGAGCACTACTGCTCTAACTTATGGTGAAACCGGCCGCAGTGAAAATACAATTTACTTTTACCGCGCGCGCTCAACCAACCCAAGCGGCAACGGTCCTTACAATGCAAGTTCAAGCGTACTTACCCTGCCCGGCTCGCCGGGCACGCCCGCTTATGCAAGCACGAATACCAGTACGGTAACTGTAAATTGGACGGCGCCCACCGGCGGGGCAGCTTATTACAGAATCGGGCGCTCGACGAATGGAAATACTTTTGTCCAGGCTGCGACGACAACGTCCTTAACCTATAACGCGACCGGTAGCCCGAATACGGCCTATTGGTACCGGCTTACTGCTACAAATGCCACCGGTGACGGCGCCGTGGGCGCAAGCTCGAGCGTGCTCATGCTCGCAAACGCTCCCGGGACGCCGACTTATGCGAGCACCGGTACAAGCACAGTTACAATTAACTGGACAGAACCTTCCGGCAGCGCCGATTATTACCGGCTCGAGCGCTCAACTTCAGGGAATGCGTTTTCCGAAGCTGCAACCACAACCCAACTCACTTACGCAGAAACCGGCCGCACGCCGAACACTACTTATTTCTATCGCTTGCGCTCGGCTAACGGAAGCGGCAATGGTCCATATAGCGCAAGTTCAAGTGTGCTTTTATTCCCCGGAATTCCTGGCACGCCGACTTTTGCAAATATAAGCACAAGCACGTTTACGGTGAACTGGACGGCGCCCACGGGCGGTACGGATTATTATCGCCTGGAACGCGCGGCTGACGTAAGCGGTTCGCCGGGAAATTATTCCGAAATCGCAACCACAACGGCGCTTACTTATAACGCCACGAGCAGTCCCGATACCACGTTTTGGTACCGTCTGCGGGCTGTGAATACCACCGGAAACGGGAATTATTCCGCGGAGGCGAGTGTTTTAACCGTGCCAGGCCCGCCGGGGACGCCGACTTACAGCAGCATTACCACAACCTCGTTTACAGTAAGCTGGACGGCGCCTGCGGACGGAGCGACTTATTACCGATACGAACGCTCTACGGACGGCAATAGTTTTTCCGAACTTTCCACGACAACCGCTTTGAGTTACAACGAATCAGGCAGATCAGCAAATACCTCTTACTATTATCGCGTGCGCGGCGCGAATGCCACGGGCGACGGATCTTATAGTGCAAGTTCATCTGCGCTTACGCTGCCAGGAGCGCCGGGCACAGCTACTTTTTCCAATGTCTTAAGCTCTAGCATCACAGTTGGCTGGACAGCGCCCACCGGCGGGGCAAGTTCGTATAAAATTGAACGTGCGCCGGATAGCGGAGGCTCACCTGGGACTTATGCTCAAGTCGGCACAACTTCTTCACTCGCCTATGTGAATACCGGTCTTTCACCAGCAACAACTTATTGGTACAGAGTCCGCGCTACAAACTCGAGCGGCGACGGCGCTTACGGCGGCGAAGCGGCAACTTCCACTCCTTCAAATTCTTCGCCCAGCGCACCGAGTTCGGATGCGCCTACGAACGGAACCCAAAATGTTTCTTTAACGCCGGTTTTTCGGATGACTGCCACCGATTCGGATAGCGATGCCCTGCGGTATAAAGTCGCTTTGTACTCGAATAGCGGCTGTACGACTTTACTCCAGACCTATGACCAAAGCAGTTCGCAAACCGGCTGGTCCGGCCAAAACGCGACTTGCAGCGTCTCGAACGACTGCTATACCTCGGGCACGCAAGGGGTTTACACGGTGCAAAGCGCTCTCACGGCCAATACGACTTACTATTGGAAGCCAAGCGCCAAAGATCCTCAAGGCACGAATGCGTTCGTGGACGGCGGAAGTTGCAATAGTTTTACGACGACATCGGGAAATTGGACGACTGATTCTGGAAGTTGGAGCGTGGCAAGCAACCGCTTGCAGGTTTCACCGGCCGCAGCGACGACGGTGCAAATCCATGTTACGGCCATAAGCAGAACGAACGGTGTTTTGGAAGTACGAGCTAAGGCGAGCGCAGTGGGAGCGACTACCGGCAATACGGCCTTGATGGCGAGAGGGGACACCGGCAGTAATCGTTATCAGCTGGGCGACTTGAATGTCGCGGGGCAGCTGCACCGGATCGGCAAGGTGATTTCGGACGTTTATTCCACGCTCACGAGTGGAGCTAAAACTTTTTCGGCGGATACCTTTTATGTGCTTCGCGCAAATCTTTCCGTGAGCGCACTTTCGGCTTGGAACGACGGCGGCACCGCACTTTCCGCAAGCGACGGGTCCTTGACAGGCGCAGGTTATTGGGGGCTAATCGCCACCGCCGTTTCCGGCGGCAGCGTGACTTTCACGTATGACGACTTTGCGGTTTACAGTTCGACGACGATTGCGATGACCGGGCTGCCGGGAGGAGGCTCGTGGTCGGTGCGCGACAGCGGCGGCAATGCAGTTTCCTGCCGGACAGGTTCGACGTGGGATCTTTCCACCTACAGCGGGCAAGTCCCAATTGATTACGCAAACGGCGGAGGCAGCGTGGCGGTTTGGCGCGATTCTGCTTCTTGCTCCGGCCTTGCTACAGCAGTTTATCCCTCAAGCGGCTTAGCCGCGGACGTTTTCGGTGGTGATAGTTATAGCTATAGCGGCGGCGGAGAAGACTCCCGTACGGGCACGGCTAGCTCAACAATTACGATCACAGCTTCGGGTCTAATCAACCTCCAATGAAGATGAAAATGAAACAGGGTCAATCTTTAATCGAGATTTTAGTCGCTGTGGGTGTGGGCACGATCATGATCCTGGGGGCAATCGCGGTGATCGCGCCCGCCTTAAAGAGCAATACCCAAGCGAACCGCGTCCAAGTGGGAAGCGCGTTGGGTCGCGCCTTGCTCGATAACGTGCGCATCTGGAGCGAAGCGGATTGGCATAATCTCGTGAACTTAAGCACGAGTTCAGCCAATAAATATTATTTGAATGCAACGAGTTCGCCCTTTACCGCGGTCGCGGGCACGCAAAGCATTGTCGCGGCGACTACAACCTATACCCGTTATTTTTACGTGGACGAGGCCTTTCGAGACGGCAGCGGCAATCTAGCGGACAGCGGTTCGCTTGATCCTTCTTCCCGCAAGGTGACGGTGATTTACGGATGGGATTTGAGCGCCACGAATACGATCGCGGCTTACTTTACCCGTTTTCGCAATAATGTTTATATGCAGACTGATTGGTCGGGCGGCAGCGGGCAAGATGGGCCAGTTACGTCCACAAACAGCCGGTTCTCGACTTCGACGAGCATCAATGTCGGCACGAGCACAGGCTCCATTCGGATTAATTTATAAAATGCTGCGCCCGCTCTTCAAAAATTCCATTGTCATCGCGATTGCGCTCTTTGCGTTTTTCGGCTTCCACCGGACTTTAGCCGATACTAATCCGGGCACCAACATCAGTTTTTCCTCCGGTGAATTTTGGGCTTGGAGCGACGTGGTCGGCTGGATGGATTTTCACTATACCCACAGCATCATCGTAACCTCGCAAAAGCTGACCGGGTACGCAAGTTCTTCGGTGGGAGATTTTTCTTTTGACTGCGCAACAGCGCGCAACGGCGATATCTGCGGGCAGAGCAATTATAATGTGGCGAATGACGGTTTAGGCGTGCTCTCGGGTTGGGGCTGGAATGACACTTATGGCTGGGTTAGTTTTAACTGCACAAACGGCGGCACCGGTTGCGGCGCATCAACTTATCAAGTAACGATCGATCCGGACACCGGTAGTTTTTGCGGCACGGGTTCGAGCAGCTGCTATGCCTGGAATGACGTTATCGGCTGGATCAGTTTTAACTGCGGAAATTACAGCGGCTGCGGAACTTCTAATTATAAAGTTGTCACAGCTTGGCGAGCGACCTCGACGAACGGTACGCTTGATTCCTCGACTTTCGATACCGGCATTGCGGCAGGAGCCCAGCTTAATTCCGTGCTCTGGCATGGCAACCAGCCGGCCGGCACGTCGGTAAAATTCCAATTCGCCGTTTCGAATAGTTCTAGCGGCCCGTGGAGTTACAAGGGCTCCGACGGCACAAGCAACAGCTATTACACGGTGGGCGCGGACACATCCATTAAACTGGACTACGCTTTTCACAGTAACTTCCGGTATTTCCGTTACCGCATTTTCTTATTTTCTAACCAAGCACAAAGCCAGAGCCCCCGCGTTGATGAAGTTATCGTGAACTGGAGTCCGTGATTGGCATATAGCATACAGCGAATAGCTAATTGTAATTCGATACTATAAATCGGAAGCGGTATAATTAAAAAAATGAGTGACTATTTGCCATTTGCCATTGGCCATTGGCCCGAACGGGGCCAGGCCGCGCTTTCCCTGGTTTTTTTGATCGGCGGGATCGTGCTCGCGATCGGCATTTCTTTGGCCTTTGTCGTCTTAAGTTTTATTAATTCAAGTTACGGTTTTCAGGCTGCCAACCGCGCTTTAGCCGCCGCAACTACAGGCGCCGAAGATGCGCTTTTGAAATTGGTTCGCGACAAAGATTTTTCCGCCGCTTCGCCATATACGATTTCGGTGGGCGGGCAAACGGCCAGCGTTACCGTCACTCAAAACTCTCCCGCAACCGGACAGGCTAAAATACTTGCCTGGGCAACGGTTTCAAGATACCAGCGTAAAATCCAGGTAATCGCCGCCGTCGCGTCTTCGACCGGCTTGGTGAACGTCGTGTCTTGGGAGCAGGTTAATCTCTGATGAAATTACCATCTCCGGAAAAAATCCTTTCTCTCCTGCGAGTCCGCCAAAGCATCGGCGGGCTTGAAATTTCCGATTCAGTTCTGCGGTTCGCCCGTTTTAACGGCAAAGACTGGGAATTAGCGAGCGTGCGCCTCCCGCCCGGCGTGGTTGTCGGCGGCGAAGTCAAAGAAAGAAATACGCTGCTTGAAGCCTTGCGAGCCCTAAAGCAGCAGATCAATGTTTTGGGGAAAAGCCGCCATCCGATCGGCGTCGTCGTTTCGTTGAGTTCTATAAATATTTACAGCCAGGTTTTCAGCTTGCCGATGATCGAAGGCGAGAACCTTGAGAAAGCGATCCAGCTTAATATCCAAATGGTTTCGCCGGTTGAAGCAGCCGAGACTTATTCCGGCTGGCAGTTGGTCGGAGAGGACCAAAAGTCCCTGCGGCTTGAGATTCTAAGCTCGTTCATTAATCGCGCCATCGTCGATCAAATTCTAGGTCTGCTTAAAGAAGCTGGTTTTATCGTGTACTCGATCGAGTCAAGGGCGCTTTCTTTGACGCGGGTGGCAAGGGATTTGTCTGCCAGTTTCAGCCCCCAAGATCCTTATATTCTCTTAAGCGTTGATTCGAGCGGGATTGAAATCATCATTATTAAGCGCTCCCAGCTTTACTTCCAGTACTTTAACTCCTGGCGCGAATTGCAGGGCGAAGAGCGCCAAATAACTCCGGCGAATTTCGAAGCCGTAATTTTAAGAAGCCTGCATCAGGTCGTTAACTTTTATAGTTCCCATTGGGCAGAGCCGATTGCGGCGATTTTTGTTGCCGCGAGCGCATTTAAAGATGAAATTATCCGGATTATCGGGAGTAATTTCACTTATCCGGCTCGCGAGCTGGTGCTCAAGCCGGAGGTTGTGATTTCGCCTGAATGGTTCGTGGCTTTGGGCAGCGGGCTGCGCGCCCGCATTCCGCAGCGCGAAGACAAGGACATCAGCCTTTTAGGCGTGACGGCGCAAGAGGAATTTTGGCGCCATCAATTGATCCATTTCCTTTATTTCTGGCGTTTGCTCTTGCCCGTGGGGCTTTCGATTTTGCTTTTGGCATTCTTGGGCGCGGATTTCTTTCTCTTGAACACTAAGAAAAATCTCGAACGGCAATCGCAGATTGCTGTAAGCCCTGAACAAACCAAAGAGATGGATCTTCTGCAAGACGAAGTCACGCGCTTCAACCGCTCCGTAATTATTTTGGGTAAAATCCAGGGTACGTCCGCCCCGCGGTCCTATTTCTTCGCCAAATTAGGCGCGATGCTAAAGGCGAACAGGATCACGCTTGAACGCGTGAGCTATCAAGGCGTTGGCACGTCGGTAACCTTAGCCGGCTATGCCGCTTCCGAAGAAGATATAATCGCCTTTAAAAAAGCCATTGATGACGATCCGCAATTTGAAGCCGTGAGTTTGCCGCTGACGGACGTTAAAATTTCGAGTCAAGGGAGGTCTTTTTCAATGACTTTTTCCGTTATTTCCGCAAGTACGCCATAAATTTTTTCTCGGTCAGTTTTATTGATCTTAGCGAGCACGAAATCGCTGGCTTTTCCGTGGGTGCTCCTCACGCCCAGGCGCAGCCGCCAAAATTCATCCGTGCCCAAGGCGGCGATCACGGAATCGATGCCGTGATGCCCCGCCGAGCCGCGCCCGAAAGATAGTTTATAAGCGCCAACCGCGAGATCGGCGTCGTCGTGGATGACGAGGAGTTCGGCGTAGGAAATCTTGAACTTTCGGCAGGCCGAGCCGACGGCCGATCCGGATTCATTCATGAATACGGAAGATTTTACGAGTATTTTATCGGGCAGCCTTAAAAAGTGAAAATTCTTTTCTTTTTGCCATGAGCTTGCGTTGGCCCAGCGATCCTTAAGAAAATCAAGACAGGTCAAACCCACGTTGTGATAGGTTCGGGCGTACTCTCGACTGGGGTTGCCGAGGCCTACAAAAAGCTTAAAATTCCTCTCGTCATGCATACTTGCAATAAGTATAGCCAATGTCTTATACTATTTCACGATGCGTCAATTCCTTGCCTCGATCCTTGAGGTTGCGGAAGTTGCGATTGTCGCCTTGCTGGCGGTCATTTTTATTCGCACCTTTTTAGTCCAGCCTTTTTTGGTGAGCGGCGCCAGTATGGTGCCGACTTTTATTAACGGCGATTACCTTTTGATCGATGAGTTAACCTATCGTTTTCGTGAACCCGCCCGCGGCGAAGTTGTCGTTTTCCGGTATCCCAAAGATGAATCTACCTACTTTATTAAGCGCATTATCGGCATGCCGGGAGACATGATTGTGATTCAAAACGGTCAAGTTAAGCTCGTTAATTCCGCCTATCCCGACGGGAAGGTCTTCGATGAGAAATACCTGCCGCCGGGCATGATCACGACTACGCGCTCCGCGGCCACGGCCGAGTTCAAATTGCACGAAGAGGAATACCTGGTTTTGGGAGATAACCGTCCCTTTAGCTTCGACTCGCGCGATTGGGGGATTTTGCGCGCCGAAGAAATAGTCGGTTTGGTTCGCTTGCGGCTATGGCCCGTAAGGCAATTCATGGTCTTCGCGGCTCCGAATTACTAATTTTTCACTTATGGCTTCGCTTAAAAAAGTTAAGGACGAAAAAGTCGGATTCCAGACGCCGCGCGGCATGCACGATATCCTGCCGGTTGACCAGCCGTGGTGGGACCGGGTTCGCAAAGTCGCACGCGATTTGGCGGATTTTTACAATTTCAACCGTATTGATACGCCGATCTTGGAATCTTTTAAGCTCTTTGAGCGCGGCATTGGCGAAGAGACGGATATTGTCGAAAAAGAAATGTTTGTTCTCAAAACCAAAGGCGGCGATGTTTTAGCTTTGCGTCCTGAAAACACGGCGCCGATCGCGCGGGCTTATCTGCAGCATCGTTTGGGACGCTCAAGCCAACTGCAGAAGTTTTATTACGAAGGACCGTTTTTTCGCCACGAAAGCCCGCAGGCCGGCCGCTTCCGCCAATTCCACCAAGTTGGTTTCGAAATTATTGGTGGTCCGAATGATCCGATTTACGATGCCCAAGTTATCGTCGTAGCCGCGCGCCTGCTCGAAGAACTTAAGATTAAAAATTCCAACTTGAAGATTAACTCGATCGGCTGCCGCGTTTGCCGCCCGCTTTACAAGCGCCAATTGCAAAACTACTATCGCAACTACGAAAAGAAAATTTGCGCCGATTGTTTGCGGCGTTACAAAAATAATCCATTGCGTTTACTCGACTGCAAGCGCGAGGAATGCCAGGAGTTTAAAGCCAAAGCGCCGAATTTCTTTGATAAGCTTTGTTCGACCTGCAGTACGCACTTGAAGGGCGTTTTGGAATACCTGGAGGAGCTTGCTATTCCTTATGCGTTGGACAATCAGCTCGTGCGCGGCCTTGATTACTACAGCCGCACAGTCTTTGAATTCCATACGGAAGGCGCGGGAACTGAAGTCGGCGCTCTGCCCGCCGGCGGACGCTATGATTATCTAATGGAGATGCTCGGCGGCAGGCTTACGCCGGCGGTAGGTTTCGCTTGCGGCATCGAGCGCCTGATCCATGTAATGAAAGCCCAAGAAGTTAAATTGCCCCTGAAGGCAGTCAAAAAAGTTTTCTTGATCCATGTTGGCGATCTGGCCAAAAAGAAATCGCTGAAGATCATCGAAGACCTGCGCCGCGCCGGGATTTCCGTCGCCGAAGCCTTGGGCCGCGAGTCCCTCAAGTCGCAGCTCAAATTAGCCGATCGGGAGGGGATCGAGCTGGCGCTTATCTTCGGCCAGAAGGAAATTTTCGAAGAGAACATTATCGTGCGCAATCTAAAGAACAGCTTGCAAGAAACCGTGCCTTTGCCTAAACTGGTCGAGGAAATCAAAAAGCGGTCCAAGGGATAGCATGGAAGATTGTTTATTCTGCAAGATCGCCCACGGTTCGGTGCCGGCTTATACTGTATATTCAGACTCCCACGTTTTGGCCTTTTTGGATATTGCTCCCCGGGCGCCCGGCCATACCATGGTTATTCCCAGGGTGCATGCGGAAGATTTAGCCGCCCTGCCCCCGGGCGAGATTGAGCCGGTTTTCCTCGCCGTGCAAAAGGTTTTGCGCCAGCTTATGGCGTCTTTGAACCCAGCAGGAGTCACGATCGGCGTGAACCAGGGATCGATTTCCGGACAGACTGTACCGCATCTCCATATCCATCTCATACCCAGATTTGAAGGAGATGGCGGCGGTTCCGTCCACAGCGTAGTCAACAATCCTCCTGTGGAAGATTTGGAGACAATGAGGCAAAAAATCGCATTCAAATAAACATGATCGAATCAAAGAAAAAAGAAGGAGAATCATCGAGCAATCTGCTTTTCAGGTTTTCGAAGCGCATCCGCCAAAGCGGAGTGCTGACGGAGGTCCGCAAGCGGCGTTTTAAGAGCCGCAAGGTAAATAAGCGCGCGCGCCGGCTTTCGGCCATCTACCGGACGAAAAAACGGGAAGAAGTTGCCCGGCTCAAAAAATTAGGCTTGCTCTAAACAGTCATGCTCTTAGAAAAGCTCACCGCAGATCTGCATCAGGCGCAAAAAGCTAATTTAAGCGACCGCCTGTCGGTTTTGCGCATGCTTTTAGCACAGGTCAAAAACCGCGAAATTGAAAAGCGCGGCAAGACCGGAGAGAGTACGCTTGAAGACACGGAAGTGGAAGAAGTGCTGCGCCGCGAAGCCAAAAAAAGGAAAGAGGCGGCGGAGCTTTTTCACAAAGGCGGGAGAGAAGATCTTGCCGATAAAGAAATGAAAGAATTGGCGACGATCGAAACTTATCTGCCTGCGCAGATGAGCGAAGCGGAAATCGAAGCGGTCGTTGCATCGGTTCGAGCAAGCGGAGCGGGAGATTTTGCGAGCATCATGCGCGAAGCCATGAAACAATTAAAAGGCAAAGCCGATGGCGCCACGGTCCAGCAGATCATCAAAAAACAACTCGGAGCATGAGGCTGGGCGGCTTGCGAATCGGATTGCGAGCAAGTTTTTAAAAAAGAAATTCAATCCGGATTTCGTCGAAGTTGTTTTTATCCCGAATGCCGAACTACGAGCCCTCAAGGCTCGTTTTTACTCCAAAGCCCAAGTGCCGGCATTCGTGGATGTACTAGCTTTTCCGCGGGGCAAATTTCCTCACCCGGAGCGGCCTGGTTTTTTGGGCGAACTCTACCTTAATCGAAGTTTGACAAAGAGCAAGCGAGGTGAGCTCGCCCGCATGGTGATTCATGGCACGCTCCATCTTTTGGGCTATGACCACATGAAGAAAGGTGCTAGAATCGAAATGGAGCGGTTCGAGCAAATCTTCTATAAGCAATATTCTTCAGGTAAATTTAACTAAAACCCAAACATGGGCTCGGAACTTATTGTAGGTTTAGACATCGGGACTTCAGCCATTAAAGTGGCTGTTGCGCGGTCTCGGGGCGGCCGGCCAGTGCTCACAGCGCTTTTCAAGGATGTCTCCGACGGCCTGCGGAAGGGCGCGATCGTTGATTTGGCCTCGACCACAAGTTCGGTGGCCAAAGTCTTAGGCGAGATTAAAAAAGCTTCCAAATCAGCTTTAAAAACCGTTTATGTAAATATCGGGACGCCGCAGATCCGGACGCAAAATTCGCGGGGGATCGTAGCGGTTTCGCGCGCCGACAGCGAGATCTACGAGGACGATGTGGAGCGGGCGATCAAGGCGAGCCAGGCGGTGGCGATAGCTCCGAACCGCATGATTGTCCACAATATCACGAGGGAATACGTGGTTGATGGCGTAGGGGACATCATTGACCCCCTGGGCTTGTCGGGCAACCGGCTTGAAGTAAATAGCCTCATAATTGACGCTTTTGCGCCGCATGTGAAAAGCATTATGCGCACGGTGGAATTGGCCGGCGGCCGCATCGGGGGCCTAGTTTGCGACCCTTTGGTCGCCCAGCGGGCGGCTTTGTCTAAGTCGCAGAAAGATTTGGGAGTTGTGCTTGTCGATATCGGCTATGGCACGACCGCGATGACCGTTTATGATGAAAACAAGATCGCCGGTGTGAGCGTTTTTCCGGTCGGCGCGGGGAATATTACAAATGATATCGCCGTGGGGCTTAAGATCCCGGTCCCGGCCGCCGAAAGCATCAAGCTCCAATACGGCCATGCTTTGGCCAAGGACATCGGTTCCAAGGAAAACATTGATTTAAGCAAGTTCTCGTCCGAGAGCCGCGGGTTGGTTTCGCGCCGGTTCCTCTCGGAAATCATCGAATCGAGGCTTGCGGAAATTTTCGAATTTATAAATAATGAGTTGAGGTTGGGCGGCAAAATCGGCAATTTGGCCGGCGGCGTCGTGCTCGTGGGCGGCGGCGCCAAGCTGCCGGGGCTCACGGAACTCGCCAAGCAGGAATTGAAGCTTTCTTCGCAGATCGGTTTGCCTCTGCATGAGCAATGGTCCGAAGAGGCCTTGAATTTTGTAGATGCTTTTGAAGATCCAGAATACATCAATGCCCTGGGCTTGATCTTGTGGGGCGCCGATAAGGAGGGTTGGTTGCCAAAGCAGGGCGGCAGAAAGTTTGCATTTAAAAATATAATCCGTTATTTTCTTCCATAATGAATCCCATTAGAAGCGATCATTCAATCCAAACCATGATAACAAATAATCATTACGCAAAAGTCAATAATATTCAGAGGTCGCCGCTCGCGATCTGCTTCTAACGTGATGAAGCGCGCAAAAAAAGTTAAAAAAGTCCAGAAAGACAAATCCGCTTTTCCCCTGGCTTCGATCAAGGTGATCGGCGTGGGCGGAGGCGGCGGCAACGCTGTTTCCCGCATGAGCAGGGATTTCGCCCGCGGAGTTGAATTCATTGCGGTAAATACCGACCACCAGGATTTGGATCATTGCGATGTACGCCGCAGAGTTTATATCGGTAAAAACCTTACGCGCGGTTTGGGCACCGGCATGAATCCGGATCTGGGCAGGCAGGCTGCCGAAGAAAATCGCTCCGAGTTGACTGAACTCGTCAAAGGCGCGGACCTTGTCTTTATCGCCGCCGGCTTAGGCGGCGGCACGGGCACGGGTGTATCGCCTGTCGTGGCAGAAGCGGCGAAGCAGAGCGGTGCTTTAACGATTGCTTTTGTGACCAAACCTTTTGCTTTCGAAGGCAGCCAGCGGCAGCGGATCGCCGAAGAGGGAATCGTGCGGCTTAAAGACAAAGTTGACGCCTTGATCGTCGTGCCGAATGACCGGATTTTTGCGGTCGTAAATAAGGACACGCCGGTTATAAAAGCCTTCGAAGCCATTGATGACGTGATGAAAAATGCCTTGCAGGGACTGGTTGAGCTCATCATTACGCCCGGCATAATCAATGTGGACTTTGCCGATGTGCGCTCCGTGATGCAGGATGGCGGTTCGGCAATTGTGGGCATGGGAGTGGCTGCGGGAGCAGAACGAGCCGTAAATGCCGTAAATCAGGCCCTCCACTCGCCGCTTTTGGAAGTTAACCCCGAAGGCGCGAAAAGCGTGCTTTTGGGCATCTCCGGCGGCCGGGACCTGCGTATTAACGAAGTAAATGAAGCGGCTAAACTGGTGGCTCAAACCGTGGATCCAGGCGCAAAAATCATCTTCGGGGCCTATCACGACCGGCGCCTGAAGCATAATCAGTTGAGGATTACGCTCGTCGCCACGGGCTTCAATGGCATGTCGTCATCCTTGTCGCTTTTCAGTTCGAACCGGTTCGGCGAAGAGAGAATGCGCCCGGTTTTTGGCGGGGCCGAAGAAAAATTAAGGTTAGGCGATACGGACAAGGCGGAAGCAGAATTGGCTGCGGCGAAACCGCCGCTCGCTGGAAGCGGCGAAGCGGCCAAGGCGGAAAAAGCGGCCAAGAACAAAAAAGACAGCGACGCCTGGGATTTCCCGACGTTTTTGCGGAAAAAGCGAAGATAGGTTATTTCAACGAGCGAGGGGCGAAATAAATTTGGTTTTTATTCCGTCCGAGCGAAGTTGAAACAAAGGGGATGATACCCCTTTATTCTTCCTCGTCCACGCGCGGGGGAGTAAGCTCCAAGGGTTCCACTTCCATGCTTTCGCCGGTGATGCGGTAGACATCCTTGTCTACTTTTTTAAATTCCCCGTAGGCTTTTGTGTACATGTTGTAAGTGGTGTTTAGATGAACACCTAGCTTGCGGAAATACGAATCGTAATTTAAAAGGTGTCGTTTAAGTTCGGAAACATTCTTTCTGATCTGCTCGGCCGATTCGTTGATTTTAGTTTGATTCAAGCCCCAAATTACGGTTTGAAGATAAGCAAGGAAAGAAGTGGGGGAGACAACAAACACTTTTTTGTCCACGGTTGCATACTCGATCAAATCGCGCGCGGTAACCGAACCCACCTTATTGATTAAGAGGTCGTAATAAAGCGCTTCCGAAGGAATAAACATGAAAGCAAATTCAATCGTGCCTTCTTGTGGTTTTATATATTTTGAAGTTTCATCGATTCTGGTTTTCAGGTCGCTGCGCAAAGCATCTTCATGTCTTTTTTTCTCGTCTTCGCTCCGCGCTTCAAGTATGCGATTATAATTCTCCAGGCTGAATTTAGAATCAATCGGGATAATTTTGCTTTGGTAGAAAATCACGGCATCCACGATCGTGCCATCCTTAAAGGGATACTGCATTTGGTAACTGCCGGGCGGTAAGACATTCTTAAGCACGGTTTCTAGGTAATATTCGCCCAAAATGCCGCGCTGCTTGGGATTTTTTAAAATGTCCTGCAGGTTCTTGAGTTGATCGGCAAAACTTACCACCTGCTTATTCGTTTCGTCTAACTTTGTAAGTTTCTCGGCGATGTTGCTCACGATTTTTACGCTTTCCGTCATCTGGTGTCTGGTTGTCTGGCCCACCTCGGTCAGCCCCTCGCGCAGGGTTTTATTCAAGTCATTGATCTGGTTTTGGAGCATTAAAAGCGCCGGTTCGTCCTTTTTCTGCCCCTGCTTTTTGAGCGTTTGCAAAATTAAAAGAAAGCCAAAAACAACGGCCATAAAAAGAACTAAAAGAAGTATTTCGGTCATCTATTTAATTTTATCCCTTTTGCGGGGTAATTGGAATTTGGCCTTCGATTTAATTATTGCCAAATACTTGTTAGATTTAAAACGAGAGGACGTTCGGTATGCAGGTTTACCTATCCGATTGCCGACCCGGGAATGAAATTTCATTAGAAATTAGAAATTGAGAATTGAAAATTTATCCTAATACCCCGCAAACTCTTCAGCTTTGATGAAGTCCTCGTCTACGCCGGCGCGGCCCAGAATGGGCAGGAAGTCCGTAACCATCGCCGGAGGGCCGGCGACATAGGTCGTCACTTTGTCGAGATCGGCTACGTGGCGCGTGAGCATTTCTTCGTTGATGCGGCCGCGCTCGTATTTCCAGTCCGGTTCGCCGGAATCCGTGATTGTGGGTATGAATTTAAAGTTCGGCATAGTTTCCGCCAGTTTTTCGAATTCAGCGAGGAAGGTCGTCGAGCCGGCTGTGCGATTAGAACAAAATAAATAAATTTTATAAGGCAGTTTTTCTTCGCTGGCATAGAGGATCATGCTGTGCATCGGTGTCACACCGATGCCACCGGCAATGAAGAGGAGTGGTCGTTCGGTATGTTTCGGCAGTACAAACGAGCCCATTGGTTTTGTTACCTTAACTTTGGTGCCCAAAGGCATGGTCTTTAAGACCCGTTTAAAGGCCGTATCGCGCATCCTGGTTACAAATCTGATTTTTCCCATGTCATTAGGCGAGCCGGCGAGTGAAAAGGGGCGTGTATTGCCTTCGGCATCTGTCTCCGGCGGGTTTAAGAGCGTAAAATCCGAGTACTGTCCAGCTCGGAAGGCGAAATCCGTGCCCGCGGTGCTCCAAATAAACTCCATCGTTCCATCGGCAACCGTGTTTCTGCCGATGAGCTCAAGTTCATAATCCATATCTGCCAATTCTAAAAGCGGGACAAAAAAATAACAACCCTCTGGTGTCGTTACTCGCTCGAATTTTTAACAAATAGCAACGAATTTGGATCGAATGTTCGGTAAATATTCGTTTTAATTAGTTAATTATTCGGGTGAGCAACGAAAAACCCGTGGAAGAATCAAACCTCGAAAATATTGAGTTTTTTAAAGTTTGCGGGTCGGCAAAGCCCCAAAATTTAAACATCATAACTCTTGCTTTACCCCTTGTTAATGGATTCGCGCCAGGCTTGCCAATCGAAAAGCTTTCCGTTGATGTACGTTTCTACGGATTTTACTGTTGAAAATTGCCTGGCCGTTGTTTCGATTTGGACTTGCAGGCGGCGTCCGCGAACGACAACGAGTGCTCGCCTACGAACGCGCTGGCCCGCATCACCTTCCAAGCTGACGAGTCCGAGGACGAGACGGACGACACGCCTACCAGCTTCCAGCTTGTAACCCGGGGCGACCCGGC
>CAYIAX010000008.1:0-31729 GCA_964361595.1 uncultured Candidatus Saccharibacteria bacterium | reverse complement strand
TCCCATGGGACCACTCTCGCAATTATTTTACTTACGCGATTATTGGCAGCCACAGCTTTTTAATGGTTGGTTAATCGGCATCGAAGACCTACTTTTCGGGTTTGCTATCGGCGGAATCGCGGCGGTCATATATGAAGAACTTTTTGGTAAAAAGTATATGAAGAGGCATCTTTCAGCGCATCCAAAATGGATGTTTGGTGTTGCACTCTTTGGTGTAGCTTGGATGTATGTTGGTAGCATGGTTTTAAGTTTTAATTCCATTTATGTTTCCATTTTTGGATTTTTGATTATTGGTGCCTCTATACTTTTTACCAGACATGATCTTCTGAAAGACGCCTTCTTTAGTGGATTGCTTGTTGGTGCGCTCATGTTAGTTTTCTATCTAGTGTTTGCATATCTTTTTGATGGCGTCATTCAGAAGTGGTGGATGCTCAAGAATATTTCTGGTATCCTCATACTTGGCGCACCACTCGAAGAATTAATGTGGGGGTTTGGCTGGGGTTTTGTGGCCGGGCCCGCATACGAATTCATTAATGGATTAAGATTTAAGAAATCTTAAATTGAATTGCCGCCAAAGAAAAACTTGAAATTGTCAGCGGTGCGGCTCCGCCGCCTTTCCGAATTTTCGCGGGGGAAATTCCTCGCCGCCGCAGGCGGCGAAATGCGTTCGGACTAATTTAAGAATACTGCACAGTTTATTTTAGATATTAAAATAGCAACTTCAGGTTTCACCCGTTCAGTGCAAACACCACGCAGTTTCTTTTTCTAAATTCTTACTCTCCGGAATCATACGGAAAATCGTACGATTTTCCGTATGATTTTCCATACGATTCTATTATTCAGAATATTCGGGACACCCGATGTCTCTCTGAAAGTTAATTGACACTTTATTTTTTTGTGAAAAGATTACATCATACCGTCCTATAAACATGAAAATAGCAATTTTAGGTTTCGGGCGTGAAGGGCAATCACTTTTGAAGCTGCTTCAAAAGCGCGGACAGACGCCGACTTTACGCGGACAGACGCGGAACGAGATATGGATTCTTGACAAAGATCCAAAAATCAAAGTTCCAAAAGGAATTAAAGCGCGGCTCGGCAAAAATTACCTTAAAAATCTTTCGGAATTTGATATCGTCTTCCGATCGCCAGGCATTCCTTATCTGTTGCCTGAATTCGTGGAAGCTCGCAGGCACAGGGTAAGCTTCTCGAGCCCCACCCGCCTTTTTTTCGAATCCACCAGTCGGCTGACCTCACGCATCATCGGCGTAACCGGCAGCAAAGGCAAAAGCACAACCGCGACTTTAATTTATGAATTACTGCGCCGAGCGGGAAAACCAGCTGTGCTTGCGGGAAATATCGGCGATTCGGCCTTGGACGCACTGCCCAAAATAAAGAAAAACACATGGGTGGTGCTCGAACTTTCGAGTTTCCAACTACAAGATCTCGACCGCTCGCCGCAAATCGCGGTTATCCTTGACACTTTTCCCGAACACCAGGATGCGCATCGTTCGCTTAAGGAATATTACAAAGCCAAAGCGCAAATCATAAAATTCCAGTCTAAAAACGACAAAGTTTTTTACTTTGCGGACAATGCGATAAGCGGACGGATCGGCGAACAAAGCAAGGCCAAGCAGATCCCAGTTGATCACCGAAGATTTAAACTTTTCTCCGCCGCCGAGCTTAAAATTCCCGGTGAACATTCTTTCCGCAACGCCGTGATGGCGGCAACGGTAGCGCGAAAACTAGGCGTCCTGCCTGCGGTTATCAAGCGAACCATTACGAATTTCCGTGGGCTCGAACACCGGCTGGAATTCGTCCGCGAAATTAAAATCAGCAATCCCAAACTACGAATGCATCCGAATGATACGAATAAAATTCGGGGTATTCGGATTAATTCGAATTTTTCGGATCGGTTCATTTCTTTCTATAACGATTCGGCTTCGACGAACCCAATGACTTCCGCCGCCGCTGTGCGCGCCTTCCGATCGGTGCCGCATGTTCTAATCGTGGGCGGCCAGGATAAGGGGCTTGATTACAAACCCTTGGGAACTGCGCTTAAATCTTCCAAACAAACCAAGCTTGTTGTGCTCGTGGGAGAAAATAAAAAGAAGATTCTAAAGTCGATTCAGCGACAAGCAACACGTAACCCCCCTTCACCGAAGTTTCGGCGGGCAAGCAAGCGGCAAAGAAAATTGAATGTGATTTTGGTCACGAACCTTAAACAGGCGGTAAAACGCGCCTACGTTTTCGCGAGAAAGCTTATCCCTCTCTCCATGTCTCGTGTCGCTATCATTCTCTCTCCCGGGGCCGCCAGTTTCGACATGTTCAAGAACTACGCCGACCGCGGGAAAAAATTCAAGGAGTTGGCGCGCTACTTGACGTAACGATAGCCACGAAGAGATTTTTTATTTGAAATCGAGGCAACGAGCAGTTATGATTTGATCAATGTCCTCGCCCATCAACAAAGAAACGCTGGACCATCTCGCCAAGCTGGCCCGGGTTGAAATTAACGCCGCCGAAGAAGAAAAGTTGCTGCATGACCTTCAAAAAATCCTTGACTACGTGGCCGAACTCCAAGGGGTGGATACAACAAGCGTGGAAGCTGTTACAGGGGGCACGGAACTCAAGAACGTTTTCCGCGAAGACACCGAACGCGAAAACACCAATCAAGGCGCCGGCACGGAAGCACTGCCAGAAATCCAAGACGGTTACTTAAAAATACCACCCGTATTTGAGTAGCGACATGAATGTTTCATTACACAACTTAACCATCGAATCTTTCCACGAAGGACTTTTAAACAAAAAATTCTCTGCGCTTGAAATTGCGCAGGCATTTTTTGAACGCATCAAGGAAAGCGATCCCAAAATCCACGCTTATTTGGATTTACATGAAGAATCTGCTTTGCGCACGGCCGAAGCGGTAGATCTAAAAGTTAAAAACGACGAAGCGCTGGGCCCTTTAGCGGGGGTGCCCCTAGCAGTTAAAGACAATATTTTAATCAAAGGCACGCGCACCACAGCTGCTTCGAAGATACTCGAAAATTATGTGGCGAGCTACGACGCGGGCGTAATTCAAAAACTACGCGACGAACAAGCGGTGTTTTTAGGCAAAACCAATTTGGATGAGTTCGCCATGGGAGCTTCCACGGAAAATTCCGCCTTCGGCCCCACTAAAAATCCGCATGATTTAACGAGGGTTGCGGGCGGCTCCTCCGGCGGCTCGGCTGCAGCCGTGGCGGCGCACATGGCGGTTGCTGCCCTAGGATCAGATACTGGTGGCTCCATCCGCCAGCCAGCCGCCTTCTGCGGCGTCGTGGGCCTTAAAACTACTTATGGATCGGTTTCGCGCTCGGGGCTTATTGCCATGGCCTCCAGCCTCGACCAAATCGGGCCCATCACCAAAACCGTTAAGGATGCGGCTTTGCTCTTTAACGCCATCCGCGGCAAAGATCCGCTCGACGCCACCTCCGCCCAGGCACCCGAAGGCGAAGAGCCGGAACTTATAAACCCTAGCTGGGATAAAGTTAAAGAGCTTACGATCGGCTTGCCCAAGGAATATTTCATTCCCGGCCTCGAACTTGAAGTTGCGGAGGCGGTGGAAGAGGCCAAACGGGCGATTGAAAGTCTGGGTATAAAGACTAAAACGATTTCCCTGCCGCACACTCCGCATGCCTTGGCGACTTACTACATCATCGTCCCGGCGGAAGTGAGCGCCAACCTTGCCCGGTTTGACGGCATCCGCTATGCGCGCCAAGGCACCGCGGACGAACGCGGACCCCACGCAGATGTACGCGGAAACAAAAATCGTTCGGCGCTTCAAGAAATTTATTTCACCCAGCGAGGCAGGGGTTTCGGTCCGGAAGCGAAACGAAGAATTATTCTCGGCACTTTTGTGCTCTCATCCGGTTATTACGACGCCTACTACGCCAAAGCCCAGCAGGTGCGTACGCTCATTAAGCGGGATTTTGAGGAGGCATTTAAGGATGTGGATGTAATCCTTGCGCCCGTCACGCCTACGCCCGCTTTCAAGATCGGAGAGAAGGCCGACGATCCTCTTGCTATGTATCTTTCCGACATTTTTACCGTCCCCGTAAATCTTGCTGGCTTGCCCGCTCTCTCGCTTCCAGCTCGAGCGCAGAAATACGCAGACAGAACGCAGACCAACGCAGACAAACTTCCGCGCGATTCCGCGTCTAGTCAGCGTATGTCAGCGACTTTGCCTATCGGTTTTCAGCTGATCGGCCGCAAATTCAGGGAAGTCGACATTTTGGGCATCGGACAATTTTACGAGCGAATTACGAAAACTACGGAGTCGTAGAAGTTGGCGTACTTGTGCTTGCCTGCGGCAGTTCCGGCAGCGGCTGGTTATTCACGGTCGTAAGCGTAATTTCTTTGCTCGTGCCCAGATGCGTGCCCGCAATCGTGATCGCGCTGCCAACAAGAGGTTTTAAAACGGCTTCCACTCGTGCATCTTTAGAATTTTTTATACTTGCGTTTAAACCGCGTGAAGTCGTAAGTACATATACTCCTCTCTCAAACTTAAGCGTGCCGGCAAGGGCGACTGATAATTCTGTTGTTGCCTTAGCGCCAGCCGGTAAAATGAAGAATGAAAGATGAGCGGACAGATCTTTGTTTTCAGTTTCAAAGCCGCTGGTTTTAGCCGTTAACTCTGTGTTGGTTTGAGTAATGCTCGCTACGTTATTTGCGAGTTCAGAGTTGCGTGTTTGCAATTCCAAAATTTTTGCATCCTTATCCATGCTCAAAGCATCACCAGACCCGCTGCGGCTATAGAAATAGGCTGCTGCACCCGCCAAAGCAACAATAACGACCGCAGCTGCGATTCCTAAAATTAGACTCTTGTTAAGGTGAAGCTTAGTCTTGGGCGTTTCTCTTAAATCCAATTTAACGACTTCCGCTTTGGGTTCCGCTCTTTTCATCTCCACGGTTTTTTCCGATTTGGATTGAAAAGCGTCGAGCGACATAAAAGCGGACGAAGCGGCGGACGGCTGGGAAGCGGCCGCGGGTTGAACTAGCCTTGACTGCGCGGGTTGAATTGGCCGCACGGCGGGGGTTGAAACAACAGGCGGAGCAACCTTCGACGCTGCGGCCGGGGTAAACTGGACTGGCTGCATCGCCTCGCTTACTTCCGCTTCACCCCAGCCGGCGTTCAAAAGCGCGGCCCGCAAGGCTTCGTCCGAAACCCCCAGCCTGCGCTGCTGGGCGATATAATCCGTAAGTTGAGCGCTTGGCATACGCAATTATTGTAGCATATTTGTTATAACCGACTTTATACTTGTGTCGTTTAAGTTCACTCTCTAATTAATTCAAATATGAGAACTATTTTGTAATGGCGAACAGGTAATGCATAAATGTGTAGACGTTGGTCAGTACACCGCGTCCCAGGGATACTTCACATCAGTCACCCGCCAATAATTTTCTCTTATCTTCACTCCCGTAAAAGAAGCGTCTTTCCGCACCTCCGCTTTCAGTTTCCCAAGATCCGGTTTTCCCGGGATATCCTTTCCGAAAAAAAGCCTTGATTCCGTAACCGCGAAAGAAACAGGACCCCACCCCATTCCGCGAGGATATACAACTAAGGAATCGCCTGCGTTCTCAAGCTGCCTCCTTTGATAAAGGCATTTACTTCCGAGAAATTCGCTCCCCATTTCTGCGCACCCCCTTTCCTTAAGCGTCTCCTTTATTTCATCGAAGGTGGTCCGCTCGATTCCTACATAACCGCTATAGGAGGTTGTAGAGTATTCGTTCCCTCTGTCGTTTATAACACTTAATAACTTCACGAACCAGTATTTATAAGGAAGGGTGTAGTAAACTACGACGCCAAAAATAATGATTAGAGCGAGAGTAAGGAAAATTTTTTTCATACTGCGCGGGCGACCGGATTTGAACCGGCGATCTTCCCCGTGACAGGGGGACGTGTTAGACCAGGCTACACCACGCCCGCTTCCGCTATTCAAGCTTCAGCGGGCAGGCCCGCATCAGCTTTATTGCGCTTGTTTAATGTAATCTAAAAAATTAATTATTTCAACATCTCCAAAAATTCCTTTTCCGTCAGGATTTTTACCCCCAACTTTTTGGCCTTGTCGTATTTCGAGCCCGGTTCGGAGCCAGCCACGACGTAAGAAGTTTTCTTGCCCACCGATTCAGAAATCTCGCCGCCCAGCGCGCGTATTCTGGTTTTGGCTTCATCGCGGCTCATAGATGCGAGACCGCCCGTTAGCACAAACGAAAGGCCGGATAATTTTTGATTTTTGATTTTTGATTTTTGAACTTCTATCTCCACGCCAACTTTATCCAATTTCTCCACGAATTTGCGGTTGTGGCTTTCCTTAAACCAGCCATAGATCGCCTCGGCAACCTTCGGCCCCACATCCTGGATATCCTGCAGCTTCTCCGGCGTCAATTTATCAAAAGCTTTAAGCACTTGCGCCGGCTTGGTAATTGCTTGCCCGCCGAAGCCTTGGCGAAGGCTGGGGAATTGCTTGCCCGCCGAAGCCTTGGCGAAGGCTGGGGAATTAGAAATTTCTTGCGCCAAGAGAATCGCCGTCTCTTCGCCAACATGCGGGATGCCTAAAGCATACAAAAATTTGGAGAGCGGCACGCGCTTGCGCTCTGCGATCGAACGAACGATATTCTCCGCGCTTTTTTCGCCAAAGCGCTCCAAGCTTTGAATATCCTCTTTTTTAAGCAAGAAGAGGTCGGCCACGTCCGAAATTAAGTTTTCATCTTTGAACCGTTGGAGGATTTTAGGGCCGACCGTATAAATTTCCATCACGCCAACAAAGTGCTGCATACCGCGGAAATCTTTAGCCGGACAGCGCGGATTCGGGCAAAACCAGTTTACGCCCTCGCCTTCCGAGCCCAGCGTCATTTTTTTCACATCGCTTTCGCACTCCGGGCAATGCTTCGGCATCCGGAATTCTTTTTCTTTGCCCGTACGCAATTCCTTCAAAACTTTTGTAATTTGCGGGATCACGTCGCCGGCGCGGCTCACGATCACAGTGTCCCCAATCTTCAAGCCTAAGCGCACAATTTCGTCGGCATTATGGAGTGTGGCGTGCGTAACAGTCGTACCGCCCACGGACACAGGCTTCATCACCGCAACCGGCGTGAGCTTCCCCGTGCGGCCAACCTGGATCTTTATTTTTTCCACAACCGTCGTCGCTTCACGCGGAGAAAATTTATACGCAATGGCCGCGCGGGGGGCCTTTCCGATCACGCCAGCTTCGTCGAAAGCATGGTTTTCGTTTACGATAAGCACTATCCCGTCGATTTCATAGTCTAATTTTTCCCTGTGCTCTTCCCAGTAATTCCTGAATCGGAAAATTTCTTTCTGGTTTTTCAGAAGCTCATTATGCGGATTGGTTTTGAACCCCAAAGCCTTAAGCAACAGGTGCTCTTCCTCATGCGTGCGCTGGCCAAGGTTGGTCACGATGCTGTATTCGTAGGAGTCCAACCGGCGGGCGGCGGTAACCTTGGGATCAAGCTGGCGCACCGAGCCAGCCACTAAATTCCTGGGATTAGCATAGACACGCAGGCCTTTTTTCTCTTGCTCCTTATTGATTTTAGCGAATTCTTTTTTCGATAAAAATACCTCCCCGCGCACGACGAGCCGCGGCAACGGCCACTTTTTCGCCAAGTCTTTGAAACGCTCGATATTTAAATGCTTTAATTCATTCAAAAAATCTTCTTGAATGTTCAAAATTAATGGAATCGCATCAACGGTTTTCAAATTTTGCGTAACATCCTCGCCAATTAAGCCGTCGCCGCGAGTCGAGCCTTCGACAAAAGCGCCATCTTTATAGACCAATTCGATCGCAAGGCCATCAATCTTTAGTTCCCCGTAGAACGGACCGGCAACTTCTTTGCCTAAGTAATTTTTGAGACGGGCGAACCAACTTTCTATATCTTCTTCGCTAAAGGCATCATTGAATGAAATCATCGGCCGCTCGTGCCGGACTTTGCGGAAGGCGGCTAGAGGTTTGCCGGCTACGCGCTGGGTCGGCGAATCGGGAGTGATGAATTCCGGGAACTGCTGCTCAAGATCAAAAAGCTCTTTTTTTAAAGAATCGAGCGCGGCATCAGAAATAAGCGATTTATCTTGAACATGATAAGCGTACCGATAGCGGTTTATTTCCGCTTTAAGCTTTTCGATCCTGGCTTTCGCTTCGCTCTTGTTCATGGCGTTTTCCAGTATATCAAAAAGGCCCCTCGCGGGGCAGAAAACTACAAAGGCAAAAGGAACGCCCTCCTGACATCTTTGGCGCGGCCAGTGCCAACAATAACCATGACCGGCTCGCCTTCGCAATCCACGCGGTGGCGCATTTCTGCATCGGCGTAACAAGTAGATATCGATTCGGCGCCATTTGAGAATACCGGTTGAGCGGAATGGCCGCGCGAAGGCGAAACGGTGGCCGCATACCGTCCCCATTCAATCGCCGCATCGGCCGCAAAAATCGCCTTGGCGGAATTCGCCATATCAGTTGTCTGTCTGATCTGATAAAGCAAAAGTAAGCCCCCGATAGTGGTCGCCCCGAGCATCGTGCCGCCCAGAACCAAAACCGTGAAAACCATAACTTGTCCCCTGCGCCTATACATCAGCCGTCAATCAATCTGCTTGTGACCGTGGTCTGGAGCGTAATAATATTTCCAGTTAAAACCGGCTCGCGCGAGCTGACTTTTACCACCATCGTGATCCGCGGCTGCAAACCGTCAACGGGATCCGTGCCGTTCAGGATAAAAACCAAGTCGTGAACACGCACGTTCGCAGCAGTAATGATTTCAAAGTCGCCGCCCACAATGCCGCGCTTGATCGCGCCGTCCTCGAGCCGGTAAACCACATCCTCGCCGTAACCGTTGCGAAAGGCAATTTCGTTTCTGGTTATACAACTGCCAATTTCCGCGCAAAAACTCACCCCGGTTCTGATTTCGCGGGCGATTTGTTCAATTGCCAAACTTACATTACTGTTTGCGGCGATAAGCCCTGCCGCCTGCCGCTGGGCCCGCAGAGCGTTAATGAAACCGCCGGCGGCGATGCTCACAACCACCGAAAACAAGCCGACGGCGACAATCATCTCAATTACCGTAAAACCCTTCCTGCTCGTCATTAGCGCGGCGGAATTTCAATTAGCGAGCAGCCGGAGCCAATAGTGGCGCATTGGTTCGTGCCCGCTCCGTCCACAATCACACATGTCCGATTCCGGCACTCGCGATGGCTATCGCCTTCGCCGCCGCACTGGGCATCGCTGCGGCAACCGGTGCGGCCGGGCGGCAGCGGACCGGCTCTGTTCACGCAAACCCTGCTCACGCTGTCGCATTCGCCATGGAAAACAGGGCCGCAATCAGAGCTCGCGGCGCAGCGATTTTGACCGGCGCCGGCAACGACCGCACAAGCCTGGTTACGACACTCCGTATGAGTCGGCGGGGTACAGCTGCCGCCGACGGTCGAGCATTGATTGGCGCCCGCGCCACTCACGATTACGCAGGAATTATTCTGGCATTCTAGATGATCCGGCCCATCACCAGTGCATTGCGCATCATTGCTACACGTGCTTGGTCCTACCCCGGCTTTATTCACGCAAGCCTCTTGCTCGCGATCACACTCGGCGTGGAACTGCGGTACGCAGTCGCTATTTACGCTGCAGCGATTTACGCCCGGTCCCGCAACTGAAACACAGGATTGGTTACTGCACGCGGTGTGGGTAGCCTGGCCAATCGCGAGCGAAATCTGGTTGCTGGGCACCGTAGTTCCTGAATTTCTGCCCGTCACCCGGAAACTGAATGCGCCTAAAGGCGCCCCCGTACCCACCTGAATCGTTAAAACCGAGGTTACGCTGCCGTTTGCCGGCACCACCACCGAAGTCGGCGAGAACCAGGAACGGATCTCTGCAGGCAATCCGGTAGACGTAGCCAGCGAAACCACGCCCGAAAATCCGCGCGTGCTCGAGACGGTAACCGTATAAGTTGTAGTCATGCCGCGGGTGACGTCGCGCCTTTGCGGCGCAACGCCAAGCGAGAATCCGGCGGTGCTTGTCGGAAGCACCACAAAATCACGTGAACTGGAAACGGTTTGGCTTACTGAATTCCGCAGCGTTAAAGCAACTCGATAATTTCCAGCGGCAAGCCCCAAAGCCGAAAAGTCGCAGACACCGTCACAATTCGCGTTTCTTATCCGATTCAAGCCTGCGGCGGTGCGCTCAAAAATCTGCCACTCATACAAAACATTTCTTCCCAAAATTGAGAAATCCTTGCGAGCGGTATCAGAAAGATTATTTGAGTTCGTAACCGTCAAAAACGCGGTGTAATTTCCCGCCGGCAGATTTGTTTGATCAAAATCGCACGCACCTGCGCAGTTATTCGTTCGCACCGGTGTCGGTTCAATGATTCCGGAAGCGTTTTTGCGGTAAATCCGCCAGGAGGAGGAAATGATGGAAAGTGGGGGCGGCGGTGGAGGTGGAGGTGTTCCTCCGGCTATCGTGAGCAGGGGCTGGTCAAGAGTTGACGCCGGACCAGATAGAGTATTGGAAGAGCCGGTTTCTGGATCGAAATAAGCAGTTGACAACCTTGCGCCTCCGATTTTAAAGCTCACCCCTTTGCATTCGCCCCAAATCAATTTCTCCGCGGAGTAGGAAACGCCCGGACTATAAATCGTGAATTTTTGCGTATAGCCGTCAGCCGAGATACCGCTTGTAGGAGAAAATCCCCGCCCCGAACCTTGGCCAGCGCAAGCGGCTGATGAAGTGTTGTTGGTCCACGATAGCGTTACCATCATCGGATCGGACGCTTCCCCGTCCGGACCGCGCACATCAGGATCGGGTGATCGAATGGGATTATTGTCTTGATCGAAGAGGCGCAGTCTCAAGGAGTCTCCTGTTTTCGCGGCATTCAGATCCACTCCGGGATCAGGGAAAATTTCGACTCTTGAGACTGCTGGAACCGGCTTGTTCTGCACATTTACCGTCAAAGTTGTATCAACGTAATTCGATGGATTGCCTTGCTCCGCAATCCTAAAAACAGCCGTATAAGTTCCCATGCTTGAAAAACAGGCCAAATTGACCGTTAGATATGTGGCAATTACGCTTCCGGCCGACAAAGTGAACCCGTTTTCGTGTCCTGAAAATGGCTTTGGCCAACAAGTGGAATTATTATTCGAAGTTGAAACAACGCTATAGGTCAAAGCTACCGAATCGTACGCCCTGATCGCATAATTGACTGTTTCCGAGTATCCAACTAGATTCAAACTTAATGAATTCGGATCGACGCCGAAATTCCCGTCTGGCGAATTAACTATTGCCTCTGCCCGAAGTCCGGAGGCAAAAAACAAAACCGCGGCGAGAAAAACCGTCCCGGCAATTACTAGTTTTTTGTTTTGCTTCAAGGCTTTAAACATGATCAAGGCGTACGATTAAAAAACCTGATGCCCTCGCCTTCATAAATTCGGCAGGTCGCCGGATCGCATTCGATACTGGGCAGCGGCGTAATGTCGAAATCAGCCCGAGTCGTGTCGCTCTGTCCGCCGCCGTCCGTAACCGTCAAAAAAGCGGCGTATTTGCCGCCCGGCAAGTTGGGCGTGTAATCGCAAGCCGAAGCGCAAGTGGAACTGGCAATAATCGTCGGCTGGAGCACGCCGGCTGAATCTTTACGATAGACGCGCCAGTAGGAAGAAATAATTGGCGCGGCTTCCACGCTTAAACCTAACGCAAAAAACATGGCTAGTCCCAAGAGCGCCACTGCCGCGATGCCGATTTTTTTCCAGGTCTTAGCCATAGGAGACACAACCCTTATGGCGTCGACTTGTTTAACAGGCGGATGGTTTGGCCTTCGAAGACTTGGCAAATTATGGGATCACATTCGATGACCGCGTGTGGCCCGGTGGAAGTGGCAGTGATTGTAAAACTGAAAGGATACGCGTGCGTTAAACTGCCGCTCACGCCGGTAACATTAACCGTGTAAGCCCCGGCTGCGGCGTCGCTCCCCACTGTAAACGTTAAAGTTGAATTCTGTCCGGGCGCGGCGGGGTTTCTCGAGAAAGCCGTAGTTACCCCGGCCGGCAAGTTGGCAACTGATAAGTTAACGCTACCGGTAAATCCGTTTAGCCCGGTTACGGTTAAAGTCGTGTTCCCCGAACTTCCGCGTACGATTGAGAGACTGCTTGGATTCAAGCTAAGGCTGAAATCGGGATTGCTTACGTTCGTAACGTTCAAGGTCGCTTGGGCGTTAAGGGACGAATAAGTTGCGCGGATTGTGGCATATCCGGAGGCAACGCCCCTAAAGAGACCCGCCGTCGCGGTGCTCGCGGCCACGGACGTATTTGAAGACGACCAAGTTGCCGCCGTCGTAACCGTCTGCTCCGCCGAGCCGGAGCAAGGCCCATCCGCATCGTAAATTGATGTGAACTGTTGGGTGGCTCCCACATTGACGCTCGCGGTAAAAGGAGTGATGACCAGCGTAGCGGAGCAACCGCCGCCTTCATCTCCCGGTTCGGAGACATAAAAAGATACCAAATCAGATCTGATTCCATTTAAAGAATCCGTGCCGTTTAAGGTCCCGCCCACATATATCCACTCCTGCCAGGAACCGATGTCTCGCGTCCGCATTTGGCCCGTTCCCGACCAGCTGCCGTCGGCACTCGTGAGCGCCGGCAGGCCCGGATACGCATCGGGGGCTGGAGCGCACGCTAACGGTCGCGTGGTTGTCGGCGTCGTCTGCTGGCCGCAAATGTAGACGGTTTTATTCCCTGCGTCCGGACTCGGCGAAAGATTAAGACGCCACTGGTCGCCTACGTAAAATGAGGGATTTCTCGCCGCTACAGTCAAGTTTGTGATCGAGAACGGAATGCGCTCATAGACCCGGAACGCCAGCGTGTTGGAACGGGCTATCGCTCCGCTCACGACGCCCTCGGCGGTGATCGTCCCGCCGACGTAAGCCCATTCTTCCCAGCGGCCAACCTCCCTGCTCGTAAACTGGCCGGTGGCGCTCCAGTTGCCGTTCGCATCGGTCCCGGAACCGGATACCGAAATCGCCGGCGGGATTGGATACACCGATTGCAGGTTGGCAGCCGGCGTGCAGGTCGCCGTGCCGCCGTCTTTTCGGCCGCAGATGTATACCGTTTTGTTGCCAGTCGAGCCGGCCGGCGAAGACATGAGGGAAAGTTGCCAGCGGTCGATGTCTGCAAAGATTGATTCCCCGATTGCAAGCGTTGCCACGGGGTTCGTAGTTACGGTAAGCCCGGCCGTGGCCGTGTAGCTTACCGCTCCTACGACATGGGTCGCCTGCACCGTGACGGAACCCGCTGCGCGTCCAAGGAACACCCCGCCGCCTTGCGATTGCGCAATCGAGGTGTTGTTCGAACTCCAAGCAGCGGTTCCAGATACGTCCTGCCGCTCGACCGGTCCGTTCCCGTCGGGATCATAGAACGACCTGAACTGGACGGTGCCGTCTACCGCCACCGACGCGCTTGCCGGCTCGAGGGCGAGCTGCGCCGAAGACGTAGCGGTCGTTGCCGGGCTTACGGTCAAAGTCACTCCTACCGAAGTTGTTGCGACATTGTAGCCGGAAAAACGAAAACTGGCGTTATAAGTCCCTGGGGCAAGCGAGGCCGAAGATACGCTCACAGTGTAAGACTTATATTCTCCGGCATAAATAGTAGCTGGAGAAGTCGGCGTGATCGACAGCCAACCCGTCGGCTGGCTGGCCGTATACAAAGTATCCGCCGGAACAACATCCTGGGCGCGGTATATGGTGCTCTGATTTGTGACATTCAACATTATTGAAGCCGGGCTGGTTCCCTGGACAGCGCTAAAACTCAAAGTCGGAGAAAACGACAAAGTAACACTCGGCAACGATGCGAAAACGCTTACAGATGCAAGAGTTGCCCCTACGCTCGGATCGGATATGCTTGAAGGGCAACCGGAACCGTTGATTCTTTTTAAATAAAATGTTGCGGAATTAGGCGGCGGCGGAACATAGTCAAAAGGCTGGTTTGGGTAGGAATTTGCGCAACCGAAGAGAACGGGCGCATTGGAACCAAGCTGCGCATAAACACCGGCATGCGGCCCATCGTTGCCGAAACCGGAAGAACTCCATGTAACATTCACGCTGCAGGTTGCCGAAGCGCCTTCAAGACTGCAAAACGGATAAGGATTAGTTGAAATAACTCCCCAAGGGACCGTACCGACTACACTTATGTCGCCGAGGAGGTAGGGCGAAGGAGAAGCTCCGCTGGAATTTGCCGGCAAAGAAGTGCCTGCTGGAAAATCGGTTTCCGAAAAAGCAAAAAGCTGGAGCAGGTTGCCGGAGGAGGTAGTATAAGGCCAAGCCTGGTTCGAACCGGAAGTAGCTTCCTGCCACAACGTGTAACCATTAGTAAGTGTATAAGCATAAACGGCTATACGATATCCTTCGATATTCGAGGAACTCCAGCTCACATAAACGGTGCAGGTGCCGGAGGCAGAAGGCAAAGTACAAGGGCTATTTGAACTGATACTTCCCGAAACAGCGTCCGCCGTAAACGGCACGAAATAAGCCGCGACGATGGCGACCAAGAAGAGGATTTGAGCTTTATTAAAAATTTTCATTTCGCTTTTGTATAAACCACGACGACTTGCGTGGTATCCGGCCCTAGGATCAAATTAACCTGCAAAGATTCGGAATTATCCGCATTGCTCATGATAAGCACGGCCACGCCACCCTCCTTAACTTCGCTCGTCAACTTCGGCAGGTTATGCGTATCGCCAAAACCCACATACAAAGGCTTCAATTCAGTAATGCTTCGCTTGCTTAGGAAACTCACGGTCGCTTGCTCCACGTCATTATTACTAGCCTTTAAAACCTGGATAATTCCGTCTTTTTCCACATAAAGATCAGCGGGCCAAAATTCCTGCACCTCGGCGAAAGTCTTGTAATCTTCATTCAACTTGACCGGTTTATCTGCTTTCCGCGGGGCCGTCCAGATGTACATGCCGACCACGACCAAAACGACGATTGCTAGAACTACCCAAACAGCTTTTTTCATCATTTTTATTGTAACATTTTAGCCTCGGGTCAAGTTGCCCATATTTGTGGATAAGCCTTGACTTAATACCAATTGAAAAAATGATCTTCCAAATCAACTGAAAATTCGGCCCCGCCGCGCGTTACCCAGCTGACGATCGAGTTCACCGCAATCTCGTTTCCGTCGCGGTTCCGGGTGCAATCCACCCTGACCGTGCGGACGAAAATGGTTTCTTCGCCGTTGTCATACTGATAATAAAAATTCGGATCATAACGCAGCTTTCTTGTGCTCGCGACCGTGGCCGGGCCGATGCGAGCCGCTCCCAAATCCAGGGGCGCCAACCGGTAATCAATCTCATAAGCGCCCGTGGGCGTATCGCAGATGCCCTGGTTCCAAGCCAGCACGGCCCCTGCATTTCTCGCGATGATGTTGTAGTCAATGGCGCTTTTTATGAGCTCAATACCTTCGGCGGCCAAATAAGTTCCCGTGTAGTTATCAGAAATAACGCGGTTCAAGCCCAACGAGCGCGCGAGGATCGTGAGGATGCCCAAAAATCCGATTGTAAGCACGCTTAAGGCTACGATCGCTTCGACGAGAACCTGACCCCGGCGAGAATCTAGCACCCAGAATCTAGAATCTAGAAATTTTTGTTTGCTTGCTTGCTTATGGTTCATTTTTATTTTTTCTTCTGAATTCTAGATTCTATGTTTTAATTCTAAGTTCTAAGTTCTAGGTTCTAAAACGAGATCTGGCCGCCCGTGCCGACCTGAAGTCGCAACTTGGAAGTGCCGTCAACAGTTTCCAGATAGATATTACCAGTTCCGCCGGATAAAATCGGCGCCCCGCTGCCTTCAAGCCAAATCTTGGTTGAGGGATCCGGCGGAACGAAGAGAATGTCCTCTAAGCGCTCCACGCCGGCGCCGAACTTGAGCTGGGGATTCAGCTTGTTTTCCTCCAAGACAAAGTAGGCCATCTGATCCGGATAAACCGGGTCGCGGATAGTGGGATCGTGGTTCACCTGGCTGATCTCGCGGCAGGATCTTTCACTGTAGCCGAAAAGCGAGTAAGTGCGATTTGCATAATCAAAGTACACGCCGTAACCGCACGGGGCGTTGGGAGCCGTAAAAGTCGAAAGCGCCAAAGCGCGGGCGCGCAGAACGAGCTGGGCGATCTTTGCCTGTTCCACGTAAATCACCAGCTGCTGGCGGCTCGATGAATTGTAAATCACGAGCGCGCCAGCCAAAATCGACATCACCGTAATCACGATCATGATTTCGATGAGCGTGAATCCCTTCCTCATCCCTGAATCGCTCATGGTTTCATCTTACCATGCTCCAAAGAGCGAAAAATACACCCGCACAAGTTCGGGGCCATAGGCGAAAAGAAGAAAAGCCGCGAACGCCAAAAACGGCCCGAAGGGCAGTAGTTTCTTCAAGCGCGCGCCCCTGGCCCAGAAATAAATCCCGATAACCGAACCGCTCACAAACGCAAGCATGGTGAGGAGCAAGATATCCGGCCAGCCGAATAGTATGCCCAAAGCACCGGCAAGCTTAACATCGCCAAAGCCCATCCCCCGTCCCCGCGTTAAGAGGTATAAAAGGAAGAAAAAACCGGCGCTAAAGAGAAGTCCCCAGGCATGATTTGCAATTGCATTTTCCGAATAGCCCAAAAGCGGAGCGTAGGAACCAAAAAATGAACCGGTGGTCAAAGCGAAGGGCGGCGGCGAAAACCAAATGATTGCCAAGGCGAGCAAAAGAATAATAATCGTTGCCTCATCTGGTATAAGCATCAGCCGCAAATCAATTAAAGTTATAAGCAAAAGCAGCAAGAACACCGCGGTCCAGAGGCCCGCAAGGAGCGGGAAGTAAGCTGTGAGCGAATAAACTTTAAGCGCAAAAAACGGCGTAAGCAAAGTTAAAAATCCTGCGCTAAGTTCCACCAAAAGATACCTCACGGCAATGCGCTTGCTGCAAGACCGGCATTTTCCTCGCTGCCAGAGCCAGCTTAAGAATGGGATAAGTTCATGTGCGCCAAGTTTCGTTCGGCAATGCGGACAGCTGGACCTGCCGCCGATTACCTTGGGATGAAAAAGGAAACGCTCGGGATCGTAGCGCAAAGCCACCACATTTAAAAAACTCCCAAAGGCGCCGCCCAGAAAGAATAAGAAAATTCCGCTTGGCCAAGTCATAGTTTTAATTTTAGCAAAAAAACGGCCGCTAGGCCGTTTTTTCTTGACTGCTTATTTTTACAGTCTTACGCAGTAAGCCTGGTTTGCATCGTTGCAATCGACTCCGTAGACAACATCATCGATATCATCGGAGAAATTCGGGTTGCCTGCGTCCTCAAGCGTGGCCTTAAGCACATACGAGTTTCCATTTGTTCCATTCGTCCCGTATTCGTAGCTTTGAGCCGGTCGCGGATCTTTGGGCACATTCGAAACCAAACCGCTCGAAACGAGCGCGTTTGTCACGTCGGTCCAGCTGGCGGCATTCGGATAATAGCCGTTCTTATTGAAGAAGAGTTCCAAACCAGTTTGCACTTGCCGCAAATCGGAGATGCGGCGGGCGTCCCGGCCTTGCCGCTGCACTGGTCCCAGTCCAACGAGCACAACTGAAGCCAAAATGCCGATGATGGCAACCACGATCAGAATTTCGATTAACGTGAAGCCTTTTTTCATACATTCAAATTTGTTTGACTGCGACCTTTTATTTTTTTACTGAACAGTGGCGGTGAGTTTGTAGAGCGGCAAGAGGATCGAGGCAAAGAGAATGCCGACCAAAATGCCGATCGCGATCATCAAGACCGGCTGGATTAATTCTACCAGATTGCTCACGATCGCGTCAGCCTCCCGGCTGTAGAAAGCGGCGATGCGTCCAAAGATGCGATCGAGCTGGCCCGAAGTCTCCCCGACCGTAATCATCTGCGGCACCATCGGCGGAAAAATTTCCGGATGGGCCAAGAGCGACTCCGAAAGCGTTTTGCCCTCGCGAACGTCGTTTGCGACCTCATGCAGAATATCCCGGTAAACAATATTGTCCACGGTTTGGCCGACAATCTCCATCGCCTGCGCCACGGGCACCCCACCCTTGATGAGCATAGTGGAGGCGTTCGAAAAACGCGCGAGCGTGACGGGCAAGTAAACCTTCTTTAAAACCGGCAGTTTAAGCTTCAATTCGTCTTTGAGCGATCTGCCTTCCGGCGTTTTCGCATAATCCATGACCACCGCCACTAAGATTAGGAAGGCAATAATCATTGCGAACCACCATTCCGCAATAAAGGTGCCCAGCTTCAAAAGCGCAAGCGCGAACCATGGCAGCTCGACGCCGGCTTGTTCGAAGACCGGCCCGATTTGAGGAAAAACCACGGTAATCATAATGAAAGCCACGATAACAAAAAGCGCAATGACGATGGCCGGATAAATCAAAGCAGTCCGGGCTTTGGAAACCAATTCCGCTTCACGCTCGGTGTAGTCGGCCAAAAATCCCGCAACCTGGTCCAAATTGCCGGTGACCTCGGCCGAGCGAATCATGCTGACGAAAAAGCCGGAGAAGACCGCACTTTGTCTCTCTAGGGCCTGCGAGAACGCTAACCCGGCATCCACGTCTTCGGAAGCCTGGAAGACCGCTTCCCGCAAAGCCGGATTGGAAGTTTGATCGTAGAGGACGGCCAGGGCCCGAGAAAGCGGAAACTGCGACTCCAAAAGAATGGAAAGTTGGCGAGTGAAGACGACCATATCCTGCGAACGGACGCGGTTAAAATAGGTGGCTAGGCGGTCGTACCAGCGGACTTTTTCCGCCTCCTCAATCGAAAGCACGAATAAATTGTGTCCGGATAAAATCGAAGCGGCGCCGTCCTTCGTGCTAGCCTCCACGAACCCCACCTGGAGCTCTCCTTCTTTAGTTTTAGCCTGGTACCTGTATTTCATCCCTCACCCTTGCGGGATTGCGGCAAGCCGTAATCCCAAAATTTTTTACTTCGGTAAAATTTGGCTGAGTTGATCCGACATTTTTATTTCTTTTAGGTTTTTGATCTCGCAAGGGTGAGGGATTACATTCTCTCGAGGAGAATTTTAAGCTCGGCCGGATTCAAGGAATGCATTTCGGCGTTCTCCAGGGACACTTCCTTGTTTTTTACAAGCGTAGCAAGCGAACGGTTCAGGGTAATCATGCCTTCCTGCAAACTTGTTTCGATCACAAGATCAATTTGGTAGACCTTGCGTTCGCGGATCAAGTTCCTGATCGCTGGATTTACAATCATAATTTCCATCGCCGGCACGCGGCCGCCGCCCATCCGCGGCAGGAGGCGTTCCGAAACAATCGCGACCAAAGTGGCGGCGAGCTGGGAGATCACCTGCCCCTGCTGTTCGGCTGGGAAGGAGTCAATAATGCGGTCCACGGTCTGCGAAGCGGAATTCGTATGCAGAGTGGAAAAAACCAAATGGCCCGTTTCCGCCGCGGTCATCGCCGTTGAAATCGAAACCGCGTCGCGCATTTCGCCGATCATGATCACATCCGGATCCTGGCGGAGCACCGTGCGCAAGGCATCATGAAAAGTCGGGCTGTCGGTTCCCACCTCTCGCTGCGAGGTAATCGCCCGGTCCTGGGAAAAAACGTATTCAATCGGATCTTCGATTGTAATAATATGGTCCGGCCGCGTGTGGTTGATTTCATCCAAAACAGCCGCGAGCGTAGTGGATTTGCCGTGGCCGGCGGGGCCGACGACCAAAACGAATCCCTGTGAGAGCCTAGCGAAATCGTGGAGAATCGGCGGCAAGTTCAATTCTTCAATACTGCGAATGCGGCTCGAGATCAGGCGCAAAGCGGCGGCCAAATAACCGCGCTGGTAGTAAGCATTCACACGGAATCTGACTTTATCTTCCAAATTGAAGGCGAAGTCAATCTGTTTTTCTTTGTGCAATTTTTCCTGCTGTTCCGGCGTAAGGAATTGCACAATGAGCTCCTCGGTCGCCTCCGGCGTTAAAATCGCTTCTTTTTGGAGCGGCACCAAGACGCCATCAATGCGCAAAGTCGGCCGGCGGCCAGCGCCGATATGCAAATCGGAAGCATTTTGTTTCGCGGCCGTAACGAGCAGTTCTTTTAGTTTTTCTTTATTTTCCATTGCTTTAGTATATCACATCTTCGGTCGTGCCGATCACCTCTTCCAAGGAAACCACGCCGGCAAGCGCTTTCAATACGCCGTCTTGCCGCATGCTAATCACTCCCTGTGCTTTTGCCTCCTTCAAGATTTTCTGGAGAGTCGGACCGCTTTGAATGATCTCCTCCATTGCCGGTGTCATCGTCAAAACCTCGAAAACCGCGATCCGGCCCATGATTCCCCTGCCCTTGCAGGCTGCACACCCCGGGCTGCGGTAAATTTTATAGGGCTCCTCATACTTGGCTTTTTCTTCCGGCAAGGATTCAAGCGCGTGGGCAATGACCTTTGCCGCCGGGGCGGGCGCAGGCTCGGTCACGCGGCAATGTTCGCAAAGTTTGCCTACGAGCCGCTGGGCAATCATCAAGTTCACGGAAACGGGCATCAGAAATGGTTCCACTTTCATGTCCAAGAGCCGCGGAATTACACCGGCGGCATTATTGGTATGGAGCGTGGATAAAACAATATGTCCGGTCAAGGCGGCTTGCACGGCAAGGCTGGCCGTTTCGCTGTCGCGCACCTCGCCGACCATGATAATGTCAGGATCCTGGCGCAGAATTTGCCGCAGGCCGGAAGCAAAGTCATACCCGATTTCCGGCCGCACCTGCGATTGGTTTACGCCGGAGACAAAATATTCCACCGGATCCTCGAGACTCACGATATTCACATCTTCTTTGTTCAACTGCTGCAAGAGCGCGTACAAGGTCGTGGTTTTGCCGGAACCGGTGGGACCGGTTAAAAGAATCATGCCGTAAGGCTCCTCGAGGCCAGCCTGGACTTTCTCCAAATTTTTCCCCGTGAGGCCCAGCTGGTCGAAATTTTTGAGCCCCGTCGAAGGATCCAAAACGCGAATGGCGGTTTTCTCGCCCAAGGGCGTGGGGAAGGTGGCAACGCGAAAATCGATATCGCGGTCGAAAATGCGCGCGCGGAAGCGCCCGTCCTGGGGAATCCTGGTTTCGTCGAGCTTCAAATTTGAAATCACTTTGACGCGCGAGACGACGGCCTGGGCAAGCTCGATCGGCAAGGCCGCGCCTTCATGCAAATCGCCGTCCACGCGGAAACGGATGCGCAAATAATTTTCTTGCGGTTCCAAATGAATGTCCGATGCCTTGGCTTGTACTGCTTCCCGGAAAGTTTCGGCCACGATCTTGATGATCGGGGCTTCTTCGCCGCCTTTGGCCACATCTTCCTCGAGGTGAACGACTTTGCGCGCCGCGGCCCCGGAACCGGCTCCGATCGCCCGTACCGCCGCTTCAACCGTGGCTTTGAAGGGAGAATATTTGCGCAGAATATCCTGCCAATCTTTGTAGGCGATAAGATAAACGCCCAAGTTCAAATGATTGCGATTGGCCAAAAATTTCAAAGCTTCTTGTGCCTTAATTTCGTCGGGATTAAGCATGCCCACGATCAAATTCCCGTCTTCGCGGGCAAAGGGAATTACGCCGTAAGTGCGGACCGTCTCTTCCGGAATCAATTCTAAGAGCGAATCATCGTAAGCTCCTAGATCCAGTTTGCGGAAGGGAATCTTGAGGACCTCGCTTTTAACTTCGGCAATCTTCCCGTCGGGCACGATCCGGCGCTCGTAAATCAGCTCCTCCGCCGAACGGCCGGAGAGCAAGACCTCGCGCTTGAGCTTTGCCGCCGTGTCAGCCGGAATCAGTTTCCGGGCCTGCAGTTCTTGAAGCAGTTGCTCGCTTGTCATGCATTAATTGGCTTATTGCTTAGCGCAAATAGCTAATAGTTTTTGCGAACGGGTAAGGTAAAAAACTATATGCCATAAGCCATACGCTGTATGCTTCGTGGCTTTTCGCATTAAAAACCAAGGAAGGGGTTGGCCTTGCCGTTCGTCTCCGCGGTCTTCACGGTAATGTAGGCCTTAAGCGCCTTAAATTGCGGATTGTCCACAATCTCTTCGGGCTTCAACTTAATGCTGACGAGGCCGCGGGTGTTCTCGAAGTTACTAGGCGCCGTTACCGGCACAAGGTCGGGCTTCTTCACGAAAATATAGTATGTGGCTACACCCAGAACGAAGATGAGAATAAGCCAGGTCACAACACTGATCAAGCCGCTCGTATTCTTCTGTTCCTCGAACATTATTGCCATTATGGATTTTGATAATAAGTTGCGACCGTTATGTCATAGGCATAAAAATTCTGATTCGGCCTAACCGCTGCCTGCAGGTTCAAGTTTTTAATATCGAAGATCCTGATGTTGGTTTCCAAGTTTTTCATGAAAGCCCTCATGTCTTCATAAGTTCCCGAAAAACGCAGCTGGAATGTTAAGAGTCCGACCGGTTTTAAAACTGCGGTACCCTTGCTCTCATTAATCTCGGCGGCCGTAGCCTGGAGCGAAGGCGCGGTCACGGAAAAAGAATGTGTGGCGATATTGTTGTTATCGGCCAAACCGTTTAACTGGATCAAGGCTCCCGCCGGATCGGCGCCCACCGGCAAAACCAGAGAGATAACTTTTTGGAGGCCTTCGTCGCCTTTATACTCGTTAATAAGTTTTTTAACCTGCTCGATCACTTCTTTTTGATCGTTTAAGAACGCTTCCCGGCTCAAGACTTTGCCGCGGACTTTTTGGGCTTCACTGTAAGTGGGCTTAATCAAAATGAAAAATATTCCGAAGGCAAAAAGGATAAGCAAGAGAGACAGGAGAGAGCTTAAAAGGCGCTTGGTGGATTGCTTCATTGTGTTGCGGCTGTGTTTTGAGCGGCCGCTCTAAAGAAATTTGGTTTGAAGAAAAGATTCACGTCGAACTGCCAGCCGCCGCTCGCAACTTGGGCAGCATTCCCGATGCTTACCCTCTGCACCTCGGGCTGGGATTGGAAAATTTGGATCTGCTCCGAAGCATCCTTCAGGGACCTCGCCATGCCGGTCAGGCTGACCTGCTGGTTCACTGCGCTTAAAGAAAACTTCGTGAAATAAACACTGGCGTGAGTATTTCTCTCCAGCCACTCGAGCGTGGGCGATCCGATCGTGTGCCGGTCGAGCAGGTTCTTCACGTTAACGAGCTGCGAGTAAAAATGGACCAGCTTAGTTTGATCGCTTAACGGTATCTGCTGGCTGTAACGAACAATCTCGTCATCCAGCTTTTCACTCTGCCGGCGCAGGTAAGGGGTGTAGCCGAACTTAAGCCCCGCATAAACGAAAACAGCGATGAGAAAAAGCGTACCGGCGAACATTAAAAGCCGTCCCGACCAACCCGGAGTTCTCGCTGGTTCGCGGGCAAGTTTTTCGATGATTTTTTCGGGAAGGGGCATATCAATAATTCAAAAATTAAATATTAAAATGAAAAATGAATTTTAGGTTTTGTATATTCGTATTTTTTCGTATTTCGTAGCCGAGCAGTTTTGATTTTTGCATTTTGATTTTTAATTTACTTATATGAATTCTCTAAGCGTTAAGCCCAGGGCCACGCTTAAGATTGGATTAAGCTCGCCGGCAATGGCATCAAGCGCGGCTGGATACTCGAACTTCGTAAGCGGCGCGGCTTTGACGGTGGGCAGGCCGGTTTGCTTGGCCGCGTACTTTTCAATGCCCAGGAGATTGGCTCCGCCGCCCGCAAGCATAATCCGCTCCAGCTTGGGAGCATTGGGAAACTCGCTCTCATAAGTGAATTGAGCTCGCTTCACTTCATTAATTATAGCATCGAGCATGGGCAGGAGAATTGTGGATAACTCGTAGTTCGGGCCGGTGGCGATTATCCCCCGTTCCCGCTTCAATTCTTCGGCCCGCACGGGATTGATGCTTAAACTTGTGGCCAGGGTTTGCGTAAGCGACGAACCGGAGAAATCGCTTTGAATTGAATGCTTTAAATTACCGCCGACGACGATTGAGATGGAAGTGGCGTAATTGCCGATATCGACGATCGCGGTGGGAGTCGGGTCCGCGCCGACGAGCCCGCGCGCGAGGCTCAAAGGTTCGATCTCCAGCGCGCGCAAATTTAGCCCCACAAGCTTAAAAAGCTTCTGGTAACGATTAATGTGCTCGTTGGGAACGGAAACCAAAAGCACTTGATCAAAGACCGTTCCTTTTTCATCCTCATATTCGCCAACCTTAAGCCAATCGAGCGCGACTTCCGAAGTGGGCAAGGGGATGTACTGCTTGGCCTGGAAAGTTACCGCCTTGGCCAAATCAGTTTTGGCCATGCGCGGAAAATTGATGACCGTCATGAACGCCGCGAAGGCCGGCAGGGAAGCGATCACTTCACGAGACTTAGGCTTCAAACGGTTTACGGCAAGCTTCAAAAATTCCACAATTTCCTCCTCGAATAACTTGAGCGTGCTGGTCTGAAAGGCAGTATTCGACCGCCGCAGGGACATTTCGTTCTCCAGCACCACGTAATTTGTAAGCCGCGGCAATTCTTTGCCGGCTTCCACCTCCACGATCTTCACGGAATTCGTGCCGATGTCCACGCCCAAATATTGAGGAGCGATTGTCTGCCGCAGAAAAGAAAAGGGATTCTTCATTCTCGGTTCATTATACTATAAGAGATGGTTTATTCCCTAGAATCTACCCTTCTCCATGTTTAAATTTTTACTCGACGTACTTTTCCCGCCGCGCTGCCTTATCTGCGACAAGCATTCGCGCATTCTGCTCTGCCCCGAATGCGAGCCCAAGCTAAAAATCGCCGATACGCTTTTCTGCGGCAGCTGCGGCGCACGCCTGCCGCGCGGGCGGCGCGAATGTCATCCCAAGTTTCCTTGTCTTATGGGCGCGGCGACCATCTATGAGGCGGAATCGAAAGAACTCATTTGGGGCTTAAAATTCAGGTATCTTAAGAGCGCCGCGGAACCGCTTGCGCGCTTGCTCGGAACTTATTTTTCAAAACTTAATTTACCCGCCGCAACCTGGACGATCGTGCCGGTGCCACTAAGCAAAGAACGCGAGCGTGAGCGCGGGTTTAATCAAGCAGAATTGATTGCAAACCGATTCGCCGGTTTCACCGGTTTGCCGCTTAACCTGAATGTCTTGAAGCGCACCAAGCATACCGCGCCGCAGAGTGAACTAAAGGGGCATGAACTGCGGTTTAAAAATGTTCAAGGCTGTTTCGAGGCCGCAGTTAACCCCGCACCTAAAGCGGTTATCTTAATTGATGACGTAATCACCTCCGGCGCGACCTTGAGCGAAGCGGCGAAGGCGCTTAAGGCCGCCGGCGCAAGAAAAATCATCGCGCTGGCGGTGGCGAAAGCCTAAACGCTTCCGCCGGACATGTGTTAAAATGTCCGCATGGATTTGCATTGGGAAGCGCCGGAATTCGAACATCACGAAAAAGATGTTTCCTGGTTTTGGGGCTCGATAATTCTTGCTATCATCGTTTTAGCTATAGCGGTTTGGCAGCGTAATTTTCTTTTTGGTTTTTTCGTTGTGATTGCGGAGATCCTCATCCTTGTTTGGAGCGGCAGAGAACCGGCTATCCTGAATTTTGAGTTATCGGAAAAAGGTTTGACGATTAACGGTGAGAACAGGTACACTCTAAGCGAAATTGAAGCTTGGAGCATCGCTCCCGATGAAGAAGCTGAATTCCGCGCAGTAAAGATGCAGGTCGCCCGCCGCTTTCCTTCATCAATTAGGGTTTTGGTTACCGCTCAAATTCTGCCGCAGGTAAAAGCGCTGCTTGGCGCAAGACTAAACGAATCGGAGTACGAAGAGACGCTTACGGAAACAATCGCAAAGTTTTTCCGCTTCTGAACAAACGCCCTCGCACCGACGCACATTATCTCCTTTACTCGTACTCATATCCGAGCTTCGGAAGGACAAGTAATGCTATTCCAATGATAAGCTTGCCCTTCGAAGCTCTGGTAGCGAGTGCCAGAGCGAAGTAAGGCCCTCGTCGTTCAATGGATAGGACGCAAGATTGCGGATCTTGTAATAGGGGTTCGAATCCTCTCGAGGGCACGAAAACAAAAAACACCCATTGCGGTGTTTTTTGTTTTTCTCGTGGAGGATTCGAACCCAGCATCACCCCGAATTGGAAGATGGCGCGAAGCGCCGCAAGAAACCCGAAGGTGTCTTGAGCGGGGGCCGGGGTGATGCGTCGGGGTTCTAGGAGCGAAGCGACGGAATCCTCTCGAGGGCACCAAACTAAAATTGCGCCATAAGCGCAATTTTAGTTTGCCAGACAAAATGTTTTAATTAAAAGTAATGCGAATTGCTCTAGCGATTGCGATTATTGTAGTTTTGGCCTTGCTTGTTTATGCGAAAAATTTTAAACCGGATTGGTTCGGGCCAACGCAGGATTTCACCGCCTCTTCGTCTACGCCGGACAATGCAAGGAGTTCGAGTGCGCCGAAATGGGTGCCGCCCGGTTTTGTCGGCCCCACGGGGCCGCCGCACGTGAACGGCCCCTCCGGCCCGCCGCCGTACTGAACAGGACCCGGGAAGCCAGGTTTTACGGAGCTTGAACTTTAAATTTTTCTGTATACACTAAGACCTGACGCAATCGTTTCCGCTTTAGCGAGACAGCGCGGGCTCGCCCGCCACTTGGCCGCCGTAGCCGTTTCGGCGCAGGAGGCAGTCCCGCCAATGCGGGACGAAAGCGGGCGTAGTACAGTGGCAGTACACGTGCTTGCCAAGCACGACACGGCGGTTCGATTCCGCTCGCCCGCTCAAAGTTCCCGCCCAGCTAAGCTGGGCTAGGCTCGCCCGCCTTAGGCAGGCGGCGATTCTCGTACCCCGCTCAAGATGATTTACGTACGGAATTACGTAATTCCGTACGTACGCGCGCTTGCCTCTTTATCTCGAAGCTAGTACGAAGGCGGACAACTCTAAATAAAATAGCTTCAACCAAGCTTAAAGCCCCGAAAACATTGCAAATCCGGCTTTTTGGGCGTACCATAAAAGAGGCCGTAAAGCGGTCATTTTTTGTAACCAAAACCTCGAGATTTCGTTACCTATGTTGGATGGCGAAAAAGGAATAATCGAACGCGCCATTAGGGGTGAGGCCTCGGCTTTCGGCTCCCTTTATGATCATTACCAACCGGCCATTTACCGGTTCGTGCTCATCAAAGTGAGCCGGCGTGAGGAAGCCGAGGACCTTACCCACCAAGTTTTCTTGTCCGCCTGGCAGAACATTCAAAACTACCGCGAATTGGGCCACCCCTTCTCCAGCTGGCTTTACCAAATCGCCCGCAACAAAGTGATTGATCATTACCGGACGGTCAAGAATGATTCCGCGATCGAGGAGGTGGACCCGGAAATTTTCGCCAGCGCTGCCCTTACCGAGGCCCGCACAGATATGGAACTCACGATGGAACGCGTGCTGAAGGCAATCAGAAAGCTGAAACAAGAATACCAGGATATTGTCATCATGCGTTTCATTGAAGAGCTGTCCCTGAAGGAGATTGCCGCCGCAATCGGCAAAAGCGAGGGCGCGGTGAAACTCATCCAGCATCGCGCATTAAAAGAACTGCGCACGCTACTTAGCTAAAATGGATTTAATAAACGAACTTAAAAAACTGAAAAAGCTCCGTCCCGACGAAAATTATGCCCGCATTTCCCGCCGGGCGATTTTGGGTGATGTTGAAGTGATCGTGAAGCCCCTGACCACGCCGTGGCGAATTTTAACCCACAGTTTGCAGTTCGCCGGCGCGATTACTTTGACCGGCCTTTTGCTGCTTTTGACCCTGGGCAGCAACCTTTTCTCCCCGTTTAACATCGAAAGCCTTGATCCGCAGAGTTTGCAGGCCGAAGCGGAAGCGATTGACATCCAAATCCAGCTTTCCGGCTTGGCTTACAGCGAGCCCGCCCCCAGCGATCAAAATGCTCCGGCCGCGGCTTCACTTGCTCCCCGGGCCGAATCCAGCGCTTCAAATCAAGAAGCTGCGCGAGAGGCGACTTCGCTTTCGCCCGCGGCGGAAAAACAAGCAGTGGAGCTGGGTCTTACCCCGCAATCCACTTCTTCGGCTCATGGCACGACCGACGACGCGCTCCAAGCGTTAACGGAATAAAAATATGATCCCGTTAGAAGCCATATCATTTCTAGTCTTCGGAAATACAAATTAAACTTTTAATGAAATCGCTAAACCTTACAATCCAAAATAACTCGCGGCGGCTGCTAACGGGATTTATTTTTTTAGGAGCAGGAATTTTCCTCTCCCTGCCGTTAATTTCCCGGGGCGCGGCCACTCCGGAGTGCCGTTTTGACGCAAAACTGGAAGAACTGGCGAAGCTTAAACAAACCGGAACCAGCGACATTGAACTAAAGCTCCGCAGGGAAATCTTAAATCTCGTTATTCTCTGTTCGGAAATTGAAGTTAAAAACCTGAAAGGGGGGCTGCAGGCATTTGCCCCTGCGGAAAACTCGCTTAAAGACCTGCAAAACTATTTCAGCGGCAAGCTGGATGACTCGATCCGCCGCTACGGAGAATTCCGCAGTGAAGCTGCGAGCGCGGATTTGGCGAAGACGCGAGAGCTGGCAAAAACCATAAAAGCCTGGCGGGCAAACACTTATACCCCGACCGAAAGCGGAGCCGTTACTTTTGTTTTATGGCTTAAAAATCAAAATTTATTCCGCACCGCCCAGGCTCGCTTCGGCCAAATTGAGCAAAGCATTAAAACCTTGAAGCTTAATGACGATCAAGATGTGAGCGCGAATTTCGAAACCGCCGCCGAGGCCCTCTGGCAAGCCCAGCGCCTGAACGAAGAAACCAAGCAGGCACTGCTTAATTACGACTTTACTCGCGCTTCCTTGCTCACGAAAAATTCCCTGGAGGCCTTGGCCAAAACCTACGAAGCATTCTTTAACTTGAGTGAAGCCGTAAATCAATTCCTTTCGCTCACGAAAAAAGAAGAGTAATTTAACCAGAAAAATAATACCCCCGACATTACGCCGGGGGTATTATTTTTCTGGTTAAAAAAGGATCCTTTTATAACCTCACTTTACCGCTTCTTTTAAGACTTTACCGGCGCGGAACTTCGGTTTCGTTGATGCCGCGATGTGAATCTTTTCACCCGTCTTGGGGTTGCGGCCTTCGCGCGCGGCCCGCTTGGCTACCCGGAAGGTGCCGAAGCCCGTAATGGCGACGTCCTCGCCGCGGCCCATTGTCTTTACGATGGTGTCGAAAACCGCTTCCACGACTTTGTGAGCCTGCGTTTTGGTTTCAATACCGGCGGCCTTCATTACGGCCTCTATCAATCCATCTTTTGTCATAGGTTTCTATGGAAAATCTCGACCTTTGCTTTCCTTGAATTATAGCATAATCGGCCCTAATTCGCTATTCTAAGAGCACGGTTTGGCGTAAAATCTCCCACTGCCCTTTTTTTACAAGGTCGATGATTATATCCATGTCCGAGCCGTATTTGGCCCCGTCTAACGCCTTGAATCTTTCGGCGATCCCGATCACACCCGGACCATTGCGTTCAAGTATATAAGTGGCGATCATCCGCTCATAGATAATGGCGATATTTGCGGTATCAACTCTAGCGATCTGCGGGTTTAAAAAGCCGATGGCGAGCGCCTTATCGATTTCACTTAGAGATTCCGGCCAATTCTCCTTCCCCGCCAAGGCCAGCTCCAAGCCCAAATTGTAATGAGCCTTGGCGACATTCGGGTTCAAATTTACCGCCTCGCGCATTAATTCAATTGCTTCCTGAAACTTATTTTGCGCCGCCAAGGCAAAACCGAGCAAATAATAAATTTCTTGCCGGCGCGGCGCATTGATCAAGGCCTGCCGCAGATGCTCTTCTGACTTTTTGAATAATTCCGGAGAGTCTTTTCCACGTTCGTTATAAACTTCGCCCAGGATAATCCTGTAACGCGGTTCGTAATTGGGCTCTTTTGCCACAACTTCTTCCATTGCCTCGATAGCTCTAGTGGTCAAGGGATCAAATTCCGGGTTGCGCAAATTCGGTCCCTTGCGGACCATGTCCAAGAATTGGAACCGCAAATTCGGCTGAAGATGATTATAAGGCTCAAGAAACCGTGGCGCAGCCCTGACGATTATGCTGCCAACTTCCGTTCGCGCGGATGCAGTGTAAACTGCCGCTTGTTTTAAAATTACAAAAACGTACTGGTAAAGAAAGTAAAGAAGGAATAGACCCAACACCCCCGCGATGAGAATGGGTCCGTTACCGGCCGCTTTTTTCGGCGCGGCTTTTCCTTCGAGCTCATTTCTTTCGCGCAAAACAAAACCTAAACCAGCGAGAAAATATAAATAACTTAAAGGCGAATCGAAAAGAAAAAGATTTTGCACGAAGTAAGCCGCGAAGACTCCGCTTACGAGCGGCCAAAGCCACTGGGATTCTTTTCTTTCCTTGTCCGATGTTTTGAACAATTCATAGAAAAGCGCCGCAAAGAGTCCCAAATAAACGAGGAGTCCGATTAAGCCTTGCGTAACGGCAACCTCGGCCAATTTATTGTGAGCGCGATCAAACCAAGCTTCTTCATAAGCTGCGTATTCCGGATTGTAGTGCGCGTTATAAGCAACATTGTAGTTTTCTATTCCCCAACCAAGGACCGGCTTCGCCTTCAAGGCTTCCCAGCTCGTACCCAAGGCAATCAATCTGGTCTTCGCTGAACTATCCTCCAAGCTTATTCCCGCGAGCCGGTTTAGGCCAGGAATTTTCTGCCAAATACCGGCTCCTCGCGTGAACCAAAAGAGCGCAAGTAAAACCAAGCTTAGACCCAGGATTCCCGCTGTGAAACGCCGGTATTGTTTCAATTTAAAAGCTGAAGCGAGAATAGCTAAAAACAAACCGGCGGCTAAACCCAAAATCGCGCCGCGGGTGTTGGTCAGAAAGATCGTCAGCACGATTAAAACTGCCGCGGCCGCGGCAGTAATCCGCCAAAAAGAAGACTTTGGCGCGTGCGCAAAAACCGCTCCCGCCGGCAAGAGCAGTAGAACTAAATAGCTTGCCAAAAAGGCCGGGTTATCCGCGAACGAACCCGGCCGCGCCGAGGGCGAAAATGCAAACGGAAAAGATTGAACGCCCAAATACTGAAGCCAGGCGTAGAAAATAACGATCAAGCCTGCGGCGAGCGAAAGTTTGAAAAATCTAAGCCAGGTTTCGCGCGTGAAAAATCTTAAAGCCAGCAGAAAAAAAACCGCGAAAAATAGCAAAACCAGAAAACCCTCCCCTCTTTCCATATTGCCCCAAAAAGCATGGTAAGGGTTCGAGGCAAAAACGGTGCTCACGGCAAACATCAAAAAGAAAGCTGACACAAGCTTGAAGAAAAGGCTTCGCGGAAAACTAATTCGCCACGGCAAGCTGCCCCGCAAAATACCGACAAGATAAGTTAAGAGCGCCAGACCGACGAGGATCTTTAAAGCAAAAGCCTTGCTTGATGTATAAGGAAAAGGCAGAAAGGAAAATAAAATAAGCGGCATCAGGGCCAAAGCAAGGAGAAAAAATCTGATTACGCGTTCGTAGGTTTGCGCGGACATGCGTGAGCTTAATCATACTCGCGCCTTGGGAAATTTCAATTACCGCTTATTTTTGCCCGTAGAAGGCAAAAATAAATTACCGAAGCACTTGCGGTGCGGTAACTATATAGGTAACCCTTCGACCCGGCTCCCGCCTGTGGCGAGGCTCGCCCAGCTAAGCCGGGCGGCAGGGTTATTTTCAC
>CAYIAX010000007.1:0-44974 GCA_964361595.1 uncultured Candidatus Saccharibacteria bacterium | reverse complement strand
TTGGGCGTGGGCGAAATTTTGGGGGTTTTTGGGGGGGTAATTTTTTGCCGCGGTAGCCGAAGCGAAGCTCCGCCGCCCCGCGCGTTAGCGCGGAACCGAGCAGAAAAATTGCCTTTCCTTAATTGGAAAAAATTTTTGCGCGCGCCTTCTAAGAAATGCAAGGCAATTTTTCTGCGAGGCGTGCCAGTTCACGGCACGGCGGCGGGGCGGAGCGAATTGGATTTTTTCAGGAATTTTTGCTAAAATAGTTTCTAACGTGGTTGTAAAGCCACACATAGGAACACAAAAACGGAGCTAAAGCTCCGTTTTTGTGTTCCTATGTGCGCAGGGCAGGATTCGAACCTGCGTAGCCCATAGGGCGTCAGATTTACAGTCTGATGCGATTGACCACTCCGCCACCTGCGCGGCAATCATAGGATAGCAAAAAATAGCGATTTGTGAAGTGCCTTTTTGAGGTCGCGATTTGGTATAATTTTTGTATGGCAATTCTGCAATGCTCGGAATGCAAGAGATAGGTTTCAGACAAAGCGACTGCTTGTCCGAATTGTGGTAATCCAATGAATACATCATTAAATTCGCTCAAAGTTGAGTTTGTAAATAAAAAATGGAAGCAAGTTAAACTAATAGCTATTATAACCATAGTCGTCGGAATTGTACTTTGGACACTTAGTTCAAGTGATGATTTTACATTTAATTTAGGAATTAGTTTTACCATCGTGGGGATTATAACTTTAGCTATTGGAATAATCGGGGCATGGTACGACGATGGTCTCGCAAGATAGTCTCGTGTTTAAACTTTCTGACTTAAAGAAGGATATAATTTTCAGCGCTAAACTTCGCGGGCGGGATTTTACGTTCCACAGCACGTGGGGGATTTTTAGTCCGACGGAGATTGACGAAGGCACAAAACTTCTGCTTGAGTATGTGGAAATTCCTGCGGGAATTTCTTCGATCCTTGATTTGGGCTGCGGCTACGGTGCGCTCGGCATTCCGCTGGCGGCCCTTGCTCCGCAGGCCGAAGTGCATCTTATTGATAAGGATTTCGTTGCGGTTGAATTCGCCAAAAAGAACGCGGAATTAAACGGCGCTAAAAACTGCAAAACCTACTTAAGCAATATGTTTAGCAATGTGCCCGACCGAAAATTTGATTGCATCGTCTCGAATCTGCCCGCCAAAGTCGGCAAAGAACTTTTGCGGATCACGCTTAGCGATGCCAAAGAACATTTAACCAAAGGCGGAAGTTTGTACGTAGTTACAATTTCCGGCCTTAAGGAATTTATCAAGCGCAATTTAACGGAGGTATTCGGCAATTATGAAAAAGTTAAACAGGGCAGGACTTATACCGTGGCGCTTGCGAGGCGGGAATAGTAAACTTAATACGTGCAAGAGTACTTAAGTGATGCCATAGTGCTGCACGGCGAACCGAACGGAGACCTGGACATCCGTTTTTCTTTGTTTACGAAGAAATTCGGGAAGTTGACTGCCAAGGCCAAAAGCGCTCGCAAGATCACCTCAAAGCTTCGCGGCCACTTGCAGCCGGGCAATCTTGTGAAAAGCCGGATCGTGGAAAAGAACGGTCTGCATGTAGCAGATGCCTTGAAGGAAAAGCAAACTGGACTCAATTTCGCTGACTTAAAAGTCCTCAAAGACCTCTTGATTGATGGCGAACCTGATTTGGCGCTTTGGAGCATGCTCACGTCGGGGCAGTTTACCTGGGCGCGGGCCTTGCGGAATTTAGGCTGGGATCCTGCGCATGCTAAGTGCGATGAATGCGGCAGTAAGCCTATAGCTTTTAATATCGAGCGGCAGCTTTTTTTCTGCGTGAAGTGCGCTTCCGCCTTAGGCCAAAAAGCGTTAATATACATCTAGGCGGCCGTTCAAGGCGCCTTAGTTAACTATGCCAGAGAATCCGCTTTCTGGTTCCTCGCCGTGGCGCGCGGATCAAGGCTTGGAACCACGCCAAAAACCTTCCTTTTCGCCGGAATCATTGATCAAGAAGATCGCCCTCGTCATCGGAGTCGGCATTATTTTGGCCGTTGGCGCCGGATATTATTTTTATTCCCGTCCGCAGGCTCCGCGGATCAGCATTGATGTTTCGGCGCCAACCGACGTCAAAGCCGGCGAGCCCTTCGAAGCGAAGTTCACGATCTCGAACAATTCCGACATCGTGATCGAAAATGCCAAGCTCTCGATCATTTTGCCGGAAGGCATCAACTTCGCGGGGTTGTCCGAAGACCAGCGCGTGCGCGAAGAAAATGTCGGCGATATCGGGCCGGGCAGCATTACCGATGAACATGCGAACATTTTAATCGTGGGCGACACGGGCGTGCGCGAATTTGAAGCCGTCTTAAGCTACCGCACGCCGGGTTCGGGCGCGACTTTCGAAACCAAAACCAAAGCTCGCGTGAATGTTACGGGCACGGCCGTGAAGTTAGAAATTGTCGCGCCGCAAAAAGTCTTCAGCGGAGAAAATTTCGAGCTCGTAGTGAATTTTGAGAATCAAAGCGAACGTGATATCCAGAAATTGGAGTTGAAAATAGATTATCCAGCGGTCTTTCGCTTCGAACGGACGAGCCTTGATCCCGTGCGCGGAAACAACGTTTGGGAACTGGGACCGCTCGTAAAAGGCGAGCGCGGTTCATTTACAATTACGGGCACCGCCGTAGCTCCGGAAGAATCTTTTTTTGGATTTACCGGCACTTTAACTGCAACATTCCTGGGGCAAGAGTATAAACTGCTTTCCCAAAGTACGAATGTGGCAGTTGCGCTTTCGCCCTTATCCGTAAGTATAAAACTGGGTGATGGCGGGACGAATGTCGCGGAGATCGGGGACACCTTGAATTATCTGCTCACCTACAGGAATAATTCGGATGTAACTATGGAAAATGTAAATTTGCGGGCGACTTTAACCGGTGAACTTTTCGATTTCAGCAGCTTGAATACTAACGGCAGTTTCAATTCCATCAGCAACACTTTGAGCTGGAATGCGGCAAGCATGCCGGAGTTGCGGGCGCTTACACCCGGACAAGAAGGTAGTGTCTCTTTCCATGTCATGCTCAAGAAAGAATTTCCGATCCGCCGCGTGAGCGATAAAAATTATTTGCTCAAAGTTCAGGCGCAAATTGAGTCGCCGACCGTGCCGCCTTTGACCGCGGCGGTGAAAACCATGGCTTTAAGTTATTTGGAAACCAAAGTTGCCGGCATGGCGGGAGTGAACGCCTTGGCTTTCTATAAAGACGCTGCGACTACAAATACGGGCCCTTATCCGCCGCAGGTGAACAAACCCACCAGTTATACAATTCACTGGCAGATCAAAAATTATGCGACCGACATCAAGGATGTTAGGGTAAAAGCATTCTTAAAATCAGGAGCCAAAGTTATTGGCCAGCCAAAGAGCACGACCGATGCGGCGCCGGCGTATAATGCCGCTTCCGGCGAAGTGTCTTGGAGCATCCCTTATCTTCAGGCCACGCGGGGGGTTCTAGGCGCTGTAGTGGAGGCAGTCTTCCAGGTGGAAGCCACTCCGGCCGTAAACCAGGTGGGTCAAAGCCTGGAGCTCATGAACGAAACTTCGCTTACGGCCACAGATGTCTTTACAAATCAGGACCTTACGGATAAAGATGGTGTTATTACGACCGATCTGCCCGACGACAACAATGTGGGGTTCGGCGACCGGAGGGTACAGCCGTAGTCAGAATTTAGAATCTAGAACCTAGAATTTCCAGTATGGAAAATTTAATGGAAAAAATAGTCAGCTTATGCAAACGGCGGGGGTTTATTTTCCCCGGCAGCGAAATTTATGGCGGGCTTACTGGCACATGGGATTACGGTCCCTTAGGCGCGCTTTTAAAAAAGAATTTCAAAGATGAGTGGTGGAAAGAGATGGTGGAGCGCCGCGACGACATTGTGGGGATTGATGCTGCAATTATTATGAATCCGCTGGCCTGGGAGGCTTCGGGGCACACCGAAGGGTTCACAGATCCGCTGGTTGAATGCAAAATTTGCCACGAACGTTTTCGGGCGGATAAACCCGAGGAGCAGGATGAGCATGCCGCGACGCACAAGGGCGAAAAAGTAACTTGGACCGAACCGCGCAAATTCAACTTGCTCGTGGAGGCGAAGCTGGGCGTGATTGAAGGTGAAAAATCAACCGTGTATTTGCGAGGAGAAATTACGAATGGCGTGCAGGTCAATTTCAAAAATATTTTGAATTCGACGCGCGTGAAAATTCCTTTCGGTGTGGCGCAAATCGGCAAAGCCTTCCGCAATGAAATCACGCCGGGTAACTTCATTTTCCGTTCCCGTGAATTTGAACAAATGGAGGTGCAGTATTACGTGAAGCCCGAAGAAGCGGAGGGGGGAAAGTGGTTCAACTATTGGAAGGAAAACAGGATGAATTGGTTTTTATCTTTAGGCATGAAACGGGAAAATTTGCGTTTTCGCGATCACGCGGCCGATGAGCGCGCGCATTATGCGCGGTTTGCGACCGACATCGAATACAATTCGCCCATGGGCTGGGCGGAAATGATGGGCATCCATCATCGCGGCGACTGGGATTTGAAGCGCCACGCAGAATATTCGGGTGAAGATATGTCTTACACCGATCCGGAAACGGGGGAAAAATATTTGCCGTGGGACATTGAAACTTCTTCCGGGGTGGATCGGCCGCTTCTGTTCCTAATGCTCGACGCCTACTCGGAAGAAAAAGAGAGGGTAGTTTTGAAGCTTCATCCGCGCCTTGCGCCGTATAAAGCCGCTGTTTTCCCGCTTTTGGCCAATAAGCCGGAACTCGTGAAGTTAGCTAAAAGCATCTATGATGATTTGCGCAAGCAATTTATGGTGGCGTGGGACGACCGCGGTAATATCGGCAAGCGTTATTATGCGCAGGACGAGATTGGCACGCCCTACTGTTTCACAGTGGACTTCGAAAGTTTGGAAAATGGAGACGTAACGGTTCGCGATCGTGACACGGCGGAGCAGAAAAGAATTCCCATTAAATCTTTAGCGCAGTACCTAAAGGAGAATATTTATGGGGAAGTTCATAATTAAGGGCGGCAAGCCGCTCACGGGGGAGATCGAGCTCATGGGCGCCAAGAATGCGGCGACCAAGATGATGCTGGCGTCTTTGCTCACAGACAAACCGTGTCATTTGGATAATTTTCCTTCAATCGGCGATACGGAGATCACCGCCGAGCTGTGCCGTGAGATCGGCAGCAATTTAGAAGTGAAAGGCAAGACCTTGAAGATCCAAACCCCCGAAGTTAAATCGAATAAGGTTTTACAGTTAAGCCGGCGCAATCGGATTCCGATTTTAGCTTTGGGGCCGCTCCTCGCGCGCACCGGCGAAGCGGAAGTGCCGATCTTGGGCGGCGATCGCATCGGGCCGCGGCCGGTAGAACTTCATATCAAGGGTCTTACGGCCATGGGCGCGGAGATCGAGATCGGCGAGACAAACTATCGCGCTCGCGCGCCGCACGGTTTGCATGGCGCGGACATTACGCTTGATTTCCCGAGCGTCGGCGCGACCGAAAACATCATTTTGGCTGCGGTCTTGGCTTCCGGCCAAACCGTGATCCGTAATGCCGCGCTTGAGCCCGAGCTCATGGGAATAGTAAAAATGCTCCAAAAAATGGGCGCGATTATTGAGCTTGGAGCCCATCGGGACATTCATGTCGAAGGCGTGGCGCGCCTTCGCGGCGTGCGGCACAAAATTTTGCCCGATCGGAACGAAGCGGTGTCTTATGCGTGTCTCGCGATTGCAACCGGCGGCAAAGTTTTGGTCAAAGATGCGATTCAGGATCACCTCATTACATTTTTAAATACTGTCCGCAGGCTGAAGGCAGAGTACGAAGTTGTGCGGGAAGGAATCATCTTTTCGCGCAACGGGAACAAATTGCAGCCGCTTATGATTGAAACCGCTCCGCATCCTGGATTTATGACCGATTGGCAGCAGCCGCTTTCCCTGCTCCTCATGCAGGCGGAGGGGGAATCGCTTATCCACGAAACTATTTATGAAGATCGCTTCGGTTATTTGAAAGATCTGCGGAATCTGGGCGCAGACGTTGAGATTGGGACCGAATGCCCTCCGGGCCGGGAGTGCCGCTTTCTAGGTAAAGAGCGTGAGCACGTGGCGAAGATAAAAGGAGGTAAACCTTTGTACGGGGGGAAGCTTGCCGTTCGCGACCTGCGGGCTGGAATCGTGGCTGTAATCGCGGCTTTGACGGCGGGCGGCGAATCGGAAATTGAAGGCATTGATGAAATTGATCGTGGTTATGAAAATATTGACGAGCGTCTGCGGAAACTGGGAGCCGATATTGTCCGCGCTTAAGGCGAAAATGCTATAATAAATTCATGAGCAATAAATCAATAATTATACTCGTCGTTCTTGTCTTAATCGCAGCCGCGGCATTATACTGGAGCGGGATTTGGCGGCAACCCGTGGGAGACTCTACGATTTATCCACCCGCAGCGACAGACAATTCCAAGCCAGCGAGTAATCCTACGAGTAATCCTAGCGGAACACCCGCGGGGCCTCCGCCTGCCGTTCCTACTAAATCAACCACGGTCATTACGCTTACGGATTCCGGCTGGAGTCCGAAAACCGCCACCATTAAAAAAGGCGACAGCGTGGTATTTCAGAATAACAGTACGGCAGGCATGTGGCCAGCCTCCGCGCCGCATCCGCAGCACGACGCTTATCCGGAAAAAGGACTTTGCGGCGGCAGTCTTTTTGACTCATGCGCGTCAATTTCCTCCGGCGGCAGCTGGACAATCCAGTTTAACCGCACGGGCACCTGGAAATTCCACAATCATTTGAACCCATCCTTTACTGGTTCGATTACCGTTCAGTAAGTCCTGATTAATCGAATATGCACGAGATTCCAGGCGGCGGCGAGCAGGGAGCGGATAAGCTTGGAGCAGATGAATGGCATCTCTCGTCCGATTCTCACTACGAACAAGTAGAGACGGCCGAGGAGGAATTGAAACAGCGCCTCATTGCCGGAGATTGGCCGGAAGACGATATCGGCAAGATTTGCTCGGGGTTCAGGGAGATTCTCGTGAACGGGATCAAGCATGGCAACAAACACGATCCTTCAAAGCAGGTGCATGTTTATTTGAACATCCAGAAAAACAGCATCGCGATTACGATTGAGGATGAAGGTGATGGTTTTGATCCCGTCGCGGTGCCTAATCCACTTAAGGAAGAAAATCTCATGCGAGCTAGCGGCAGGGGAATTTTTATGGCCGGAGCTTTTTTTGATGAAGTTGCTTTCAGCAAAGGCGGCCGGAAAGTTACGGCGGTGAAGTACCGACAGTTGCCTGCGTAAGCAATAAAGCTTGCATCAGATCTTATTTGGCGTTAAATTTAGCCCGTATGTTCACGCGGAAAATCGGCATTGATTTGGGGACGGCCAATACGGTGGTTTTTCTGCCCGGCAAAGGTTTCATCATCAACGAGCCCACGATTGTGGCCTTGCGCAAGCGGGATAATTCCGTGATGGCCGTGGGCGGCGAGGCGAAAGAAATGATCGGCCGCACTTCCGAAGAAATTGTGCCTTATAAGCCCCTGCGCGACGGCGTGATCGCCGATTATTATATTACGAAAGCGCTCTTGACCTATTTTATCAGCAAAGCCATCGGCCGTCTTAATTTTTTTAAGCCGGATGTAATTATGTCGGTACCAGCCGGCATTACGCAAACCGAACGGCGCGCGGTCATCAACGCCGCGTCCGAAGCGGGAGCGCGGAACGTATTTATCGTGCGCGAACCGGTTTTGGCCGCTTTGGGCGCCGGGATTCCAATCAATGCGCGTTCCGGACACATGATCGTGAACATGGGCGGCGGCACTTCCGAAGTCGCGGTGGTTGCTTTGGGCAACATCGTTTCCTGGTCCAGTTTGCGCGTGGCCGGAAATAGATTTGACCAGGCCGTGAGCGATTTCGTCAAAAAGAAGTATTCATTGGCGATCGGCGAACAGACATCCGAATCGGTGAAGATCGAGATCGGCTCCGCGATGCCGTCCAAGGAGAAAATGGAATATGAGCTTCGCGGCCGGAATTTAATTACCGGCTTGCCCAAAGACATCGTGATTTCCTCGAATGAGATCGCCGAAGCCTTGAATCCCTATCTAATGGAAATCGCGGCTTCAGTGCAGACGGTTTTTAATGAAACGCCGCCCGAACTTGTGGCGGACATCATGGGCAAGGGTATTATTTTATCCGGCGGCAGTGCGCAACTTCATCATCTGCCCGAATTTTTCGAGCGCTATTTGGGCGTACCTTCCTATGTGGCCGAAGATCCGCTTTTCTGCGTGGCCAAAGGCACCGGCCTCATTTTGAGCCACCTTGATACATATAAGCAAACATTACTTACTAAGCGTTAAATCAAAATTTAAAAATCCCTGCCTGCCGGCAGGCAGGAAAAATTAAAATTTATGCAATTAACTTCGTTAATTTTTTATTTTGAATTGTCATTTTCCATTTTAAGATTTGCATTTTGAATTTTTATGATCGGCCACGAGCAACTCGTCCGGGACTTCACTCGACTTGCGAGCCAAGACAAGCTTGGACACGGCTATATTTTTTTCGGCCCGCCGCGAGTGGGGAAACGTTTATTCGCTTTGAGCTTAGCCAATTTGCTTGAGCGCAAAACTTTTAGCGATGAAGGCAAGGTTTTGATTGATGTATCCTTGGTGCTGTCCGAGAATCAATCAATCGGCATCGAAGCGATTCGCGCCGCCAAAGATTTTCTTATGCAAACCCCGATCGCGAGTTCCAGGCGTGCGCTTATTATCGACAACGCAGAACTCCTAACGCTTGAGGCTCAAAATGCGCTCCTTAAGACCGCCGAAGAACCGCCGCCACATGGCTTGGTTATTCTCGTTACTTCCGAACCGCAATTTCTCTGGCCAACCTTGGTTTCGCGCCTGCAGCAGATATTTTTCGGCGCTGTGCCGAGAGCGGAGATCGAAAAATGGCTGGTGGCTCAAGAGATGGCAAAGCAGCCTGCGGCTGCCAAACTTGCTAAGGCCGTAAGCGGCGAACCCGGTTTGGCTTGGGCGTTGCTTCATGACACGGCTTTTATCGAAAAGAAAAATGCGGCGGACGAACTAATGGCCTTGCGGCCGGAAGCTCGCGCGGAAAGGATTAAAGTCTTGGTGGATGATGAGAATTTCAGCCTGACGGATTTTCTTGACGCCCTAATGATCGCATTGGCCTTGGCGGGCAAAAAACATGCGGAAACTTGGCATCGCGTGCTCGAGTTGCGGCAGTCGGCCGGATATTTTAATCTTAATCCGCGGCTGCAGTTGACCGCGCTTTTAACCTAAATGGATACAATTCTTAAAGAACTGGAAATAAGCCTTAATCAGGCGGTGAAGAAATTAGAGGACGACTTACAGGCGGTGCGGAGCAATCGTCCTTCGGTCGCGCTCCTTGAGGATGTGAAAGTCAGTGCTTACGACCAAGAAATGCAGGTGAAACAGTTGGGATCGCTCGCCATCCGGCCGCCGCGCGACATCGAGATCACGTTGTGGGACAAAGCCGTCGTGGGCGCGGTAGTAAAGGGCATCGAATCCGCCAATTTGGGAGTTTCAGTTTCAAACGAAGGAACGCTTATTCGGATTTCTCTGCCGGCCTTAACCGATGAGCGCCGGAACGAACTTTCCAAGCTTGTAAAAAAAATGACCGAGCAGATGCGCATCCAAGTCCGCGGCTTGAGAGACGAAGCCATTAAAAAACTGCACACCGCAGAAAATGACAAAAAAATCAGCGAGGACCAGGCATTTAAATCCAAAGAAGAAATTGAAAAAATGGTAAAAGACCGTAATCAGAAGATCGAAGCTACGCTTGAAAAAAAGCTCAAAGAACTGGAGGAGTAAATATAGCGAAGCGAATAAAAAAAGCCACAGCGGAATGCCGATGTGGCGAGCTTGTTTTTGTGCGGTGAATGGCTAATCGCCGAAGTCTATCATCACTGTCCCGCACGGACAGTAACGGCCGTCCTTCTCGAAAATCCAATTGCGATGGTCGCAATTGGTATTTTCCGGCGGATGGCCTGCCCTCACAAACTTCTCGTCCGCGAGCCACCGTTTATCCTTCTGTCGTTCGTCCTTCATCTCGCACCTCTTTCTGTATACATAGTATCCTTGCTGCTGTTTTCGTCAATAACCACGGGCTAAAGCCCGCGGAGTATTCATTTGTATTTTCGTACAAATTCGCACATCGCAGACGCTTCGCTTCCTATACAGGTAACCCTTCGACCCGGCTCAGGGTTATTTTCACTTTGCTATTTATCCTTGCCGCATAGCGGCGAGATATTCTGGTAAGTGAAAATAAAAAGCCGCCGTATTGCTACGGGCGGCGGTTATAGAGAATTCGGGCGACGGTGGCGACGAGGAAGAGCGCAACCTCGGCTACCATGAAAAACGCTGCGTCGGCAATTTTTTTTGCGTCAATCTCTGCGGGGGTCTGGTAGTAGAGCTGCAGAGCCAAAATGCCTCCAACGAAGAAAGCCAGGAACGGACCGAGAGCACTAGCCATCGCGGCTAAAAGGCTTAACTTCGGATACCGGAAACGCTTTGCGAATGCAGTATCCGTTCGTTCGTTTCTCATCTGTAACTGCACCCACCCGCTTACCAATCCGAAAAATACACCAAGGGAAATCAGCAAAACAGCAGCATCGCGCATTCGAAAATTCTCCTAGCCACATTTTACATTGATTCTTCTATACGTCAATATTTACAGGTTGGAATCATCTGCTACACTATGACCAATGCTTATTGTTTTACTCGTAATTATTGGCTTGGCCTTGCTCATCCTCGCGCACGAAGCGGGACATTTTTTTGTCGCCAAGGCATTTAAGCTGAAGATCGACGAGTTCGGTTTCGGCTTTCCGCCCAAAATTTTCGGCCGCAAGCGCGGTGAAACCGAATACAGCTTGAACTGGCTGCCCTTGGGCGGTTTCGTCCGGATTGCGGGCGAAAATGACCGTTTGACGGGCAATCTGGATAAGTTCGATAGTTATTCAGAAGCGGAGAAAAAAAGAATTTTCTTGTTCCAGCCGTCCTGGAAGCGGAGCCTTGTGATCTTGGCGGGTGTCACCGTGAATTTTTTGCTCGGCTGGCTTATTATTTCTTTTATTTTTATGCGTGGCATTCCCTCGGCCTTGATAATTTCGAATGTGCAGAAAGATTCGCCGGCAGCCGCGGCGGGACTCATGACCGGTGATGTGGTCACAAACTATTTTTCAGCCACCGAAACTTATAAAGAAGCGGAAGAGGGCAAGCGCGTACCCGCTTTTATCGAATTCGTGAACAATAACCGCGGCAAAGAAATCACAGTTGAGGTTAGCCGCGACGGTGAAAAACTTTCGTTTACGGCCGTCCCGCGGCTTGCGCCTGGTCCGAATGAAGGCGCTTTAGGCGTGGAGTTGGGCGAAGCCGGCGTGGAGGCCGTGGGATTTTTTGAGGCCTTGAGCCGCGGTTTCAAGCAGACGCTCTTGATCGCTTGGATGACGCTCATCGCTTTCGGCCAACTCGTGAAGAACCTGGTCACGCAAGGCGCTTTATTGGAAGGCGTCGTGGGACCAGTCGGGATTTTTGCCGTTGCCGAGCAAACCGGCAGAATTGCGCTTATTTATCTTCTGCAGCTTATGGCCGCAATTTCGATAAATTTAGCCGTCATCAATTTAATCCCGTTTCCGGCTTTGGACGGGGGACGGTTCTTTATGATTCTTGTCGAAAAACTAAAGGGCAGCCCGATTTCCCGCCGCGCCGAAGCGCTTCTGAACGGCTTGGGCTTCGCTTTTCTGATCGTTCTCATAGTTTTGATAACGATCCGGGACGTGAGCAGGTTTTAGCGTTTTTTGCGTTTCACTTCTAGCCAATCTGGCACAGGCCCAAAGCGTATTTCCTGCCAGTTGAATACGTCCTCATCGGTTACATCATAAACATCTTCATAAACGGCCTCGACGCTGCCATGGCTGGCTTTGTTCAGGTTGAGCTCCAATAATTCGGCGGCTTCGCGCAATTCCGCCTCGGCTTCTGCTTCCAGTTCGACGAAAGTGGGGATCCAGGGCCAAGTGTCGATTGTGATCTCGACGCCTTTGTGCTGCCAACGTTCGCGCTTGGTCTCTTGATAGGCTTTGGGCATGAGTCCGATCGCAATAAATAAATTGCAGGCCGCTTCGAAATCGCTCACGGTAAAACTTATTTCCTTCATTCCGTGGAGCGATCGCTCCACGAGTTTTTTATAGCTGACGGTAATTTTGTCGCCTTCGTCCCGCACGCGGATCCAGGCAGCTTCTTTTTCCAGGCGGCGGTCGGGGAAATCGAAGTTCTTGCGTCGCATGAAGCGTTCGGGGTGGACAAGCGTGGCTCCCACTGCGGCTAATTTTTTGCGCAAAGCCTTGGGATCAATGTCGGTAAATTTAGCCTCGAGTTCCGTTTCCATGATGGTTTAATTATATAAAGTGTTGCCGAGAGTATGCAAGAACTTGTCTCTGTCAGCGTCATAAACTATGATTGGGTAAATATGCGTTTTCACTTAACCACGTTTATAATTTTATCTCTTTTAGTTTTCTTACTCGCGAGTACGCATGTTTTTGCCGCCGCCACGGTTACTTTTACTTCCACCCAGCCGTATCAGGGGGATACCGTGATGGGCACGGTTCGCGGCGTAGGCTCGGCGCTTCGAAGTGCAACCTTTGGCGGGGAACAGATGGCCGTTTTCAATTATAAAAATGCCGACAGGGTACTCGTCGGCATCGCGGCCGTGAAACCCGCGGGCGTTTATACGCTAAAATTGAATTTTGCCGATGGCAGTACGCTGCAAAGAAAACTTACGGTTCGCGCCAAAAAGTTTCGCAGGGTCGTAATCGGCATACCGGAACAGGTGGCAAGTTCAGTTACCACTTCCACCTTGTCGGATGAACTGGCGAAAGAAAAGAAAAATCTGGAGAGCACGCTCGCGGTGCGGACTGCGAATGTTTACTTCACAACGCCGTTCGGACTGCCTTTATATGACAACCGCAAAGTTGTGAGTTCCTTCGGCGAGGTTAGGAATACGGGCGGCACGATTTGGCGGCATCTAGGTACGGATTTTGATGCCAGGCGCGGCGCGATGGTCGCGGCCATAAACAACGGCGTTGTCAGCAAAGCCTACAACGATACGATTTACGGCAACACTATCATCATCGATCATGGCCAAGGAATCTTTTCCATGTATCTGCACTTAGACAAATTTGAGGTTGCGGAAGGCGAGACTGTGAAAAAAGGCAGAATTATCGGCCGGGTCGGCATGACCGGTTATGCAACCGGTCCGCATCTGCATCTGACGATTAAAGCGAACGGCGTCTCAATTGACTCCCTGCGCTTCGTCGCGGCGTTTAGATAATTTTCGTTTACTCGTATCGCAGGGCCTCCACTGGCTCTTTTTTGCTGGCCTGCCAGGCGGGGACAATGCCGAAAATGATGCCGACCACGGCTGAAAAGACAAGCGAGAGCCCCATCACGAACGGATTGATTTCGAGGGGAATCGGCACGCGTCCTTGCGCCAGGGAAATGCCGAGTGTGAAGAGAAAGAGCGCAATTAGTCCGCCGAAAAGCGTGAGCAGTACGCTTTCGATCAAAAATTGGAGTAGAATATTTTTGCGCGTGGCGCCCACAGCTTTGCGGGTGCCGATCTCGCGGGTGCGCTCGCTCACAGAAACAAGCATGATGTTCATGATCCCGATACCGCCCACGATCAAAGAAATTACGGCAATGCCGGTTAAGAGCGCCGTGATAATATCCAAAATATCTCCGGCCAGGCCCACAAGATCGTTTTGAGTGAGCGCGGAAAAGTCCTCCTCGCCTCGATGAGTCTCTAAGAGAATTTGGCGAACTTTGTCCTTTAGTGAATCCACGCTTTGGGCATCGGGCGCCTGCATCATAATGCGGAAGATTTGCTTGGTGCCGCTAATCTCCCAGCCGGTCTTAAGCGGCATGATCACGAGCGAGTTCATATCCGGGCCACCGAAATTGAAGCCTGCATCCATTTTTTTCAAAACGCCGACAACCGTAAAATCGCTGCCACGAATTTCGATGTGCTGGCCCAAAGCGGCGCCGCCATTAAAAAGAGTTTCTGCCGCGGTGGCGCCGAGAATGGTGACGCGAGCCTGCGAGTTCTCATCATTTTCATCGGTAAAGCGGCCGCTAGCGAGCTTTATATTTAAAGCGCGTTCCGTGCCGGGCGACCAGGCAAAAATTACCGCACCGGGGAGAGTTTTATTGGCCCGGGTCTTAACTGTTCCGCCCAAAAGCATGCCTGCGGAAAGGTTTCTCGCCTCCGGCACCCGCTCGCGCAGAGTTTGGATATCGTTTTCGGTCAAGGTACTTGCGCCCACTTGCGAAGTAAAACTTCCGCCTTCACCCGTCACCTTGCCGGGCAAGACAATCACTAAGTTCGCCCCCAATCCCTCGATCGATTTCACAACTTCGTTCTTTACCCCCAGGGTCAGGGTCAACAGGCCGCTTACGGTAAGGATGCCGATCACGATGCCGAGGATCGAAAGCAAGCTCCGGCTTTTCTTGGCGAGGAGGGCATTGAGCGCGATGTGTAAAGTGTCTTTGAACATTTTAAAAGTTAATTTGCAAAATAACTTAGAATGAGTCTGTCGAATCCTGAATCTCGCCGTCTCTGATGCGCAAAATTCTGGCCGCCCTTCTTGCCAGCGATTCGTCGTGCGTTACGACGATCAAAGTTTTTCCTTGCGCATGGAATGAAATCAAAAGATCGATGATGGCCGCGCCGGTTTTGGAATCCAGGTTGCCGGTCGGCTCGTCGGCAAGAATAATCGAGGGGTCATTCACGAGCGCGCGCGCGATGGCAACGCGCTGTTGTTCGCCGCCGGATAACTGCGTAGGGCGGCGGAAAACTTTATTGCCTAGACCAACTTTGTGGAGCAGTTGCGCGGCCTTAAGCGCGCGTCCGTTTTTCTGCCCGCCATAAATTAAGGGCAGCATTACGTTCTGCAGCGCCGAGGCATAGGGGAGCAGGTTGAAAAACTGGAAAACGAAACCGATTTCCTTGTTGCGAAAATGCGCAAGACCCTCGTCGTTTTCGCGCCCGAGAATTTTGCCGTTTATCTCGACTGTGCCAGAGCTCGGCCGGTCCAGTCCGCCCAAGAGATGCATTAAAGTAGATTTGCCGCTGCCCGAGGGGCCTAAGATGCTCACAAACTCTCCGTCGGCGATTGAAAAAGAAGCATGCTTCAGGGCCGCATAATTCGAGCCGCCAGCTTGATAAACTTTGGAAACTTCGCTGAATTTGATCATGCGAAGCTATAGTAAAACACTTTAAAGTCCTCTTGTCAAAAAGGAAAGTTAAGAGCCATATGGCTCTTAACTTTATCACCAAAAATCTTCTAACCTCGCGGGAGCTCCCGCGAGGTTAGAGATTGATGCGCTTACGAACTATTTTTTGAATTTGATCAGGCCGAGGAGCGCAATCGCACCGCCCAAAAGATCGTTAAAAAAATCGGTGTGCGTATCAAAAAGTATATAGCCGGGCTCGGCGTTATAGGGATAGGACTTAAACACGATCACATCGAGAAAGAAATCAAGCCATTCCCAGAAAACGCCGATTAATATTACGAAACCTAAGCCGGCGAGAAGAAAAAAAAGCGGGTGTGCTTTGGAGATCCAGCTTAACTTCTCGGCGAAAAGGTAATAAAAAAGTACGCCCAGCCAGATGCCGCCTATCATGTGCATCGGAATATCGAGCCACCAAACCGTGTGATACCAATTATATTTGAGTGCGAAAAAATGGAAGACAAGAATTGCGACAAGCAGGATGATTAAGAACTTCCGCATTGCTTTGAATCTATCGACTTGCGATGTCTTTAGTTAAATTAGCGCTCCACTGGATTGCCGTTTTGCGGATCGAGGAAAATCGTTTTCGCCAAAGAGTTTTTGGCACCGATAATTTCCCAAAACAAGCCGTTCGCTTCTTTGAGTTCGATCGTGGCGACTGTATCCAGGTAGCTGGCGCTTTTTGCAAGTTCGATCGCGCGCGCGGCGCCGAAAGCCAAGTTCATTTCGCTTAAATCATAGCGGCGGAATTTCAGCACCGTTCCGACGTATTCCAGGTTCGTAAGCGGGCTTAAGAAATAGCCATCGCGTGAAGCACCGTTTTTATCAACCCCGACATTAACGGTTAAAGTGGAGGCGCCGCCGGAGATCAAAACTTTGCTCTCCGCATTGATGTTCGCGATTACGCTTGGCCGGACTTGCAGTTGGAGAACGGGGAAGAAAATGTAAGTTCCATTCACGGCTGTGTGCAGGGCTTTACTCACGTCAAAATCGAAGGCCATGCTGGTGGTTTCTCCTTGCGCGATCTTGAAGAGCGTGGGGAAGCGAATACTGCCCGAAGGCAATTTGGCCGTTGCAGTCGAACCGTCAACTTTCGTTAGCTTGATATCTTTAACGGTAATCCAAAATTGATTGTAATCTCCTTTTTCAAGGTAAGCCTCGCCGAAGAATGCCAAACTGCCGGTTCGGCGCAGATCCAAGAGTTCATAAGTCTTGGGAGCGCCGGGAATCGTGAGCCAGCCTTTCGAGGTCGAATGAACTTTGATTTCCGTAACGGTCATATTGATACTGCGAATATCTCCAAGATTGGCTGCTGCATCTGTGATTGAGACAATCACGCGACCGCTCGTGGGCGAAGGAGTTTTACTGGCAGTTGTGCCGGGAGTCTGGGTTTGAGAGGTTTTTCCGGTGCCGCCAGAAGTTGCGGGTTCGGTGCCGCCGGTTGTCGGCGTGTTCGACGGAGTTTCAGTTTCAGTTGTGGTCCCAGGTTCCGGTTGAGGCGAGGATTCGCGCGGCCAGTAAACCGCGGCCGCAATTAAAATAATTCCGACCACCGCCCCGACGATTAAAAGTGTTTTTTGGTTCATGGCTTTAGTATACCAAATCAACCGTGATATCCGGCTTTTTCGTGAGTGGGCGCACCAAGGCTAAAAATGCTACGATTTGGACGTGGATAGCAAGCTTTTGCTGCCGCTTTCAGCGCTGGTTTTGGGGATTGTCGCCAGCGCCTATTTAATAATCTGGTGGCATCTGCATCGGGATGGACGGCACACGCGGGCGCTTTTATCCTGGGCCGCCGCTTTATTTTTTGATGTATTGGTTCCAGGTACCGGCCATTTTAATCGGTCTTGGCAAAACCATTACCGTAACGGATTTCAATCTCTTTTTTGCGCTGACGCTCCCGATCACCTTTCTCGCGCTCATTTTAGTTTATGTGGGGATTTTGCAGATTGCGGATTTTGCCGTGAGCAGGCGAAGAAAAGTATTTCTCTTTAGCTGGTTCGCTCTGGCGATCTTGTTTTTCGCTTATTATTTCGTGAGCCAGCGGGGAATTATTAATACCTACGCCTTGCCGCTTGTCGGCAATATTGCTTTTTACTTCGTCATCCGCGTTCTGATTCTAGCTGCCGCAGTGCGTCTCGCGTTCCGCTCCGAACTTCAAAATTCGGCCGGAATTATCGGTATCTCCGGCCTCGTCATCGAGGCGGTGTTGGGCCTCATGCGCAACGTGTTCATTGTTTGGCAGGTTCTGCACTACCCGCCCCAATTTTGGTATGTCGTAATTTCCGGCTCGCGTTTCTTTTTCGTTACACAAGCGATGAGTGTTATCCTTTTATCATGTAGTTTTCTCGCTTTGCACTATGCCTACCACCGTTTGAAATACGGTTTGAACTATAAACCTGGTTGATTTCTTTTTTAAGATTCACGCCGACACCGCAAAAATTTAAACTTGCCAACTTGCTATATGTACACGCAGGCGGTTTTTGAAATTACGGCTCGGGTTTGAAAATCCGGGAAATCATGATATAAATAAGCGCCGACCCGTTACGGGTCAAATTTTTTAGATATGCAACTGCGAAACATAGCCATTATCGCCCATGTCGATCACGGAAAAACCACGCTCGTGGATGCGCTCTTGAAGCAGTCCATTGGTTTTAAGCTTAGAACCGGCGCGAATTCCGACTTGATTATGGATTCAAACGAACTCGAACGGGAGCGCGGAATTACAATTTTTTCCAAAAATGCCGCCGTCGTTTACGGCGATGTGAAAATCAATATCGTGGACACGCCTGGCCATGCGGATTTTGGCGGCGAAGTGGAGCGGATTATGCGCATGGTGGACGGCGCCCTGCTTTTGGTGGACGCGAAGGAAGGCCCGATGCCGCAGACAAAATTTGTTTTAAAAAACGCAATCAAGGCGGGGCACAAAATCATCGTGATTATAAATAAAATCGACAAGCCCGATGTGCGTCCGATTTGGGCGCTTGATCGCACATTTGATCTATTTGTCGAACTTGGCGCCTCGGACGAGCAGGCGGATTTTCCTGTGATCTACGCCTCTGGCATCGCCGGCAAAGCTGGCTATGAGCACGATCTTTCGGCTATGACTGACATCCGCCCGGTTTTCGATTCGATCATAAAGCACATTCCCGAGCCGAAGATAGACGCCTCGCGTCCTTTGCAGATGCTTACGGTGAATCTCGCTTACGACAATTATAAAGGCAAGATCGCCATCGGCCGACTCTATTCGGGCGAACTTAAAAAAGGCATGGCAATTTGTCACGTGAACCGCGAAGGCAAAGCGGAACCGGCTACCCTTTCTTCGGTTATGACTTTCGAAGGCTTGGGCCGCATTGAGGCGGAAGCGGCTGGGGCGGGTGACATTGTGGCCATCGCCGGCATTTCGAATATTTCGATCGGGGAGACGATCACGGATCCGGAACATCCGGAAGCGCTGCCAACGATCGCCATTGAAGAACCGACTGTCAAAATGACTTTTGCCGTAAATACATCGCCTTTCTCCGGCCAGGAAGGACAGTACTCGACTTCAAACAGCTTGCGCGACCGTTTGTTTCACGAATTGGAAACGGATGTCGCCTTGCGCGTGGAAGCCGTGGGTTCGGACAGTTGGATTGTTTCCGGCCGCGGCGAACTGCATCTTGCAATTCTCATTGAAAAAATGCGGCGCGAGGGATATGAATTTCAGGTTTCACGTCCTCAAGTGATTTTCAAGGAAGCACCGGACGGAAAAACTAAACTTGAGCCGATTGAACTTCTGTCAATCGAAGTGCCGGAAAAATTAACGGGAACAGTTATTGAAATGCTCGGGCCGCGCAAGGCCGCAATGGTTGAGATGCGCGTTGATTCCCATGCTGGCGAGGGCAAGGGCGTTGCGTTTTTGGAATTTATGATTCCTACGCGCGGACTCATCGGTTTTCGCAATCAATTTCTTACGAGCACAAAGGGGCAGGGGATCATGAATTCTCTTTTTGATAAATACGAGGAGTATAAGGGCGATTTCGAATCGAATCCGCACGGTTCGCTGGTTGCATTTGAAACCGGCACGACCACGACTTTCGGGCTCTTGAACGCGGAAGGCCGCGGCGGGCTTTTTGTGGGGCCCGGCGTCAAGGTTTATGAAGGCATGGTTATAGGCGAGAACGGCAAAGCGCAGGATATCCGCGTAAACGTCTGCAAGGAAAAACAGCTTTCGAACATGCGGGCGAAGTCCGACGGCGGCATGGAATTTTTGAAAGTGCCCCGTTCGCTTACGCTAGAAGAAGCGATTGAATTCATTGGCGACGACGAGCTTGTGGAGGTTACGCCAAAATCAATTCGCTTGCGAAAATTCTGGCTCAAAAAAGGAGATAAAGAGCGCTTTAAGCACGGTTTGAGGTAGCGTTGGCTTGACACCGCCCGTCTTTGCATTTCCAGCGGAAGGGTTATGATTAAAGCATGAAGAGCAAAATAAGCCTCGTTCTAGCGGCGGTATTAGTGTTCGCGCCGTTAGTCTCGGCGGATGCGGCATTATCAAAAAAAGTCATCGGCAACCTGGTTTTTTGGGACCAAACCCGCGGCTTTCAAGTCATCCAAAACAACAGCGATATTTTTTCGGGCGTGAGCCCGTTTTGGTATACGGTGGATACGGCCGGAAAAGTTGTTCCTTATTATCCCTATCCGGGAGCCCCGAGTTATGAAGATCCAAGCATAGTCAATTATTTAAAATCGAAGGGCATCTTAGTGATGCCGACTATTAACAGCGGTACCGCCGGGAATACGAGCAATATAAGTGCGATTCTTAATAATTCAACCGCTCGCGCCGATTTGGAAAACCAGATCGTGCAGATTGTGGATGCGAAAGGTTATGACGGCGTTGATCTGAATTTCGAAAACCTGCGCGGCACGGATCGTGAGGCAAATTCCACGTTTGTCTCCGAATTGGCTGCCTTACTCCACGCCAAAGGTAAAAAAGTTGCCGTTGATGTTTATCCCAAAACAGTTGAACCGGGCTGGTGGGACGGTACCCAGTCGCAGGATTGGACGGTGCTGGGAAACGCGGCCGATGAGATTCGAATCAACCTCTACGACTACCATTGGGCCGGGACCGGACCGGGCGCACTCGCGCCGCTAGGCTGGATTAACGAAGTTATGGCTTTTGCATTCACCAAAATTCCGAAAGCAAAGATAGTCCATGGTGTCGGGCTTTACGGATATGATTGGGGCGGAGCGACGGTTTGGGACGGAGTCTGGCAAGACGTGATGGCGAAAGCCAGAAATTATGGAGCGACCATTCGGTGGGATACAACGGATCAAGCGCCATGGTTTGAGTACACAGCGGGAAGTGAAGCTCATACGGTTTGGTTTGAGAATGCTTCGAGTTCGGATGTAAAATTCGGCTTGGCTAATCAACACGGCGTGGCCGGCGTACACCTTTGGCGGCTGGGCGGCGAGGATCCGGGGACATGGCCGGTCTTACGTTCGCGCTTCGGTGGCGTGATTGTGCCGCCCACAGCGGACATAAAAGCCAACGGTTCGGAAGGCCCGATTGCGGTGAGCTATAACACCGCAGCGACAATTTCGTGGACATCGGCGAACGCGGATACCTGCACGGTTGCGCCACCGGGCTGGACCGGAACATCGAACTCTGGTATCGGAACGGGCAACTTGACGAGCGCAACCACATACACGCTTACCTGCACGGGCGCTGGGACATCGGTTGCCGATTCCGTACTCATAAATATCGCCTCCGGCGATACGGAAGCGCCGACAGTTGCGATTACTTCGCCTTTGCCCGGGGCAACTCTCGGAATGAAAAGCCAAAAAATAACCGCGACGGCGCGGGATAATGTCGGCGTGACTAAAGTGCAGTTTTGGGGCGACAGTACGCTTATCGCAACCGATACCTCAAGTCCTTATTCGGCAAACTGGGGTACGCGTAAGTTAACCTCGGGAACGCATACAATTACAGTGAAAGCGTTTGATGCAGTCGGCAATTTTTCGACCGCGATTATTACAGTTTATAAAAATCCGACCGCAAGCTTATTCGAAAGATTTTTGGGAACTGTAATCAGAGTTTTTTAAGCGAGCTTGGTATTTCGCTTTTGACGCGGTGCGGCGCCCGGCCGGTTTTGATTTGCCAAATCAGCAAATTTGTTGTAATATATGGCCAGCTTGTCCGTGAGGAGTTCACATGAAGAATTTCTGGATTCGCGTTGGTGTTGCGGTTGTTATCGTCACCGTAACTTTGGCGATGAGCCAACTGCCGTTCCGCGAGCCGAACAGCGTGACACTTGTTCTCCCGTCCAAGGGTAAACAAGTAGCGACCGCGAAAGCGCTCGCGGCCGTGATGGGCGAGCCGGACATGACGTTGAACACGCAGAAGCTTGACCGATTCATCTTCAGCGATGGCACGAGCGTGGATCTGGTCAAGTTTCTATCGGAACAGGAGCTTATCTACGACGTGGTGGCACTGAAGACCATCACGCTGGGATTCTTGAGTTTCAAGTCTCCGATCGAGGAGGCAAAAAAACTTGCAGACCGGCTCAAACGCGAGGGATACCCAGCACAGGTCATCACGCGACCCGATTCTGCGTTTCCGGACGGGAGCATAGTGCTCGTGCTCTCCGACGCGTTCAGGGCAAATTACAACTGCCAGTACGGTTTCGCCGTTCTGATCAGAAAAAATGCCTTCCGCGTCGGCGGCCAGCGGCCGCAGCGCTTCAAGGGTTTCTGACGCCCGCGCAACCAGTTCTAATTTCGAGCGGCTACTGCCACTCGGATTTTTTGTTCTCCGGAATCATACGGAAAATCGTACGATTTTCCGTATGATTTTATTTTCTCAAAACGGAATATTTCAGGACATCCGATGTCCGGAGATTGCGTAATTTTTGGACATCGGATGTCTAGCGGAATGACACTTCTCGCCACGCCGGTTGTTTTCTGCTCATCTCTTACATAAGCCAAAATTTTATGGTGCTATGATGCGTCATAGCACCATAAACTGACATTATTATTGCAAAACAAATGTAATTATTTTACTGACTTTTACAAATAGCGAAAAATCGAGTATAATGTGCGAAGCTCAAAGGGGGAGCTCGTAATGCGGGAAGATGCATTCGATCGTGCGCTCAAAGTGGCGCAAAAGGAATTTCAGCTTGCCGAGCTCCGAAAGCTTGGAACAGAGGGGGATTTCTACACAAAGCAGGCGGAGCAAGAATTAAGCAGGCTTCGCGCTGAACTTGAAGATGATCCAGGGGTTTTGCGCTTGCTACCGGCGGCGCAAAGTTACGTTCGCGCGCGAGAGAGACGATACGCTGCGCTTGTCGGCCTGCGGCTCGGACGCCTGGAAAATGCGCTGCGTAATCTCTCCCTGGTTCTTGGCGAGCGAGGTTCAGTGGAAACGGTAGATTTGAACGGAGAAGATCCCGACTTTGAAATGCACTGGCGATTTTTCCGTTCAGCGGTAGACCGCAAAAATTTGCGGGCGGCGATGGGATTGCTTGCATACCTAAATTTAATGGCGCTAGCCGAAATCGCCGAAATGCGCCTGCCGCCGATTCCGCAGAAGCCCGGAATACAATAGTTGCCGTCTGCATTTGCAGGCGGTTTTTTTGATTGAATTCAATGCGCGTGTTCAGTAACCTGCACTATGAGTTACTAAAATTATACTACAATTGTAGTATAATTTTAGTAATTTTACCTTGTTATTTCTCTAAATTTATTGAAGAACTCCTCGTCTGGGCTTAGTATAGGTGAGATGCGAAAAGTCCTCAAACCGGAATTTTTCAAACGCTCCACGGTGAAAGTAGCGCATGAGCTTTTGGGCAAATTTCTCGTGCGAAAATTGGGCAAAAAAGTTTCGGCGCTCATGATTACTGAAGTCGAAGCTTATGACGGTTTTCGCGATCGCGGTTCACATGCATTCCGCGGCCAGACTGCGCGCACGAAAATCATGTTCGGTTCGCCCGGACATTGGTATGTATATTTTACTTACGGAATGTACTATATGCTCAACATCGTCACGCGCGAAGAAGGTTATCCGGCCGCCATTCTTATCCGAAGTGTAAGATCAGTGAAGAATGGCGAGCCTCGCCCAAAAATTAGGCGGGAAATAAAGGGCCCCGGCAGGCTGACTAAATTTTTGCGCATTGATAAAAAATTAAATGGCGCTCCGGCCTCGCCGAAGAGCGGATTGTGGATCGAGGACAGGGGATTTAAAGTCAAAAAGTTGAAAATCAAAAAAGGCCCGCGCGTGGGCATTGCTTACGCCGGCCAGTATTGGGCAGGGCGGCACTTACGGTTTTGGCTATCTCTATAAGCGCGGATTAACGCAGATTTCACCCCCCGACCCAACTCGGGGCGAGCGCGGATAAACGCGGAACAAATTCAACATAAACCACTGTAACGTCCGCGTAAGTCTGCGTTTAGTCAGCGTATGTCTGCGCCAGGAGCGCTGGGAGGCCGAATCCGTTCGTAAACTCCCAATTTGCGGAGCAGATAAAGAGTTCCCGAAAAAATCAGCGCGGAAACCAAAGCGAACTGCAAAAGTCCGATACCGGCCAGTATACCCACGGCGGCGGTGGCCCAAACGACGGCGGCGGTCGTAAGTCCATGCACGTGCTCCTGGGTTTTAATGATGATGCCTGCGCCCAAAAATCCGATTCCGACAACGATGTTCGCAATGATGTTTAAAAATCCGCCGTTCCTTGCGATCACATCGGCCACGTTTGAAACTGCAACTATATAAGGGAGACTCAAACCGACGAGCGTAAAAATTGCGGCTCCGCCCGCTACCATCATGGCGGTGCGGATACCGGCTTCTTTGCCCACAAGTTCGCGTTCAAGGCCCATTAAAGCGCCCAAAGCCAGGGCCGGCGACGAGGCGGATAAGCAGTTGAGAAAAATCAAGCATTGTTTTATAATCTCTTAGATTGATTTTATTATAACATACTGATTTTTTGCCATGCGGAAACATTACACGGAAGACATACCGGCAAACGAGGGAAAAGAAATCGAACTTTTCGGCTGGGTGCACGCCAGGCGCGATCACGGCAAGATTATTTTTATTGATCTCCGCGACCGCGCAGGTTTGGTCCAGGTCGTTTTCACTCCCCAGGTGAGCGGAGCCCAAGATTTGCGGCTTGAATATGTAATTAAAGTGAGCGGACTGGTAAAAAAGCGTCCGGATAACATGGTGAATCCCAAAGAGCCCAACGGGCAGTTCGAGGTGGAAGCGAAAGAGCTGCAGATCTTAAATTCATCCGAACCGATGCCTTTCCCGATTGACACGGAAGGCTATGACCAGGACGAGGATTTAAGAATGAAATTCCGGTATCTGGATCTCCGGCGCGAGCGGATGCACCGTAATTTGAAAGCGAAGCACGAATCGATGCAGTTTATTCGCAAGTACTTAACCGACCTTGGTTTTTGGGAAGTCGAAACTTCGATCCTTACCAAATCCACGCCCGAGGGCGCCCGCGATTTTTTGGTGCCTTCGCGGCTTCAGCCGGGAAAATTCTACGCTTTGCCGCAGTCGCCCCAGCAATATAAGCAGATGCTGATGATTGCCGGCGTGGAAAAATATTTTCAAATCGCCCGCTGTTTCCGCGACGAAGATCCTCGCGCTGACCGCGCCTATGGAGAATTCACCCAGCTGGACGTCGAGATATCATTCGTGACCCAGGAAGACATTTTAAGCATGGCTGAAGATTTATTTACGAAATTGATCCAAACGGTTTTTCCAAAAAAGAAAATTTCACAAATTCCCTGGCCGCGCCTCTCGCATAAAGAAGCGAAAGAGAAATATGGCACCGATAAACCGGATCTGCGAAGAGATAAAAATGATCCGGATGAACTGGCTTTTGCCTGGGTTATTGATTTCCCGCTTTTTACCGAACAAACCAAAGAAGATTTTTACCATGGTTCCGGTTCGGCTAAATTCGCTCCGTCTCATCATATGTTTACCGCGCCCCACCCCGACGATATTCCGCTTTTAGACAGCGATCCCACAAAGGTGAGGGGGCTTCAGCACGATATGGTTTTGAACGGGTTTGAAGTCGGCGGCGGGAGTATCCGTATCCATAAGGCAGAGATACAGGAAAAAATCTTCGATCTTATCGGATTCAGCGCGGAACAGAAAAAACAGTTCGATTATTTTTTGAGCGCTTTCAAATATGGCGCTCCGCCACACGGCGGCATCGCCCCGGGATTGGACCGATTGCTTTATGTCGTTTTGGGCGAGCCGAGCATCCGGGAGATAATCGCTTTCCCGGCGACATCGGGCGGGCAGACTGCGGTGATGACAGCACCTTCCGAGGTAGACAAAAAACAGCTCGATGAGTTAGGATTAAAAATCATCAAAGAAGATTAGTATTGATTCGAATATACTGATTATGCTAATGATAGAATCGAGTAATTAGTATAATTGGCATCATTCGCATATTAGTATTGATACTTATACATATACATGAAAAATATTGACTTTCCTGCTTATAAAACCAAACGCGAGGGACTCGCGCAAAAATTCAATTTGAACGATCCGGCGGGCCGCCGCGCCTATTTTGATGCGAAAGTGGGGGGCGCGATCGGAAAATTGCGCAATTATCTTAAGGACAAAACCTTCGTCGCCTTTTTGATCGGCAAGAAAAATTCGGGCAAAGGCACCTATTCGAAGCTGTTCATGGAAGCGGTAGGCGCGGAGCACGCGAGCCATCTTTCGGTGGGCGATATCGTGCGGGATGTTCATGCCAATCTGGAATCGCCGGAAAAACGCGAAGAGTTGTTGGCATTCATGAAAAGCAATTACCGCGGCTTCCATTCGGTCGAAGAAATCACTGATTTGATCGAGGGGCGTAGCCAAGCGACTTTAATGTCTTCGGAACTGATTATTGCGCTCATCAAGTATGAGATCAGCAAGCGTCCAAAGCGAGCGATTTTCATTGATGGTTTCCCGCGAGCGTTTGATCAGGTGAATTACTCCTTGTTTTTGAAGGAGTTGATCGGCTACCGCGATGATCCAGATTTCTTCGTTTTCATTGATGTGCCCGAAGCGGTGATTGACGAACGGATCAAGTACCGCCGCGTCTGCCCCAAGTGCAAAACTCCGCGCAATTTGCGTCTCTTGGCCACAAAAGAAGTGAGCTATGACAAAGAAAAAGAGGAATTCTATCTGATCTGCGACAACCCGGCTTGCGAACCTTTGCGCATGGTTGCAAAGGAAGGCGATGAATTGGGCATTGAACCTATTCGTGAACGGCTGGAAGTAGACGATAAGATTTTCCGCCAACTTCTTGCCCTTGAGGGAATCCCCAAAATTTATTTGCGCAATTCGGTGCCGGTGAGTGGAGCGGAGAATTTCGTGGATGATTACGAGATTACGCCGGGATATTACTATGAATATGTGAGCGACAATGACAAAGTTAAGGTGATCGAAAAACCCTGGACGGTAACGGACGAAAACGGAGTGCAGGTTTACAGCCTCCTGCCCGCGGCGGTCGTAGTGAGCTTTTTGGACCAAACCGCGAAGGTTTTGAATCTTTGAGCTGGTCTAGTAAGATGAGGGCAGCAGTTCACCTAGGAGGTGGCTTATGCATACGCTTGGCGACAGCCGCATTTCGATGGCGGCGGAAGAAATTCTGCTTGGCCTGATTCAGGCCAGCGCATCGCGGGATCACGCAACCGACGCTATCGTTGCAGCCGACGATGCAACTCGGCGTTTAGGAACAGCGCTCGCGCATATCGCGCCCCTGATTACGGCTCAACAGGCCGAAGAAATCAGAGCGCACATCGAAGAAGCGCCCATTCTGCAGGAAAACCCCAACAGGATGGAAATTGTCCTTAAGGCCCTGCGCGAAAGGGGCCTGAAACCCAACTGATCACGGAGCGAACTACACCGCTCCTTTTTGATTTTTAGCTAATGCGCCACAGGGAACATACCCGAAGAATAAAAAAGTTTTCCACAGGATATGCTCTTGATCTAAATTGTGGGTGCGCAATACTTACTGTGTCGCTCGATAGAGTATGCAAAATCGCCCTTAAAAAGGGGCGACGGTTCCAGTAGCGCTTAACCGTTTGGTAAGCATTATCTATTGGGCGACAACCGTCGTCCCTTTTTGATTTTCAGGAGGATAAGGCGGATAATTTAAAAATAGTCTCAAACCAATAAAAACATTCCCATGTCAACTAAAAACGCTGAAACTAAATTGCCCGAGGTCGAACCCAAAACGCAATCAAACGAAACAAGACAAAAAAGCGTTTTTGATCAATTCACCCGAAAATACTCCCTTTCCAAGACTTTGAGGTTTGAGTTAAGACCGGCTGGAAAGACGGAAGAATTTTTGAAGAAAAACAAAGTTTTTGAAAAAGATAAGCTAATTGACGATCATTACCACGAAATAAAATATTATTTTGATACTTTACACCGTGAGTTTATTTATAAAACATTGAAAAATGTTTCATTTCCGACGGCGCGATATCAGAAATATTATGATGCGGTTATAAGGTTTAAAACCGCGAGAAAAGATGACAAGAAACGAGAAGGTAGCCAACTTTTGAGGGTTGAAGATAAATTTAGAGAAGAAATTGTCGGCTGGTTTAATAAGACGGCCAAAATATGGAAGGAAAATTTTGCTAAAAAAGGAATAAATATCAGGAATGATGATATCGAAATCTTATTTGAAGAATCCGTCCTCGATGTCTTAGAAGAAAAATTCAAAGATTCACCGGAGGGAGCTGATCTGAGAGTGCCGCGAATCATTTTTAATGATCCTTCAACGGGAGAAAAGCAAAATCTTTTCGCTTCATTCAAGGGTTTTTTTACCTATTTCTCTAATTTTAATAATACGAAACGCAATCTTTATAGTGCAGAAGATAAGGATGTTGCTATTGCCAATCGTGCCATTAATGAAAATTTGCGCAAATTTACTGAAAATGCCATCCAATTTTTAGAACGTAGAAACGAATATCTTCAATGTCATTTAAGCATCAAAGAACAGCGGACATTTGAATTTGATTTTTACAACAAATGTTTTACTCAAGACGGCATAGACGAATACAATTGTGTTATTGGTGGTGCTTTCGGTGAAAGCGGGGAAAAAATCAAGGGAGTAAACGAGAAAATTAACCTTTACAACCAGCAGCACAAAGACAAAAAATTGCGCCAATTCGCGGAATTATATAAGCAGATTCTAAGCAAGAAAGATAAAAGAGAGCGTTTTGCTGAAATTGTGGATGATTCCAGGGTTTTTCCGGTTTTGAGAGAATTTATCGGGCTTAACGGTGATAGGCTGGATAAGGCGAAAGAATTAATGAGGCGCTTCTTTGACGGAAAATACGACGTAGAACGAGTGTATGCGAAAGGTTCCGCGCTCAATACCATTTCGCAGAAATGGTTTAATAATTGGTCAGCGATAGGAAATTTGTTTCAAAGCGAAGACAGGAAAATCAAGAAATTCAGTGAAGAGGGTGAAATAATTAAATTGCCCGATTTGGTCTCTGTCGCACGATTAAAAAAAGCTCTCGAATCGCGAAGTGTTCCAGAGACTGAAAATTACGCGGCAGCGGAAGATCTATTTAGAATGGAATATAAAGATATATACGCCGGGGCTAAAGATTATTATGGAACATTTTTGAAAATTTGGGAGCGGGAGTGGGAGAAATGCATGGTGGAATATGATGTGGCAAAGAGCGAAGTGGAAGCCTTGACGAGTAAAATGCCTTATCAAGCGAACGATGCCGAACAGGTTGAGAAAATAAAAAGATACTGTGATGCTGCACTGGCGGTTTATCAGATGATTAAATATTTTGCGTTGGAAAAAGGACGTAAAAAAATTGTTCCGGAGAATGGCATTGATAACGAATTTTATAATTTATTTGATGCATGTTATGAAGATTGGTTGGTACCTTCGTATTTCAATGAGTTTCGCAACTATCTCACGAGAAAAGCTTATTTGGGCCGTTTATTATTTCCATCCTTTAAGGGTCTCGAGCAGAGGCATTCGTTCTCTAAGCGTAATCTTGGAGGTGCGGAAAAAATCAAGTTAAATTTTGAAAACGGCATGCTTTTATCTGGCTGGGATAGGAATAAAGAATCTGATTATTATGGCGTTTTATTCCGAGATAAGGAAAAATACTTGCTTGGTTTGGTGACACCAGATTATCACGATCTTTTTAAGAACCATGAATTGTTTTCAGGCGGTTCTGGATCGGATGATATTTTTAAAATAGAATATCGTCAGTTGAATAACGTTTTCCGGCAATTGCCGCGAATAGCTTTTGCCGATAGAAATAAGGAGAAATATGGAATCACAAAAGAGCTGGAAGATGTGCGGGAAGATTTTAAAAAATTTCAAGGAGAAAAGAAAAAGGACAAAAAGAATAAGTTTGACTCCGAAAAGCTCGAGAAGCTTATTAATCTTTATAAAAGAGTTTTAAGGGATTCTTTTGGCGAAGATTTTGAATTTGGTGAAGCGTTAGATCGTAAATATACTTCACTGAATGATTTTTTCTCTACCATTGAACGTTTGACTTATTCTATAAAATTTTTTCCTGTGCGGAGAATTTATATCGAAAAAGCGGTTTCAGAAGGAAAAATGTTCCTATTTGATATTTCCAATAAGGATTTTGAAAAGAAGAAAAGAACCAAGGATAATTTACACACTTTATATTTCAAGGCATTGTTTCAAAAAAATAATTTAGAAAACCCCACGTTTAAGCTTTCTGGCGGCGCCGAGGTGTTTTTCCGTCCAAAAAATGAACATTTGGCGAAGAAAAAAAATAAAGCCGACAAGACGGTAGTTGATCACAAACGCTATGGGGACGATAAGATATTTTTACATCTTCCAATTGTATTGAATATGGGGATCGGAAATGACTTTGGTTTTAATGGAGAAATAAATAAACTCATTGCGAGTGACAAAAAATCTAAAAACATTAAAATCATCGGCATCGACCGAGGGGAGAAACATCTTGCTTATTTCGCGCTTATCGACCAGGATGGCAATTTACTTAAAAATGGAAATCTTGATGGTCACTTACCGAATGATGAAACATATTTAAAAAAACTTGAGGAAAAAGCGGGAAAACGCGACGAACAGCGGAAGGAATGGAAAACGATTGAGAATATCAAGGAACTGAAAAACGGCTATATTTCATGGGTTGTGCATTTCCTCGCTGATTTAATGATTAAAGAAAATGCCCTACTTATTTTCGAGGATTTAAATATCGGCTTTAAACGGGGGCGACAAAAAATAGAAAAACAGGTGTATCAAAAATTGGAATTAGCACTTGTCCAAAAATTAAACTACCTTGTTCAGAAAGACGCGATAGAAGGCGCGGCCGGTCATTATTTAAATGCCTATCAATTAACTCCACAAGTTGCGACTCCACAGGATATCGGCAAGCAATGCGGCGCGGTATTTTATGTCTCTCCAGGATATACGTCGCTGACGTGTCCAGAATGTGGTTATAGGAAAAATATTAGCTTTAATTTTGAAAACATAAAAAAAGCGCGGGAGATCATTAGAAAAAATAATTTGCACGTAGTATCTAAGGGTGGCGCATTCAACTTTTCATATGAGGCGTTTGATGAGGGTGGAAAGTCAAAGGGAATTTTTAAGGTTTCTTCTGATGTAAAAAGGATTCGTTGGCACAAGCGGGGAGTCGAAAACGCCAAAGCGGATTCGACTAAAGGAGAAAAATTAATTGAGAACTCAAAAAGCGGAATGGTTAAAGAATATGACATGACATTGGTTTTCAGCCAATTATTTAAAGACAATAGAATTATGTGCGAAAAACAAGTATTGTCCCCGTCAGAGTTGACTATTCCCGAAACATCAGACTATTATCGGCGATTGTTTTGGTATTTAAATCTTTTACTCCATTCGAGAAATTCAATTTCCGGAACTGAAACTGATTACATCCAGTGCCCTCATTGTCATTTTCATAGCGACAAAGGCTTCCAGGGACGTAAATATAACGGGGATGCAAATGGAGCTTATAATATAGCGCGAAAGGGCTTGCTTGCTTTGAGAAAAATCCAGGTTGCCACCGATCCAGCAAAGATAAAATGGGGTGATTTGAAAGTTAGTATTGATGAATGGGATAAATTCACTCAGATCAAATGGAATCCTACATTCAAATCTCAAAAATAAACGATTTTACGTTTTGTCCGGCGTCGCTCTATCTGCACGGGATGTACGAGGGATTCGCAGAGAGCGCTTACCACGAAAAGCCGCAGGTTAAGGGAAAACTGCTTCATAAGGCTGTAGATGATAAAACATATTCCAGCGCCAGTCGTTTCATGGTCGGAAACGAGGTTTACAGTCAAACATACGAAATTATGGGGAAAATTGATATTTATGATAAAGAAACGGAAACGCTAATTGAGCGAAAAACAAAAATCAAACATATATATGATGGCTATCGTTATCAACTCTATGCCCAATATTTTTGCCTTGCCGAAATGGGTTATCCGGTAAGAAAACTTGTTTTAAGATCACTAGAAGACAATAAAAACTATGAAATTCCCTTGCCGAACGCGGAGGAAAAAAGAAAGTTCGAAAATGTTCTGAATGAAATACGGACGTTTGATCCAAAAACTTTATTATCGCATCGGTGTCCCAAATGCGAGTCGAGCATATACGGCTCTTTGAGCTGGTAATTTTATGATCACCCTTCCGGATTTCAGGCAAAAACAGGTGCTTTTCATTCAGACGGAGCGTGGAAAATCCAACAAGATAAAATTTCAAAACGATAACATCGTATTTTCAAAAGATGATGATGTGATAAATAAAGTTTCCTGTCATCGCGTGTTCGCCGCTTTTGTGATCGGCGACGTAACGGTTACAAGCGAACTAATGAAACAAGGACGGCGGTTTGGAGTATCTTTTTTCTTCTTGAAAAACAATTTTGACGTTTATGCTTCAATAAACGCGGCGGCGGAAGGGAATTATCTTTTGCGAATGCGCCAATATGCCGTAACTGAAGCTGAAGAACTTTTTATCGCCAAACAAATTGTGAAAAACAAAGTAAAAAACCAACTGCGGCTTCTGCATTCAAGACATTTGGAAGGGGAGTTAAAGATGAAAGAAAATGAAATCATGCGTTCGATTGACGATGTGAAAGTCTGCGATTCTTTGCGCGGCATTGAAGGCAACGTGTCGAAAGAATTTTTCGGAACGTATTTTAAAGAAATTAACTGGTGGATGAGAATGCCGAGAGTTAAGCCGGATATCCCAAATTTTCTTCTGGATATGGGATATACAATGATGTTTAACTTTGTTGACGCCCTACTCCTTTTATACGGGTTTGATACTTACAAGGGGTGCTACCATAAGCTTTTTTTCCAGAGAAAATCCCTTGCGTGCGACATCGTCGAACCGTTCAGATCTATCATTGATAGAGAAGTGCTCAAAATACACACCCTTAAGATGTTGGGCAAAGACGATTTTAAAGTACGCGACGGAAAAATAATTTCAACATTCGAAGTCAGCCGGAAATACGCCCAAGTATTTTTAGAAGCGATTATGAAAAACAAAGACCCGATTTATAAATATGTGCAGGGATTTTATCGCTTCATGATGAATAGCGAAAAAAATCCGTTTCCCGAATTTATAATTTCCCGTTAAGAAAACATGATTCTCGTATCATATGATTTCGAAAAAGACAGGCCGAGAACGAAATTTTCCAAATTCCTTCTGAAATTCGGAAGGAGAATACAGTATTCTGTCTTTGAAATTAGGCACAGCCAGAGGGTCTTGCGGAATATTTTAAGCGAGGTAGAATTAGAGTATAAGAAGTTGTTCAGGAACGCCGATAGCATTTTCATTTTTCCGCTCTGCGAGACGTGTAAAAAGAAGATTGTAAGATACGGATATGCGGCAAACGAGGAAAAAGAAGTAGTAATATTCGAGTGAATGACTGATCGTTGACAACTCAAAGGAAGAAATCGCTGTGTATAGATTAGGATAATGACGGCGGATGGAGGTTGCAAAACCCCAATCCTTATTTTTTAGAGGGTGAAAATGGCTCTATTTTACAGACAAAGTCGTAACACAATTTTTTGGTTATTTGCATCTTTGCGCTTAAATAGAGCCATCTCCGCAGTCTAATCCATATATTCGATTTCTACTTTTGTAGATGGGAATTTTACAAAGACCGAACAGAGGTCTAATCCATATATTCGATTTCTACTTTTGTAGATAGTAATCCGTCTTTTCTTAGTTTAGCGTCTAATCCATATATTCGATTTCTACTTTTGTAGATCACCCAGGCTGCTTCTAAGCTAGCCTCGTCTAATCCATATATTCGATTTCTACTTTTGTAGATATCGGCGTAAGCGGCCAAAGCGACAGGTCTAATCCATATATTCGATTTCTACTTTTGTAGATCACCCAGGCTGCTTCTAAGCTAGCCTCGTCTAATCCATATATTCGATTTCTACTTTTGTAGATCGTCTGGCGGCACGAGGCGCGACGGCGTCTAATCCATATATTCGATTTCTACTTTTGTAGATATAGTGTGCGTTTGTCGCAAGAGCGCAGTCTAATCCATATATTCGATTTCTACTTTTGTAGATTTTACTCATTATATTGTATTAATTTGTCTAATCCATATATTCGATTTCTACTTTTGTAGATATCTTGTTTGTTCCATCGCTCGACAAACGTCTAATCCATATATTCGATTTCTACTTTTGTAGATTTCTGGGCTGTTCGAATTATGGAAAAAATAAGTGTCCAGGGAAGAATATTAGTATAAATTGCTAGCCGATTCCCATTGGTTAACCTCTTGACAGAAAAGTTAACAATTGTTAACTTTTCTGTATGACCATTAAAAAAACCTATTTTTCGACAGCTGAAGCGGCGAAAATCCTGGGTATGAGCAGAGTCGCCGTTTTCAAAAAAATAAAAAAAGGCGAAATTCATGCCGAGAAAATTGGCCGTTCTTATGCCATTCCCCAGGATGAATTTATAAGAGATATTTCAAAGAAAGGACTTTCGGAAAATAAACAAAGAGAAATAGAGGCGGCAATAAGGAAGGCGGTCAAGGATTACGGAGAAGCGTTGCGCTTACTTGGAAAAGAATGAGGATAAAAATAAAACAATTTTTATCCGTATCCGAAGTGGAATATGTTGCCCATCGCTTAGCGCGGGAACTCATGATGTGGGATAAGCCAATTCCCAATTCTGGCACCAGATTCCCGTCGGTTTTAGAAAGATGCTTAGGATCTTTTAACCAGACCTTTGGCGGAAAAGAACTTTATCCTTCTTTGGCGGACAAAGCCGCCATGCTTTTTTATGTGATGATAAAAAACCATCCGTTTCAAAACGGCAATAAGAGAATCGCGGTTGCCACCCTTTTGTATTTCCTATACAAAAATAATCGTTGGATGGATTTGGAAAATTCAAGCCTTTATAAGGTTGCTAAATTGGTTGCCGAAAGCAGCCCCGAGGTGAGGGAGGGAGTCATGGTTTCTTTGAGGTCGGTTTTGAAAAAACATTCAAAAGTACTAAGCAAATAAATCGGATCGTGCCCCGCCCTTGGGCGCCCGCTTCGCCAACTCGCCTCGCTCCGCGGGCGAAGCGGGGGGCTCCAGCGAGGCGCGAGAACTGTCCTTAGGCGGCGTTTTTTTGAAAAGCATTTACGATTTTATCCAAGTCGCCGTCAAGAATATTCTCAATGTTATGGAATTTTTTTCCGATTCTGTGATCTGTGATTCTATCTTCCGGGAAGTTGTAGGTGCGGATTTTTTCCGAGCGGTCGGCGGAGCCGATCTGTTCGCGGCGGTTTTCCGCGAGCGAGCTTGCTTGTCCGCTTGTTTGCATTTCGTAGAGCTTGGCGCGCAGAACATCCATCGCTTTTTCGCGGTTCGCATACTGCGAACGCTCGACGCGGGAAGAAACCACGATGCCGGTCGGCTTATGCAGGATGCGCACGGCGGTTTCAACTTTGTTCACGTTCTGTCCGCCCGGGCCGCCGGCGCGGGAGAAGGTAACTTCCAGGTCGCCCTGATTCACCTGGACTTCTTTTGGTTCCACCATCGGAAGAATGGCCACCGAAGCGGTTGAGGTGTGCACGCGGCCGGATTTCTCGGTTTTGGGAACCCGTTGGACGCGATGCACTCCGGACTCCTGTTTCAATGCCTCGTATGCGTTCTCGCCCTTAATTTCAGCTACGAGTGATTTATAGCCGTTTAAGGAAGTTTCGCTCGCATCAAGAACCGTAAAGCTCCAGCCGCGCTTTGCCGCATAACGCTGATACATGCGCGCCAGGTCGCCGGCGAAAATCGAGGCTTCCTCGCCTCCCGCCCCCGCCCGTATTTCTAAGATTATTTTATTGCTCATAACTTTTTTAATGCACTAAGGATTTAGGGCTTAAGGCAGGTTTGGCTATGGCGGGCAAGCCCGCCCCAGCTCTGATTTCCAGGATTATCTTGTTCATATAGGTCCGACTTATCCACAGCCGGAATGAGAAGATTGTAATATCTAGTGGACTTTTTTACAACGGTTTTATGATATATAATTAAGTTGATGTCTGATTCACCCTTGGTTCTTATTATTGACGATGAACCCGCCTTTCTGGAGATTTTTTCGGTTAAATTGACGACTGCCGGGTTTCGGGTGGAAACGGCTGTGAACGGCCCGGAGGGGATCGGCAAAGCCAAGGCCCTGAAACCGGATCTGGTGCTCCTTGACATGCAGATGCCGGGAATGACCGGGGCAGATGTTCTTTCTAAACTAAAAGAAGATCCCGAGACGACTGCTTTAAAAGTCGTGTTTCTTACGAATCTCGGCGATCCGCAGCCGGAACTTCAACTCCAGAATGAACGTTTCTCGGAAGAAGTCGGGGCTGCGGGTTATCTGAAGAAAGCCGAAGACCTCGACTCGCTTATTGATCGGATTAAATTATATTTATGACCAGAGCCAAGCCACTGATTTTGGTGGTAGACGATGAAGGTTCTTTTCTGGAGATCATCACGGCTAAATTGAGCGCCGCCGGTTTCGACGTGGCAACAGCCAAGGACGAGGCGGAAGCCTTGAGCAGAACAAAAGAGCTTATGCCCGATTTGGTTCTCATGGATATTTACATGCCGCCCGGTGAGACGGGAACAGATGCGGCTTTGGCGATCAAACAGAATCCGGAAACGAAAAATGTGAAGATCGTTTTTTTGACGAATCTCGAAGATCCCTGGCCGACTTTCAAGGCCGACAACCAGAAAATCGCCAAATCTTTGGGGATGGAAGATTTTTTGCGGAAAGACCAATTGGACAATCTGATTCCCAGGGTCCGCGAGCTCTTGGCAAGAACTTAGCATGGAAAGCCTCGAGAAGTTCGACGAGTTCGATCGCCACGAGGCGGTGCTTTTTTTTCATGACGGCGAAACCGGCTTAAAAGGATTCATTGCGATCCACAATACCAATCTGGGTCCGGCGACGGGCGGGACGCGATATTTGCGCTATAAAACGGAGGATGACGCACTGCGCGATGCCTTGCGGCTTTCCAAGGCAATGACTTATAAATGCGCTTTGGCGGATGTTCCTTACGGCGGCGAGCCGAGCGCGCGTTCGTACAAACCGCCGCCGGATATTACATTTATATAAAAATATTTACTAAAAAATTAATGATACGCGTAAAACAAGGTGTAAAATTTATATTTGAACGAGGAGTTTTACAAAAAAAGTTTTATATACGAAACGCGTTCTCGAGTATGCGAAAGTTGAATGAATTATTTCCTTTTCCACTTGCTTTTATAGTGATCAATGTTTTTTTAAATCGAATATCCTTTTTAAACGCGATTCACAAAAAATCAGCGCCGAGTTGGCTTATTGCCTACGTCCCTAAAAAAAGTAATTCTAACATTTACTTGCTTAGCAAAGGAAAGCCACTACTCAAGCAGGCAGTAAGTTATTATCGTCAGGTGCTCACGCACGAAGTAGCACATCTTTACACAAACGCATTGAACCCAAATCTACCCGATTGGCTAAAGGAGGGAATATCTATATATGTTGCGGGCCAAATTTTTAAGACATTTGTATCAAGTGCGGATTGGAAAAAAATTTCAAAGCGGGGTGTGCCCTTTGAGGGGGTTTCTTGGAAATTTGCCGCAGAACATAATGGCTATATAATCGCCGGATTACTAGTTGTGTTCTCTGTAAGAAGGTATGGATGGGCAAGATTTATCGCCGCATTAAAATCCAATCGGCGTTTTTCTCTTAAAAGCATTATAAGTTATTTCGATGAAAAGCCCGTTAGATTTATAGCAGATTTTAAAGATCAATTTGTGAAGTAAAAAAGGGGAACTTGATTAAGTTCCCCGTGTTGCGGGAAGAATGCGTCGGTATCCTACTTGATGCAGGGATTTCCGTCGCAGTTGAAGCAACCGCAATCGCCGCTTTCATCGGTGCCCGGCGTGTTTGCGCCGAACAGCGAAACTTCAGCGAACACTTCCCCTTGTTCGCTTTCGTTGACCGTGCCTTTGCGGACATCGGTTTCCATCTTTATCACCTCTTTCCTGTTATTCAACTGATGTTAAGAAACCCTTCTCGACCAGTCTCCTGTATAGGCGCTCTACGTTCTGCCGCTCGCTCCCAGTCTTTGCGCCGGATTGTTCGAGAAAATCAGGGAGACTGAAAACTTCCCTCCTTTCTGCCGCAGACCTTAAGAATGTTGCGGCTGCGTGATTTACAAGTACCAACGTCAGGGGATTGGTCTTGTAAATTAAAGCACCAAACGCCTCGTTTCGGAAGTGAGCCTGCGGGCATATAGCCACCCGCATTGGTATACCATCTGCTTTCTCGAAAAGGTTGGGGATCGACTGTTCTTGTGCGAGTTTCTTTAGATTTTCCGGATTTGCATAGAAGTCCATGTTCAGCAAACCAGGCATAACTGTGTTTACTCGGCACCCACCTCGGCAAGCAGTCGAAATCGGACAATCGCGGCATCCCCCTGGAACAAATTCACCTTTGCGCCAACCGTCCATTTTCTCCCAAATATCTGCGAGTGGATCGGTAAAAATGTTTCCGTAACTCACTTCCATGTGCGAGCACGCCCTGACATTTCCGTTGGCGCCAATGGTGGCCGTCGTACAACCGGCCACGCATGTGCGATGCGAGAAGCGTTGATAAGCATCAGTATCTGCGAAAAGGCACCGGGGGTAGCAACCTAAAATGTCGATGGGGATGTCGAGCGCCCGTTCCAGGCGCATAAGTTCACATAGGGACCAGCGCACCTCTTCTGCAGAAAGCAGAAAGGCGCCGTCGGGTGCATGAGCATTGGGCAGTGCCTTTGTTGCGCAGAAGGCATGGACACCAAGGTTTTTGGCTAAGCGCGCCGTATTTTCCATGGCGTGGAGATTTTCGTGCATGAGGACCATGTTAAGGCTTACTCGTAGTCCTCGCCGGATCGCAAGTCCAGCCCGTTCTAAAACCCGTGCGTGTGTGCCAGCTTGAACGCCCGCCAAGCGATTGTGCTCTTTTTCATCTGCGGACAGCAGCGAGAAAAGAATCGGTATATCCCCGTGTTCGCCAGCAAGACGGCGAATGTCCTCCTCCCGGACAAGGCTTAAGTTGGTGTTGATTGAGGCGTGAATGTCGACTCTTCGAATCAGCTTGAGGAGAGCGAAAACTTCTTCGCGCTGGCAGAACGGCTCACCACCGGTGATGGTGATCGATGGAATCTGATTCATCGCCAATTCATCCACGATGCGTAGAAGTTTATCGTGGGAGAGGTGTTGACCCGGGTTGGTTGTTGCCCCTTGCGGTCGCCAGTAGTTATAACAATGGCGGCACCGCCAGTTGCAAGCCTGCGTCAGTTCGATTTGCACATCGACAGGCGCACCAAGTTTGGCCGCCATAAGTTGCCCCTTTCCGCCTTTTTCAGGCAAGTTTTTGAGGTTCTGCATCCACAATTAACGCCATTTTTTCATGTTGTCAAATAAAAGGGAAGTTTAAGGGATTAGGCCGGATTATCCCTAATAAGTTATAATTAAATAGAATAGAAGTAATTGCGGTCACGACAAACATAGTCTGCGGAAGATGAGATTGGCTATCTGACCCCCATCGTTTACCGTACGAAGCAACAAGGAGTGTCAGGGATTTACCCGTCCAGCACACTTTTATCATTTAAGGTGTATAATGGATATTGTGAGGAGTATAGAAAATCTGCCGGAATTTGACGATCACGAGCTGGTTGCCTTTATTCAGGATAAGGCAACTGGCTTAAAAGCATTCATCGCTATTCACGATACGGCTCTCGGTCCGGCCGCAGGAGGGACGAGATTTTGGAAATATTCTTCGGAAAGGGAAGCACTGAAAGATGTTTTGAATTTGTCGAGAGCAATGACGTACAAATGCGCTTTGGCCGGAGTTCCTTTTGGGGGAGGTAAGGCTGTCATCTATGAAGGCCAGAAGACACCGGCATTAATAAGGGCTTATGCCCGTTTATTGAAGTTTTTTGAAAAAAAATTTTATACGGGCGAGGATGTCGGGATCAGCGAAAAAGATGTCCAGGAAATTCTTAAAATTAATAAGTATGTGATCGGAGGACCGAAGGCTTCGGGCGATCCCTCGCCCTGGGCGGCGCTCGGGGTTTTTTACTCCATGCAGGCTGGACTTCGTTTCAAAAACGGAAGCGAGGATATAAGAAACAGAAAATTCGCAGTAAAGGGACTTGGCAAGGTGGGTCTTGAACTTTGCCGATTGATAAGTTTAAAAGGAGGGAAATTGTATGGCGCCGACATCGATTTGTTAGCCATAAAAAAAGCCAAAAAATTGTGTCCCGGTATCACTATAATTTCTCCGCTTCAAATTCACGCCCTTAAGGTTGACGTGTTCAGCCCGTGCGCTATGGGTGCGGATTTGAATAAAAAAACCATACCAGAGCTCAAATGCGATCTTGTCTGCGGCGGAGCGAACAATCAGCTTGCGACCAAGGAGGACGGGAAAAGATTGTTCAGAAGAAATATCCTCTACGTTCCCGATTACCTCGCAAACGGAGGAGGCCTGATGAATGTTGTCGATGAACTTTCTCCAGGAGGATATAATCAGAACAGAGTTAAGAATAAAATAGCCAATATCAAAAGAACCGTGAGTTTAGTACTGAAAAGATCGGCCGAAAGCAACCGGCCACCCGGTGAGATAGCCGATGAGTTAGCTGAATCATACTTCACGAAAGACAAGCTTCGCAGAAAGGATTAGTGTTTGCTATAATTTATACATGGCAAAGGAATCGCCCGATTTTTCGGCGGCTCAAATTCTAAAACTTATCGAAGATAAGGATAGTTCCTTTTGGGCAAAAAAGCGGGAAGAAAAAGCGCTCTTATTATTCCACTCCGCGGCTCAAAGGGTCCCGGCCTACGGGGATTTTTTGAAAAAAAACAAGATTAATCACGGCAAAATAAAAACCTTAAAGGATTTCGCCTTGGTCCCGTCAACTAGCAAAAAAAATTATCTTGTCCACTATCCATTGGAAGAACTTTGCTGGGACGGCACCCTGAAAAAACCATTAATATTCACGTCGACTTCCGGTTCGACGGGAGCGCCGTTCTATTTTCCTCGTTCTGAACGTTTGGACTGGGAATACTCGGTCCTTGTTGAAATGTTTTTGAGGAATAGCTCCTACTCCTCGGGAGGACCTGTTCTCGTGATTATCGGGTTTGGCATGGGCGTCTGGATCGGCGGACTCATCACCTATAAAGCGTTCGAAATGGCGGCCGCGAGAAACAATTTGCCGGTTTCGATAATCACCCCGGGAATAAACAAGCAGGAAATATTCCATGCCCTAAGGGAACTAGCCCCTCATTATAAAGAAACAATATTCATCGGTTATCCGCCTTTCGTTAAAGACATATTAGACGAAGCAATCGAGCAGGGAATAAATCTCAAGAAAATGAAACTTCGCATCCTTTCTGCAGCCGAGGCTTATACCGAAAAATTCCGGGACCATATCGCGAAAAAAGGCGGAATAAAAAACCTCCACAGGGACATGCTTAATATTTATGGCACCGCGGATATAGGAGCCATGGCCTGGGAAACGCCGACATCCATACTTATCCGACGTATAGCAATGGAGAAGAAGACGGTTTTCAAAGAAGTATTCTCAGCGATCCATAAGACGCCGACCTTGGCTCAATATAATCCGCTGTTCATATCTTTTGAAGAATCTAATGGAGAGGTTCTTTTGACTGGCAACAACTCCATTCCGTTGGTTAGATATGCCGTCGGTGATCATGGTGGAGTTTTCGGTTACGACGAGGTCAGTAATATTATGAAGAATCATAAAATAGATCTCTTTTCACGAGCGAAACGTGCCAGCCTGCCCTACTTATCCAAGCTACCGTTTGTGTATGTATACGAACGAACTGATTTTGCCGTGAAGCTTCACTTGAGAGACATCTATCCGGAAATCATCCGGGATGTCGTGATAAACAAGCGGTTCAGCTCTGTTTTAACCGGGAAGTTCACTTTAGCTACGAAATATGACAAAGATCATAATCAGTATTTGGAACTGAACTTCGAATTGGCTAACGGCAGTAAGATCCGCCCCGCTGAAAAAAAAGAATTGAATAAAAAAATATTGGAAGCTCTTCATCGAAAAACGACCGGCCCCGGAAATCCAAATGAATTTATAAGGCGTCCGGGGTTGATTAAGACTGTGTTTTGGCCGACAGGAGATGCACGATATTTCCGGCCCGGAATCAAGCAAAAATGGGTCCAAAAAACAGCGTAAAATGACCAACGAAAAGCCGGTTAAATTGGATTTAAGCAGGGAATCGGTTGAGAACTTTAAAAAGCGGGTTCCTATCTCTCGGGTTTTGGATACATACGACGAACAAATCCGCGAGCTTTTTCTTATTCGCAACCCTAGATTCAGGTTCAATCCCAATCATCAAATGGAACTCGAGGAATTTATCAAAGAACACCTTGCGGGAAAGGAAGCGGAAAATGCCGGTTCCTGGTTCTATTTTCCCTGGGATTCGTTGCTTGTTCATTATCTTCCAGAAGATATTCATAACGAACTAAGAACGGCGAGGAATAGGAACATCATTACTGAGGATGAACAAGATAAATTCCGTGGTTTTTCAATAGCTATTGCAGGTTTAAGTGTGGGCAGTCACGCGGCCGCGACGATAGCTATGATGGGCGGCGCGAAAAAGATAAAACTGGCGGATCCGGACGAGATCTCGGGCTCGAACCTTAATAGGACAAGATACGATTTCACGGCCGTCGGAGAAAGCAAGTGCGCTCTTTCCGCGAGGTTCATTTATCAAACAAATCCGTACACTGAAGTTTATGAATACCGGGATGGCGTAACCCTTAAGAATATAGATGAATTTCTAGGCGGCATAGATCTCTTAGTGGAAGAGATCGATAATCTTGAAATGAAAATCCGGTTGAGGATAAAAGCCAAAGAACTTGGAATACCAGTCCTAATGGCGACCGACAATGGCGACAACGTTATTGTAGATATCGAGAGATACGATCTCGACAAAAATACGGAAATATTCAACGGCGCCGCCGGACACCTGACGATTGAAGAATTTCAAAAATTTCCCCCGCAGGAACTGCCGAGGCTGGCGACCAAGGTTGCGGGGCCGCAGTTCGTTGTGCCGAGAATGCTCCAATCTTTAATGGAGGTGGGCAAGACGATCTATTCATGGCCTCAGCTTGGCGGTGCGGCGACCCTTTCAGGAGTCGCAATCGCTTACCTCGTAAAGAGTATCGCTCTCGGCAAAAAAATAGAGAGCGGCAAGTATGAGGTCAATTTGGATTCTATTTTTGATCCGGATTATGGCTCTGAAACTGCCAGGGCCAAACGCGAAGATGAGCGTAAGGGCTTTTTAAGCGCACTCGGTTTATAATGTAAGGAATGGCAGTGTCTCGAGAAATAATCACTCGTATCCTCGAGGCCGGCGTCAAAGCCCCCTCGGGCAGCAACTCCCAGCCGTGGCGTTTCCGCGTCCGCGGCGATGATGTTTTTGTTGTTGCTTTGCCGGAGAAGGATCACCGGATTTTGAATTATCGAAACCGCGGCACGCTCGTAGCGCACGGCGCCCTTTTGGAGAATATCACGATTGCCGCGGCCGGGCTTGAACATCAGGTGGAGATAGAATTGTTTCCGGACAAAGCCGAGCCGGCGGTCTGGGCCCGCATACATATTTCGAAAAGCGATAAAGACCTTCCTGATGCCGATCTTTATCCTTATATTCCGCAAAGAACTACAAATCGAAAACCATACAAACCGGACCCGCTTACGCCTGCGCAAAAGGCAGATCTTTTAGCCGCGACCATTGTTGTGCCGGGCGCGGACGTTAAGTTTATCGAGGAGCGGGTCTCAATCGAGGTTTTAGCCAAGGCTTCGAGCGCAAATGAGATCGTCATGCTCGAAAATCGCGATTTGCATAAACTATTTTTTGAAGAAATCGTTTGGTCCGCCGAAGCGGAAAAAAAACGGGGCGGCGGATTATATGTAAAAACTATGGAGCTAAAACCTCCGGAGCAGTTCGCGCTCAAAAACTTTTTCAAGTATTGGCCGGTGATGAATTTTGCAAACAAGCTGGGCCTGGCCAAGATGATCGCCAAAAATAACGCCAAGACATACGCCGCCGCCGGGGCCTGGGGCGCAATTTTTGTGCGCGATGCGGATAATGATTTTCTTACGGCCGGCCGGGTGATTGAACGGATTTGGATCAAGGCTGCGCAGTTGGGGCTAAGCCTCCATCTTATTTCCGGCGTACTCTTTTTGCGGCAGCGGATCAAAGCTGGTTTAACCGCCGGATTTTCTTCGGAGCATATCGAGCTGGTAAACCAAGCCTACGATTCAATTGCTCGTGTTACAGACGTGAAGGATAATAAACTTGTCGGTCTGCTTTTTCGAATCGGCGTCGGCGGCGAGCCGAGCGCGCGTTCGTACAAACCGCCGCCTGATATGGGTGGGTAAGGCTCCCGAACCTTCGGCACGGTCAATAAAGTTACCGCCAGTGATAAAAGAGATTAAAAAATAATAATGCAACCATTCAGCAATCTAGATCTTTTTTCAGTAGGAGTGGCCATTTCAGCGATGGCTATACTGGGGTTTCTTGTCTTCTGGAATAACCCCAAAAGCACAACCCATCGTTCATTTCTCTTGTTTTCTATAAGCGCGATTCTGTGGAGCTCTTTCAATTACCTTTATTACCAGTTCAGCGATCCGGTTCTAGTCATCAGGCTTTTAAGGATACACGCATTCTTCGCAATTTGGTACGTTTTTTTCATATTCCAAATATTTTATGTTTTTCCAAAAACTGAAGTTAAATTCCCCTGGTGGTATAAATCATTACTCTCTCCATTTGTAGCGATAGTATCTATTCTTTCTTTGACCCCTCTTATTTTTGATAAGGTGACTAAGTTTTCGGAATTTGGACGTTTGGAGAGCGTTCAAAACGGACCCGCCTTACCTCTTTTTGGCCTTGTAGTTATCGGCCTTGTTGCCGCCGGTCCGTTTTTGCTGCTGAAGCGTCGCGCGCAAGCTGCTCCAGCGGAGCGGAAACAGTTTTCATTTGTGCTCGCTGGGGCCTTATTGACCTTTGCGCTTCACATTATTTTCAACTTTATTTTTCCCGCACTTCTCGATAACGCAAGATACATT
>CAYIAX010000006.1:0-47663 GCA_964361595.1 uncultured Candidatus Saccharibacteria bacterium | reverse complement strand
AGCGTTTGGCTCACAACCTCCGGCGACAAATCAAGCGCTGCTGCCGCCGTAACCGCCGTAAGCGCGTTATAGAAATTGAATTCGCCGATCAAAGGAGTCTCGTAAGCCCGCCCGTTCGCGGCAAAGCTCGTGCCGCTGGGCCCAATTTTTACGTCCTCTGCCTTCACAAACCGCATGCCGCGCGGGAGCTCTTTTTGCTTCCAAGCATATCCATATTTCAAAGCCACGGGTGGTTCGAGGAAATATTTAGCCGCCTCATCGTCGAGGTTGTAAATCCCGATGCCGCGCTTCTCACGAGCCACCGCCTCAAAAAGCTTTATCTTCGTGTCCCGGTATTTTCCAAAACTCCCGTGCCGCTCGATGTGCTCTGGCGAAAGGTTTGTGAAAACAGCCATTTTATAGTTAAGGAAGCGGTGGCGATGCTGAAGAATCGCCTCCGACGAGGTTTCGATCACAGCATAACGGCAATCGGCATCCGCCATTTCTTTGAGGAGCTTTTGGAGCGCGAACCGGCCCACCACGGTTTGTTTCGTCTCGTTCGGCCAAACTTTGTCGCCGATCTTGAAACTCACTGTTGTCGTCATTCCCACCTTGGCGCCGGAGGCCTCGAGCATCGCGGCAATCAAATTGCAGGTGGTGGTCTTGCCCTTGGTGCCGGTCACGCCAATCACGAACATCCGGCGGGCGGGAAAGCTGTAAATAAGCGCGCCAAGAAACGCCAAAGAGAAATGGTAGACGTAAGCAATGCCGGGGATCCGGAAAACCAAACGAAAAATGGAAATCTGCTTGAGCCGTAAAATCAACTCATCGAACCAACTGCTCATTTACTTCAAACTTAAATTTTTAAGCGCGGCTTTGAGACGTTCCTCAAAATTGGTTACGGCGTGATCTATTTTTTCGAGCGCAGCTTTCGCCTGTTCGCGGCGATAACCTAAGCCGACCAAAGTTTCCAAAAGATCGGCATCCGATTCCATGCGCTTGACGACGGCCTCGGACTTTTCCGCCTGCACCCGCGTCCGCAGTTCGACAATGATGCGCTCCGCGGTTTTCCGCCCGATGCCGGAGGCGCGCGTCAAAAGATCAGGACGGCTTTCCTTAATTGCAGATGTAAGTTCCTTCAGGCCGGCAACATCCAAAACGGAGAGGGCGGACTTTGGCCCCACGCCGCTAACCGAGATCAGCAGCTCGAAAAATTTTAACTCTTCCTCTGTGGGAAAACCGTACAGATCAAGCCCGTCTTCCCGTCCGTGAAGATGTGAAAAAATCTTAAGCTCCTTGCCGACCAAAAGCTTGCCAAGCATCCGCTTAGCCGAAAAAACCTTGAAGCCGATACCGCCGGTCTCGAGCACAAAGAAGTTTTCGCCGATTGAGGCCACCTGGCCGGATAGCTGATGGATCATCAAGTTCATTCTAGCAGAAATCTAACCCGCTTTACCTGCTTGTCATATTTTGACAACCGCGGTATAGTAGCCAGCGATATGCCAATTACCTCATCAGCCAAGAAAGCCCTTCGGCAGAATCTCCGCCGGCGCACCCGAAACCTCGCCCACAAGGACAGTGTTAAAACCGCAGTAAAAACCCTGAAGAAATTAGTGGCGGAAAAGAAAGGCGATGAGGCAAAGGCCCAACTCCAGCGGGTCTACAAAGCTTTGGATAAAACCGCGAAAGTGGGGCTAATCAAAAAGAACAAAGCGAGCCGTTTAAAGAGCCGCTTGGCCCGTCTTGTAAACAAGAGGTAATAATTACAATTACCATAACGATGACTATGACGATGGATGCGATAAGTGGCCAGTAAAGCCGCGCAGCCTTTTTGCCAGACTACTCGCTTTTTCGAGAGCTAAATAGTCATTGCGCTAACGCCAAGTCCACCAAAACCTCTTCGTAGTCGAGCTTGCCGCTTTTGACCATAAGATCGTAAGCTGCCATCTGCGGCAGTTTTGTTTTTAGCTGATAGGCCAAGATATTAAAAATTTTTCCGGCAGGCTCATTTGAAGCGAAACAACGCTCAAGCGCCGTAAGCCTCTGCATCCAGCTGGGGTTTCGCCAGCCCTGCACGAGCTCCCAAAAGTCCGGAGTAAGCTCCACGCCCAGCTCTCTCAAATCAGACGTCTTAATCGTTTCTCCAGTTAAAGACCTAAGTTTTTTGAGTTCGGTTACAAGCCTCCAAGTGTCGCCTTCATAAGCGCGGGCTAAAAGCTCAAACGCGTCTTTGTCCAAGGCAATATCTTCGCGGCTCACTTCTTTGCGCACGAATTCCAGCCAGGCAAAACCCTTTAAGGGTTCGAAAAGTTGTGCCGCCGAAGGTTTTTTTAAGAGAAATTCGTAGGCTTTAGCGGGCTTATCGGATTCCACGATTACGAGCGTAAGCCAAGAGCTGCCAACGCCGGACTTAATTTTCTCATCGATTTTTTTGCTCTTCTTTGCAAATACTCCTTCGACAACCGCAAGCTTAACTGGAGTAAAAAGCGATTGCCCTTCGGTAAAACTTATAAATTCTGCTTCGGCGCCGTCTTGCTTAAGGTCAAAATTGCCGATGGGTTCGCCAGGATGCTTGGCTTGGAATTCGCGGATAATTTCCCGCTTCTTGAGGTCACGGCGGTACTCATCCTTGCCGTAAAGCAAAATAGTCATAGGAGTAATCGCGCTTGCCCGCCCGAAGTCTTTGGACGAAGGAGGGAATAACTCGAATAAATGCAAATAACGCGAATCAACATCATCTTAAACATTGGATTATTTGCGAGCACCTTTAATCGCAGTTTTTATAAATTCGACAAACAAAGGATGCGGAGCCAATGGCCGGCTTTTCAACTCTGGATGGAATTGCGTGCCCAAAAAGAACGGATGTTTTGCGCGCGGCAGTTCCGCAATTTCCATGAGCCGCCGGTCCGGAGAAGTGCCGGAGAAAACCAAGCCCTTGCGTTCCAACTTTTCGATGTATTTCGGATTCACCTCGTAACGGTGCCGGTGCCGCTCCGAAATTCGCAAATCGCGTATGGCAGATGGCTTACGGCCGCGCGCCGCGCTGTATGCCATATGCGCTATGCTGTTTGCTTTTAAGATGGCCGGGTAGGAGCCCAAACGCATGGTCGCGCCGTAATTTTTCTCCACCAGATTCTTTTTTTGCTCGGGCATGATGTCGATCACCGGATCGGGCGTTTTGGGATTTATCTCTGTTGTGTTCGCCTTGGGAAGTTTTAAAACATTCCTTGCGTATTCGACAACCGCTAACTGCATGCCGTAGCACAAACCGAAATAAGGAATTTTCTTCTCGCGGCAAAATTTAATCGCCGCGATTTTGCCTTCGATGCCGCGGCTGCCGAACCCGCCCGGCACGATAATGCCGTTATAAGCGGCGAGTTCCTGCAATTTTTTCGGATTTTTTTCGAAATCTTCGGAGTCAATCCATTCGATCTCCAGCTTGCTGCCGTTAGCGGCTGCAGCATGCGAAACTGCCTCAATTACCGAAATGTAAGAATCAGTAAGCACGAACTTGCCCGAGCCAAAATATTTGCCGACAATGCCGATTTTAACGATTTTGCGGGCTCGGTGGATAGTATTTACAAGATTTCTCCACTCGCGCAAATCCCGCCGACGCGGGCGCAGATTTAGTTTCTCCAGAATCCGGTCGCTGATCTTATCTTTTTCGAAATTCACCGGCACTTCATAAATGCTCGATACGTTGGGAGCGGAAATAATGTCACGTTCTTCAATTGCGCAGTTTAAGGAAATGGTGCGCTTGCGCTTTTTATCAATCGGAACGGAAGCGCGCGCCACGATGATGTCCGGCTGCAGCCCCGCAGAATTTAAGGTGCGGACAGCGTATTGGGTAGGTTTCGATTTTAATTCCGTTCCGCCTGCGCCCAAAGCTGGCAGAAAACTTACAAGAACCAGCACGACGTCGCCCGGTTTTTTAATCTTCAACATGCGAATGGCTTCAAGAAAAAGAATGTTCTGGTATTCACCCGCCGTCCCGCCGATTTCCGTAATGACAATATCCGCTTTTTCGCGCTTAGCGGCTACGTCAATGCGGTTTATAATCTCGAGCGGGATTTGCGGCACAACCTCCACGCACTTGCCGTTATACTCCAAATTTCTTTCTTTTTGGATGACCGACAAGTAAATACTTCCGGTCGTCATATAATTCGCTTTGCTTAAATCGCGGTTCAAGAACCGTTCGTAGTTACCCATATCCTGGTCGCATTCCGTGCCGTCATCCAAAACAAAAACCTCACCGTGTTCGGTGGGGTTCATTGTGCCCGCGTCAACATTCACATACGGATCGATCTTCAAGGCTGTGACTTCGAATCCGCGCGACTGTAAAATTTTTCCGATCGAAGCGGAGGCGATGCCCTTGCCGACGCCCGACATCACGCCGCCAGCGACAAAAATGTATTTAGTTCTTTTTGATTTTAAATTTGGCATGTTTTACAAAAATGCGACGACCTACCTCCCAGAACCACGCGCGTGATCTTGTCCCGACAGCGCCGGCAAGCTTCGTCCGTGCGCCCATAGACCGCGCGGGCTTCCCAATATTTTCCCGCCTGTCCCGCCGTATCGCGGAAATCCCTCATCGTCGTACCCCGCAAGGCAATCGCTTTCCGCAACACGGCTTTCGCGCTTAAAAGCACTCGTTTAAATTCTTCTGCTTTCAAGTCCCTGCCCCGGCGCAGCGGGCTTATGCGCGCGCGCCACAAAATTTCATCGGCATAAATATTACCGATCCCCGCCAAAAAACTCTGATCCAAGAGAATATTTTTGATGGGGGCCTTGCGGCTTAGGAGACTGGGCAACAACCGTCCGGAATCCAACTTATAGATCGGCTCGGGTCCGAGCCGCGCGGCCAAAAAGTCTTTTATGTTTTCGGGGCTGTCCAGACTAAGTGTCGCAAATTTTCGCACATCCGACAACCCCAGAGCTTCGCCGCGGTCTAAAAACAAAACGGTGTGGAGATGCCTAACAGGTTCCTTTCCCGCCCAGGCTTGGCCTTTTTTAACCGTCCAATTCCCAAACCCAAAGACCCCGGTCATGCGCAAATGGCCCAAAATCACCCGCGGCGTTCCTTTCTGCGCAATTCTAATCTGGATATATTTGCCGCGGCGCGAAACTTCGGTGATTTTTGCGCCCCTGGTTAATTTATTGAATTTTACTGGTTCGGGGGTAACTCCACGCGGCCAATCAGTCCAAAACCTCACGATTTTGCGGCCGACGAGATTACGTTTGAGGCCCCGAACCACAGTTTCAACTTCGGGCAGTTCCGGCATCTAATACATTCTAGGCACTTCCTTTGTGGGCACAAGAGAAGGATCAGTGGGCAGGGTGAAAAGGAAGGTACTGCCTCGATTCAACTCCGATTCTACCCAGATGCGGCCGCCGTGGGCCTGCACGATATTTTGGGCAACGTATAACCCCAAGCCGGTGCCCTTGGTCTGGAATTTCACCGCATTATCAGCGCGGAAGAAGAGGCCGAAGATTTTGTTGATCTGCGCAGGCGGGATCCCGATGCCTGTATCCTTAATGCTTATTTCCACAAAGGGCTCTTGCTCGAGCGCGCGGACACTCACGATGATTTGCCCGTTCGGCAGATTGTAGCGCACGGAGTTGTCCAAAAGATTCGTGACGGCCATGCTCAATTTTTGCGGATCAATTGTAACCATCGGGAGGGCGGTCTGCGGCCGGTCAAAATAAAGTTTTAAGCCTCCGCGCTCAACTTGCGGCAGGGCCGCGCTCAAAATTTTAGCCAGGAACTGCACGATGTCGGCCTCTTCGAATGCATAACCAAATTTTCCTTCCTCGATCTTAGAAATGCTTAGGAGGCTTTCGACAATATCCAAAAGATTTGCGGTCGAAGCAAGCGTCCCCTGGATCAAGGCTTGCGCTTCGGCGCTTAAATTTTTATCGCCCAAAGCCGATTGCAAGGCCCATTGGATTTCGCTGATCGGCGTCCGCAGCTGGTGCGAAGCGATCGCGATGAACTCCGTCTTTGAACGGATAAGTTCGATTTCCCGCGTCCGATCGCGGATTATTTTTAAAAAGCCGTTATGAGTTCCGGTCTCGTCGTAAACCGGCGAAGTTGTGACGCGTAGAGACAAAGCCGGGTCGTCAAAGGCGACTTCGGCTATCTGGGGATACTCGCCTGATTTGGAACGCGTTATAAAAGTGGGCGCAAGCGAAGGATACATCACCTGCGTGAAAACTTTGAGTTCCGGCTGGGACGCATCCTGGGGCGTAATGGTTCGTCCCGTGAGATCTTGGGCTCGCAATGTAAACAAACGCTCGGCGGCCTTGTTGAAAAAAAGTATCTTGAACTTTTCATCAATAATTACAAGGGCATCCTCCAAGCCATGGAGCACTCCCTGAAGCTGGTTCCGCTCGGTTCTTGTCTCGCTCACAAATTTAGCCAAGCGAGCGATACTCGAATAAACAATGACGCAGATTACGACAAATAAGCCTGCAAGCAGAAAAATGAAATATATTGGCAGATAAAAAGCGCTCAAGGCAAACGCCGCAAGGCTTACGATCAGCAAGATCCAGAAACTCAACATTTCCCTGCTTTTAAACAAAGATTTCATCCTTACTTATACTACCACGTCAAAAAATCTTCCCTTGTGTGAGTTTTTTTACCGCCGGTTCCTCGGCTTTCATTAATCGCTGGACTAGACTGGCAAAGCCGAGACTTTCCAAATACTCTGCGGCTTTAGTTTTATCTTCTCCTACGCGCAGGGATTCGAGTTCCGTCGGGGGCACAGGCGCATTGTCGGATAACCTTACCAGCGTTCTCGACAAAAATGCTTCTTCGTGGCCGCGGGCAAGCTTGTCGCGCACTCCCGGCGCAAGTTCGCTTAAGTGCTCAAAGATGCTTTCTAAACTTCCATATTTTTGGACAAGCTCCGCCGCAGTTTTGGGGCCAATGCCGCTCACGCCTCTTATATTGTCCGAGGCGTCGCCGACCAAGGCTTTATACTCGATAAGATAGGGCGGGGTAAGGCCATATTTTTCGCGAACGGCAGCTTCGTTATAAGTCATCGTGTCGCTTACGCCTTTTCTTAAGGTCTGCACGGATACTTTGTCGTTTACGAGCTGGAGGGTGTCCATATCGCCGGTTAAAATCACGATTTCCAACTCTTCCACGCCTTCGAATTTACGGGCAAAGGTAGCGATAAGATCATCCGCTTCGAATCCCGGCGCCTCAAAAAAGTTCACGCCGAATTTTTGGAAAAGATTTTTCGCCTCGATTATTTGGCTCACGAGTTCGTTTGGAGCTGCGGGACGCTGGGCCTTGTATTCCGAATACTTCTCTTTGCGAAAAGTCGGTTCGGGCCGGTCAAAGAGCGCCGCGGCGTAATCCGGTTTTTGCTCGCGCCAGAGCTTCAGCATAATGCTTCCGAGGCCGTAAAGCGCCTGACCGGGACTTCCGTTTTTGGTCGTTAAGGGCGGCAAGGCATGGAAAGCGCGGTGGATGAGCGAATTGGCGTCAATTAATAATAGGCGCATGTATTTGGCATATGGCTTACAGCATATTGCTAATAGCCACTAATTGCGAGATTAACGCTATCCGCTATACATAATATGTTATTTACTAATGCGGATAACGCGTTCATTTTCTCTCTTGCCATGTTGAAATTTCACATTTATAGCATTCTTAGGTAATTTAGGCAGCCGCTCCGCCCACTCAATCAAGAGAAGATTGCCGGGCTGCCGTAAAATTTCCTTTAAATTCAAAATTTTTAAGTCACGCGCCTGCAGGCGGTAAGCGTCAACATGAAAAACATTGTTGAATTTCCCTCGGGACAAAGAAATCCTGCGCATCAAAATAAACGTGGGGCTTTGCGCGCGTCGCTTCAAGCCCAAGCCGCGGAAAAAACCCTGGACAAAAGTGGTTTTGCCGCTGCCTAACTCTCCCACAAGCGCAACCATGGTCGCTTTGCGCCCGGGACGCAATGAACGCGCCAACCAAAATCCCAGTTGTTTAGTTTTGCTCGAAGAGAAGCTTTCGAAAGTATTCATAGCGATTCACCGAAATCAAGATTACCATCGCAAAAATTAATCCCAAGCTCAAAGCCAAAAAAGTCGCTTGCGCCGGAGAAAGATTCTGGACAATGATGCCCGATTCGTTCGTGCTCTTTAAAGTCTGTAGTTCAGAAAAATTATTTTGACCTCCTGGAGTGGGGCTCGCAAAGTACCCGCCTTCCGTGGCGCGGTTTACGCTTTTACCTTCGGGCGCCTCGCCCCAGAAAAAACTTTGGTCTTCTAATCTGCCTTGCGGGTCTTTTAACTCAAGCGTTTCGTCCGTATTGCGCAAAGGAAAGGAAAATTGTCCGCGCCGCAACACCGCATAGCCCTCCGCGGGTATCGAAAAATTCAAAGTCGCTCCGCGCCCGCTTCCGTTCGTGATTTTCCAGCCCTTGAGAGACACCGGGGCCGGGCCAGAATTAAAAAATTCAATCCACTCCCCGGTTGCATCGGAGCCTTGGGGATTCGGCAGCCACTCATTAATAAAAATCATGGACATCGCTACGAAATACCCAGCCTCGCGTCGACACGCGAGTCGAGGCGGGCGAAAAAGTACGAATATACTAATTTCGTATATTGTTTCGTATATTGGTAGTAAATTTGTATTTCGTAGCCAAATAGTTTTGATCTTTGATTTTTTTCATTTTGAATTTGTTTCGAATTTCGTGCTTAGTACTTCGTGCTTTTTATAATAACTCACCAGGACGCTTATAGCCCAAGTGCGCATAAGCGGCGGGCAGGACCACTCGGCCGGCCGACGTGCGCTTTAGGAAACCCAAGGTCATGAGGTAGGGCTCATAAATATCCTCGATTACGCCCTTGTCTTCGTTTAGGGCCGCGGAAAGCGTGCCGACGCCCACCGGGCCGCCGTTGAATTTTTCGATGATCATGTTTAAAAGTTTGCGATCCTGCGGTTCAAGGCCATGTCCGTCGATGTCTAAAAGTTCCAAGGTCTTGAGCGCGAGCGCCGCGTCTATTTTTACCAAGCCTTTGACCTCGGCATAATCACGGGCTCGCTTTAAGAGACGATTCGCGATGCGGGGTGTTGCTCGCGCGGCTCGCGCCAAAATATTCAAGGCTTCGGGCGAAACTTCCACGCCTAAGATTCGCGCCGACCGGGCAAGAATTTCTTCCATGTTGCTCTCTTCATAAAATTCCAGCCGGAAGGTGGCGCCGAAACGCGAACGCAAGGGCTGTGAGAGTAAATTCTCGCGGGTTGTCGCCGCGACCAGAGTAAAGGGCGGGAGATCCAGGTTCACGCTCCGCGCGCTTGGCCCCTTGCCGATCATCAGATGCAGTTTCCGCGCTTCCATCGCGGGATAGAGCACCTCTTCGATTAAGCGGTTGATGCGATGGGCCTCATCAATAAAAAGAACTTCTTGCGGTTCGAGGTTGGTGAGGATCGCAGCCATGTCGCCCATTTTTTCAAGCGCGGGGCCGGAAGTGACCTTAAGTGAAGCGCCTAATTCTTTGGCCACTAAATAAGCCAGCGTGGTTTTGCCGAGGCCGGCCGGACCCGTAAAAAGTATGTGATCCATCGCTTCGCCGCGTTTTTTAGCCGCTTCGATGATTACGCGGAGATTTTTCTTGATCTTTGCCTGGCCGATGTACTCATTCCAGACGGTCGGACGCAAAGCCTGATCAGTGTTCGTATCCTCTCCGCTCACGAATTTTTGTTCTTTATCCATGAAATGGCTTGATTTTATTGGAATTTTAGCCTATTGACAGTACGCTCTCCATGAGTATAGTTACCCTGACCTGTGGGGCAAGTCCCCGGGGCCTCTTTTTTTAGAAGTGGCCAGGTATTGACAAAGAAATCCCAGCGTGTTATGATAAGCGAACGTAAAGTAGTCGCCTCACATCTGGGGGCAGGAATTGTTTTTAGCTCCTAAGGACGGTTTGGCTTCGGCGAAACCCATCCTCAAAAATAATTCTAACCTCTTTTAATCCTATTAAACAGAGACGTCCCCTTGGGACACAGCCCCCAGTAATGAGGTGAGTACGGGAACCCCGGCGACTAGCCGGGGTTTTATTTTTCACAAACAGAATACCCCGGGATACCCGCCCGCTTGCGGGCGGGATAAATAGCAACCGTGAAAAATACCCTGAGCCGCGTCGAAGGGTAATTCATTTTTTAAGTGTTACCAAGAAATTTTTCCGGTGATCTCTTCCACTTCCGCGAAGTTTGTGACTCCCTTCAGAGTTTTTAAAATGCCGTCGGCTTGCATAGAAACCATGTCGGTCGCTGCTAGTTTTTTGATTGCCACCCAGGAAGCATCCTTCAAAATGGTTTCCGCCATTTCTGGGGTGATAGGTAAAAGTTCCATGATGCCGATCCGGCCCTTATAGCCTAGTTTGTTGCACTCGAGGCAGCCGACAGGCTCATATAACGTAATTGACTTATAATTTTCGCGGTTTACGCGCGCAGGCAATGAGGCTAAGAATTTTTTTAATTTTTCTTTCTCGCCCGCCGTGGGCTCCTTCGGCTTTCGGCACGCCATGCAGAGTCTGCGCACGAGCCTTTGAGCAATAACGAGTGTTAAAGCCGGGCCGATGGTGGTCGGTCTTACTCCTAAATCCATCAGCCGGGGCACGGCGCCCACCGCATCGTTCGTGTGTAAGGTGGAGAAAACCAAGTGGCCGGTCAAAGATGCCTGAAGCGCGATGTCGGCGGTCTCTTGGTCGCGAATTTCGCCGATAAGAATAACGTCGGGATCTTGGCGCAGAATCGAACGCAGGCCGGAAGCGAAAGTGTATCCCGCCTCGGCATCAACTTGGGTCTGTTCCACGCCTTCAACGCGGTATTCGATCGGGTCCTCGACTGTAATTATTTTTATCTCCGACGTGAGCACATGGCGTAAAAAGGCATATAAAGTCGTGGTTTTTCCGGAACCGGTAGGGCCCGTATTTAAAACGAGGCCATTCGGACGCGCAAGTTCGCGCTCGATGATCTGAAGGTCATCCTCGCGCAAGCCTAAGCTTTGGAGGTCGACGTTGATGGAATCCGGGTCCAAAACGCGCATGACCACCGTTTCCCCGAATTCCGACGGAATTATGGAAATGCGCATCTCCACTTCTTTCTTCGGCAGATCGATTGTGAACCGCCCGTCTTGCGGCTCGCTGTGGACGTTTAATTTCAAACCGGAAAGCAATTTTATCCTTGAGATCAGCGCGTCGTAATTGTGCAGCGGGATCGTGCCGAAAATATCGTGCAGGAGCCCGTCAATGCGGTAGCGCACCTTGGCTTTTTTATCCTCGGCTTCGCAGTGAATATCCGAAGCGCGGTTGGCTAAGGCGCCGGCCAGGATTACTTCGAACAAGGTGGTGGTGGAAGCTTTTTTAAAATCAACTTTTTCCAACTCCGCCTGCACCGCCTCAAAGGTGGTAAGCTCTTTTAAAAGCTCTTCGAATCTTGATTGGCCGATCTCCATTTTGCCGGTAATCTCCTTCGCTTCGGCGGGAATGAATTTATAAAAATGCCAGGCCTGCTCCAGGCCCGAATCGGAAGCGATAAAAAGTTTGAGTTTAAAATTTTTTGCCTCCAGTCCTTGCAAAATCTTTTTCGCTTCCTCGAGCTCCGTATCATATGCCGCAACCGCGACTTCCTGGAGCTTTATTTCAATCGCCGCCAGGCGCGCGCTTTTCGCTTCCGCTTCGGGAACGAGCCTTAAGGCCTCGATCGAGATCGGCACCTTGCGCAGGTCAACATAAGGGTGTCCCAATTTTTTGGCGCGGCGTTCGGCATCGCGTTCCTCCGCGTCGCGACGGATGCTCGTCAGCTGGTGCTGGAGCGGTGAAAGTTTATCCGGCATTCTCTTAAGTTTAGCATCCGCATAGCGCGCGACAAATACGCCCATCCGAATTAACTGTTAAATAACACTGCTTGCAGTAATTCGAGGCATTCGGATGTATTTGCCCGCCTCGACTCGCGTGTCGACGCGAGGCTGGTAGATTTGGATCGCGCTAGCAATTCGTTTTGACATCATAACTGTTTTCTGCTATAATATAGGCGGTTCTATACAATTGGAGGCTGAAAAATGCGAAAAGCCGTGGTAATCCTCGGACTTTTGGTCTTTATCGTCAGCTCGGCACAGGCTGGCGGAAAAGATTTTTTGAAGTTCCTCAAGGCGCGGGTGGCCACGGCTCTCGGAGCCGAATTCCCCGCCGTTGAGGATTTAACTGGCGTCCGCATCGCCGCTCGCCCGCTCGCGCTTCCCTTAGGAGAAAAGTGGGTTGACGTCGAGCGGTACAACGTGGTGATCCGCAACGGCGCGCGCATTAATGCCGTTGCGCATGTGCGCGTTTACGAGCGCGCTGTCGCCACGCTCGGCCCCGGCGGGAAGGCGGTTGACAACCGCCTAACCCAGGTCCACCAGGAAACCGTCCCGGTAATGCTTTTTTATTACCGCGGGCCGGAGTTCCTGGGCATTTGCTGGGGCAAGGTGCGCTTCAGCCCCGGCTGGCACCAGGCCGCTCCGCTTACGTGCGAGGTAGGGAGCATCCTCCGCCCTGACGGCTGGACGTACCAGTCGTGGGGGCAGGATCCGACTTTTGCCTTGCCGGAGGCGGATTTGCGCGAGGAGACCGTCCACCTGCCGCGCAAGTGGTGGGGAGGCACGAACGGGATCCAAATGGGGAACGTTTCGGAGTTCACCGTCCGCGTCTCCGTAAACGGCCGCGCGGTGGCCGTGCTCCAACCGCTGGGCGGATTCGCATATCGCGAATACAGGGTGCTCGCCGGCTACGGCGCGGTGCGCTCCCTGCAGATTGACTACCTGCAACGCATCGAGGGGACGGATCGGTATTTGCTCGTGAAGAGCATTCCCGACTACCCCTTCAGCCTGTATTCGGAGGGTGTCGAGTCCCTCCAGCTTGTCTTCGCGCCCCCGTCGCAGGGCGTGATCATCCAGTAGGGAACGGTTCGCCGTTCCCTTTTTTCATACCCATACGAAATTACCCGGCCTCGCTTCGACGCGCGAGTCGAGGCGGGCGAATGTTCGTACGAATATACTAATTTTCGTATATTTGTAATAAATTCGTATTTCGTAGCATTTCGTAGTATATTTTTGAGCGATATGTCAGGACATTCGCATTGGGCGGGCATCAAGCACAAAAAAGAAGCCGCGGATCAAAAGCGGGGCAAGATTTTTTCCAAACTCCTTACCGCCATCACGGCCGCGGCAAAAACCGAAGCTAATCCGGATTTCAATCCCCGCTTGCGCACGGCCGTAGAGAAAGCGCGCGAAGCTAAGGTGCCCGCCGAAAATATCGAACGCGCCGTGAAGCGCGCTTCCGAATCCAGTACGGCTCTCGATGAGTTGCTCTTCGAGGCCTACGGCCCCGGTGGGATTGCTTTTTTGATTGAAGCCATCACGGATAACCGCAATCGCACGATTGCGGAAGTAAAAAAGATTTTAAGTGAGCATGGCGGCAAGCTTGCGGAGTCAGGCAGTGTCGCCTGGGCTTTCGAACGCAAAGGCCAAGATTGGCAGGCGAAATTTCCTCAAAAAATTGATGAGCCCGCGCGCGCGGGTGTATTGGAACTCGTCTCCGCGCTTGGAGACCACGATGACGTACAAAAGGTTTATACAAATCTCGAGTAGGGGCTACTAAATACAAAACTGTACGAATATACTAAATTTCGTATATTAGTAAATAATTCGTAATTTCGTAGAAATATTATGGTTATCCTAGGCATCGATCCCGGCACGCAGCGAATCGGTTATGGCGTAATTAAAAAGGATAAAGGCAAACTTCAATTCCTTGCCGCCGGCCTGCTTAAAGTCAAGAGTAAGGATATTAAAACTGCCCTTAAGGAGGCGCACTTGTCGCTCCAAAAGCTCATCCAAACCTGGCGGCCGGATGTTTTAGCGACCGAAAAGCTTTTTTTCGCCAAGAACCGAAAAACCGCGCTCGCGGTGGCGCAAACCCGCGGAGTGATCATGCTTACGGCGGCCGAATCCGGCTTGCCCTGCCTGGAATACAGCCCCAACGAGGTAAAATTGGGCATCACGGGCTACGGGAAGGCCGACAAAAAAGCGGTAGCCAAGATGGTCCGGCTGGCTTTGGCTGTGCCTGAACTAAAGGCCTTGGACGACACGACCGATGCCTTGGCCATTGCGATCTTGGCGGGACATACCCACCGCATCTTTTCCACTTGACAAGAGGATTTGCTCACATATACTGTTTGAAAATATTATTCGAAAAGCAAAGGGGACAAAGGTCGGTACCAATTTGGCACCAATGTTAAGAGAATTAAAAACACTAGAACTCGCTTTCCGGGGATTAAGCGATGAAGACACGAGCGAAGACGAAGGCATCGAAGGCTTGGATGAGGTTGAAAGCGTTGAAGGAGGCGAGAATGAATCCGAGGAGGCGTTCTAGAACCCTTTAAACGCTTAACGCCCTGCGCCCTGCGCAGGGCGCTTTTAATGTTTTGATGTAGAATTAAACGACATGAGGCTTCACTTGAAAAAACTTTCACATAAGCTCAAGCGTCCTCGCTTAAGCTGGCGCAAAATTATTTCCTGGGGCCTTGTCGGCCTGGCTGGGCTTGTGCTTGCGGGCTTTTTCGCTTTATTTATACTTTCCCGCAACCTGCCTTCCGTGGAACAGTTCGAGCAAAGATTAATCAAGCAATCTACGAAGATTTATGATCGCGAGGGGAAAGTCCTGCTCTATGAAGTTAGCGCCGGGCAAAAACGGACGGTGATTCCTTTCGACGAGATTCCCGCGAATCTCAAGATTGCGACCATCGCCGTCGAAGATGAGAATTTTTATAACGAAGCTGCCTTTTCCTGGAAAGGAATTTTGCGAGCGCTCTACGTCAACATCACGAACCGGCGCGTCCTCCAGGGCGGCTCCACGATCACGCAGCAATTAGCCAGGAATGCTTTTCTTACACTTGAACAAACATATACGAGGAAGATTAAGGAGTTAGTCCTGGCTATCCGTTTGGATAAAAATTACAGCAAGGATGAGATTCTTTATTTTTATTTAAATGAAATTCCTTATGGCCCGAATTTTTACGGCGTCGAAGCGGCGAGCAAAGCTTTTTTTGGCAAGTCCACGCATGAATTAAATTTGTCCGAAAGCGCGATTTTGGCGGCTTTGCCGCGCGGCCCCAGTTATTACTCGCCCTGGGGGACCCACACTAAAGAATTATTCGCCCGCCAGCAATTCATCTTAAGAAAAATGCTGGACCTGAATAAAATTTCGCGCGCCCAATATGACGAAGCTATCAGTTATAAGATAACTTTCCAGCCGCAGGGGACGGGCATTAAAGCGCCGCACTTTGTGATGGCCGTTCAAGATTACCTCACTAAAAAATACGGGGAGGAGCTTGTGCGGACGGGCGGCTTAAGAGTTACGACTTCGCTTGATTGGAAGCTGCAGGAAATCGCCGAACGCGTGGTTAAGAACGGCGTCCAAAGGAACACGGATCTCTATAACGGGAGGAATGGCGCACTGGTCGCCGAAGACCCGCAGACAGGCCAAATTCTTGCCATGGTGGGCTCGCAGGATTATTTCAATACGGAAAACGAGGGTAATTTCAACGTGGCTACGCAGGGTCTGCGGCAACCGGGCTCCGCGCTTAAGCCTTTTGTTTATTTGACCGCAATGTCCAAGGGGTATGTGCCCGAAAGCATAGTTTTCGATGTGGCCACAGAGTTTTCCACGAACGATGCTTGCCCCGATGTCCCTAATTTCTCGGAAACAGATACTCGTTGTTTCCATCCGCAAAATTTTGATGAGAAGTTCCGCGGTCCGGTAAGCCTCCGGCAGGCCTTGGGCCAATCGTTGAATATTCCGGCCGTCAAGGTCCTTTACTTGGCTGGCATGACCGATACGCTTTCGACCCTAAAGAACTTTGGCGTCTCCACGCTTGATAATCCGCGGCGTTATGGACTTTCCCTGGTTTTGGGCGGCGGTGAAATTCGTTTGATCGAACTTTTAGGCGCATATTCTACGCTCGCGAGCGAAGGCTATCGGCGTCCGCAAACGATGGTGCTTGAGATAAAGGACGGCGCAGGCAAAATCCTTGAGTCCTACAAAGAACAAGGCGAGCAGGTGATCGATTCGCTTTACGCGCAGATGATCAATAATATTTTGACCGACCTCGACACTCGCGCCGGGCTTTTAAGCGCCAATCTCGGCCTCACTATTTTCCCGGGTCACGATGTAGCGCTTAAAACAGGAACCACGAGCGATTATCGCGACGCGTGGGCATTCGGGTACACGCCGTCCTTGGCGGTGGGAGTCTGGGCTGGCAACAATAATAATACGCCCATGGGACGCAGAGGATCGAGCATCCTGGCCGCGATCCCTATGTGGAACGCATTTCTTAAAGAAGCACTGGATACTAGACCGATCGAAACATTTGCGCGGCCTGAATATAATTTGCCGGACAAACCGATTCTGCGCGGCGATTATGCGGGCGCGGGAGAAATCCATTCTATTTTGTACTTTGTTAACAGGAACGACCCCACCGGGCCGGCGCCGTCTAATCCTTACAGCGACTCACAATTTACAAAATGGGAAACGAGCGTCTTGAATTGGGCGGGAGCGTTTATGCCGAGTATTGGGGATGGGTCTTTAGAAAGCGGTCCGCCTTTGATCGAAATCCAGAGTCCGCAATCAGGAGATCGGCTGACGGACACCGTTAACCTGCAGGCTAAAATTTCTTCGCCTTCAAGCTTGAGCTTGATTAGAGTTTACTTCAACCAAAACGCGGTCGAGGAATGGAGCGGCAGCTTTCCTAATGAATACTTTTTGAATTGGCCGTTTAATCCGCCTGTCTCAAGCATACAGAACCTCTTGGAAATAGAAGTTATAAATCAAGAAGGACAAAGTTCCCGCAGCGGAATTCTGCTTTATCGCTAAGGGTCTTAGGTCTTGATGATCGGCATCAAGATATAGAAAAAGGACGAATTAACGGTTGATTTTAAGAGCGCCGGCTTATTCTCCTCGCCTAGACCCAAAAAAACCGTACTCTCGGAGATTGTTTTTAACCCATCCGCCAAGTACCGCCAATTAAAACTGGTTTCCTTAACCTCTCCGCTCACTTTGGCCGGTAAAACGTATTTATTTTCTCCCAGGGTTTGATCGGCGGAAAAAATTTCCAAATTTTTTTTAGCGGGCGGAATTTTAAGCTTCACTTCGTTCACGCGGCTGCTGAAAATTCCGGCTAGTTTGATCGCGTTGATGAATTCTTCCCGGTCAAGCGTAACTTCCGAATCGAATTTTTTAGGAATAATCGCGTTATAATCCGGGAACACCCCGTCGGTGAGCCTGGAGACGAATTCCAGGTTTTCGGTCTTAAATAATATCTGGGCTTGGTCGTGATAGATCTTCACAGAATCCGAATCCTGGATTATACGGAGGAGTTCCTGGCAGGTCCGCAGGGGGATAAGAATTTTAAATTCCTTGTTGTAGGTAGTTTTAAATTGGCTTCCAGTAATCTTTTTCTCGGATAAGCGGAAGCTGTCTGTGGCGGCCATGACGATTGTATCCATGAGGAAATTGAAATAAATACTGTGAAGCTCGGGTCTTAAATCTGATGCTTGGGCGCTAATAATGGTTTGGGTTAGGGCCTCTTTAAGCGTTTCACCCTTAATTTCAATGAACTCTTCTGTGTTTTTGAGTTTGGGGATGATCGGAAAATCGTCGGCGGGCAATCCTTGCACGACGGCTTCGTAGTTGTCAGTTTTTACTTCCAGTCCGTATTTTTTCTTTTCTAAATTAAGCCGTTCCGTTTGGAGCGTGCTCACTACGTCATAAAAAGTTGCCAAGGGAACTGTGACTTTGCCGCTTTCGATCACTTTGCCTGAAACAAAATAACTTATCGCAACTTCCAAATTTGTGGCCGTTACTTTAATCCTGTTTTGTTCCGTCTCAATCAATACGTTTTTAAGAATAGGAAGGTTTTGATTTTCTCCACTCGCTCTCTCCACAATCCCCAATCCGGTTTTTAGGTTTCCTTTAATAATTATTACTTTCATTTATATTTAAAATTATTATAGTTGTTATTAGTGATGCAATCTGTGTAAGAATTATTTTTTTCTTTATCTTACTTACGTTTTTCTCAAAATCTTTTTCTGGTAAACAGTGAATAAGTTTATCAACTTTTGTAGATTGTTTCTTTAATCATGAGAATTTTTTGGTTCAAAGCAGAGTTCTTATTGATTTCTCGGTTAATTTTTTCCACAGCGTGGATTGCCGTCGTGTGATCTCTTCCCAGCTTTTCCCCAATATATGGATAGGACATCTCCAGGATATCACGTAAGAGATACATCGCAATCTGGCGCGGCTCGACAACCTCTTTCTTCCTGCCGCGCGCGATGAGGTCGTTAATCGCGATATTATAAAAATCCGCAACCGATTTTAAGATCTGGTCATCGCTCACCCGCTTCGAGAGGTTTTGCACCGATTTATCGATTATTTCTTCGGCTATTTTCTCATTCACAAGAGATCTTTTGGCTTCCTGGTAAAAAAGGATTTTCTTTAATACGCCTTCGATTTCACGTATGTTTTTCTTCACGCGGCGGGCGATTAAATCAATTATTTCATCCCCCAACTGTTGGTTTACTTCCTGCAGCTTGTTTTTAATAATCGCCACCCTTGTTTCGTATTCAGGGTAACCAACGTCAGTGATCAAACCACCCTCAAAACGCGAGCGCAGGCGCTCTTCAAGGGTTGGGATCGAACGCGGCGGCCGGTCGGAAGAAATGATTATTTGCTTATTGCTCTCGAATAAAGCGTTGAAGGTGTGGAAAAATTCTTCCTCGGTCTTTTCTTTGCCGCCGATGAATTGAATATCATCGATGATCAGAACGTCCACATCCCGATAGCGCTTTTTTATATCCTCCATACGCTTATTCCTGATTGCCCAAACAATGTCGCTCGTAAATTTTTCGGAGGGAACATACTTCGGGCGCACCCTGCCGGCATAACGTTCTTTAATTTCATTCCCGATAAGTTGGATTAAATGAGTTTTTCCCAGTCCAACTCCGCCGTAGACGAAAAACGGATTATACTTCGTGCCAACCTCGTTCACAATCGCAGTCGCTGCGCTAAAGGCCAGCTCATTTGATGGTCCTACTACAAAAGATTTAAGCGAATACCTTGGATTAAGGTTTGTTTCGGGGTCAACTTTAAATTCGAGATCAATCGGAGCGGTGAATTTATTGAGCGCGGCTATAGAAATGTTGCGCAAAGCCGGTTCGAGGCCGTGGCCATCAACCATGAATTCCAATTTGCGGGCCGTCTGGTCGTAATTCCTTATAATTCCCAAGATAGGCTTATGATATTTGTTCTGAACCCACTCTTTGGCGAAGGCATTAGGGAGGGTGATATAGAAAATGCCGTCTTTTTTATCAACCAGCCTGCTGTTTTTAAGCCAGGTGGCGAAGTTGGCTCTCGACAACTGCACCTCCATCTCGTTCAGTGTTAATTGCCAAAGTTGTTCAAGTTCCATAAGGAGAAGTTTAGTGTGTAATTTTTTTAGTTGAAAGAACCGTAAATGCGAAAATGTGGATTATCTGTTTATAACTTTTTTAAGAGTGTATTACAAGCGGTTGCCGGGAGCTCGAGTTCGTGTTAAACTCGAGGGATGTCATTCACCTATAATCCAAAAAAGAAAAAAAGAAAAAAGACCCACGGCTTCCGAGTTCGCCAGGCTTCCGCGACCGGCCGCCGCGTCTTAAGTCGGCGCCGCGGGAAGGGTCGCAAGCGTCTTAGTCCCTAAGTTCGAGAAAATATTAATGGCCGTAAAAAAAAACGAGCGGCTGCCTTTAGGCGTGAACCGAGCACCGGCCGTAAGTTTGCGCCTACCACTTTTTACGGTTAAAAAATACCCAAATACTCTCGGCGGAAATCGGTTTGCGTTCATAGTTTCTTCAAAAGTTTCCAAAAAGGCTACCGAACGGAATAAAATCAAACGCCAACTGTATGCGAACTTGATCGGTTGGCCCCGCAAGAGCGCTGATTACGTTTTTATCGTGAACCCCACTGCGGCGAAAGCTACTAAGACAGAGCTTAAACAATCAATCGCCAAAATAAAAGATTTATGAAATTCCTTTATACAACGATTTTTTACCAGCCGCTTTTTAACGCTCTAGTTTTCTTGTATCAAACAGTTGCTTTTGGAGACTTGGGGATCGCGATCATCTTTTTGACTTTGATCATCAGAATTATCCTTTTCCCTTTATTCCAGAAAAGCTTGCGCCACCAGCTTGTGATGCAGGAACTGCAGCCCAAGGTAAAAAAACTTCAAACTGAACATAAGAGCGATGTGCAAAAACAAACGCGAGAAATCATGGCGCTCTACAAGGAGCATAAGGTGAATCCTTTCTCCGGATTTTTGTTTTTATTGATTCAGCTTCCGATTCTTTTCGCCCTCTACCAGATTTTTTTCAAAGTCTCCGGCGGCGGGCTCGAAGGATTGTATGGTTTCATAACCAAGCCGGAAGTTTTGGAAACTTCCTTTTTGGGCTTGATAAATCTTAGCAAACGAAGTATAGTCATGGTGGTTTTAGCCTCGGTCTTGCAGTATTTCCAGGGCAAAATCAGCTTGCCGAAGCTTGTGCCTGGACAAACGCTGTCGCCGGCGGAAAAAGTTTCGCGGCAAATGGTTTTTATCGGCCCCGTGCTTACAGCCGTGATCTTTCTGCAATTGCCGGCTGCAGTCTCTCTTTATTGGGCAACCACGTCAATATTTTCAATTGTCCAGCAATTATTTATAAACCGCAGACATGAACTGGGAAGAATTCCTAAAAACGCTTCTTCATAAAATCAGCATAAGCGACTACAAGCTTGACGTTGACGCGGAGCATCACCACGCCTCGCTTTTTATTCATGAGGAACAAGGTTTCATCAAAGACAACCTGCCGCTCCTGGTTGAAAGTTTTAATCATCTAATTCAGTTGATTGCGCGCAAGCAGAACGAGCCGCCGTTATTCCTGGACGTAAATAATTACCGCAAGGAGCGGGAAAATCTGATCAGGGAATTGGTCCGGGCAACCACCCGAAAAGTTTTAGCGACAAAACAAGAAGTGCCGCTCCCGGCGATGAACTCTTATGAACGCCGCTTAGCCCATATGGAATTGGCCGCTCATCCGGACGTGATCACGGAAAGCATCGGCAAAGGCAAAGGACGTTATGTAGTGATAAAACCGATCGGAAGCGGACCCGCGGGAACAATAGAGAGCGCCAATCAGAGTTCCAGCGAGTAAAGTTTATTATCAAAGCGGCTTACGAAATAAATTTTATTTCCCCAGAGAGCGGGCTTTGTGACATCAAACCAATTCGAACTTACGGAAGCTAAAAGAGTGATCTCTCCATCCGTAGCATTCACAAAATATAAATCGTCGGCGGCGTAAAGCGATTTCATAAAGTAGGCATCAGGCAGGGCGGCGATGGCGAAGTCCTCGCCATTCAGAGGGATCCCGCAAAGCCAACCCGGGTTATTGGTCGAACTCGCGTGCTCGGCTGGCCAAAAAATACTTGCGCATTTAGCCGACGGTAAAGTTATAAGCTCCAAGTCTTTAATTTTCCTGCCATTTGCGGAAACGAGCGAAACCGTGCCGCCTCGCCGCGAGACATTGCTTTCAAAGACCAGCCCGTTGCTTGCATATGACCAGCTGGAGTCCAAGCCCAAAACTTCCCTGACGAGGAGCAGAGTTTTGCTCTTTAGATCAAAACGCCAAAGCGTAGCGCGGTAAGCAACGCTGCTTCTTTCACGAATCATAATTATGCCGGGCGAGGGCCATTCGATAACAGAATCTTTAAACGAGGATACGGCGAGTTCGCGCGGTGAAGTATTGTTTTTGCTGAAATCTAAAACTGCGAGCGATTCGCCCCCCGTCTTGGTTAGGAGATAAGCGGCCTCGTATGAGGTCGGCGACCAGGCGGCGCCGAAAGCGCCGTCCGGCAAGGCCCGCCAGCCGCGAGTATTAAGGTCAAAAACCGCAATTCGGTTTTCGTAAGCCGCCAAAACCTTTTTGCCGTCGTAAGAAAAGTCTGCGCGCGTAAGACCCGCAAATGTTGAGGTGCTTAACTCTGTAGCTGTGCCGGCTTGCCAGGAAAAAATTTTCCCATCTGGCCGCGCATAAACAAAATCATCTTCGCCGCGCAGGTAAAAACCAGCAACTTCGTCAGCGAACTGCAGTTTTGGCGCTTCAACTCCCCCGGCGACACCGCCTCCTCCGGGTCCGCTGGCCGTCGAAGTCGGGAATGAACCCGCGCCGCCGCCAGAGAGTCCGCCTCCCGGCAAACCGCCGCCAGAAGGTTCGCCTGTTTCTCCGCCGATGCGCTTGCGCAATAAGTAGCCGGCATAAATTGCAGCCGCGGCGAGAACGATTATTAGAATTGCGATCAATATTTTTTTCATAATCTTTTAATCACTTTACTACGCATTTATAGTTATCTACTAAACCACCGACGGTTCCGATGGGAACATTGATACAACGGGCGCGCGGATCGGCGCAACCGCCCTGCGGTTGCTTATTACTGCAAAGTACAGCCGAACCTGCCCGTACGCATCTACGCCTGCCGCCAAAGGGAGCACAAACCTGTCCATCCGAACAGGTGCCCGGGCAAGATTGATTAGGGCCACCCCCGCAGGTTTTTACGTTTTCACAATTCTCCAAGCTGCCGCCATCAATATTAATGTTAACGAGCTGATTACCTGGTTTAATATCATCTAGCGCGGGCAATTTAAGTACGGTCAGGTTGGGGTTGATAATGTTTAAGATTAAATAAACTCCCAAAAGCAGTAATAAGCCTAAAACAGCATCGCGAATCCAATCTCTTCCTTCGGTCTGGCCAGACGGATTGCCGGCCGCGAGCGTATACCGCACGGCGCCGTAAACGATCGCCGCAAAGGCCAAAAAGCCCCCGATTATTAAGGCGATCTGATAAATACTGCCGACAAATTTAACAGGATCCCGCGCCACTTCCGAAGCAGGGGCAAGGCCAGCATCCGCAGGCGAAGCGTAAGCGATTTTTAAAAACCACCAGAACACAAAGTTGATCATGGGCGAAAATACAGAATTATGCTTTTGGCGGCGCTCTCAAGATCCGCTTTCGGATTGGAAACCACTGATCTGATTTCAATCTGCGATCCCGGCGGGGCGTCCGCATTCACGCTCACATCCAGACTCTCGGGATTTTCACTTGATTTGGGCGGCGCGCCGTTTACCCGCCAAGAGTACTTAAGCTGGGATACTCGCTCAACATTAAAGAAGAAGGGCCTCGCCCGCACCGTGAACTTTGTGCCGACGGTTTTATTAAAGAAAGGAGCATCAATCGCAAGCTGGGGGAAAGTTACGGGGATTTCAATAGTATTTATAATCAATTTTCCTTTGTAACCAGGCAGGTGCACGCGCAACTTTATACTGCCTCCGCCCAGCTCTGGAGTTCTAAACTGTACGGAACGTATACCCTGGCCTCCGGCTAGGAATTTTTCGTTTAAATACCAATAGACGGTTTCGTTAGAAATGTTCACCGGCGCGCCGCGTTCGATTAATGCAACCGAAGCGTTAACCAAAGATTTTTCCGTGGGCAGAATTTTGCCTTCATATCCTAAAGGAGCGTAACTTTTTGCCTGCCAAGTTATAACGAGGTGCGGCTCCTCTTCGCCGTGAGTAATATTTGCCGCTAGGAATAAAAGCAGAACGGCAGCGAAGAGACCTAATTTAATTTTCATGTCTTTATTATTTAAAGAGAGCTTAAATCAATAGTATTCTGGTCGTTATCCAAGTCAACTTCTCCTTCGCCCTTTTCCTTTTCGGAAGTCGGAATTCTCTCCATAACTTCTTTAACTTTCTCTAGCGGCTCTTTTTCCATGCCGAAGCGCTCCTCCATCGCTGCTGATTTTTCTGCCGCTCCGGCTCCCTGTGCTGCAGCTTTTTCACCAACAGCTTCCGCCCCGCGCACAGCTGCTCCGGAAACTCCTTCGGCCGCAGCCGTACCGGCAGCCGCTGCGCCGCCTGCGGCCGTGGCGCCTGCAGCTGTCGCACCGCCGGCGGCTGCGGCGGCTCCGGCCGTGGCCGCACCTGCTGTTCCCGCCGCTGCCGCGGCGCCGGTAACAGGAGCGGCAGCGCCAGCAGTTGCCACCGTAACAGCTGCCAGGGCAACATCCTTCGCGATTTCCTGGGCCATTTTGCTGTTACCTAAAAAGGTTGCAACGAGCACGGTCAGGCATTTTACCGGCAGGAATAAACCCAGTAAAAACCCGACGATGTTTACGATCCAAACAATCAAAGAACGCTCCTCTTTCATTATAAACCAGAAGGTAAGGCTTACCACAACCACAAAGTTGACAATTAAGGCAAAGATAAAGAGCACAAGCCCGACTACCGGCACAGCTAAAGCCATAATGCCAAGCACGGTCAAGAGGTCAGGCAGGGCGGCAAAGGCAGCCATAAACCAAACGGTCATGGCGTCGTAGCGTTTTTCTGATTCCTGGTCTACGTCCATGTTGTAAATGCAGATATATTATGAACAGGCGACCTCGCTACGAAATACCCGGCCTCGCGTTGACACGCGAGTCGAGGCGGGCGAAAAGCTACGAATATACTAATTTTTGTATATTTGTAATAAATTCGTATTTCGTAGCTTAACCTCATTTTTGCACCCGTTCTTCTAGAAGCTGTTTGGGGTCCGTGGTGATAAGCTTGTCTTCGAAGTATGAAGGCACGATTTGGATCGCAACGTGCTGGCGGCCGGCGAAAAAAAGTCCGGTGCCCACTTCGGCTCCCAGAAGCAGGTTCTTCTCCGTTTCCGTAAGGTCAAAAGCCTTGGAGACGATATCAATCGTTGCCGGCGCTTGTTTTAAAAGCAACTGCAGCGAGGAGTTCGTGATAATCGGCCTCCCATAAGGAGAACGCAGGAAATCCTCAACGTCTTGCGTGATCGTTGTTACCCCCAGGTAATATTTGCGCGCGCGCTTTACCAGGCCGAAGAGGAATATTGCGCTATCCTCGTTCTTCATCATGATCCAGGCCTCGTCAATGATAAGAATGCGCCGCTTTAGTTTCGCCCGGATCAGGTTCCAAATGAAGTTAAGCACGACATACATGGCAATCGGGCGCAGATCTTCTTCAAGATCACGGATCGAAAAGACGATTAGGCGATTGCCGATGTCAATATTCGTCGGTTGGTTAATGAAGCCCGCAAAACTGCCGCGCGTAAATTTATAAAGCCGTTCGGCCATTGCGCGCCCGCCCTCCAAATTGCGGAGCACCGTTTCGAGGTCCTCGAGTAAGGGCGACTGGGCCTTGGAAAAATCTTCGCCGGGCACGATCTCGCGCGAGGCATAAGTTTCCGTAATCGCCCGGTCCAAAAGCGCATCTTCTTCGGGTGTGATTTTGCCCAGCATTAATTTCAAGAGTCCTGACAAGCTTACAATGTGCGAACGGAGCACGTCATCGGGATTTTCATTTTCCGGCACGATCGGCACATCAAACGGATTGATGTGTTCGTCCGAGGAAATGGAGATATTGAAAAAACTGCCGCCGAAAGCCTCGGCCAATCTTTGATATTCGTTTTCCGGGTCAATCACGATGATGTCAAGTCCCATCATTAAGGAACGAATTATCTCAAGCTTGGTCGCATAGGATTTGCCGCCGCCGGACTTGGCAAAAACCACCTGGTTCGCATTCTCCAGCGAAAAACGATCGAAGATAATCAAGCTGTTATTGTGGCGGTTTACGCCGTACATGATGCCCTGGTCAGAGGTAAGGTCGTCGGAAACGAACGGGAAGAAGGAAGAGATTGGCCCGGAGTTCATCGGCGCCGTAACCGACAAGCGGTCTTCGCCCAAGGGAAGGATCGAGAAAAACCCTTCCAGTTGCTGGAAAAGCGAGGGTTTTATATAGACCAGCTGGGCTTCCATCAGGGACACTACCCTGCTTTCAAGCTTGGCCAGTTCTTCATGGTTATCGGCATAAATAGCGATATAAACTCCGGTCGAAAAAATTCGCTCTTCCCCCTGCTGCAGCGTGTCGCGCAGACTCTCGATATCTTTAAGGGCGGTTTCTAGCAGCGGATCGCGAACCAATCCCTTTTCTTCCTGTTCGCTGATCTGCGACTCCACTTGCGCGGCTTTGCGGCGGAGGTTCTTGAGGGCTGTACCCGTATCAACCGGGTTCACGAAAATCGAAAGATCGAAGAGATTCGGCAGGTTGATTAAGGGCTCGAACCAGCCCGTGGCCAAAAAACGCGGATAGGAGAAAATGAAAAAAGTTTTGACAAATTTATCCCCCACCTTAAGCATGTTGGAGTTAACCTCCAGTCCGGCGGGAGAAATTATTTTTTTAATTTCGTCGAATTTTTGGTCCATGGAAATCTCTACGAAATACGAAAAGGTACGAATATACTAAATTTCGTATATTTGTAATAAATTTGTATTTCGTAGCGAGATAGTATGTTCGTATTCATTTGTATTTCGTAGCCATTATTTAGGCAAGGGAATTTTTTCTTTCTCGATCGTTTCGGGATTGTAAAAGTTGTAAAATAGTTCGATCAGCTGCTCGTTGTTTAGCGTCAAAACTTCGAGCCCGATTGCCGTAATCCCATCCATCACCTGGTTAACTCTTTGTTTAAGCTGGGCCAAATTTTCCTGGAAGTCCGCTTCATCTTCCTTAGCCGTTTCTTTTATGGCCTCCGCGGATTTTTTGAAAAATGGCAAAGAACCTAAAACGGTTTTTTTGCCCGGCAGGGTAACCGGCGCGAACGGCACGGTTACTAAAAAAGTTTTGGCCATAATCGCATTTTCGGCCACGAATTTACGGATAAAATCTTCGTATTCGGAAATTTGATCCTGGAGCAATGCGGAAGCTTCTTCTTGGCGCCGCTCATCAAGCTTTGACAGGTATTTGTCAATGTTGATCTTGCGCGAGTGGACGACGATCTGGAGCGGGAAGTTAAGGCTGTTTAAAAAGTTTTGGTAGGCTTGCGTGACGATGTTCTGGTCCCCTTCGGATTTAAGCGAAAAGTTTATCCCGCCAATCATCAAGATCTGGCGCAAAGAACCGTTTTTCATAATTACGGTATCGTCGCGGATCGTCTCGATCGCGACAAGTTCTTGCGCGTTGGCGAAGTTGGGCATAGATTTTGACTTAATTGTACCTTATTTTTTCGCTTTTATCGGTAATCGACTCGGCGCGCGGCTCGCAGTTCGCCCGAGATGCGCTGCACGACCTCATACTTCTCTTTGGCCCGCGCCAAAATTCGTTTGCTCTTCTCTTCGGAAACCTTGGTCCCCGTCTGCACCTTCTCGCGAGCGTGCCGCAACGCTAATCCGGAAAATATACTCTCTAGGGAAAAACTGGCGCCCAGAAATGGCTGGAGCGTGGATTGAGTTTTTGGCAGTTTGGGTTGATGTGGCTGCCAAACATATGTAGTCGGCCGCCAAAAATAAGACAGTGCTGAAATAAGGAGTTTCGGCAGTGGTTGGCCGTTTATTTTTATAAAAGCTATGCCGATGCCCAAGGCCGCGATCGGGATGGAAATAATTGCCCAGAGCCAAAGCTGGACGGTAAAAAATAAAATTACGCTTAATCCGGCAGCGCCGACAAGGTAAAGGAATTGCCGCAGAGAAAGCGGGCCGACGATCTTATCTTCTGTTTCGATGAACTGGGGAACTTGGAACTGCATGCATTAGAGCGAGTTTAAGTTGGTGTTGCCATTGGGGTTTGGCGCCGCCCCCAGCGGGGGCGAGCCTCGACCATCTTCAGGTGGGCGGGGAGGCGGAGCGATCGAAGATCGGAGTTCGCTAATCGGCTTTTTAAGCAAGGGGTCAATGTTTTCAGGTATCGAAGCTGACGGAGCAACGGGACGGCTCACGTCTTGAACATGATTTTGCCTGGGAAGAGGCGGGAATGAGTTTTGCGGAGGAGTTAGTGGTTTTGCGGAAGGCGGCGGAGGAGGTACGGGGATATTCTTCAGATCAAGGACTGGCCCTTTTGCAATCGGAGGAGGAGTCGGCATCGCCGGTTTTGGCGCCGCCTCTAAAGGGGGCGAGCCTCGCCCGCTTTCAGGCGGGCGGGGCGGCGCAAACGGAGACGAAGGTTTTGGAATTTCTGGTACAGGCCGAGTAGGCATCGGAATTTTTCCCAAATCGGAAATGGAAGCCGGGCCGCCAGGCGCGGTTTTTTCGAGCGGCGAACTGAATTGTGAATAATGAATTACTCGCGTAGGCGATGCATCGCTTCTGGCCGGTTGCTGTCTCGGAGCTTCTGTTTTGGGCAGCCCGCCTATTTCCACTTCCGCCGGTTTGGGCGCCGGGCCGGGCATGATAGTTGGTTTGGGAATAGGAATGTTGATCCGGCCCTTCGTCTCCAGCGGTTGGATTTCTTCCTGTCTAAATAAGAAGACTGGCGCCGGGGCTTGCGGCGTGGACGGCGGCTGCTTCAGTTCATTTTGAGGCGGAGCCAATGTCGGCGTTGAAGCTGCAAATTCTTTTTCTTTAAGTAATTGGGAAATGGAAATTGGCCGCACGGGTGCTTCAATGCCGGTTGTTTGCTTGCTTGGCGCGGGAGGAGCGGCAGCTTGCGGGACATACTTTACCGGTTGCGGTGGCCTGATTTCAGTAACCTGCGGACCCGTTAACGGATGATAGAGCGAATCAAGCCTGCTTTTCATACTTGCGAACATTTTATTAATGAGCGAACTCGCAAGACCACCCGCAGCATCCGAAGAAATCATCAATCGCTCTTTAATTTCATTAGCTAAATCTTCGGGGTGGATGAAACCCAGCAGTACCAGTCCGGCTGCTTCGGCCACGCCGCCCCATTTTTCTCGCGGAACATGATTATCTTCGCAAATTTTTTGGATGACGGCCGCGGTTTGCACCGAAAAGATCATATCCTGAATGTCTTCAGGTATGGTTAGAAATCTTTGGCGAGCTTGATCTGTGGTAACGCTTGTCATGTTTTATGGATTAGATTGAGGTGGCGGCGGAGGCGAAGTTGTACTTCCCGAGGAAATTGTGCCCCCCCGGAAAGTTTGTGTAGCCGGACCCCCGCCAGTGCTTTGCGCGGCCGGTTTTTGTGGTATGCCTAAAGAAATATGAGGATCACCGATTAGGTTTCTTGCACCAGTCGTATCGAACCAATCATGTAAGTCATCTTTTATGTCTCCCTGCTTAAGATTTAGGGCTTTGCTGTGGTCAGTGATATTTCCCCATTGGTCACCGCGTATAGCCTTCGAGGCTAATTGCGAGAAATTTCCGGGCGTAAATGTCTGATAAGCTGCGCGCAAAGATTCCGAGCGCATGAAATCTAACATGTTTGTATCTTTAATGCCCATCGGATGCCCCTTTTCGCCTAATAACTTTTCCATTTTGGTACTAAAAAGATCGGGCAAGAAAACCGGACTCCCCATTTTGCGGAAAGAGGCTTGAAGTCCCAGGCGAGCAGTTTCTCTTTCCCCGTCATTTTTAGCAGCTTGGATATTCCTAATATGCTGAAGCGTATCGATACCGCTTTCTTTTTGTAAATCGCCGAGCAAGTCTTCTTGTCCGTGAAGTTTCCAAATATTCTTTCTTTTTGGGGTTTCGCTGATAAAGTCTTCAATGTTGCTTACATATTTCAACCCATCCTGATCTTTAATTGCCTGCAAGGCGCCCATCATTTCGGGAGTGTCCTTCTTCAGCGTCGGAAGTTTAGCCAGATTGACGCTAAGCGGCTGCTTCTTCGCTTCATTGAATGCATGTGTAACTTGGCCTTCAGTTCCGGCGATACCCGCTACCTTGATTTGTGAGCCAATCCATCTCCCCACGCCGGAACGCGAACCCATTAAGCGGTTCGCAACCCGATTACCCAGGCCGCCTTCCTTCTGTACGTTCCTAGCCAGCCCATGGCTGGTGCTTTTCCAAGCCTTTTTGCCCATCCACTTGGCGGATCCCTGCGCCATGCCCATGGCCGTGCTCGCGAATTTTATCCCCAGCGAATTTGCCGCAAAGAGCCCGCCGATCGTGAGCCCCAGCATGAGGATCATCTGGCCCATTACTGTTCCAAGTTGGGTTAAGAATTGGCCGATCCAGCTATCCGGACCGCCAAAATTGCCAGCGTTCTGGGTCGCAAACATGTCTCTAGTTTGCGCAGCATCCATGCTTTGCATGGTCATGATGGCTAGATAGAGAAAGAAAATGACCAAAGGCGGGAAGAAAGCCCAGCGCAAAAAACTTCGCCACCACTTGTCCCAGTTGCTCTTAAGGAACGGGAAAACGCGCGTAAACCAGGCGAGCGGCATCAAAATCAAAAGAACTCCCAAGTAAACGTAACGAATCATAAGCATTACAAAAAGGCCGGCCAAAGAAAGCACAATTAGAAGGAAAAAGATAAGCAAGAAACCCACTTGCGCAAAAAGACCAAGGGCGGCGGCTAAACTATTATTTGAAGCCGTATTGTAAGTTTTCCTGTCGCCGATAGTGAGGGACTCGTTGCCTTCACCGAAGTTCATTAGCCCTTTTTGGGGGCCGAATGAACCGGCAAGCGCGGAGGCAAAATTATGGTATTTTTGGGCATCGCTGCCCGGATTAATGTTGTCCAAAAAGTAAGCCGTCATGCTGTCAGAAAAATCCAGAATCACGCCCACGATAATCATGCTGAAATTTACGAGCACAGCCATCACGATTAAGGTGGCGAGCACCTGTTTCATGCCATAAGTTTGCGACCGCAGAATCGTGGCGATTGCAATTACGATAATACCCAAGACAAAGCCCAAATTAGCGATAGCGAGTGAGATGCCGAACCCTTTCTGCACGGCCAAGACTTCACGCACGTGCATATTGGCTTGCATGACAATCTCGATAAAATAGCTTACGACAGCTATGGAAAAGCCAACAAACAAAGCAAAGGCATAGAAAACAGTGTAAATTACCCAGCCCACTACGCTCGAAGCCATCGAGCTGATACCGAGCAGCCTATCTAATACTTGTGCATGCGCAAGGCTGGGCATTAGAACAACAATTACCAGCAGAGGTAAGAGCCAATATTTATGCTGATTTATTCTGGCAATCATGGTGTGGGCGTGGTTGACGTGTTGTTGCTTATGCAATCCTCAAGCGCGGGTCCTTCGAGTCCGCGGCAACGCTCGGAATTCTCACGAGCTTCCTCTTCTGCGTTCCGCGCTCTCTCGACGTCGGATGTATCACGGATCGAAGTATCCAGCGTATCAAGCCCGGAGCGAATATCGGAGGGCACATCGCCAATGCCAGCTGGCGCTCGCGTGTTCAAATCATCATAAACATTTCTGTTTGAATCCGAACCGGAAATCGCACGCGAAAGCGAGCTTAGCCCCAAACCGATCATACGGTTGATTGAAGCGTCAATAATCGCGGCTACCAACTCCTCCAATCTTTCTGCGCTGACGATTTGATTAGCCTTCCAGTTCAATGAGCCGAAGAGAGATTCGCCAACGGCTGCGCCCGGAGTGACGGTTGTATACTCATCGCAAACCGTTTCCCGGCGATCCGTAGAGTCATCAACAACTTCTTCGTGGGAACTCGCACATTTTTTAACACCTAGGAATCCCGCGCTCGCTGATGCTTCCTTTTCGGCCGCCTCTTTTTTCTTTGAGGCTTCTTGCATCACAATGTCGCTTGCAATTAGAACGCTGCCGTAATAATTATTTTGCGGCTCAAGCGTGGCGCTATAAGCCAGCCAGCCGCCCCGCGAGAAATCATCATAGAAGTATTGGGTGTTTCTGATCACATCATCTAAGGTACAGCGCACCTGGTCCGTAAAGTCAGGCGGAGGCCGCAAAGAAAGCCTGACCGCCGCCCCGAAACCGCGGCAGAGTTTGGGAGCGATCTTAGCGATTGTTTCACCCACAGCTTCATTAAATGCGTCCGACAGGAATCCGCGCCAATTGGTGACGAATTTAGGCTTGCCGCCGCCGGCGATCCAGTTCAAAATTTGGCTTTGGAACGCATTGAGGATGCGGTTCACTAATATCCGTAAAAAAGTTTTATAAAGAAATTCGAAAATTCTCTTTATAAGATTTCCTGAGCCCGAGAAGGCGGACGACACCGCTCCGCCGACGAGCGCGGGGTTGGTCTCGAAGGTCGCAATCACCCAAGCATTAGCCGTCGGCACAAAAAACTCTCTGATTTTAGCGAGGGCAGAAGCTTCGCTCGGTCCCAGATCGGAAAGTTTTATATTCTTCACTTCAGCGTTCAGTTCCTGTAGGTCTCTCACTAAAATCGCATCGCTATTCTGCAGGGCCAGGATCGTTTTCAACGGATCGCGCTCGTAATCTTTGGTGAGCTCATAAATTTTTTGCTGGTCGAGCACCGCTTGGAGAATTTTCGTATGGAAGGCGAGGAGCGGTTTGGGAACTTCAATCACGGTTAGGCCATCCGCAGCTGCAGTTACCGCCACGCGCGCGGTCTCCACCGTTTCCATGGTTGGAATTTCGTTTTCAAGCTCGGTGAAATTTTTACTCTGGATCGTATTCGCGATTACATTGGTAATTTCCGAAAAATATTGGCCAACATCTTCTGCGGTATAAGCGGAAATTGTTTTTACTTTTGCCGGGTCAACTTTTTCCAGGATATCGAATTTAGATTCCTGAACGGCTTTGAGAACAAATTCAGAAGCGATTTCCGGTGAAGGAAGATTAAGCAGCGATGCCCCGGAGGGGTCCGGCTGGGGACCATCGGGGTTATTGGCGATGAGTTCCTGGCTTAAAATAAGCCCCAGTTGATCCGTAAGGTTATTGGGGTCGGCAAGCGTAGAAGTATTTTGAGTTAGGGTTAGATCGGATGAAAGCGATTCGCTCATCGCGTTTGCTCCAAGGCCCGGCGCGGAGAATTCATTTTGAGGTGAATTTACCCCGGTGGCTACAACTTCTGCTTCCGGCGCCGAATCACTTGACGGGAAGGCGAACGAGAGCGCTAAAACCGATGAGCTTACGCCAAAAGCAAGCACCAAGAACCCCGTGATCAACTTTGTGGGATTTGGATTCATTAAGGTAGCATTTGCGCTACTCTATTATTATATCCACATATTATCCAAAAGTTATCCCCACTCCTTCGCCCTTAGGCTTCGGAGCGCAAGCACCCAGCTTAGCTGGGCCCCATTTTTTCTACTTTTTTCGAAGTAAACGGAAGGTCGGGTTAAAAATTCAACTCCAAGGTATTTTTCGTGAAATTGGTTATAGGCATAACATTTACTAAAGTTATACTACAATTGTAGTATAACTTTAGTAAATGTTTAAAAATGCAAGGTCAGCTTAACTAAGTCTGGAACGCTCAAATCTTGAGGTCGGAGCAGTGGTTCGATATCGAGTTGCCTCAACTTAGTCTCCAGGGCCTTTCTTTCTATTTGCGAACCGAAAATCAGGTTGTTAGCGAGTGTTTTACGCGGCTGGCGGAAAACCTTATTCATCAGCTCGTAATATTTTTCCGGAGGCATCGGCAATTTATTTAAAGGAATCAATTCAAGCACTGCCGAATCCACTTCCGGCGGAGGAGAAAAATCATTTTTCCCCAAGCGCATAAGAATTTTCGGCTTCGCCCAAAACTGCACGCTCGCAGCGAGCTTATTCATCTTCCCCGGCTTAGCCATAATTCGCTCTGCTACTTCGCGCTGGAGCGTAAAGATAATTTTTTCAGGCTTGGTTTTGCATTCTTGGATCAAGCGGAATAAATATCCGCTTAGATAATAAGGTATATTGCCCGCGAGCTTGTATTTAGAAAATCGTTCGGCAAGCTGAGGCACAATTATTCGCAGATCGCCGACCGCGACGCACAGACGATCATCTTTAAAACTTTCTTTTAATGAATTTGCCAAGCGCTCATCTTTTTCTATCGCGATCAAAGAAAAATCGATTTTTGAGGCAAGTAAGAATTTTGTCAGTTCGCCGTGGCCGGGTCCCAGCTCGATTAAATTATCGCGAGGTTTCAAATTGAGCGAACGGGCAATTAATTTGAGCGCACGCTCGTTTTTCAAAAAATGCTGGCCTAGTCGCATGGTTAAAAATTCGAAATTCGAAGATCGCCCGCCTCGCCTCGACGGCAAGTCGAGGCTGGGAAATCCGAAATGGTTTTAATTCTTCTTGTCTTTTTCATTTAAATTCGTTTCGAATTTCGTGCTTCGTACTTCGGATTTAATCTAGCGTGATGTAGCGTTCTTCGTCGTCGGAAAAAACTTCCGTATCCGAAACCAAGTTCCTGAATTTTACGAATTCGCTGGGAATTTCCGAAAGAAAACGCGAGGGCAGTCCGAAAAAACTGATGTATAAATTTTTCCGCGCGCGAGTCATGGCGACATATAAAAGCCGCCGTTCTTCTTCGAGTTCATCCTCGGTCTCGAGCGAACGTGCATGCGGCAAAAGTCCTTCGACTGCGCCAGCGACGAAAACATGATCGAATTCCAATCCCTTGGCCAGGTGAATGGTCATCAGCTCAACGCCGTGCCCGTCCTTTTTTATGTTGTCCGTAGCCTGGAGCAGACTCATGGCTTCTAAGAAAGTCTGCAGCTCCGCAAAGCCGGAAGCGAAATGCACCAATTCTTCTATGTTTTCCCGGCGTTCTTCGGGGTTGGGGAAATTTCTTTCAAGATATTCCAAGTAGTTCGTAGATTTGATGAAAACATCGATCAATTGAATTTGATTCTGTCCGGCAGAAGCCAATCTCGTCCGCAATTCTGCGTTCACCCGCTGTGAAAACGTTTTCGACAAACGGTCGTTCGCCATCTCATCCTGCGGGTTTAGGGCATAACGCAAGGCGGCCAGAACATCTTTGATCTCTCGCCGTTCATAGAAGGCCAAGCCGCCGAAAATCCGGTAACTTAATTCGCTGCGGATAAGTTCTTGTTCAAGGGCGCGAGACTGCGCGTTCGTGCGGTAAAGGATCGCAATAGATTCGCCTGGGTGTTCCGCTGCGATTTTTTGCGCCTCTTCAACGATCCAACTGGCCTCTTCGTCCTCATCCCCGGCCTCGACAAGCGCGATCGGATCGCCACCGCCTTTTTCCGTCCATAATTTTTTCGGCCGCTGATTTTTATTTACGCTCACAACTGCGGAAGCGGCGCTCAAAATATTTCCGGTCGAACGATAATTTTGGTCAAGCACCACAATTTGCGCATTCCGCCAATCGCGTTCGAAATTCAAAAAAAATCCGAAATTGGAACCGCGCCAAGTGTAGATAGTTTGCTGGTCGTCGCCAACCACCGAAAGCGTTTGCGTTTTTTCGGCGAGAAGCTTTATGAGTTCGTATTGGGAATTGTTGATGTCCTGGTATTCGTCAACCAGCATCCACGGATAAGCGCGTTCATATTTTTCTCTGGTTTTTTTGTCCGAACTTAAAAGTTTCACTACTTTTTCGATTAGATCATCGAAGTCGAACGCATTATTTTCTTTAAGACGCAGTTCGTATCTCTTCAAAATTTCCGGAACGAGACACTGGGCCACTCGCGGTGAATTTGTAAACTGCGCGAGGTTCGCCATGCCGTTTTTAATTTTTGAAATAGAGTCCATAAAAAAGGCTGGCCCCTCTTTAAGTTCTTTAACCTGGGGAAATTGACGCAAAACTTTTTTTAAGAGGCTGAACGAATCGTGATTGTCAAAAATGGTAAACCCGCGAGTGCGGCCAAACTGCTTGGCTTCCGACCGCAAGATTTTTGCTCCAAGCGAATGGAATGTGCCCACGAAGGGCTTAGCGCTAATCGCGTATGACCTATTGCCACCGCTTTTCGATAAGCTATTTGCCACATGCATTTCCAGTCTATGCTCCATCTCCTTGGCAGCTTTATTGGTAAAGGTAAGAGCGCAAATTTGCCCCGCCGGAACTCCGGATTTAATCAAATGAAGCAGGCGGCCGGTCAAAGTCTTGGTTTTTCCAGTGCCGGCTCCAGCCACGATGAGAAGCGGTCCCGAAGGGGCTTCGACTGCTTTAAATTGCTTGGGATTGAAGCCGGTTAACTCCATATGCTATACTTTGTAGCATTAGTAAGAGAATCGTTCAATTAAATAAGATATTTGGCATGCCATTGATGATGGCTGTTTTTTTGGTTATTGGGCTTGGTCTGGCCGGATTGGTCATTAAAACCGCAAACGGCGACCCGGGGATCCTGGGTGGACCGGAGTCCTTGCGTCCTTTTTCCCTTTCCGGATCCGTACCGGGGGCTTTAAGCGGGGGCTTAGACCTGGGAATTGCCGAAGCGGCCGAGGAATCCATCCCGACCTCCGAGGACAACGCGGTTTTAATTGCGCAACCGAGACTTCGCACTGGCGGTCAAGAAAACATCCTTAGCTACACAACCAAAACCGGAGACACCTTGGTCTCGGTCGCCGCGGACTTCGGTATTTCCATAGAAACGATCCTCCAGGCCAATTCTCTGCGCGGCCGGGCGCTAAAAGCCGGCCAGGAGCTTTTAATCCTGCCGGTCTCGGGCGTGCTCTACAGAGTAAAGGAGGGCGACACGCCGGAATCTTTGTCATCTACTTATCGGATTCCCCTCGCAAAACTAAAAGAGTTTAACGGCGCTTTGGATTTTAATAATTTCGCTCCCGGGATGCTTCTCGTAATGCCTGGGGTTTCTCCCAAGGCTGCGGACTTTTCAAACAGCCTTACTCCTTTGCCCTTGACCGCCGGCTACTTCTCGCGGCCCACAGAAGGTTTTAACTGGGGGAAACTGCACAGCCAAAACGCAGTTGATATCGCCAACGCTTGCGGAACGCCGATTAAAACCGCCGCTGAAGGACTAGTGGTAAAAGTGGTGATCGGAGAATGGAATTCCGGCTATGGTAATTCTGTGATGATTGAGCATCCGAACGGAGTAAAAACTAATTACGCCCACCTGGAGAAAGCCACGGTTAACGTGGGAGATTACCTGCAAAATCAGGCTCAAATCGGCACCATGGGCCGCACCGGCGAAGCCACCGGCTGTCATTTGCACTTCGAAGTTCGCGGCGCGAAGAATCCGTTTGCTCGCTAACTCTCGCATCGCAATCCCAATCTACAAATGCATCGTCCGACGCCATAGGCTTTGGCCGACGGCTGTCCGAATGCTACGAATAGTTTTTTTCGGATTACTGCTTACACCTCCTCGCGCAACCGGTAGCTGAACGCCTCCGCGAGGTGTTCGGCTTTGACGCGCGGCGCGGTTTCGAGATCGGCAATCGTTTGCGCTGTTTTGAGCAACCTGTAATATCCCCGCGGCGAAAGCCGGGCTTTATCCAAAGTATTCAAGAAATTTTCTGCGGCCGTCTCGAATCTGATAAAATCTTGGGTTTGGCGCGAGCTCATCTCGCCGTTCGTGGAAATTTTTTCTTTGGTAAATCTTTTTGCTTGGATTTCGCGGGCGGATTCGATCTCGCGTTTCACTTTGGGGCTCACGCGTTCGCGCTCCGATTTGGTGCGGAGCTCTTCTATGTTTATGCGCGGGACTTTGATCTGAAGATCAATGCGGTCCAAAAGCGGCCCCGAAATTTTCTTTTGATACCGGATAACTTCATAGGCGCTGCAGCGGCATTCTTTTTCGGGGTCGCCGTAGTAGCCGCAGGGGCAAGGATTCATCGCGGCGACAAGCGAAAACTTTGCCGGGAATGCCAGCGTGCCTTTGGCGCGGGCAACGTGCACAACTCCGGCTTCGAGGGGCTGGCGCAAAGATTCAAGCACATTTTTTGGGAACTCCGGAAGTTCATCAAGAAAGAGAACGCCGCGATGAGCCAGGCTGATCTCACCCGGTTTGGGATTGCTGCCGCCGCCCACGATGGCGACCAAAGAGGCGGTCTGGTGCGGCGATCGAAAGGGCCGCGCAGTTAAAAGTCCATTCATGCCCAAGCCCGCGGCGCTCCAAATCTTCGTTATTTCAATGGCCTCTTCGCGCGCGAGCGCGGGTAAAACTCCGGTTAAAGCTTGCGCGAGCAGGCTCTTCCCTACCCCCGGCGGGCCGACCATAAGCAGGTTGTGGTTGCCGCTCGCGGCAATGATTAAAGCTCGTTTGGCATGCTCTTGGCCCTTGATATCCGAGAAATCTGGAGCAAAACTTTCGCTCGCTGCTTGTGGCTTGAACTTTGCAGGCGCGATGCTCGTCCGCTCTTCCAATATTTGGATCGCGGTTTCCAGGTCTTTGATCGGGAACACGGTTAACCCTTTGATCACGGCCGCTTCATTGGCGTTTGCTTCGGGCAGGAAAAGAAATTTAAATCCCCTTCGCTTCGCCATCTCAGCGATATTTAGTGCTCCAGTAACCGGGCGCAAGCGGCCGTCTAGCGCCAGCTCGCCCAAAAAAATTTTATCCCCCGTCTCGAACGGGAGAATTTGTTTTGTCGCCAAAAGGTAGCCTAAGGCGATCGCGAGATCGTATTGCGAGCCGGCTTTTTTAATGTCGGCTGGCGCCAAGTTCACTGTGATCCTGCGATTCTCGCGGTTCGGTGGTTTAACGCCGGCATGCTTTAAGGCGGAATTCACCCGCTCCTTAGCCTCGTTCAAAGACTTGTCGGCCAACCCGACGATGTTGAATGCATGTAAGCCTACATTTAAATCAACCTCCACTTCGATCAAAGTGGCGGCGATGCCTTCGAGCTCTGCCGAATAAATCCGCGCAGGCTTTTCGCTCATACTTTTATCTTAACGCGGTGGCGGAGATTTGAAAGTCCGCGGGCCTCCGCCAGCTTTCGGAAAATTCCACCGGTATAATATTCTTTATACCCCAGCCTGCGAGCGAGCCGTTTCGACAGGCTGGTTTTGCCCGAACCAAGCTCGCCGCTTAAACGTACAACCCCCATGAACCAAGTATAGCCAAAAAACCCGCCTTGCGGCGGGTTTGGTCATGCTTCTTTTTTCTTGCAATCTTCGCAAAGCTTGGATTCCGGGATTACGTCTAACACCTCCGCCGAGATTTCCTTGCCGCAGTTCTCGCAAGACCCATACTTGTTGCTTAAAATTTTATTGAGCGCGGAATCGATTTCGCTGATCCTGTCCCGCAGAGTTTGGCCAATGGCTTGCTGGTTTGCAAATTCCTGGGCCTCATTGGCTTCTTCGTCTAGGCTATCTACGTCCGACCCGAAATTTTCAGGCTTATCCTCTGCTTCCAGCTGGCCGATCAATGCCTGCTTTTGCTCTTCGAGCTTCTCTTTGTATTCGTTGATTTTTTCCTTTGTAAGCATTCCCTAAGGTTAATCGTGAAAAGAGCCAAAGTCAATGTCGCTCTTGCTTTGCCGGAGATGGAAGACTTGATTTAGATAATCCGGCAATGCGGCAAATCTAGTTAATTCGGCAAGAATATTCGATTTGCCGAATCAAGCCGATAGCATTGGAAAACCTATATTTTAGCCTCTGACAAACATTTTTGTTTGTCAAAAACATACTATGTAATCCGCTAAACATTCATAACGTGAATAGATAGACATTAGTTATTCAGTGTCCATCTATAAAACCATTGCTTACGATCATAAAAACCGGACCGGTAAAGCTGGAATATGAACTTGAATGTAGCGGGGACCTTGGAATCGCTACCAAATTTTTCTAGCCACTCTAAAAACTGTTTTCCCTTATTGCCCTTGAGTTTCTTGTAAAAAAAGGGGATTATAGTGTTCTTTATGCTTCCAACCTCCCTTACTATGAGCATTGCCTGCGGGCCTCTTTTTACACCATCTTTTCTTTGGTGATTATACTCATAAACTTTATTCTTCAAGCCAAGCTTGTTACGAACTAATTCGAGCAGATTCTTATCTCGTACATGCATTTTCAAACAGAACACAGGAATCTTTTTGTTACCACTGGGAGAAAATGTAAAAGTACCCTCGCCTTCAACAAGGCCTCGAACATACTCGTTAGATATTTCCTCTGGGTGCTCAACCATTGTTTATCGGATTACATAGAAATTATAGCATACGTGTTATTCCGCGTAACATCAGATATGATATTCCCATGGATAATACAAATGAGAAATCAAATTTGCAGGAATCACTTGGCTCTATAGGTGAACAAACAGCCTGTGAATATCTCTTAAATTTGGGATATAAAGTTCTCGAGAGGAACTATCGTCGAAAGTGGGGTGAGATAGATATTACATCTCGCGCTCCCGACATGACTTTGGTCTTCGTGGAGGTGAAAACGATGATACAGAAGCCGAACGGGCTTATCCCCGAAGATCAAATGAGCAGTGCAAAGATCAAAAAGTTCAAGCGTGCATGCTCTGCCTATGCTGAATACAACAAGAATCTAATTGACGAAAAGAGGGGATGGAGATTGGACGTAGTAGCAATTACATATTCACCCGCAGATTTTGATAAACCGATTTCGCTCAAGCACTATCAGAATATTTGACAAAGATAAAATATATTGTAAAATACTAATTTGACAAAACAACACTCACTCCAATATATTAAGAGTGTCCACTATCCGCCTTTAGCGGATATTTTTATAAAAAATGCTGAACATAAAAGATCTTGCCCGAGCGGTAAAACAAGTTGCCGAGGAAAAGGGCCTTGAGCCCGATCGGGTGATGGAAGCAATTGAGTCGTCGCTTGCTGCTGCTTACAAGAAAGAATACGGACAGCGCGGAGACATCATTAAAGCTAAGCTGGATCAAAAAACCGGCGGCTTGAAATTTTGGCAAGTGAAAACAGTTGTCGATCCCACCACCGTGCGGATCGTGGAAGAGGGGGAAGAGGCCGCCCTCCTAGGGGGAGAGTCTCGCCCCGAAATAAGTTCGGAGCGGGAAGATGAAGAACCGAAACTGCCGCGCTATAATCCCGAGCGGCACATCATGATCGATGAGGCGAAAAAGATCAAGCCGGATGTAGTTTTGGAAGAGGAATTAATTTTTCCGCTGGAAACCAAAGAAGATTTCGGCCGGATTGCCGCGCAAACCGCCAAGCAGGCAATTTTCCAAAAGCTGCGCGAATCCGAACGCGATTCGATCTTGAACGAGTGGCGAGGCAAAGAAGGGACGATTGTGAGCGGCACCGTGCAGAGGTTTGAGCGCGGCCACGTCTACATTGACTTAGGCAGGGCAACCGGCGTGATGTTCGCGAATGAATCCGTGCCGGGCGAACACTATCGCACGGGCGAACGTTTGCGATTTTTGGTTCTCGCAGTGCAGGAAGACACCCGTTTGCCGGGCATCATTCTTTCGCGCTCGCATCCAAAGTTCGTGAGCAAGCTTTTTGAAATGGAAGTTCCGGAAGTCGCCGACGGCGCCGTGGAGATAAAAGTGATCGCGCGCGAGCCGGGCAGCCGGACGAAGCTTGCGGTCGTCTCGAAATCCGAAGGCGTTGATCCGGTCGGCGCCCTGGTCGGCCAGCGGGGAACGCGCGTGATGGCGGTAAATAACGAGCTTGGCCAGGAAAAAATTGATATCATTGAGTGGTCGGACGATGCGGAAAAGTTCATCGCCAATTCGCTTTCTCCGGCGAAGGTAAAATCGGCGGAGATTTTGCCGCGGCGGGAAGCGCGCGTGTATGTACCCGAAGACCAGTTGTCGCTTGCTATCGGCCGCGGCGGGCAAAACGTGAGGTTGGCGGCTAAGCTCACTGGCTGGAAAATTGATGTGCGTTCGCAGACCCGTCCCGAAGAGGTGCAGGAAGGCGGAGTGGCGAGTGGCGCACAGGAAACTTCGGAAGAACCGGCGGTTGAAGCTGAAAGCGAAAATGAGGATAAAACCACAAAGGAATAAAGCAATGAAAAGGTCCCGCTACGAAATACAAATTTCTTACCAATATACGAAATTTAGTATATTCGTACTTTTTAGTATTTCGTAGCGATACCATGGACCCGATTCTTTTTTCGATAATAGCGAGCGCCATCGCTCTTGTTGTCGCGGCCTGGCTCACCTATAAAATCTTGCGTTACCCGTCGGGAGATGATCGCATGCAGGAAATTGCCCGCGCGATCCAGATTGGCGCTAAAGCATATCTAAACCGCCAATACCGCACCATCGCTTTGGTTGCGGTTCTAATCGCAATTTTAATCGGCGTATTCATAAACGTTACGACGATGATCGGGTTTGTAGTCGGCGCCATCGCTTCCGGCCTGGCCGGCTATATTGGGATGAATGTGTCGGTGCGAGCCAACGTGAGAACCGCCGAAGCGGCCAAAACCGGCCTCAAACCAGCCTTGCGCGTCGCCTTCGAGGGCGGTTCAGTGACCGGTTTGATGGTCGTCGGGCTCGCTTTGCTTGCTGTTACCGCCTTCTATGCGGCAACTAAAGACGTTACTGCGCTCATCGGCCTCGGTTTTGGCGGCAGCTTGATCTCGGTTTTTGCCAGATTGGGCGGAGGAATTTTCACAAAAGGCGCGGATGTCGGCGCTGATCTTGTTGGCAAAGTGGAAGCCGGTATCCCCGAAGATGATCCGCGGAATCCCGCCGTGATTGCCGATAACGTCGGAGACAACGTGGGGGATTGCGCCGGCATGGCCGCCGATCTTTTTGAAACTTATGCCGTAACGGCGATCGCCGCAATGATCTTAGGCAACTTGGTTTTTCCGGGTTCAGAAGCGGCAATACTTTTACCGCTTGTAATCGGCGGCGTATCCATCATCGCGTCCATTTTGGGGATCTTCTTTGTGAGGTTAGGCAGGTCGCAGTCGATCATGGGCGCGCTTTACAAAGGGCTTGCGGCCGCGAGCGTATTTGCATTGGGTGGATTTAGCCTCGTCGCAAAAATTTTTGGCGCCTCTCCAGCGGTGCGCGGGAATTTAGTCATTGATTGGATATTTCCGCTTTCTTTTAAATCGTTGTTTTACCCCCTACTTATCGGTGTAGCTGTAACCGCTCTCATTGTTATCATCACCGAATACTACACATCAAAAAAATTCCGGCCGGTGAAATCAATTGCGCAAGCTTCGGAAACCGGACACGGTACGAACATTATCACTGGGCTTGCAATCGGCATGGAGTCAACCGCTTTGCCAATCATCGTCATTGTGGCCGGTGTGCTTTTGGCTTATCAAGTCGCGGGAATATATGGAATCGCCTTGGCCGCAATGAGCATGTTGAGCATGGCGGGCATCGTGGTTGCGATCGACGCTTACGGGCCGATTACGGATAACGCCGGCGGCATCGCCGAGATGGCTGGGTTGCCGGATTCGGTGCGCGAAGTAACCGATCCCCTGGACGCGGTGGGAAATACCACAAAAGCTGTTACCAAGGGTTATGCGATTGGCTCGGCGGGACTCGCTGCGCTTGTACTCTTTTCTTCCTATGTAGAAGAATTGAAAAATGCAACCGGAGCGGTTTTCTCGTTCGATTTAAGCGATCCTAAGGTAATCGCCGGACTTTTGATCGGCGGCATGATTCCGTATCTTTTCGCTTCGATTTCCATGCGGGCGGTGAGCAAGGCCGCCGGCAGCGTGGTTAAGGAAGTGCGCCGCCAGTTCAAAGAAATTCATGGGTTACTGGAAAGCACAAGGAAAGTCCCGACGCCAGGTCGGGAGGCCGACCGGAGCGTCGGCCCAAAACCCGACTATGCCAGATGCGTAGATATAGTTACTCGCGCCGCCATTAAAGAAATGATCGCGCCAGCGCTTTTGCCTGTGCTTGCGCCAATTCTTGTCGGCTTTCTTTTAGGAGCCAAGGCCCTGGGTGGATTGCTTGTGGGGTCGCTTATTACCGGCATCTTCGTCGCTATTTCCATGACCTCCGGCGGCGCCGCTTGGGACAATGCAAAAAAGTATATAGAAGAAGGCAATCTGGGCGGCAAAGGCTCGGAAGCCCATAAAGCGGCGGTAACGGGAGACACAGTCGGGGACCCGTATAAAGATACAGCTGGTCCAGCTATTAACCCTGTAATTAAGATCATTAACATCATCGCTTTACTTTTGGTTCCGTTTCTGTAAACTATCGGCATGGACGAACAACTTTTTAACTTAATTCCCACGGTCATCGAAAAATCGCAATACGGCGAGCGCGCTTATGACATCTATTCGCGCCTCTTGAAGGATCGCATCATTTTTTTGGGCGGGGCGATCAACGACGCGGTGGCGAATACGGTGATCGCCCAGTTTTTATTCCTTGAGCATGAGGATCCGAAAAAAGAAATCAAGCTTTACTTGAACACTCCGGGCGGATCGGTAACCGCGGGGCTCGCCATTTACGATACGATGCAGTATGTAAAGCCGGACGTGGCCACGATGTGCGTTGGCATGGCCGCGTCGATGGGCGCCGTGCTCCTCGCCGCCGGCAAGAAAGGCAAGCGATTTACCTTGCCTAATTCGGAGATTCTTTTACACCAAGTGATGGGCGGCGTAGAAGGACAAGCGATCGAAGTCGAGATTACGGCGCGCCACATCATTAAAATCAAGGACAAGATCAACCAGATTTTGGCTAAGCACACGGGCCAGTCAATCGCAAAAATTGAAAAGGACACCGACCGCGACTTTTACATGACTCCGGAAGAAGCGAAAACCTACGGGCTGGTGGACGCGATTGTGAAGAAATCGTAAGGAGGGCTGCCCGTGGTAGAATAAAATCGATGCTTAACCGCGAAGATAAGATCAAGCGCGTTTTGACGCGGAACGTTGTCGAAATAATTAAGCGCGATCACCTGGAAAACAATTTACGCGCAGGAAAAAAATTGCGGGTTAAGCTTGGTATTGATCCTACCTCGCCCGACCTTCATTTGGGGCATGCGGTTTTACTCCACAAGCTAAGAGAATTTCAGGAACTCGGCTGCATTATTGTTTTAATCATAGGTGATTTTACGGCTCGAATCGGAGATCCCAGCGGCCGTTCGGAATCCCGCCCGCCGCTTTCCGAATCGGAAGTGCGGCGCAATATGAGAACTTACCTCAAGCAGGCGAGCAGCGTTCTTGACATCAAGAAGGTAGAAATTGCCCACAACAGCACTTGGTTTAAAAAAGCAGCCCTGCCGCAAATTTTAGATTTGGCGCGAGCCGGAACTATCCAACAGGTTTTGCGCCGAGCCGACTTTAGTAAACGCATCAAAAGCGGTGAGAACATTACTTTCCTGGAACTGCTTTACCCCCTCTTCCAGGGTTATGATTCAGTAAAAATCAGAGCCGATTTGGAAATCGGGGGGACCGACCAGACATTTAATTTACTTATGGGCAGAAAGGTGCAGAGATATTTCGGTTTAAAAGAACAAGATGTTCTTACCGTGGAGCTTTTGGAAGGAACTGATGGTTTGAAAAAAATGAGTAAAAGCGTGGGCAATTATATCGGTTTAACGGAGAAGCCCGCAGAAATGGTTGGGAAGATCATGCGCATACCCGATAAACTTATTCATAAATATTTGTTTTTGTGCACCGAGCTTGAGGCCGATAAAATTCAAAAACTCGAAAAACAATTACCCCCGCGCGACTTAAAGCTCGAGCTTGCCCGGGAAATCGTAAAAATCCATCACGGAGAAAAGGCGGCTGAAAAAGCGGTAAAAGAGTTTGAAAAACTTTTTTCCAAAAAAGAATTGAGCGGTAAACTACCGTCGCTTAAAAGCGCTGCACATACGAATCCAATCGACCTTATTCTCCGCGCTCGCGTGGCGGAGAGTAAAAGCAAATCCTGGCAGCTCGTGAGCCAAGGCGGCTTTGAAATCGATTGCAAAGTGATTAAAAATCCGCGCGAAGAAATTATTGTGAAAGGAGGTGAAGTTGTTAGAATGGGAAAAAAGAAGATTTTCCGGCTCAAGTTATAATTTCTTGCTCTCTTAGTTAAAATCCGCTATAAAGGGCAGCAGCGCCCTTTGTTTCAATAGCAGCATTGTTTTCGCCTACCCGAAGGTACCCTGAGTTTATCGAAGGGTCGCGAAAATACAATTCAAAGGAGGTGCGGCTTGCCGGAACAGGTATTGCCGGATCTGGACGATTTTCTGCGCATCCGTGAGGCGCTGGTTGCCGCCGGTTTCGAGGAGAAATCGCGGCTCATGATTAACTGGCCCCTGCGGAAATTCTTGGGCCGTTCTCGCTGCGGCGACGGAAGCGAAATCGGATTCATTTATCGCTCGCGCGAACTTCGGGTCGTCGTCTGGACGACCTGGGTGCCGGACGTTAATGAAGCTCGTCAGATGGATTCCGGCTGGGTGCTCATCGCTCGCGGGGACAGCGTGCCTTACTTTGCGCATCCACTCTGCCGCACAAAGGGGTTTGTGGAGAAATTGATCCGCTGCGCCATGATCACAAAGTCCCGCCTGGATCATCGGCCAACTTGCCCGGAATGCAAAAGGCCGATGGACATCGCCCAGCGCAAAGACAATGCGATTAAGGCCCGCTTTTGGGCCTGCGAGAACATACGGGGGCACTCGTCCCGTCGCCGCAACTTCTGCGAATGGGATCACGGCCTTTCGGACGAAGATAAGGCTTTTCTCAAAGCCGAGCGCAAGTCGCGTAAGCGTTATCGTGATAAGCGCCGGGCAGCGGGATTCAAAACTCCCGCCGCCGTGCTCGAGCGCGCGGCGCGCAAACGTAATCAGTAGGCCGGTGCTTGCATCGGCCTTTTTTAATTTCATAATGAGCGGGATAGCTGATGACGTTAAAACCTATTTTAAAGAAAGCGCCGGCAAATTTGTGATATAGGATTTAATGGTCAAGATTTCCAAGTGGTAAGATGTTCAGATTCTTATCTAGGATATTCCTACAACCCTTTTTATAAATGGCTTGAGCTTTTCAAATTCCTGTCGTATAGCGGGATCTACCAAGACGGAAGCCTCCCCGTAATCAATTTCTTTGCGCAGGCCTTTCTGAAGCAACTCATCGTGTTGTTCTCCAAGTCTGATGGATAGAGCCAGCACCGAAGAAAACAGCCAATGTATACCCCCGCCGTAATTCTCTGTTGCCGCAACCTGCAGGAGGTCTGCGCATGAACGAATATTTTTTCTCAATTCATGAAATTCCGCTACTGGCAGCTCGCCCTTTTCTATTAAGGAGTCGATCCGATTTAGGACATCGTCGACATATTTCTTGAATTCTCTATCATCCGCCATTTTTATGGCTAGGTCCAATTTATTTATGCCATCCAGCGTTTCTAACAACGGGTCCGCGTTCTGTTTCTTATCTAGCCAGTAGTGATCGTTGTAATCGCCCAGGAGAGATAAGAAACGGTATAAGCTCTCTGGAGGTCTGTGCGTGGCATTTAATAATATATAATTGCTCCTTAAAATCAAACCGAAACGCCTGACCCGTTTCAAATACCGGAAAGCTTCTTGGGTCTGCTCACGGGCTGTCAGGTACTGCCTTATTTTTTCCTCATTGAAGATGAATAAGAATGCCTCGCGAATTTCTTCAAATGAGTGTTTGCGGAAATCTTCAGTATTTAAAATAGATTCAAAAGAACTTAACTCTGGCGCTATATCAGGTTTTTCTTTTATAGTATCGAAACGCGAAACCAATATCGGTGTAATGCCCATTTCGGCTGGATTCGGTGTCTTGCCCGCCCTATTTTCCATAACTAGAGCATATCAAATACCGCTTACTTCAAAAAGTAAATCAACCCAACCGCAGTTAGTCGGACTGATTTACTTCGGGGAGTGCCTCTTGAACGAGGCTCGTACTAATTTTAGCAAAAATGGAGGCACTTTACCTAGTCATTCAGGTAGTCATTCGCTCCTCGCCCGTATGACTAGGCAGAAAAGCTGAAAGCCCTATTAAACGCTCATCTTTTCTCTCCACCTCCTCGCAAAATCAAAGTCCGACTTCACTCCGCTCCTCCCTGCTGGTCGTCGCTCCGTGAAATGTCGCG
>CAYIAX010000005.1:0-53902 GCA_964361595.1 uncultured Candidatus Saccharibacteria bacterium | reverse complement strand
TGTAAAGCCACACATAGGAACACAAAAACGGAGCTAAAGCTCCGTTTTTGTGTTCTTCGACAAATTCTTACTCTTGTGTACTGCGGTTTTTGGGAGTTTCCGAAGTGATTTCGTCAAAATTAATCTTCGGCTTCCCATTGCTATTGCCGTTGTTATTTTCATTCCCCATCGTTTGTAATTTTTTCGTGATCGAATTATCGAAACGCATCAGGAATACTTTTGTTTTCCGCAGGAACTTTCCCAGAAAGCTGTTGATTATTTCATCAATTTTGCGTGGAATATCCGAGGTCACGAAGCGGTCAATTACGGATTTTTTCTGCGTGGACTGCGCCTCCTCCTGCAGGCGCGGCAAAGAACGTGCAACTATATAAAGAAACACCCCGACCGAGACCATAAAAATATTGCTAACGATCATCTGTAGCATGGTTTTAGTCTAACCCTAAACTTCAAGCCGCGCAAAGGCATTGACGCGGATGTTTTCACCGACGCGCGCAATTACGTCCTTCACAAGATCGGCCACGGTTTTCGATTCATCCCGAATATAGGGCTGGGCCATGAGTTCGTCCGGATTCGCCGGTGCGGCTGCCGCGATTTGCATCACCAGTTCTTGGGCCAGTTTTTGGAAAGGGTCGGAGCGCACCACGAAATCGGTTTCCGCCCGCAGATCCAAAATGACGCCGATCCGTTCATTGTGCACGTAAGATTTAACAAGTCCCGCTCCGGTCGCGCGATCCGCGCGCTTTTCCACCTTGACCGCGCCGCGCTCATGGATCAAAACCACGGCCCGATCAAAATCGCCGCCGGCATCCGCCAACGCTTTTTTGCAATCCATTACGCCAGCCCCGGTTTCAAGACGGAGCTTTTGTAAAATTTCTATATCGCTCATGCTTTTGCTTTTTCTTCGGCAGCCATTTCGGTTTCTATTGGCTGCGCTAAACGCTTTCCTTCTTCGAAGGCTTCGCGCAGGTGGCGCAAGAACCAGTCAATGCTCATCTTCGCCTTATTATTTCCCACAACCGGATATTGGACAAGTTCCGGATCGCTGTCGGTGTTTACAAAGCTCACGACCGGAATGCGCAGATGCTTGGCTTCCCGCACGGCGGTCATGTGCAGATTGGGATCAATGATGATAAGCGCCGCAGGCAAGCCCTTAAAATTAGAAAGTCCGAAAAAAAGCTCCTCAAGCTTGTTTAATTCGCGCTCGATGCCAACCCGTTCCTTTTTTGTGTAGGCTTCGAAAGCCTTGTTCTGCCAGTCGTTTTTAAGTTTCAAATAATGCTCAATGCGCTTGCCGATGACGCGGAAATTCGTCATCATGCCGCCCAGCCAGCGCGTGGTCACATATGGCAAATCAAAAGCTTTGGCCAATTCGGTAACGCCGGAGACGGCGGCCGGCTGCGTGCCGACGAAAAGTATATTCCCCCGCTTTTTCATCGTTTCGCGGATGAATTCTTGGGCGGTCTCGAGCAATTCCTTCGTTTTTGCCAGGTCAATTATTTCAATCTCGTTGCGGTTGCTTAAAATAAACCGCTTCATGCGCGGGTGCGTGCGGCTGCGCTTGCGGCCATAAAACACCCCGGCGTCCACCATTTCCTTATAGGCGGGATCGGGATAAGCGATTTCCTCTTGAGTTCCGATTGTTAAATCATCTTGCGGCACGAGGAACAGTATAGACAAATTATTGAGGGTTGTAAACCCCTTAGAATTCTACTGTTAGTTTGGCAAGCCTTCCTTTAGCATAGGGATGCTTTATCTCCTTCATTTCCGTAGCCAGATCCGCGGCCTCAATCAACTCTTTGGGCGCGCCCCGGCCGGTCAAAAGCAGGATTTTGTCTTCGGGAAAATCTTTGATTACTGCAAGCACAGCCTCGATTTTGAGCAAACCCAGGGAAAGCGCCACATTAACTTCGTCAAGAATCATTAAATGCCATTTCTTGGTCATTAACTCCTGCTTAAAAAACGCGAGTGCTGCTTCGGCGGCCTTCACATGCTCTTCGCGCGGCAAATTGTCGCCCAAGATGCCTACAAAGCCCTTTCCCATCTTTATGATCTTGAATCTTGAATCATCAAGCTTGAATCGGTCGCCGAATTCATCCTCGCCCGACCGCCAAGGGCCTTTGATAAATTGGATCATCAAGGCTTTCTTCCCGCGCCCGGTCGCCCGCACCATCTGGCCTAAAGCCGCTGTCGTTTTCCCTTTCCCGTTTCCGGTAAAAACAATAATCATTTGTTTCAGTATATCACCTGGAGCCAATTGTTGATTCGCTTCAACCATTCACCTATTTGCGTACATCTGCGTTTGATCCGCGTTTATCCGCGCCTCTTTAGGCAATTATGCCGCCGCCTAAAAGCACGCCACGCCGATTGTAAAAGACTGCGGATTGGCCCGGCGCCACGAACCTTTGAGGCTTGTCGAATATTAGCGACACGGGATATGTGACATGCGACATGGATACGTCTTTCCTGCCGCCTTGTCGCTTGCCACTTGTCGCTAATACCGCCGGAGCGAGCGGCTGGCGATACCGCACTCGGGCCAACACCCTTATTCTCATATTCTTGAGAACATTAGAGTAAGGAATTGGGCTAATTAAATTCACGTCAGATAGTTTTACTTCCTGGTTGTAAAGCGCGGAGTTATTTTCCCCTTCTGCCACGATAAGTGTATTCATCTTGATATCTTTGCTTGCAACATAATGCGGTTGCGTTTCTATTTTTCCGCGGATACCCAAAACGCTATTTTTCGTCTTTAAATCCAATCCATGCCGCTGGCCGATTGTGTAAAGATGGACGCCGCGGTGCTCGCCGATTATTTTTCCTTCGGTCGTCACCACCGCTCCCTTTCGCTCGCCCAAATGCATGCGCAGGAAGTCGGCGACATTGAACTTGCCTAAAAAGCAAATCCCCTGTGAATCTTTCTTTTCCGCGGTTGGCAATCCGGCCTTACGCGCGATTTGGCGCACTTCAGGTTTCAGGTATTCTCCGATCGGGAACAGTGAATGCCTCAACTCGTCCTGCGCCAGAGTCCACAGAAAATAACTTTGATCTTTGTTCTTGTCTTTGGCAGCCATCAGCGAATAACGAATCTGTTTCGAATTTACGAATTTTCGCTTGATTCGTTCATTCGTATTTAGTTCGCTATTGGTTGATGAGCGCAAGCGTACATAGTGCCCGGTCGCCACAAAATCCGCGCCTAAACTTAAAGCGCGCTTCAAGAAAATTCCGAACTTGATCTCGCGATTGCACATCACATCGGGATTCGGCGTAAGCCCCTGCTTGTAGCCAGCAAGCATATATTTCACCACCGCCTTTTCGTATTCTTTTTCGAAATCCCAAACATAAAACGGGATGCTTAGAACTTCAGCCACGCGGCGCGCATCAGCAGCGTCTTGCTCCCAACCGCATCCGCTTCCGCGTTCATCCGCGTCAAAATCCGCGTTAATCCTTGGGCTGGACCACGTCCAGCATTTCATAAAAACCCCGACGACGTTATAGCCCTGATTCTTCAAGAACAATGCGGCGACCGAGGAATCCACGCCTCCGGACATCGCAACAAAAACGTTTTTATTGATTTTTACCATTGCCCGCTATTATATATCAAAAAACATTAAAATCCACATTAACCTACCCCCGCTTCAATACATGAATACACACTTACAAACTCCAGTTTGTAAGGATGTTCACAAACGACTAAAGGCGTCTAAAAACTTTGTAAAAATTTTTCCGTAAGGCGAGAGGGTATGCTCGACGAATTTGCCGCGATGCTTCTTATTCACTAATCCTGCAACCGAAAGTTTCCTGACGTGTTCCCCGATGGTTTTCTCATTGGCACCAAGATTCTTGATTATTTCCTCTAGAGTGATACCGTCGGTGTCCGCAATCATGAGGAGAATTTCGATGCGGTAATGGTTGGCCATTCCTTTAAGATGGCGCTCCATTTGCTTCCCCGTTTTGACTTTAGCCATGACTAAATTATACAACATCCTTACAAACTCCAGTTTATAGGGGTGTTCTTGTGCTTGTTAGGACTTGGGATTTTTGGAGCCGTGCGCGTCGCGCCATAAATTTGCTATAATGTCATATATGGAAGGAGCCGCAACGGGCAAGCTTGTCGAAATGGTTGCGGGGGGATTTGCCCTCCTTGCTTTCGTCGCTTTTATCATTTTAAGCTTGATTCTGAATTACCACTGGAAGAACTTTGAAATCTACGCCGCGCGGACCCGCGCCCTCCAGGCGATCTACTTCGGCGTAAGCGCCGTGCTAATCGTCGTCATGCTCGCCCTCTCCTTGAATTTATTTTTATGATTACACTGCACGCCGGCGAAAAGATACTCTTGATTTGCCGCCGCCATTGGCTGCCAATCGCGGGCGAAGCCGTTTCCCTGGCTTTCGCCGCTTTTCTGCCGTTTTTGCTTTTAATTGCTTCGCAAATTCTGCCCGCTTCCATGCAGGCTTTAATAAACCAAGAGAGCGCTGCCCTGTTTCTCCTCATCGCCTCGTGGCTCCTTATAATCTGGATGCTTTTCTTTGTCGCTTGGACTAATTATTATCTCGATATTCTCATTCTTACCGACAAGCGCATCATTGACATCAACCAGATCGGCCTCTTCGCCCGCGACATTTCCGAGTTGCGACTCGAGAAAATCCAGGACCTTAAAATTGAAATCATCGGTTTCATTCCGTCGCTTTTGAATTTCGGCAGCCTCACTATTCAAACTGCCGGCGAAAGTTCCGAATTCTCCATCCGAAACATCCACGATCCAAACGCGATCAAAAACCTGATCGCCGAACGGCACGAGGCGCTGATTCGCGAAAATAGGGCTGTTTAAGTTTAATCCGCGCTAATCCGCTTAGGTCTGCGTTTATCTGCGTTCGATCCGCGTTTATCCGCGTCCTCCAAATTAAAATCTGCATACATCTGCGTTTATCTGTATTTGATTATCCGCGTCTGATCTAGACGCGCTCCACGTATTCGCCGGTTTCGGTGTTTACGCGAATATAATCCCCCGTTTCTACAAAAAGCGGTACGGATATTTTCGCGCCGCCTTCAATTACGGCCAGCTTAGTTCCGCCTTGGGCTGTATTGCCCTTGATCGAGGGCGGGGCTTCCACGACTTCAAATTCCATTTTGACGGGCAGCTGGATCTTGATCACACGTCCATCAAATGTGAACACAGTAACGTTCGTATTCGGCTTTAAAAATTGCACCTGATCGCCCAGGGCCTCGGCGGTCAAAGAAAACCGGTTCTTGGGATTTCTCTCTTCATGAAACCAGTATTCTCCTTTACTCGCATAGATAAAAACCGCGGTTTTGCGTTCTACTTCTGCTTCTTCAAATTGGTTCGAGGACTGCCAGTTGCGGTCAAGCACTTTGCCCGTTACCAAGTTGCGAATCTTCGTCTGCACGACGGCCTTCCGCTGCTGCATGCGCAAAAAATGCGATTCCATCACTTCGTACGGCTCGCCGTTATAAATAAAAAGCGTTCCTTTTTTGAGATCGGTATAGGTAAGCATTGGAGCCTGTCTATCGGCAGGCAGGAATATTTTACCCGAAACAGTAAAAAAGGCAAGGCTAAAAAACAAAAACCGCCCCTTGTCGGGGCGGTTTTTCGTTTATTTTTTTAGAATTCGTCTCCGGCGCGATCGTTCATCGGCGGATTTTCACCCATGGGCGGCCGTGGGCCCGCTTCGCCGTCGCGAAAGCGCGGTCCGCGGGTTGAACCTTCCGGCTCTTCGATCTTCAGATTCACGCGGGCGTTATTCTTCACGCCGACGATCCTCAAAAGCGAGCGGATGGCTTTGGCGGTGGCGCCTTGGCGTCCCACCACCTGGCCCATATCCATCGGATGCACCCGGAGCGACAAAAGGACTCCCATCTCATCAACCTTGCGATCAACCTTCACATCGTCCGGATGATCAACCAGCGACTTGACGAGAAATTCCAAAAAATCTTTATCAGCTGTCTGTTCCATTAAGATTCGCTAAGCATTCGACCTTTTCATTTCTTTTTAGGATGAGCTTTGTCGGCCAACTCATGATGAGCGGGCGAAACCAGCCTGCCCTCAAAACGGTAACTATAGGTATAGTATAGCGCAAAAAATGCAAAAAGTCAAAAATTCGAGCATTTATGGGCACAAAAAAGCCAGCGTAATGTATAAACGGAGCAAATTTTAGCCCGCCGCCTCCGGAGTTTCCGCGGCTTCGGGAGCTGACGCAGGCGCGGCGGGAGCTGCAGGCGCGTTTGCCGCAGCCACAGCATTTTGCTTGAAAACCAGTTTAATTTTAGGCAAGTTCAAGATCCCCTCCTTCACGAGCAGGTTATGAACCGTAACCGTCGGCTGGGCGCCTTTGCTCACCCAATAAGCCACGCGTTCGCGCTTCAAGGTCGCCTTTTTAGTCATCGGGTTATAAGCGCCCAAATCTTCCACGGGCGGCGCAATCATTTTCGAACGCTTTTCCGCGACAACAACCCGATAGCTCGGCTGGTGCTTTTTGCCTACGCGCTGAAATTTAATGGCTAACATTTTGAATAAGAATCTAGAATTTAGAACCCAGAACCTAGAATCTAGATTGGAAAAAGAATAGCGGATTTACAATAAAAATGCAAGCTTTCCAGGTTCTGAATTCTAGCTTCTAGGTTCTAATTTGAGCGAAACGATTTTTGAGGTTTCGTCGTCGTTCAAGGTAACGCCATAGAGGACATCCGCCGCCTCCATCGTGGCGCGGTTGTGCGTAACGATGATGAATTGCGTCTGCTTGGAAAATTCTTTAAGCAGTTCGGAAAATCTGCGGGCATTGCTTTCGTCCAGGGCAGCGTCAATCTCGTCTAAGACAAGAAACGGCGGCGGGCTCACGGAAATAAGCGCGAATAAGGCCGCAATGCCCACCAGACTGCGTTCGCCGCCTGAGAGCATGCCTAAAGACGTGATCCGCTTGCGCGGGAGCTTTAAATCTATTTCAATTCCTTCTTCGGGTTCTTCCGCTTCGCCGTTTTCGATCCTTACCGCATCCTTAATTTCGACCTCCGGCATTTTTTTATCCTTTGTTCCGTCGTCGTTGGTTGCTATTAGCTCTTTGCCCTTTGCTAATTTCAATTTTGCCGTCCCGCCGCCGAACATGAGCGTAAAGAACTTCGCAAATTCTTCATTAATTTTGTGCATGGCCTCGTTAAATTCAACCTTAATCTTTGCCTGTAAATCTCCGATCAAGAGACGCAAGTCGTTTTTAGCTTTATCCAAATCTTCGGATTCCTTGCTTAAGAATTTATAGCGGTCCTCTGTCTCGTGCGCTTCTTTGATCAAGGCCGCGTCAACTTCACCAATCGAAGCCAAATCGCCGCGCAACTTAAACATCCGCCGTTCAAGTTCGGCCCGGCCGTGTTTTTCCCATGTCGCATTACCCATGTCGCTCGTCGCTTTCATAAATTCTTCCGCCTTGCGCCCGGCCTGTTCGATCTGGCGCTCCCATTCGCTACGCCGCAGTTCCAGGCGCTCACGCTCAAAACGCTTTTCCTGATGCTCGCGTTCCCAGCGCTCAACGGCATCTTTAGCGGCCTCGAATGCCGCGACGGCCGCTTTGAATTCGGAATAAAAACTTTCCTGGTTCTTTTCGAATTGTTTCTCCTTTTCCTTAAGCTCGGAAATTTCTTCCTCCATCCGATGCAAAGTCGCCATAACTTTTGTGAGTTCCGTTCTCAAGCCGGATGGAATTTCCCGCTCCCGCCCCGAATTAGATTCAGGGCGAGGCTCGACCCCAAAGGGGGCGGCTTCTCCTTCTTCTTCGCCGGCCTTTTCTTCCAGCACCGCTTCAATGTCACTGCGAATCTCCTCGATAGTAATCTGCAAATCTTCGTGATCCATATCAGGAAGATCGCCCAGCTTCTCGCGAATAGTTTTAAGCAAGGACAAGAGACTCGCTGTCGAAGGACCGGCGGCGGTTCCAGGCCTTGCTCGCGCCATTTCGACCTGCACCTCGAGCCTGCCGATTTCTTTCTGCAGGCTGCTTCGTTCTTCGAGCAGCGCTTGCGTACGTTTTTTGATCACCTGTATCTCCTTGCGTTCTTCCGGTTCGCTTGCCTCCACTTTTTTCATTCTCTCCTCTGCCGCTTTTCGACGATCGAGCAAGGAAGCCTTTTCCGTTTCTTTGGCTTTAAGTTCTTTTTCTACATTCATAAGCTCCCGCTCAATCTCTTTCCATTCTGCGCCGAAAACGCCGTTCTCCAAGTTGCGCAATTCTTCCTCCAAGGCCGACCGGCGCTCCCAACGTCCCGTTTGGCGTTTCAATGACCGTAAATGGGGCAAAATTTCCTCGGTCAAGGCTTTTACCTTATCCAAATTTATCTGCGTGTTTTTGAGCCGCCGCTCCGCTTCGGATTTTTTGAGCTGGTATTCGCGAAGGCCGATCATCTCCTCGATCATTTCGCGGCGTTCCGTCGGCGCGACGCGGATAAAAACATCGCTGTTTCCCTGCGTAATCACCGTCAAACCGCGGCTGCCTAAGCGGGCGCGGGCAAAAAAATCGATCAAATCCTTGAGCCGAATCTCGGCTTTGTTCAGATAATATTGGTTTACGCCGTCACGACTAACCTGGCGTGTCACCGTGATTTCCGGAAAGTCTACGGAAAAATATTTATTTTTATTCTCGAAATGCAAACTCGCTTGGGCTTGGCTCAAGCGCGGCCGCTTGGCCGTACCGGCAAAAATCAAATCTTCCCCTTTGCCGCCGCGCAAATTTTTAGCCTCGCGCTCTCCTAAAAGCCAGCGGATTGCATCAATAATGTTCGACTTGCCGGAACCGTTCGGTCCCACAATTGCAGTGATGCCGTGTGAAAAATCAAAAACCGTCTTCTGGGCAAAAGATTTGAAACCATTTACTTCTAATCTATTTAACAACCTAGGCATAACTATGACTCGAGTATTTTTTGGCACCCGCCGGAGACGGGTCCGCCTCTGGCGGAAAAGATTTAAAACCATTCAATTCCATTCGCGTGAGGAGAGACGCCATTAAGATTTTTTCATTAACTTAACCAGCGCCTGCCGCGCCGCCGCCGTTTCCGCTTCCTGTTTGGATGAGCCGCTGCCTTGCCCGGCTAAGTAATCTCCGAAGTAAACGCCGACGGTAAAAGTCTTACTATGCGCCGGCCCGCTTTCCTGTAGAACTTGGTAAACCGGCGTTAGCTTTTGCTTTTCCTGCACAATCTCCTGCAGTTCGCTTTTTGCGTCTTTATAACTCCGTGTTTCCAAAATCTCCTCTAGGTGCACAAGAACGAATTTTTTTATGAAATTTTTACTCACCTCGAAACCCTGGTCCAGATAGATGGCGCCAATCACGGCTTCGATCGCATTCGCTAAAATGGCTTCGCGGGCTTTCGAACGATCGCTCTTCTCGCCCTTAGACATCAAGATAAAGTCTTCGAGATCCAAACCGGCGGCAACCGTGGCCAGCGTCTGATAATTTACTAAGGCTGCGCGCAAGATTGTCAGCTGGCCTTCCGGCAAATCCGGAAACTGCGCGTAGAGTTCCTCCGTTACGGCGAGCTCCAAAACCGCATCGCCCAAAAACTCCAGCCGCTCGTTGTGCGGAGTTTTCCATTCTGGATGCTCGTTCAAATACGAGCGGTGCGTAAGCGCCTCTCTAAGCAAATCCTCGTTTTTAAATTCAACTTTAATGCCCTGCTCTAAAACTTTGAGTTGCATAAGCAGTCTCTGAATATCAAATTTTAAAAATCAAAATGCAAAATAACACTGTAAAATATAAAATTTCTAAAACCTTACCTTGTTATTTTGATTTTTGATATTTACCTTTTAATTTTTTCTCGACCTTTGATTATTTTTGCGTTCCTACCGTTCCTTCGGAGCGAGGCTCGCCCTCGTGGGCGGCTTTTTTAACCGGTGCTTCTGCCTCGCCTTTGATATTCTTGAAAACCGTCCCCAAAACGCCGTTCACGAACCGGCTGGCATTAGGCCCGCCGTAATTTTTTGCCAATTCGATCGCCTCATTGATGGCTACTTTGGGCGGCACCTCATCCGGATCGGCATACAAGAGTTCATAAAGCCCGATGCGCAAAATATTCCTATCAATAATGGCGATTTTCTGAAGCGGCCATTCCGGCGCAGCTTTGCCGATCATCGCATCGATATCATGCAAATGCTCGATCACGCCTTTCATAATTCGCCAGGCAAATTCCGGCTCGTCAATGCCGTCGGCGAATTCCTTAAGGTTGCGCTCGAGTATTTGCACCAAATCATGCTGCTGCTCGTAAAAATCCCACTCGTACAGTGATTGGAGAATGACTGTTCTGACAAGGTGCCGCGTAGCCATAGGTAGAATCTAGAATTCAGAACCTAGAACCTGAAATTTTCATTATTTTCATTCTGGATTCTAAATTCTAGATTTTAGGTTCTGACTTTTATTTCCCGCACTGCGCGCAGGCTCGGTGCGCCAGTTTCGGCCCGCCGCAGTTAGCACAAACAAAAAGGCGCTTCTTCTTCAGTGCCAAATGCGAGCGCCGCCTGCCGACTTTGCCCTTAGAATGATGTTTTACGGGTACGCCTCCCATGCAATGAGAATAAGAAAAATGAGCTTAAAAGTCAATCGAGCTTAGCTGGTAAATCTGCAAAGATAAATCCTACTTGACGCCAGGGAAAAAATGCGGCGGACGGATATATTTTATGAGCGCGGCAATCGGCCCCACAAGAACGATTGAGGCAAAAGTAAGCGGAATAATAAAAATGTAGATATACCACGGCGGCGGTTTAGCCCCGCGCACTTCCGCCAGCGGGACGCTGTAGGCAGGCAGATAAATCATCAGGCCATAAACGAACATCCACATGCCGATGCCCAAAAACTGCTGGGGCCCGCCGTAGCCAGCTTCAGCTAAAGTACCCGTAAGCCCAAAAATCAAAAATACCTGGGCGGGCTTGAAATCGTATTTTGATAAAAGCCAAGCCCAGACGAAGAACCAGGGAACGAAAATAATGACGCTGTGGCTCAAAACCACGTCCCAATAATTCGCCGAGGCGGTGATGAATGCCTCGCCTACTTTCAAACCAAAAAGCGGGGCTAAGTTCGTCATTGTTACCGTGATCACTTCTTCGAGCATCGCGAGCAGGATGCCGAAGATGATAAATTTAGTTTTCCAGCCCAGCGAAATCCGGTCAATCAACGCTTTTATCCGGTCGCGATAACGGTACATCAGACTGCCGATGATGATTTCCCAAAAAATCATCAGGCCCAAACCCATGCCTAAAACTGCCCGGGCCTTAAAATCCCCCTTGCCGGTTACGGTCATGCCGACAAAGACAGCCAAAACAAATATAAATTGGATAATGCCCAAAACGAGAAAAAATTTTACCAAGCGCCTACTCATACAGAAACAAAGTTTTTAATAAAAGTGGCGCGATGCAATTCCGAGGGACCAACCGAACGAATCGCGCGGATGTGCGCCCGCGTGGCGTAGCCCTTATTCTTTTCGAACCCGTATTGCGGATAAAGGCGACCCAGTTTGCCCATAAAGCGGTCTCGGGAAACTTTGGCGAGAATGGAGGCGAGTTTGACCGATGTAAATTTTTCATCTCCTCGCACTACCGTGCGCGCAGACCAACGCTCGCTGTAAGCAGACAGACGCAGACCACTAATCTTCCGCGTTAGTCCGCGTTTAATCTGCGAATGTCCGCGTTTATTGCCGAGATATAATCCTCCGTCCAAAAGAACTTTGCAGTTGGAAATTGGAAATTGGAAATTGGAAATTAGACCTTGAAAAGCCCTTAGCGCCGCCAAATTTGCCGCGCGCGATACGTTCATTCTTTCAATTGTCCGCGGCTGGACCCTGGCTAAGGCAAATTTGATCTTGGGCTCCGAACGCAAAAATTTGAACCATTGTTCGCGCTTTAAGGCGGTAAGTTTTTTTGAATCTTTAAGTTTGCCCAAACCTTTCTTCAAGCGTAAACCTCGCGGCAGAGAAACCGCCGCGACAAGCAAAGGCCCAGCCAAGGAACCCCGCCCAACTTCGTCTATGCCGATTAAATACTTCATTCTTCGCCTGTCTCAACCCCATCCCGGCGGCCATGATGATAGCCGTCTTTGCATTCACAATGCTCAAGCGACTCTTCATGATTTCGGCATTCCTGATCTCGGCAAACGCCGGGTTCAGCAGAAACTCCCTTGCAATCTCCAACGCAAATATAGTGGGCCATAAGCGAATTATACCGCCTAAAAAAGCCTTTACAACCGGCCACACGGGGAGTGCTACAATAAGGGTATGGCCAAAGATGGCGTCAAAATCTACGACGCCCATAAGCTTGCCAAGTTTTTCGGCGTGAGCGAAAAGACGATTTGGCAATGGTGCAAAACCGGCAAACTTCCTGCGTTTAAAATCGGGAAAGAATGGAAAGTGCGCGTGGAAGATCTAAAAAAGATGATTGACCGCAAAATTAAGACTACGCCACAGGATAAAAATTTGCGGTTATTTGGATAATCAAAAAGCGGGTCGTATTGAACGCCCCGCTCCAAACTGTTGCGCTTGAATTAAACTTATCGCCGCCCCGCCCAGCTGCAGAAATGCACGGATTGAGGTTGCCGGGAGTTACCGCGCATATTCATCATAAAAATTTTATGCCGTCGCTCTCTTTTAGCTCGAACTTTCCCATTTTATATTGAAGCACGGCGAACGAACAATCGCCCGGATCGATTTCTCCGCGCTTTAAAATCTTCCGAAAAAGCACGTGCATTGGCCCGCCGTGGCTTACTAGGATTACGCAGGTGTAACGAGAATCATCTGCCCTACGTTCGATTGCTTTTATAATCCGCTCGCTGAATTGCGAGTAGGGTTCCGCGCCCTCCACGGTTTGCGAGCGATCCTTTAATTTTTTCACCTCGGCCGGATAGCGCTCGCGAGCTTCGGCCCTGGGCATGCCGGTCAAAATTCCGTAATGATTGCCTTCTCGCAAGTCGGAATCTATCTCCACCGGCGCGCCGATCTGTTTCGCTAAAATTTCCGCCGTCTCGCGCGCCCGGATTAAGGGGCTCGAAAAAATGGCCTGAACGCAGCGGCCTTCAAATTTATTCGTAAGGGCTTCCGCTTGTTCTTTGCCAAGCTCCGTCAAATGGTCATCATAATTGCCGCCGTAGCGGTCCTCCACATCTCCCGTTGTCTGCCCGTGCCGGATAAAATAGATATTCATTGTGAATCAGGATGATAATATCCGGATTTTAGGTTATCCACAACCACGATTGACCGGCGCGATAGGAGGCATAATCTTAAATTAACGTCGGATATAGGTCCGCTCATCGGACCGAACAACGAGGCGTGTAAGGAACGCCTACAATCCTCCGCAACAGAGGAAGAGATCCGAACCCCAATATTTAAGCCAGCTCGCACCCTTCCGCGAACTGGCTGTTTTTTATTGCTAGTTATATTTTCTAATTCGCGCGAATTAGAAAACACAAACATTCTAACATTCTGCAGAATGTTAGAATGTGCTTTTCCATTATATCAGCCACTGCACGCGGCCGACCGAGCCGTCCGTAAGCCGCACCTTGATTCCACGGGAGTGCTTTCCGACTGAAGTCAAAATATCTTGCACAATCCCTTGCTTGTAATTATTCGTGCCGTAATTTTCTTTTTCGATAATCCAAACCGGCGTGCCCGGCTTAATCTCTAATCGCGGCGGCGGATTGGGGTTATCGCTTGCTTTGTTGAACATAATGTGATTTAAACATTCTAGAGCCAAACCCAAGAAAGGAAAAGCGATGGCCTGTCTAAAATGTAACGATACCGGCATCATTGAAACCGGGAACAACGATCTGCCGTGCGACTGCCCCGCTGGCGAAAGTGCCCTCTTCAGCGTAGCTGGCGTAGTTGGGGCGGTTACCGGCGCGGAAATGCGGCGGCATTTTCTCAACGATTCGCCGGAACCAATCGTCCCAGGTCCCAAAAACTTTCTCGCTTCCAACCTGCCGGGCCTGCCGGGCAGGAATCAGAAATAACCACGCTCCAGTCAAACGACCGGAGCTTTTGTTTCAGTAATGCTCCTTATTCTCCAAATGGATAAGGGCCATAAGCACAGCGAGTTTGTTATATTCTTTTCTATTAATTTTACCTTTGGTTAAAATTCAAATTCCGCCTTCGGCCGTGCCGATCTTCTCATGGCTTGTAAATCCGGCTTCGCGCAAAGCCTGGCTGCCATCCAAGCCTTTATTCACGATTAAATCCGTAACTGTTTTGGGCCATTCGTAACCGGGCGACATGCCGAGATGGAATTGCGAACCATCATAGATAGCGCAGATAGCAACTTCCATATAACCGCTTTTTGTTTCCGGCACTTCAATCAAACCGCCTTCAATGCCAAAGCTATAATCGCAATCCTTGAATGCTTGCTTCGCTCTGTCCATTGCGCCCTTGACCACGATCGCCAGTTTAATCGGATGGCCAAATTGTTCGCTCGCCACATCAACGCCCACCACCTCGGCATCTTTAAACAATTCGTGTCCGGATAGGGCTTCCGCTACCGCCTGCGCCTTCGTTTGATTTTTCGAACCGACATTTATGCGCATAGATTTATTGATTCTGTAGAAATGTTTCCATACAACATTCTCACATTCTTGAGAATGTGAGAATGATTATTTTTATAAGAACTTTTTCCCATGACAATGCTGCCTTTTTAATAAACAACCGCACGGACTTTCTTTATTTTAAGCCATTTTTCGTATCGATTACCAATCCGATTTGCCTGAATATAGAAAATGTCATGCGGATTTTTTGATTCGTTCTTTTAGATACGGCGACAAGTGGTCTCCGTATCCTTTTTGCAGCCCTGCTGACTTCCAATCGTTGCCTGTGATCATTTTTCGACATAACCTCGATCCACATCTGCATTCCATTTTCCACTCTGGTCGTGAGACCCATGTTCCATAATCAGCAGTCAACTCCTCATCTTTTTCAATATCCCTTCTCATAATCAGCGTAACTTCATCCTTTAGCCATAAGTTGGGATCGCAAGAATGATTCAAGAAGTCATCAGTTCCTGGCGATTCGCTTGGCTTTCCAGCAAAATACATACCCTCGCCTATCTCGACGCTCGTACCTTTTCTGTAATTACCCCTCTTTATCGTTTCTTCCGTCATTAATGTTCCTCCCCATACTATCACAATCTCATCCTTTTCTATCGTTTCTTTAGCGAATAAACCCTTACCACCGAACTCTGAATTTCGGACTTCAACTTTTGGATTTATCCACGACTCTTTGTTATATTCTTTCCTCATTGCCCATGACACCTTTGCTACTTATTCGCTAACCCACGGGGTTCAAATTTTTATTCTCTTTCCGCTGAACATTGACGCTATCCTGACCTTTCCCGATCCCTGCGTAACTTCTCCAATTATGTCTGCGCCTTTTATTTGGGTAACAATTCCCAGAGCGTCTTTCTTGGAAACTGCCAATATAAATCCTATTCCGCAGTTGAAAGTCTTGTACATGTCGCGATCTGTAATTCTATGTGCATATAATTCCCGAAATATGCCCTGTGGTTTCAAAGAATGATCATTCGTGATAACCGCATCAGTTTTTGAGAGCAACCCTTTCAACCTTGTAAACGCCCCACCGGTTATATGCATCATGCCATGAATGTCATACCTTTCCTGAATATCCTGAATTGACTTCAAATACATCACTGTTGGCTCTATAAGCTCTTTGCGGAATCTATTAGCAAACGCATTTCGTACCATCGTAAACCCATTCGAATGCAACCCATTACTTGCGAAACCAACTAATATATCACCCGCCTGAAATTTGTTTCGCTTCTCTCTTCGCACAAATCCGCTAACCGTCAAACTGATATCAAGACCGTCCATATTGTTTTGAACCGATGTCTCTCCTCCGGTAATAGCGATTTTTAGTTTCATGCACTCCGTAACCAAACTCTTTATGATCTCCATAATCGCTCTCTGGTCATCTTCGGGCACAATAATATGGCACTGAAGCTTATATGGAACGGCTCTTGCCATTGCCAGATCGTTCAAATTCATTGCCAAAGCGTCCAAAACAGCGCCTTTGAAGCTGCGCTTCTTCCAGTGGTATATTCCCTTTGTTCCTATTCCGTCTGTATGATCAACTTCAGGGTAATCGAATTTTCTTCTGAATACCGAATATGCTCCATCATGAATAGAAACATAAGGAGTATTCCAAGTTTTTTTAATTAATCCCAGAATTTGTTCTTTATATGGTTTTTCAGGATTGTATATCATATTTTACCCTACGCCCCATGACATCTTTGTTGCTTATTGACTACCACGCAGGAACTCTTCGATGAATGGTAGAATTTTATTCTGCTCAAATCCGAGCTCCAGTTTCTTAATCTCATTTATACCCATCCATCGCATTTTCTTCCCTTCTCTCATAACTGGAGTTTGATTATCATCGATTTTGCATATAAATACAGCGATTTCTTGGTTAATATGTGGCAAATGATTTACGGTCAGAAATTGACATATATTTTTTGATACCCGAACATTGTATTCCTCCTGCACTCCTCGAATAACCATCTGTATGGGCTCTTCGTTCCCCTCGGCACTCTCTCCGGGGAAACACCACGTATTAGGATAATATCTTGATTTTTCGTCTCGTAACTGAAGTAGCATCTCACTATTCGGACGCACGAGAATAAATGTTATTCCAGTTAGTTTTTGCTTTTTTTCTCCCATAACATCTCTGTTACTCCCCCGAGGGTGATGTAGCCGACTGACGGAAGCTACTATGTCCCTCGGGTTTTTCTTATCCTCATGACCCGTGACACTTCTACTGTTTTAATAACCAACCGCACGGATTTTCTATATTTTAAGCCGTTTTCCGATTTATGACACTGTCGGATTCGTCTGAATATAGAAAATGTCATGCGGCTAAATTTCTTTCCGCAAATTGTAGCCAAACAGTTCAAATCCATTTTTTTCGTGAAATTCTCGCGATTTTTGATTGTCTTTGTGAATCAGTCCCTCCAAAATATGGATATTTTTACTCTTGGCGTATTCTTCGGCTTTTTCCAGCAATTTTTTACCAACTCCTAGTTTCTGATTTTCTGGATAAACTGCTATGTACGCCAGTGACAGAACCAAACCTCGCTTTATCTCTACCAGTAATACTCCTACAACTTTACCACCAACCTCTGCTACAAAAGTTATCGCTGTATCAGAATCTATCGATGGCAGAATCCTATCTTTCATTATTTTTTCAACGTTGCCCTCAACATTCTCTACCTCTTCAACTTGCATAAGATAATCAACCAATCCTCGAATTGCTTCAATGTCATTAGTTTCCGCATTTCTAATTTTTACCTGTTTCGTTTCCATATTTTTATTCCTCACGCCCCATGACATCTCTTATATTTCTTCCCTGAACCGCATGGGCAGGGGTCGTTGCGACCTACCTTCGCGCCGCTCTGCCCTCCGGCGGGCAAGCCCGCCTTTTTACTATTTGCCATTTGCTCTTTGCTCTTTGCTAGTTTAAATATATTCATCGTGAGCCAAGCGTTGAAATTAGCCCAAAAGTCTTTGAATAATTTTCGCGCTTCTTCGCGATATTCGACAAGCGGATCCTTTTGCCCATAGGCGCGAAGGCCGACGGATTCGGAAAGCGCCTCGAGGTTTTCCAAGTGCGTCATCCAAAGCATATCGAGCACGCCCAAAATCCTTTGGATCGTAAGTGGATCAAGACTAGCTTCGAGACTCCGCTTCAAAAGCAAACTCTTAATGCTTTCCTCGTCTAAATTTTCCGGAACCGGATGCTTCTCGTTCGCAATGCCGGTTTCCTGGAGCAGCTTTTTGAATTCGGCGTCCAGATCCGTTTCCGGTTCCATGGCCGGCTGTTCCCTGAATCTACCAACAAAATCATGGGCAGCTTGGTAAATGCTGTCAGCCAAAGTTTCCTGGTTCAGGCTCGTCAAAAATTCCTGCCGCCGCTTATATACCGCCGTGCGCTGTTTATTCAAAACGTCATCGTATTCGAGCAAATGTTTCCGCAAGTCGAAATTCGCGCCCTCGACGCGCGCCTGCGCCTGCGCCACCGCGCTGGAGACAAAGCCGAGCTGGATCGGTTCGTCTTCAGGCAGATCGAAGCGATCCATGAGCGACTTAATGCGGTCGCCGCCAAAGATGCGCAAGAGATCGTCTTCAAGCGAAAGATAGAATTGCGAACTGCCCTGATCGCCTTGACGGCCGGAACGGCCGCGCAGCTGGTTGTCGATCCGGCGGGCTTCGTGCCGTTCGGTGCCAACCACGTGGAGTCCGCCAAGTCCGCGTACAGTCTGCGCTAAGTCTGCGCTTGGAGGGTTGCCTCCGAGAATAATGTCCACGCCGCGGCCGGCCATATTCGTCGCCACAGTTACCGCGCCCGGTTTGCCGGCCTGGGCGATGATCGCGCCTTCGCGTTCGTTGTTCTTAGCATTTAAAACTTCGTGCGGAATGTGCTCGCGCGACAAGTGCGCGGAAACCAATTCATTCTTTTCGATTGAAGCCGTACCGATCAGGATCGGCTGGCTCTGCTTATGGCGCACACGAATATCTTCGATCAAGGCGCGCCACTTCGCCTGCGAATTTTTATAGATCAAATCATTCTTGTCTTCGCGGATCATCGGCTTATTCGTCGGGATCGAAAATACCTCCAGGTTGTAAACCTTATGGAATTCCTCCGCGGAAGTTTGCGCCGTGCCGGTCATGCCGGAAATCTTTTTGTAGAGCCGGAAATAATTTTGGAGGGAAATCTTGCCGTAAGTTCGTGATTCCTGTTTTACCTGGACGCTCTCTTTGGCTTCAATCGCCTGATGGAGACCGCCCTGATAGCGGCGGCCGTGAAGTAAGCGGCCCGTGAACTCGTCCACGATCAAAACTTCGCCGCCCTTCACCACGTAATCGCGGTCGCGATGATAAAGCGCTTTGGCCCGCAAGCTTTCTTCAAGATAATGCACAAGGCGCAGATTTTCCGGCCCGTAGAGATTCGCAAGCCCCAATGATTTTTCCGTTTTTTCGATACCGCTCTCGGTAATGCTCGCCGAACGGTGCTTCTCGTCAACGGTGTAATCCTCTTCGGGCGTGAGCATTTCCGCCACGCGGGCAAACACTTTATAATATTCGCTCGATTCCGTATCGGGCGCGGCGATAATCAAGGGCGTGCGCGCTTCATCAATTAAAATCGAATCTACCTCGTCAATAATTGCAAAATAATGCTCGCGCTGGACCTGGTCGGCCATGTGGTAGGCCAGGTTATCGCGCAAATAGTCAAAACCGAATTCGTGGTTCGTGCCATAGGTGATATCGGCCAAATAGGCTTCACGCCTGGAGATCGGGCGCAAAAATTCCTGCTGGACCAAGAAGCTGCCTGTTTCGTCCCGCTCGCGGTCAATCAACTTCTCGCCTTCCTCCGGTATCTTCCATTCAGAGTCGTATAAGAAGGCTGCGTTGGGCACGAGACAAGCAACCGAGAGCCCCAGCCTGCGGTAGATCTGTCCCATCCAAACCGCATCGCGGCGGGCCAGGTATTCGTTCACGGTTACGATATGCGCTCCTTTGCCTCTAAGCGCGTTCCAGTATGCGGGCGCGACCGCGGCCAAAGTTTTTCCTTCGCCCGTGGCCATTTCCGCCACGGCGCCCTTGTCAAGCACAAGCCCGCCCACAAGCTGGACGTCATAAGGGCGCTGGTTTAAGGTGCGCCGCGCGGCTTCGCGCACAAGCGCGAATGCTTTTGCCCGTTCGTCTTCAGTCGGCTCCCCGCCTTCTACGGATTTTTTTAAATCCAAACCAGCTTGCTTCAATTCCTCATTAGAAAGTTTCTGGATTTCCGGCTCGAGCGCGTTTATGGTTTTAACGGTCTCAAAAAATCCGCTTAAAGAACGCGAACTGAAAAATTTTTTAAGCGAATCAAGCATCTCAAGGAAAAGCCAGCTTAAGCGGCTCGGCGCGGACGTTCCCCGGTCTTCGTCTTATACTTTTCGATCTCAAGCTTAAGCTTATCGCGCAAACGCTGGATCGCCACGCGGATATCCACGTCCTCGTGCTCCGCGCGCAAAATTTTTCCCGGCAAGCGCAAATCGGCCTCCGCGGCATAAACAAAACCGCGCTTGTGATGGCGGGTGGTTCTCATGATCTCGAGCCAGATCGCCGGCTGGCCGGTGGGCTCGAATTTCTTCAAATACTTGGCCAACGTACCGAGCTTGTCTTCGATAAAAGTCGTAATGCTTGGAGTGAGCTTGAGCTGTAAAGCTTTAATGCTGATTTTCACTCAAATAGTCTACAGCATTTTGCGCCATTTTTCAACTACTAATCCTACGAATGTCCGATGCGAATTGGCCGCTGGTTCATTAAAAAATTCGTAGCATTCGGATGCATTTGTAGATTAGGATTGCATTTTGCAAAACAAAACCCCGCTCTGAGCCAGAGCGGGGCCAAAAGGCAGAATAATTAGCGGCGGCGCTTCTTTCCTGCTTTCTTCGCCTTTTTCGCTTTTTTCTTAGCCATTTAAAAAGCTTTAAAATTTTTTATGGGGTCGCGACCTACGTTCCGTTCTTGCGCGGAACCTCCCCACCTGGAGTAAACCCCGTTAGATTCTCTCCCAAAATTTGTAACGTGCTTGATTTAAGTTGGGTACCCGTTTCAACTTCTGCTTGCTCACAAAACTGAATCTTCTGAATCTAACGGGGTAAACTTAAAAATCAACTCACGCTTCTAGTATAGCAAATGAATTTGCGAAATTTGTCCAAGCCTGTGGATAACTCGCAGTGCAAAAAAAATTTTCCAAAAATCCGGCGCGCTGAAAGCGGTGCGAATCAGAGTTGAATCACTTCTTCTTCTAATTTGATGCCAAAACGCTTGTGAACTTCGCTTTTTGTCAGTTCGATCAGATTTTTTACGTCATTCGCCTTAGCCCACAGCACGTTCACGATGAAATTCGGATGCTTGGGCGAAACCATCGCGCCGCCGTGCGTTACGCCTTTTAAGCCAGCTTCGGAAATTAGATAGGCCGCCGGCACAACCGGAAACGGATCGGGCTTCACCACATGAGCGAACTTGGCGCGGCTTGAGATCGGAATCTTTTCCAAGTCCACATTCTTGAAAATACTGCCGATATTCGGGTATTCGAGCGGATGCCGCTCCTGGCGGTAAGCGATTTTTGCATTCATCTCCTCGCGAATTTTTTCCGGATCGCCGGACTTGAGCGTTAAAGTTGCGCCCAGGATGATCTCTCTCCCGTTGCGCTCGGTTTTGAACAAACTTGAACGATAATCAAACTTGCATTCTTCGTTGAACCGCTCAAGTTCGCGGAACATTTCCGTGTCATAACTTGTTACTGCCTTCACTACATCCTTGATTTCGCCGCCGAAAGCTCCGGCGTTGCCGCGAATGGCGCCGCCCACCGTGCCCGGCAAGCCTCCTGCCCACTCGAGGCCGGACAGGCCCGCGTGCGCGGCGAAGTCCAAAAGCTCGGACATTAAAACTCCGGCGCCGACTTTGATTTCGCTGCCCGCGCGCTCCAAGTGCCATAAGTTCGGTTTCAAAACTAAACCTTCGTAACCCTCGTCGCTTGGTAAAAGATTTGTGCCGCCGCCCAGAACAAAAATATCGAGCTTGTCGGCTTTTGCTTTTTTAACCGCGGCTTCAATCTCGGCTTTGGATCTGGCTTCGAAAAAATAGCGGCTGGGGCCGCCGATCCTGAAACTGCCTAAACGCGCCAAATAAATATTTTCTTTGAACATTATGAATGTAACCCGCCCGGAGGGCTGCAAGTGGTGACCTCCTTCTGTTTTTGTTGAATGAGTGCTCTCCTTGCAGCCCTCGGGACGGACTATCTCAAGCTGACCTCTCCGCTCCGGCTTAATCATACCGAAAGCTAGTAGTTTAGAAAAGAAAAGTCACAACTTGCGTTGTGCCTGGCTTGTTTTGCCGGAGCTCGCCTCCGGCGGCTAACGTTCGGGTGGGCATGCCGCCTGGGGCAGCACCTCGACCTTCAGCAGGCCGAATAGCTGCGCGCCGTTCAGGGCGCAAAACTTTTGCTCGCCACCCCAGACGAGCTGGCGATATTGGATCCGAGCGTGCTGTTCAGCCCACACGAGACCAGAAGTGTCGTCGAAGAGAACCGAAAAAACCACTCCGTTGTCCCCTTTGATGGTCGCCTGCATATGCCGCTGGTGACCGAGAAGGGTCCAGTGGTCGATAGGCTGGATCCGCCGGATCGTTCCCACGGCGACCATCACGGGCGGTTTTGGTGGCTCGGATGCGATCGGCCGATTGTCCGCCACTGCCGTCATTTGAACCCAGCGGATGTCGACCATAAACCCAACAGCTAGAATCCCCGCCAGAACGTTGGCGACAAGATTCTTCATGGCTTTTACGCCTCCTATTTATATTATAGCATAAAAGATATATGACGTCAAACGAAATCTGGAGCCGAAACAGACACCCGACCCTTCTTCGCTGAAAGGGGTTCTTAAAAACCCTTCGATAAGCTCAGAGTAAACCAAAAGCCCCTTGCGGGGCTTTTAGCAAAACAGATAGATGAGACATGCGTGGATCGACGTCGTCGCCCACGTACGCTGCACTCATTCACGGGTAGTATAGCAGATAACTGGCCCAGGGTCAAGGCGTGGGATTAACAGGAGGAGTTACCGAAGGCGCTTTCTTAAATACCAGAAATTTATAGCCCAAGAAGTTCCAGAGGAGCGTGGCGAAGATTCCCGCCAACGCCCCGATATTCGCCCAGAGTTTCGGATTCATGCCCGCCGGCGCGCCGATGCCGTTCACTACCAACGAGGCAATGCCGATATTTAAAACTCCGCCCACAATGGCGATCGTATAAAATTTAACCACTTCGCCCGTCGTCGCGCGGTTCTCGGCATGGAATGTCCAATGCTTATTCCAGAAAAAGCTGTTTGTGGTAGCGGCTAAAAACGAAACGCCCTTCATGACCGAGTACCACGGCCCGGCTACGATATTGGTTGCCAGGATTTCGATGTTTAAAATGCCAAAGTCCACAAAAGCGTTCAAAGTGCCTACGGCTGAAAATTTAGCAAATTGATAAAGCACCGGTATTTTTCTGCCGATCAAGTGCGCGACGAAAAGCGCAATTGGGGCAAAAACCAACAGCCCCGCGAAAATAGCTACGCGCAGTGGCAGAGTGAGATTGATTACGACATTTGAAAGCACCGGCTGGATAAGCAAGCCGACTAAGCCGCCGATGACCGTAACAAACAGAAAATCGCGGCGATTAATTTCTTGAAACATTTTTTGCAATTTTTATGATTTTTTTAAATTCCGCGGCCTTGAGGCTGGCGCCGCCGACGAGGACGCCATCTATTTCATTATACCTCATTAGCTCCGCAATGTTTTTCGAGGTAACGGAGCCGCCGTATAGAACGCGAGAATCTTGAATCTTGAATCTAGAATCTAGAATCAACTTAATGTTGTTAATCATCGCAGCTGCTTCAGCCGGCTTATCGGGCTTGCCGGTGCCGATGGCCCAGATCGGCTCGTAGGCGATAATTAGCGACATGGGACTAGCGACATGCGACACGGGAATTCCTTTTAGATCTTTTGCGAGCTGCAGCTTAATGAAGTTTTTCGCCGCCTTTAATCCTTGTCGCCTATCCCTTGTCGCTCTCTTCGGTTCGCCGACGCAAAGGATTGGCGTAAGTCCGGCCGCAATGACCGCCTTCAACTTTTTATTCACTACCTCATCCGTTTCCTTCTGCCATTTCCTTCTTTCCGAATGTCCAATGATCACATATTCCGCGCCGGCGTTTTTTAAAATCCTTGCCGAAACTTCACCCGTAAAGGCTCCGCCTTGGGGCGGATTGCTCCAAAACACATCCTGGGCGCCAAGCTTGGCGCGTTTAAGTTCTTCCTTAACTTCTTCGAGATAGACGAAAGGCGGGCAGACGACCACGTTTTTATCATCCGAGGCTTTCGCCAGCTTTTCCGCCGCGCTTTCCGTGGCGGGGTTCATTTTCCAATTGGCGACGATAAGTTTCCGCATGGATCCATTTTCGCATAGTCCAAGCTTAAAACCTATACCCAGCTGCCTTTCTTACGTACAGCAAGGAAATTTTTTGCTGATCTCCACCTGCCAGGTGCCGCTAAACATGCTCCCCGATTCCCGAACTTGCCGATGCTGCATACGCGCCGCAACTTTCATAATCGCCAAGCGCCCGAAATCAAAGGAACGAATTCCCGCCGCAAAAATGAAAAAGTAGAGCGCCGGCACAACGGCTGCGGCCTTCGAGGTCGAAACGAAAAGTCCCAGTAAAACCAAAAAAATGATAAATCCCACATAAAGCCGCGGATGCCGGACATAAAAAAAGTGGCTTTGGCCGGTTTGACGGTACTTTAACAAAACCATGCGGGTATCGTAAGCAATCTTCCGCCGACGCGCAATACCCCCTCAAGAAAACATAAACCCTTGCTTGCCGTGCTTACTTTAAAATTTAAAACAAAGCGCAAAACGCAAAGTGCTATGCTGCATCATAGCGCTATGATGCAGCATAGCACTGGATTCGGCTTATAACTTACATATGAGAGCAAAACCAGGGAAAAATTTCGAAACTTCCAAAAAATCCAGCTTAGCTATATAGTCGGTTCAGAGCTGTTTATGGGCACAACTTCTGTCCCAGCCGCCCCCTCGCAGGGCGAGGTTTGGATCAGTCTTCGCGATCTATCCAGCACGCTTCACGTTCCGCTGGATGAGATCTGGAACACGGCGATTTCCCTCCAAAAACCGCTGGGCGGCCTGCGCTACACGACGGACGTGATCCACACGCTCATCTTCAACCGGTGGCGCGTGCGCTGGATCCATTCCGACGGTGAATCGCCCAATTTGTACTGCGTCTACATTGACGAACGCGCCGCCGCGGCGATCCTTGCCGAACCGCGGTTCCAAACACGCGCGGGCGGCGCAATATAATCCGGCGGAGTTACACGAGCTCCACATAAAAAGGTTTCGCCCACCTGACCCAACGGGCGATTTTTTGTGAGCGAATAATAATACTGAATTTACTCTATATTCAAGATTTTATTAAAAAACTCATACTTTCTTTTCATATATTCCCGGAATGACAGCCCGTTCGCAGAAATTTTTATTTTTTCATATTCATTTTTAAGTTCGGGATTACTGTGTAGAATTTCGAAAGTTTTAATTTGTTCCTGCAGAACCGGAGAATTCCTATCTGTAAGGTATAATTCAACATCGAAACCGCCTCTCACTAATTCCCATTTTACAAGTGTGGGGCTTGTTTTTGCGGGTTCGCCGAATAGCCCGATCAAGGACGGGGTAAATTTTTCGTACTCATCCGGGTTGCCCAAAAGATTGATGTCTATGTCGTTTTGTCCCGCAATACCGAGGGCAGAAGCGCCACCGAAAAATATTTCTAAGCCAGGCACATCTCTCTCGATTTCTTTAATGATATCTTCCGCCACAATTCTGACTTTTGCATCGAATGCTTTAATATCGGCAATTTTATCTTCCGGAATCGTAAACAGATATTTCTCTTGATCAGCTGTAAGCATTAAATTCGTAGCCCCAACGGGAATCGAACCCGTGTTCCAGCGTTGAGAACGCTGTGTCCTAGGCCACTAGACGATGGGGCCCTTGCGAAAATCTAGAATTCAGAATCTAGAATTCGTAAACAGTTTATATTACCTGAAATATTTTTTCCAATTTTTAGGTTTTAGGTTCTAGGTTTTAGGTTCTAGGTTCTAGGTTCTAGGTTCTAGATTCTAGATTCTAGATTCTAAATCACCCTCACCTCCTCCACGAGCTTTTCTAAATGCATCGCGCGCGAAGCCTTGAAGAGCACGAGGTCGCCCGGTTTTAAGATTTGCTCAAGTTTGCCCTCGGCATCCTCCGCTTCGTCAAAACTCAAAATCTTCTTGCGGTTGAAACCGTTCGCGCGCGCGCCCTCGGCGATAAATTTTGCCCGCGGGCCCACCGTCACGAGTAGATCCACGAAAGGCGCGAGAAAATTGCCGATTGTCTCGTGCGCCTGCATGGCATATTGGCCGATCTCCAGCATGTCGCCCAAGACCGCGATTTTGCGTTTGGCGGGCAGGCTCCTCAAGGTGTCGAGTGCCACATGCATGGATAAGGGGCTTGCGTTATAAGAGTCATCAATGATCCAGGTGGACTTGATACCGGCCACAAGATCCATTCTGCCCTGGGCGGGTTTGTAGTTTTTCAAGGCTTCGGCGATTTTAATCAGATTCACGCCAAAGGCTGCGCCGACCGCCGCCGCAGCCGCCGCCGCATAAGCCTGGGCACGCCCAAAGACGCCGTCCAGGCGCACCGGCACGGAACTGCCGCCGTATTCAAGCTTAAAGGCAACTCCCCGCGGCTGTCCGTTCGCCTCGGCGCGATTTTCAAAATTAACGATTCGCACGTCCGATCCCTTCGTAAATCCGAAGGTGATAAGGTGGGCGCGCGTACGATCTTTGATGTTCATCACGCTTTCATCGTCGTGATTCAAGATGGCGAAACTGGCCGAGCTTAAGTTTTCGACGAGCCGAGATTTTTCCCGCGCCACTTCATCGGGACCGGAATAAAATTCCACGTGCACGGGAATATCGCCGATTGCGGTAATGACACCCAGATTCGGCCGCGCGATCATGATAAGTTTTTTCAAATCTCCCGGCCGATCGGCGCCGTATTCCAAAATGAGCATTTCCGGATAGTCTTTCTTACGGACAATAAGCTGCCATAAGCCGAAGCAAATGACCTTCAACCAAAATAATGTTTTCTCTGGCCGCCGGACGCCGGGCGGAGCGGTTTTGCTAACCAATTCAAGTTCGCGCAAGGACCATTCGCTGATAATGGCCAAGGGAAAGCCGATTTCCGTATTGTGGCTCTCCGGTGAGAAGCGGACATGGCGCTCATTGCCCAAAACCGCCGCGATGGCGAGCTTCGTCGAAGTTTTGCCCACGCTGCCGGTTACGCCGATTACGCCCGGCCGGTATTTTAAAATCGTAAGTTGGGCGATCTTTTTTAAGATCCAGGACAATGCGTTGATTAATGCTGATTTCATAATTTTAGTTCCTAGGGTTCTACCAAACGATCCGGAGAAACAGCGTAATAATTTAAGATGAATTCCGCAAGCTCACGGAAGGCCGGAACGACGGAGATGCCAGCTAGGGGCGCGCCTTCGGCCTCATTGAGTTTGATTAGAATGACGAAACGCGGATCTTCGGTCGGTCCGAAACCGATATAAGTATTAATGACTCGGTCAGTATAGCCGCCGCGCGTGAGGTCCGGCACCTGGGCCGTACCGGTTTTGCCGGCAATCGTGTAGCCGTTAATCTTCGCAACTTCGGCTTTGTCCACCGCTGAAATCATCATTTGAGTTACCGCTTTGGCGGTTGCGGGCGAAATCACGCGCCGAACTTCTTTAGACGAAAATTCCGCATTCAAATATGGACGCATCAATTTGCCGCCGTTCGCAATCGCGGCAAAAGCATTGATCATTTCGAGCGACGTTACCGCGACGCCCTGACCAAAAGAAGCGGTTGCAAAGGCCACCGCCGGAGCGGTTTCATGCAAATTGCGCAGGTCGCCCTTCACTTCACCCGGCAGATCAATGCCGGTTTTCTCGCCGAAACCGAATTTATGCAGATAATTTTTAAAGATCGTATGTCCCGTCTCGCGCTCGGCAAAAGCGGCGCCGGTATTTACGGATTTTTCGATCACGTTCGTCATCGTGATCGTGCCGTGGCCCTTGTGATCCCAGTTTTGGATTTTTTTGCCGCTCACCATCAAAACTCCGCTGTCGAAAAAAGTCGTCTCCGGCGTGATCTTGCCAGCATCAATGCCGGCCGCCATCGTAATAATCTTGAAGACCGAACCCGGCTCGTAAAGTTCCTGCGCCGCCGGATTTAAAAAACTCTTGAGCGGCGATTTGGCGTAGGTGTTTGGATCAAACTCGGGCACGCTTGCCATCGTCAAAATCTTTCCGGTCTTGGGATCCTCGACGACCACGCTCCCGCCCGTCGCTTTGAATTTCACAACCAGATCTTCGATGATCCGCTCGGCCTGGGTTTGGATATTGGGATCAATGGTTGTGATGATGTTGTCGCCGGCCACCGGCTCAACGATTTCGCCTTCGTTCACTTCGCCCACGCGTCCGGTCAATTCCTCGTTATAAAACTGCTCCAAGCCGTAAAACCCGCTCTCGCCCGCATCATTCTTATTGGGCCCGAAGTAACCTAAAACATGCGCGGCGAATTTTCCGAAGGGGTAAAAACGTTCGGGCACTGCTTCCACGTAAATGCCCTTCAGCTTCAAATCATTTACGGACGCAACCATCGCGGAATCGGCTTTTTTGACCAACGCTTCATAAGCATCATCCTTTTTGGAGAATTTTTTTTCGAGGTCAGAGACTTTAAGTTTTAAGATCGGCGCCACGGCATTCGCCGTTTCTTGGGCGTCATCAATCACCTTCGGCACGGCATAAATCACGGAAAACTTTTTATTGATGGCAGCCGGCAGACGATTGCCGTTCTTATCCTCGAAATAAATGGCACCGCGCTCGGCTTTAAGCGCGGTCGGTGAAATATATTGGGATTCAGCTCGCGCCAGAAAATATTCCCCTTTTTGGAGTTGCAGGGTGTACAAATGAAAAAGCAGCGCGCCGTACGCGATGGTAACGACTGCAGTTAATACTGTGAGGCGAGCGACCATTGCCTGTCGACTTCGAAATATTGCGGATTCCGATCCTTGATAAGGCTTTTTTCTTCGGCCAGTTTCAAAAGATTGCGGTTATCGAAAAGCGTGAAAATCCGCTCCTGCAGTTCCGAATTCTGCGTTTGGAGCGTTTTAATCTCGGCCCGCGCATTTTCCATGCCGTGCGTAACATTGACCATGCGGTTATAGAGAACTACGAGCCAAATCGCGGACAGCAAAAGGCCGCCGATTATAAAAATAATCCCTGCGTTTAAAAATAAATTTGATTTTTTTGGTTGGATAATGGTCATTATTTTAAATTCGAAATTCGAATATCGAAATCCGAAATTGTTTTAGTTTTTTGCTTTGAATTTGTTTCGAATTTCGTGCTTGGTGCTTCGGATTTAAGCTAGTTGTATTGCCCGCAGTTTCGCCGAACGGCTGCGGGGATTTTTTGCGATTTCCTCGGCCGCCGCTTCGATCGGTTTTTTTGTCAAAATTTTTGCCAATCCTTCGGCATGGAGTTCACGGAAGTGGTTTTTGACCATGCCGTCTTCAAGCGAATGGAAGCTTATGATTGCTGCGCGTCCGCCCGGACGCAGTATCCGAGACAGATGAACCAAACAGCGCTTCAGATTTCCCAGCTCATCATTCGCGTAAATGCGCAAAGCTTGGAACGTGCGCGTCGCTGGATTGATGCGTCCGCGTTCATAATTCTTCGGAACCGCTTGCGCTATGATGCTCGCCAGTTCATTCGCGCGCTTGATCGGCTGCTTCTTGCCCGCCATTTTGATCGCCTTGGCGATCCGCCGCGCATAGCGCTCGCCGCCGTACTTTTGGATGATGTTCGCGAGTTCGTATTCGGTGAGCTGGCGCAAAATGCTTTTGGCCGGCAGGCGTTCGCGATCATAGGTCAAGGCAAGGAGGTCGTCGCTTTGAAAGCTGAAGCCTCGTCCGGACGTTAACTGTTCGGACGAGAAGCCCAGGTCCAAGAGTATCGCATCGGCCTTGGGCAGATCGCGTGTCTCAAGTATTTCCGGCAGGTCCGCATAATTTCCCTGCGCGAGAAAAATCTTTACCGCGGCGGACTTTAGGCTGACTGTTTGCCTCGCGATCATTTCCTTGTCCCAATCAACGCCCAAAAATTTTCCGCCGGGCGAAATTTCTTTGAGCATCGCGCGCGCATGTCCTCCGCCGTCTAGCGTCCCGTCAATCACAAACTGTCCAGGCGCCAAAGCCAGAATTTCGATTACCTCTTTTAAAAGAACTGGTGTGTGCATCGGGCTAGATGCCGAGTTCGCCCAACTTTTCGGCGATTTCATCGGAAGCGCTTTCGGTCTTCTGCTTGTAGCGCGCCCAACGATCGGCATCCCAAATTTCCACGCGGTTATAAAGCCCCGTTATCACCGCGTCTTTTTTCAAATCCGCATATTTCCGCAAGTAATCGGGAATAAGAACTCTGCCTTGCCCATCGATCGTTAGGTCCATAGCGCCGGAAAGCATGAGCCTTACGAACGCTCGGGAATTAGCTTGCGCCAATGGCAGCGCAACAAGTTTTTGTGCGAGCGAATCCCACTCGGCCTGCGTGAACATAAAAAGGCAGTTATCCAATCCCCTCGTGATAATGGCGCCAGCCACGAGTTTATCGCGGAATTTAGCCGGTATCGCCACTCGACCTTTGGTATCAACGCTGTGTTTGTACTCCCCAAGTAACATAGTTGGTTGGTTGGTTGGTTGGTAGGTAGTAGGTGGTAAGGTGGTCAAAACCGAAAGTACTGCACAGAAATGGGTACTTCTCCCCAGAATTATCCACATCTCCCCACTTTTATTTCATATTAAGCCACTTGGCCGTATTGTCAAAACACAAAATAAAGCCCAGCCATCCGCAAAAGATGCTGATTTTACAGGAAAAAACTAGGATTACTCCTCAAGATGTACGCAAGTTATTCACAACGACAATTTTCGGGGAATGATCAAATCCCCCACTTGGCACTCGCTATGACTTTACGACATCCGATGTCCCAAGATTACGGCAATATTTGGACATCGGATGTCGGCCTATTTTCCGCCAAGCATCATCTCCTTGTAAATTTTTTCCCAGCGCGGAGATTTAAGCAGCGGCTTGGGAAATTCCTTAATCGGAAAAATCAAATTCACATCGCGATCAAGCAGGCGGCAGTACGCCTGATAAGCGGATTTATTTAGCGGTTTAATCTTCATCTTCTCAAAAAATGCCATAACATGAGCCAAGGCCTCCTTTTTTGTCCGCGTGCCTAACGATTCGACTTCTATATCATAGTAGGGATAAGAAACGACAAGCGTGATTTCAAGCTTATCGTTTCCGAAAATTTCCCGTTCGCGGTACATAACATCGATCGTTTTATAACCAAGAAATCCGAACAGGTGGACAAAGGCCTCCAGGCGGCTCTGCTCACCGAAATCAAGATCGTATTCTTTTCTACCTTTCGAGCCCAGGGCGCCTTTCTTAAACACGAAATGATGTTTTTTGTTCGTAATCTTATAGCGCGTGTCCAGCGATTCGCGTACATCTACTTTATTTTTAAAAAATTTGACCATTACACGCTTTTGGTTTGCGACATGCTTAAGCTGCCGCTTCGCATAAGCGAGAATGCGATCATATTCTTTTTTCGTAAGCCTTGCAGTTAATTCAACTTCTTTGTTCATAGTTTTACCAGCCTCCTCCACCACCGCCGCCCCCGCCGCCGCCTGATCCTCCCCCGCCGCCGCTTGAGCTCCCCGGCGGAGTGGAAGAGGACGAAATGGCACCGCCGAAGGAATCGCTAAGCGACGAAGCAAAAGCCGACGGCGAAAAGGCCTTGCCGCTTGAGGCGTGGTACCAAGCTGGCGCATAGTTCGGCTGGCCCATCTTTGCAAACACGCCGGCAAATTGCTCCGCCCATTTTTGCTGGATGCCCAAGGCCAGCGCGAACGGCAGAAATTTTTCGAAAAGCTGCGGCGTCTGCCCGGGCGGATTGCGGAAATTTAACCTGTCTTTTTCGGTGGCGGATAGGAACCACTTAAAGCCTTCGATGTGGTCCAAAACTTTTCTACCAAAAACCGTCCGCGCCGGGATGAGTTTATAGAAAATAATATTCACAATGATCAAAAGTACTGTGCCGAGGATTATGCCCATTGACAGATCGTCCGATCCTCCCCGCAGCAGAAAAGTGAAGCCGATGATTAGACCAGTCAAGAAACCTCCCAAGATATTGTACTTGCGGTTGGTTTTAAAATAAGCGTCGCCGTACTTTTGCTTCAAAACCCCTTTGAGCATTTCAGCGGCCAATCTAAATTTGAGGTTAAATTTTTTTTCAGCCGTAACGCTATCTTCGCCAGTTATGAATAAACTTTTTACCACTGCTTCATCCTCGGGCAAAAGCTGTTTCTCGCTATCCGTTCTTTTAATTTCATATTTTTCATCGCTTTTTTCTGTGATCGTAACGAGTCCGCGGCTCGCCATGTCAATAAGCTGAGCGACAAAAATTTTATTGTCGAAACCCATCTTCGTGATATACCGCATACCGGCGGGCGTGAGTTCCGGCGCCGGTTCGTACTCCGGCATAATCGCGCCCCCTTCGGGATCGTCCCCCACTTTCCGCCAAGCCCAATAAAAAAAGATTAAAAGCGCAAGCAAACCCACGGCCATCACGAGCAGATAAAGATTATCTTTTAAGAAATATCTGAAATTTTCTTCTGCGGTTGGCGGAGCTATGTAGCCTTTAGGCCAGCCGACTACGATTGTCAGTCCCTCCTGGGGCGCAAGCGGCGCGGTAGTGGTAAAGATCGGATTACCGGCTTCATCAACGCTTAACGCATAATTATCTGCGGTCGAACCGAAGGGCCCGGTATAAGCCGCAAGGCTAAGCTTGTCGCGCGGAATTTCCGCAGGCAGGATCACTTTGCCACTGGCCTTGTCAATCGCAAAATTCCAGCCGTTGCCCGTTACATTCCAATAAAGCTCGTCGTGGTCTTCGAAGAAACCGAGCTGGCGATCCGTCTCGTAGGTTAAAATATATACATACTCCCCGGCCTCAAGTTCTCTGTCCTTTTCGCCGATGTAAACCCTGACACCGTTTGAAAGTTTTTCCGTAAAATAATTTTCCGATTGGCCATCGCGGGTTACATTTAATACTTTAAAACCAACTTTGTAATTATTGCCAAACCGATCCTTATATTTGGTCGGGAAATCACGATAGATGCCGTGTTGAATCGCAATGCCTTCGGAGAAAACCTTGATCTTCTCGGTTACGGTTAAGGCTCGGTCCAGGTTCACCTTAATCTCGCTGTCAAACGAAATTATCCGCTCGCCGGATTGGGCAAACACAAACGAAGCTTGAAAAATCCCAGCCGCGATAAGCGCAAAGGTAATCAATAGTTTTGTTCTTCTCCGAGCCAGCATAAAAGTTATGAAGACAAGATTACAGGCTAAAATTTGCTCAAAATTTTAGTTACGATTGTATCACCTGCGCCTTTTACAAAAATCTTCACAGCCCTGATTTTTACTAAATTATTCGGAATATTATCGCTTTTGTTTAATGAAAATAGATAATCACCGCTTTGGGGGCGGAAACTATCTCCCAGATCAAAGTTGTAAAAGCGGGTTATATCTTTTCCGGCATCTGTGGTTTTGATTTTTGAAGGATCGAGAACGATCGGCCGAGAATGTTCGTTAAAAGGAGTTTTGGAGTTTAACTGCCACTTGCTTACTCCCAAGCCATACATAATGTCATATTTAATCTCAACGGCCAAGCTGTAAGGTTTGGCATAATCTAATTTCACATCTTGCGGAAGGTTAAACTGCCCAGCGAAATTTTCTGCCCGCTGTTCCAGGACAAGCGCGTAAACCGGCCGGTGCGCATATTGGTTTATCCCAGCCAAAACACAAACAATTCCGAGTAAAAACAGTCCCGGCAAAAGTACGTATTCGCCTGGTTTAAAACTGACAGCACCGACTACTTTATGGAATAAGCGGTTGAGCGGCAGAAAAATGAAAAACCCTGCTGCGCCGAAGAAAGCGTAAGACGGAGCAAAAAACGCCAGCGCGACTGTAATCGGCAGGGCAAAAAAAGTAAGAGCGCCTAAGATGTGGCTAATTATTTTTGACATTTGTTTCTGTGTAAAAATTATAGCACTTTATTGTCAAAAACTGCTTTTTTTACTAAGATAGGCAAGTAATTTACCGCGCGTTTAGCTCAGTGGTAGAGCGCTTCGTTCACATCGAAGAGGCCGCTGGTTCGATCCCAGCAACGCGCACAAATACAAAAGAAACGCCCCCTGGGGCGTTTCTTTTGTAGAAGTTTGTTAATTACTAAACATCTGCACGGTTTGAGTAAATACGTTATTGTTGTAATTACTTTCCTTAATCTCGCGATCTTTATTGAGAACGATCTGGATTGTCTTCTGGCCAGGCGTATCACTTATTTTAAAAAATTCGTTTTGCCCATAAGGATGGAAGCTCCAAGTTACGGTTTCTCCGGGCGTAATTGGATATAGCGCTCCTCCTTGCACGGGGGTTCCGTCTGTAAAACCTAAAAGCGTAGCAACAAGCGGCGCGCCGCCATCCGATGTTTTAGTGCCAGCATTTTTAATAGTTACCGTAATTTCCACTTCTTTGTTGTTTACAATGGGACGGTTCGGAAAGACAGTTGTGCTTACTACAACTAAGTCTGGGAGACCACTTGGATCCCCCGTGCCCTTTTTTGCTTCGGCTTGATTAACCGCTTGACTCATCTCGCGTTCAAAAGTTGCACTAATGTCAAATTTCCAATCATTGTTTTCTTTTATGAAAACCAGTTCTTGTGTGGTTGTTTCTCCATCCGATACTATCGTAACATTAGCTACTACATTTGCACCTGATTCAAAAACGCTGTTAACAGTAAACGAGCTGGCGGGATGGTCTCTTTTTTTGTCGTTTGAAAGCAAAGAGGCGGTTTCAACGGAAGAATGCTTAATCACAAGAGCTTTATTATCAGTAATGTAACCTTGGCGTATGTCCTCTAAAATTATCCTAACTCTATCAATATCCTGGCTGGAGTTCGCCTCTGTGTTTGCTGATGGAATCTGTGCCTGGTCGCTTGTTTTCACCCCATTGAAGTACCCGAATGCAAACACGGCTAGCCAAATTAAAACTGATACTAACAGAATGACCAAGCCGACCTTATCCAGTAATTTTTGTCTTTTACGATAAGATTCAAAATCCTGCCATTTACCGCTTTCCCAAACGAGTCTTCGACCGCGAAGCCCGGCCTTAATCCATAAATATATATCTAAAATAGGAACAGCTGCGCCAAGAAAATAGAGAAATGCTCTTTTGTAATTTCGGCTCCCGAGAAAATATACGACATACATTAAAAAACCTCCCCACGACCATTTGTTAATAAAAGCTTGCTGGTCTTCCGCTGAAGTTAAAGAAGCTAAAGCAGGACTAAATGTATAATTTGAAGAAATCGGAGCGCTGCCAGGGTTCATTGCGGCCTGGATACCCTGCTCTGGCCAGCCCGAAGCAGACAAGGCTTGCCGTATCTGCTCATCAGATGCACCGGCTTTTCGACGTTGATTAACAAAATCCGTAAGTTCCTGATTCACCATGTTTATAATTTACCCCCCCCGAACAACTGTCAATTAAGTTATCCACAGGGTTCATACACTTCTTACCTTCTTATTCAATACGCAACTATTCGCATATTCGCGCTAACTACCACGCGCTTCTTCGATAACTTAAACTTATCTAAACCGTCAAAACCAAACGCCGACCTATGGGGTCGGCGTTCCTCCTCTAAAAGTATTTGCACCTCAATCGTCGCAAGGAGGTCGGAGCCGCCTACTGTATCTCGACAGTTGCGCCCGCAGCCTCGAACTTCTTTTTTAATTCTTCCGCTTCTTCTTTCTTCAATCCTTCCTTTACCATCTTCGGAGCGCCTTCCACTAAATCTTTGGATTCCTTGAGTCCAAGTCCAGTGGCTTCGCGGATGACTTTGATCACGTTGATCTTTTGTTCGCCGCCAGATTTGAGAAACACATTGAAGCTGGTTTTCTCCTCGGCCGGAGCAGCTGCAGCGCCGGCAACCGCAACCGGAGCAGCCGCAGAGATGCCGAATTTTTCTTCGAGCGCTTTGACTAGCTCGGCGAGCTCAATCGCCGTGAGCGATTCGATTTTTGAGATTAAATCTGCGTGTTTTTCTGACATTTTGTTTTTAGTTTTGTTTTCACAATTTCTTATTCTAATGTTCTTGAGAACATTAGAATAAGTCTTCGACCTTGTTCTTATTTGCTCTCATTCGCTCATTCGCGCGAATGAGCGAATGAGTACGAGGAGATGAGCGTGCTTAACTTGGTACTACTGCTTGCTTTGACTTTTCACTCAACACATACAGGAACGAACGGATGGGCGCCGCAATCATCCCCAAAAGCTGGGCAAGTAAAATTTCGCGCGGAGGCAATTGGCCGATCATCATTACCCGCTCTTTAGGGATCATGATTTTCGCTTTCGCGTCATAACCGCCAAGAATCTTTCCTGCCTCCACTTTCTTTTCTTTCTCCAGCGCGCTGAAGAATTTGTAGACCGAGGCCGCAGCCGATTCGATGTTTGAAACAAACACCGTCGCGATGGAAGCCTTAGGCAGAGCTTCAAGTTCTTCGTTCTGTTTCTTCAAAAGCAAGGCTAAGAGCCGCCTCTTAATGATAAAGAGCGGATTACCGCTAGCCTTAAGCTCCCGGCGAAGATTCCGAAGATCGGAAGTCTTCACTTTGGAGAAATCGAAAAAGAGAACGGCTTCGCTTTTGTTTAAAAGCGCTTCGCCTTCCTTTAGCTCCTCTGCTTTTTGCTGTTTAGTTTTCATTAGAGTTGCCGTAACGAGGTATGAGTTTCGGAACTCTTATGTCCCGATCCATTTTAAGGAGAGGGACTACCTCTACCACTCGACCTTTTTACTCGCCATAGTCCGCAGACGAAGGCGGGTGCCGTTCCAAATAAAATTCCCGCGTTTCCGCGGGACAGTGGCCTCGATAAACATATCGAAGCCGTCCTGGGCGGGATTATTAAGCCGATTTCTCGGCCCCCGGCCGTCTCGGGAACGTGCCTACATATTAACTTAGGCTTCGGATTTCGTCAACTTTAAAATAAGCTCTGTTTTAGCCTGATTTTTCTTATGGAACCATTCGTACGAATAAGACCATAAGACTAAGGGTAAATTCATGAACTAAACTGCGCCACCGAAGAAAAACTGCAGACGCAGGGCGCTTCGTGGCAGACGTGGCAGTTATTGGCAAACATTTTCGCCAGCTTCTCCGCCATAGGAATTTTGGCGGAATTCGCCACGCCGAACACGCAGGAGACATAATCGGCCAGTTCATCTTCAAGCGCTTCGAACTGTTTCGACTTGTGCTCCCCCTGAAAATAATGCACGGCCTCGGACAATTCCCCCATTTCTTCGGCCAAATGCACACCGACATCCGGAAGCGTGCGGGAAGCAGGCGGATAAATTTCCGCGAACATCACCTGGAACTCCTGAAGCGACTTCGGCCGCTCCGAAGGCTTGCGCACAATCTGAATTCTGCTTGCCGGCTTTGTTTTCTTGCACGCGCACGGCCGCTCGCCGCAATACGAGCACAAACGCGGGAATCTGCGCCAAACCGAATCTTCGACTTCGATATGCAAACGGTTGGCCAAAGCCATTAACCATGAAAAGGCGATTAAAAGATTTAACTCAAGTTTTTCCTCGTCCCCTTTGCGAATGCCCTTCAAGGCCCGCATCGTGAACCGTTCTTGGTTCGAGACTAAATCCGACAACGAAAAAAGCCTGTCGTCAGGTAAGCCGTAGATGTCCTTGATTGCCCGCTGGAACTTTGCGAGAGTGGTTGAAGCCGGAACCGAGACCATGCATAAAACTTACCTGATTTTGCAGCCGTTTTCAATTTTTCGGAAATCAAACTATTTGTGTAAGCTGAACGGCCGCGAGGGTTATTGCCTGCTCTAAAATTGTACGATTTTGCCATTAAACGCCGATTGGATTTTTACTAATCCGGCTCCGCTCGCCACTTCTCCGATGACAGCGGCATTCCTTACTTTTGAAATAATTGAAGCGGCGTCTTTTTTATCAACAGAAAGCACGAAGCCGATACCGCAGTTAAAAGTGGAATACATCTCTTGGCTGGAAACGCCCTTCTGGTAGATTTCCTGAAATATTTTTTGTGGCTGTAACTGCTTCGGCTGAAAAATTACCGCGTCGGCTCTGCTTAAAACATCCTTAAGTTTGGTAAACGCTCCGCCGGTTATGTGCATCATGCCGTGAATTTTATGCTCATTTAGAAGCGGGATGATATTATCAAAATAAATTCTGGTTGGAACTGTAAACTCTTTTCTGTATTCTTTTCTGAAAATTTTTCGCACTTTTGTTATTCCATTCGAATGCAGACCAGAACTTTTGAGTCCCACGAGAACATCGCCGACTCGAAATCTGTTACGCATCGGCTTTTTTACGAAACCGGATACCGTCATGCTGATGTCTAAACCGTCTGCATTGTCATGAAAGGAGTTCTCGCCCCCGACGATGGCAATTTTGCGCTTTCTGCACTCGCTTGTAAGAACTTTTACAATCCTAAGAATCCTCGCGTCTTCAACCGGCACTGTGATGTGGTTCGATAATTTATAAGGAATTGCCCGGACTAAAGCCAGGTCATTTAAATTCATGGCGAGCGCGTCAATAACCGCCGCCTTCAGCGTTCCTTGTTGCCAGTGGTAAAAACCCTTAGTCCCAATGCCGTCGGTATGATCAACTTCCGGATAAGAAAACTTTTTCTTAATTATCGGGTAAGTATTAAAAGATACGGAAACGTATGGTGTCCGCCATGTTTTTTTAATTTCGTTGACAATTTTCTGCTTATAAGGCTTGGATGGTTTGTACATTATGGAACAATCCTTACACGCTAGCGGGGGCACTAGGAATCGAACCCAGGTTTTCGGTTTTGGAGACCGAAGTCCTGCCACTGAACGATGCCCCCAAAAATTAGCTTATGGCCTATAGCTTAAAACATATGGCTATGTTTTACTATTTGCCATAAGCTATTTGCTATTGGCTATTAGCTATTGGCTATTTGCCGGTAATTTTTACTTCTTTGTGCTCTATATGTTTCCTACACCAGGCGCAGAACTTTTTGAACTGCAGCTTCCGTTCCACCTTTTTCTTGTTCTTGTGAACGTAATAATTCCGCCGGTTGCAAACGGAGCATTTCAAGCCGATTAAATTGTCCGCGTATTTAACCTTGGCCATACGGGGACTACTTTAACCCAAAAGCCGGAATTTGTGAAGGGTGCATCCGAGGGCATGGGAATCCTTCGATAGGCTCAGGATATTTTCTCATTTTGAGAAAATAAAAGCGGCGTCCGCAAACGCCGCTAATCTATCAGCGGGGCAGCTCCGCCCAAACGTAGCGGGAAATCCACCTGTCGTGAGGTCTATCACTCTTTTTCTTATTTAAATTTTTTTGAGCCGATGGCCGGATATTTCACTGCTCGTCGCAAGCGACTGCGCATTGAAACCGCTCGGTTTCAATGCTTCCATCACGGCGAAACCACCGTTTCGCCGACCCACTTTCCCGTTCAAATCCGGCCATAAAATTTTGTGAGCCTCAGGCCGGATTTGAACCGGCGACCTACTCCTTCATTTACACCTCGATTTCTTCGCCAGCTGGCGAATTATACGAGGATTAGACTGTATCTTGAGCATATCTTAAGACTTAGCTCCCCTTGTCAGTCGTTCGTCCGCCTTAGTTTTATCCGAGGGCGGAACGGTCTTGTCCCCTGCGGGAGTTTAACCGTCATTCGGGTTATATCCGAAAGTTTCCTTCCGGACAGGCAGGTTTTTCTACCATGGAGTTGCTCTACCAGCTGAGCTACATCGGCAGCATTGCCCCAAGCAGTTTGCGCAATTTTACATTGTGGTACATGACCGTCATAACGCCATAAGGGCTTTTCTTGCGGTAGGTTCCTAAAGAACCCGACTTGGTCACGATCACCTTGCCTACTTGGGCTTTCCTTATTTTAAGCGCCGCAAGCCAAAAGTCCAGAGCTGCATTTGCGTCCAGATCGCTGAAGATTTGCAACCCGAACCGCAAATCGTTTTTGTCGATACCGAAAAATTTAACTAGAAACTCGCTGAATTTTTTAATCAATTTCGGATCGGTGTTCCCCAGCCGGATGGAATTCAGGTTCGCTTTTGTCCCTTCGCCCCAATATAACCCCAAGCCAAGACCGAACAACTTGGCTTCTTCAAGATTTTTTGGCGCAACGAAAACAAAAGGATCGCCACCGGGATTGTGCTTTTTATACATCGTTTCGCTACGGGAGCGTATCGGGATATTGTACTTGCCCATCCAATAAGCAATTTTATGCAGAGAGCAATGCAGCAAATCAGCCATTTCTTGCATAGATTTATCGACATAAAGCTCCCGCAAAATTTTTTCGGCAAGTTGCTTTCTGTTGGCCATAAATTCTTCTGCTTTGCTTTTTATCTCCCCGAACTATCAGGCATTATACAATGTTTGGTAGTGTATTTCCACTAAAGTTAAGTGCTCATTCAAGGCAGTTGAAATTTAGAGAGGATTTGGATTAAAATAACTTGCGTGTCGGGGCTTTCGGATAAATCAGTAGTCTAAGTAAAAGTGTAAGTCGCCGGAGTGGTTCTCCGCCAACTGGCGGAGACAGGGCGTAAGTAATACTTGCCGGAGTAGCTCAATGGCAGAGCAGCGCTTTTGTAAAGCGAAGGTTGGGGGTTCGACTCCTCTCTCCGGCTCACAAAAAAATGGGTAAATTCGTTCACCTTCATACGCATAGTCATTACTCCCTCTTGGACGGGCTCGCCAAAATAGATGACCTTGTCGCCCGCGCCAAGGAGCTAGGCATGGACGCTTTAGCTGTAACCGATCACGGCACTCTTTATGCCGCAGTAGAGTTCTATAAGAAAGCCACAAAAGCCGGATTGAAGCCGATTTTGGGCGTGGAAACGTACGTGGCCCCGCGCGATCGCTTCAGTAAAGAAGGCAGTGAGCGCTATTACCATCTCGTTCTTCTCGCCCGGAACGAAACTGGCTGGAAAAATCTGATCAAGCTTGTTACCAAGGCCCATCTTGAAGGCTTCTATTATAAGCCACGCATCGACAAGGAAATTTTGCGCGGGTACCGCGAAGGTTTGATCGGACTCTCCGCCTGCATGGGCGGCGAAGTGAACCAGGCGCTTTTAAACGGCCGGTTTGAAGAAGCGAAAAAGATCGCGGCGGAATATTCGGAAATTTTGGGGCCGGATAATTTTTATCTTGAAATCGGTGATCATCCGAACCTGCCCAAAGCCGAAGAACTGAAACAAGCTATCATCGAATTAGCGAAAGCTACCGGCTTGCCGCTCGTCGCCACGCAGGATATCCACTATGTAATGCCGGAGGATTCGGAGTACCACGATATTCTTCTGGCCGTGCAGACCGGCAGCCGGCTTTCGGATGACGACAGGCTCACGCTTAAGTCCGACGATTTTTCCATGACTTCACCCGAACAAATGGCGGAAAAGTTCAAGGATATACCCCACGCGGTCGAGAATACCGTAAAAATTGCCGAGCGCTGCAACGTTACGCTTGCCCTGGGTAAAACCCATCTCCCCCATTTCGCCAAACCGCCGGGATTCACGCCGGATATGTACTTGCGGAAAATTATTGAAGAAAGATTGCCGCAAAGATTTCCGCCCGAAGCCCAAACCGAAGACGTTAAAAACCGCCTGGAATACGAATTGGATGTGATCGCAAAAACCGGCTTTGCCGATTACTTTTTAATCGTGCAGGACCTGACGAACTGGGCTAAAGATCACGGTATTGCCGTGGGGCCTGGCCGCGGTTCGGCTGCGGGCAGCATTGTTTCCTATATATTGGGCATTACGGATATTAACCCCTTGGCATACGGCTTACTCTTCGAGCGGTTTTTGAATCCCGAACGCATCCAAATGCCTGATATCGACATTGATTTTGCGGACACCCGCCGTGACGAGGTTCTGGCCTATGCCCGCGAAAAATACGGCGAGGACCACGTAGCCCAAATTATCACTTTCGGAACGATGGCTGCGCGCGCCGCCGTGCGCGATGCCGGCCGGGCAATGGGACTGGCCTATGGTTTCTGTGACCAGATTGCCAAGCTTATCCCCTTCAATTTGAAAATCGGCGATTCCTTAAAGCGCGTACCGGAGCTCCAGGATCTTTACGAAAAAAATGCCGACGCGAAACGCCTGCTTGACAGCGCCAAGCATTTGGAAGGAGTAGCGAGACATGCTTCCGTGCACGCCTGCGGCACGGTTTTCACCGAAGAGCCTTTGACGGAATATCTGCCTTTACAGTACGCCCCGCAGGACAAACAAAACATCATCACGCAATTCGAAATGCATAGCGTGGAAGACTTGGGGCTCTTGAAGATCGATCTCCTGGGACTCAAGAACCTGACGATCATCGAAGATACCGTTCGGCTGGTCAAAGAAATTCGCGGCGAAGATATAAAAATTTCCGAACTGCCCTTGAACGACGAGAAAACTTTTGAGCTTTTACGCGCGGGGAATACGACCGGCGTATTCCAATTTGAGTCATCTGGCATGCGCCGGTATATGAAAGAAATTCGCCCGACGGAACTTGAAGATCTGATCGCACTCGTCTCCTTATACCGGCCCGGGCCGATGGAACTTATCCCTTCTTTTATCAAGCGCAAGCATGGACAGGAGAAAATCGCCTATCTTCATCCGCGGCTCGAACCGATCTTAAAGAATACCTACGGCATCGGCGTCTACCAGGAACAAATGATGCAGATCGCCCGCGATCTCGCGGGCTATACCCTCCCCGAGGCCGACACCTTGCGCAAGGCGATCGGCAAGAAAATCAAATCTCTCCTTGACGAACAGAAAGAAAAACTCACGAACGGCATGATCAAGAATGACATCCCGAAGAAAACCGCGGAGGCGATCTGGGAACTCTTCCCGCCGTTTGCCCGCTACGGATTCAACAAAAGCCATGCCGCCGCCTACGCTATGATCGGCTACCGCACTGCGTATCTAAAGGCGCACTACACGGAAGAATTTATGGCGAGCTTGCTTAACGCCGAACTTTCCGATATCGACCGCATCGCCTTTCTCGTCAACGAAGCCAAGCAGGCGGAAATCGAGGTTTTGCCGCCCGATATAAATGAAAGCTCGATTAACTTCGTGCCGACGGGCCCTAAGATCAGGTTTGGTTTGTTAGCGATCAAGAATGTAGGCGCAGAAATCACAAAAAATATAATCGAGGAACGTTCCCTGCGCGGTCCTTTCCGCGATATAAACGACCTGCTTGTCCGCGTCCAGCACAAAGACCTAAATAAAAAATCATTGGAAAGCTTAGTTAAATGCGGCGCGCTTGATTCATTGGGCGCCGAACGTAATCAGCTCCTCACGAACCTGGAAGAAATGCTTAAATTCAACGTCCAGCTAAAGAAAGCCGCTGTGCCAAATAATCACGCCTCGCTTTTCGGCGCGGAAGCTACCCAGCCAGTCTTGACTTTGAAACCCGCACCTCCCGCTTCCTCGCAGGAGAAATTAGTTTGGGAAAAAGAACTGCTGGGACTTTATCTTTCGGATCATCCCCTGAATAACCATTCAGATAACATCAAGCGCTATCAAGCTAAACCGATTGCCGAGGCGAGGAATACAAAAAGCGAAGCTTCAACGCTCCGCATCTGCGGCTCAATTTCCCGCGTGCAGAAAATTACGACGAAAACCGGCCAGGCAATGCTTTTTGCCACCGTTGAAGACCTCTCGCCCGAACCGATGGAAGTAGTGGTCTTTAACAGCGTCCTCGCCAAGACCCAGCCAGTTTGGGAAGAAAATAACGTCGTGGTGGTCGAAGGCCATATCTCCCGCCGCAACGGCGAAGTGAAGTTCATCGCCGAAAAAGCGAAGAAGCTGGAATCCGCAGCATAACTCCTCGGGAAATATTTTTTTGTACTTAGGTTTAATGGTCAGTGCTATGCTATAGCATAGCACTGTGCTACACAGCACAGTGCTCGGTCTAGTTACTAAGCAAACTACTTTTATATCTATTTGGTTCAAATGAATTCATTATTTTGACAATAGGGTGCCAGTCAAATTGCGGTAGCGCGGATTCAAGATGAACCTTAAGCATTGTTTGATCGTAGCCCAAGGCGATTATCTCCGGCCGGTATTTTTTTACAACCGCCCAGGAACCCAACTCTTCATCGCCGATCACAACTTCATTGACTCCGTCTTCGCGCTCTAAGGCCGCAAAACGCTTGGCTAGATTCACCCCCGGCAGATGGCCCTTCAGGCGTTCCACGTGCTCATCGGGCGAGACGACCGCGATCAAATAGTCGCCCTGCATCTTAGCTTCGCGGAAAAACGCTCGATGCCCTTCGTGCATGCCGTCGAAAACGCCGAAGACCATTACTTTCTTCATGGGAGTAATCTCAAATAACTATAATTTTATTTTCAATTTATTCATTTTTTATTCGCGTTATTCGAGATTACTCCTGGGGCGCATCAACGGGAAAATCACCGTTTCCCGAACTGGTTTGTCCATTAAGACGGCGAACAAACGCTCGGAAAATCCGAAGCCTGCCGCAGGCGGCATACCGTATTCCAAAGCTTCCAAAAATTCTTCGTCCAAACGCTGGGCTTCCGCATCCCCCGCTTCCCGCAGTTTCATTTGCTCTTCGAACCGCTTGCGCTGATCGATCGGATCATTTAATTCCGAAAATCCGGTCCCCAGCTCCGTGCCGCCGGCCACAGGCTGCATACGCTCGCCTACCGCTGGATTCTCGTCCGACCGCTTGGTTAAGGGCACAAGCTCAACCGGCGGGTCAATCAAAAACGCCGGCTGGATAATGTGCGGGCGCACCGTCTTTTTGTAAATTAAATCAATTAACCTGCCTTTGCCCATTCCGCGCTCCGGCTCCAAGCCCAATGCTTCAGCCATTTTTATGAGTTCGTTTTCTTTGGCCGCAAGCGGATCGAGCTTGTTGGCTTTCTTAAAGGCATCTGTATATTTAATAACCTCCCACTTTTTGCCCCAGTTTATCTTCTCTCCCTGCCAAGTGGTCGTAAGCCCGCCGGTCGTTGCTTTGATGATTTCCTTGTAGAATTTTTCGACAAAAACCATCAGCTCGCGGTAATCGGCATAAGCCCAATAAAATTCCAACTGCGTGTAATCCTGCAGATGCTCGCGGTCAATGCCCTCGTTCCTGAAAATCCTGCCGATCTCGAACACCTTTTCAAAACCGCCGACTAAAAGTTTTTTAAGCGGCAGTTCAAGCGAGATGCGGAGATAAAAATCGGTATCCAGCGCGTTGTGGTGGGTTTTGAAGGGCTCCGCGTCGGCGCCGCCGGGTACGCTTTCAAAAACCGGCAGTTCAACTTCGGTAAAACCGTTTTGCTTCATGTATTTCCTGGCAGTTTCCCAAAAAATTGCCTTGCGTTCGAAGAGCTCTCGTGTTTCCGGATTTAAAAACAAATCCAAATACCGTTTGCGCAACCGCGTCTCCGTTTCTTCGATGCCGTACCACTCGGAAGGCAACGGCCGGATGCTCTTCGAGATTATTTCCAAATTTTTGGCTTCGATGCTTTCCTGCCCGGATTTGGTCTTGAATAATGGTCCCAAGACCGCAACAAAATCACCGCGGTCCAAAACTCCTTTAAGAAAATCGAAATTCTTGACCGTGTCCTTTTTCAGAACCACTTGCAGCGAACCGCTTTCATCCCGCAGATCCATAAAAATCACTCCGCCCTGGTCGCGGATGGAAATCGCACGCCCTGCCAAACCTACGGCTTTCTTGCCTTTTTCGAGCGCGGCGAATTTTTTGCGCGCCTCGCCAACCGCAAGCGTTCGCTTTACGCGGGCCGGGTAGGGATCGAGCTTGGCTTTGCGGATCTCTTCAAGTTTGCGTAAACGTTCCCGTCTTAATTCATCAAGCATTGCCCTTCCATCATAGGCAATCCGGCCTCAAAAATAAAGAGTGTTCCTTTGCTATACTTAGTTTATGGGAACTGCCGCCTTAATCTTTTCACTTTTGAGTTACCTCGTAACCGCCTCCAATGCCGTACTGCCGCAATCTAAGTTGGAAGACTTTTTGGGTGGAATCTTATTTACGGAAAGCATAACTGAAGCCCAACTGCAGCAGCGCTGGAGCGAAGCCAAGGCCGGACGGACGAAGGTGAAAATCATGATCGTCCCCGGCCACGACGATGAAGCATTCGGAACGGCTTTCCGCGGGCTTAAAGAAGCGGGGTTAACCGCTCAAACCGGCGAATACCTGGCCGAAATTTTGGCTAAGGACCCCGCATTTGCGGTTACCTTGGTCCGCAGCCGCAACGGTTATGAATCGGGATTTGCAGATTATTTCTTGAAAGAAAAGGAAAATATCAGAAATTTTCAGCTCACCTATAAATCCGTGCTCGAGGCAGCGGTGAAAGCGGGTAAATTATCTCTCGAAAATCAAATTGATCACGGCTATGCCTCGAGCGAAACCGTAACCAAGCTTTACGGTTTGAATAAATGGGCGAATGAAATGAAGATGGATATCGTAATTCACCTGCATTTCAACGACTATCCCGGACGCAAACAGTCCAGTCCCGGCAAATATTCCGGCTACTCAATCTACGTTCCCAATTTCCAGTTCTCGAACGCCAAAGCCAGCCGCAGGCTGGCCGAAGCTTTAGACGACGAACTAAAGAACTTCCGTTCTTCCAGCACCCTGCCCAAGGAAAGAGGCACGATTATTGACGATTACGAACTTATTGCCGTCGGCGCCAACAACACACTGGATTCGGCGGTCGCTTTGATCGAATATGGGTATATCTACGAATCTCTTTTCATTGATCCTTCAATTCGAGATGCTTACTTAAAGGAATTGGCATTCCAAACGTACCGCGGCCTTAAGAATTTTTTCGGCGAAGCTGAAGTTACGGAAAAAACAACCCTCCTCCCTCATTTTTGGACCAAAGATCTAAGATCCGGTAGCCGCGGCCGCGATGTGCTTGCCCTCCAGGCTGCGCTTAAATCCGAAGGGATTTTCCCACCGCCCAAAACAAAAGATTGTTTCATCACCGGTGTTTTTGGTTCCTGCACCGCAAAAGCCGTAAAAGAATTTCAAAAAAAATACGGGATTCTGCCCGTTTCCGGCGAAGTGGGTCCGCAAACCCGCCTCGAGTTGAACACGCTTTACGCGCCCGCAAATTAATCGATTTTCGTTATCTCGTATTCCACGGTGCCGACAGGAGTCGCGACATTCACCTTCTCCCCTGCCCGCCGGCCTAAAAAGGCGCGGCCGATCGGCGACTCATTCGAAATCCTGCCTTCTTCGGGCTTCGATTCGTTTGAGCCAACGATCCAATATTGGAATTCCTTGCCGCTTTTCTTCACGGTCAGCCGCGAACCCACGCCCACAACCGCTCCGCCTTCCGCGGCCTTGATGATCGAAGCCTTTTTAAGTATATCGTCCAATTCAAAAATCCGCGCTTCCACCTGCGCTTGCTCTTGCCTTGCTTCCGCATACTCGGAATTCTCCGACAGATCGCCGTATTCTTTGGCGAGCTTTAACGCATCGGCGATCTCCCGCCGTTTTTGCGTTTTTAGCATTTCGAGTTCCTGCTTAAGCTCGTCGAATCTCTCTTGAGTGAGGTATTGCTTTTCTGCCATTTTAGACACCCGTCTTCGGCGGTACGCTCTTGAGGGCATATACCCCCCGCCAAAGCCATAGGCGGATTTTAACGGTTTCCCAAAGAACTTGCAAATAGGCCGAGGCCCCCACGCGCGAACCCAGATCGTTCACCCAGTGGACCGGCACCTGCTTCAATTTATAGCCGAGCGCCTTGGCTAAGGATAAAATTTCTACATCGAAACCCCAACCCGTGATCCGCGACAAACTGAATACTTGTTCGGCTGCTTTTACGCTGAAGGCCTTGAATCCGCATTGCGTATCCCAAATGCCGGGTAAAAGCAAAACTTGAATAAACAGATTGCCCAGCTTGCCCGGAATTTGCCGGTAAAGCGGCTGCGGCGGATCGAGCTTGCTTCCCTTGATTGCGCGGGAAGCAAAAACAACGTCGTAACCCTGCTTGAAGAGCGGGATCATTTGATCAAAGTGATCGATTGAAGTTGAGTTGTCGGCGTCCGTGAAAAGACGGATGTCTCCTTGGGCCACTAGCATCCCCTGCCGGACCACGCCGCCTTTGCCTTTGTTCTCGATGTTGTCGACGAGTTTCAGGTTTTTGATCTTCGACGCAAGCCCCTTCACAACTTCCGCGGTCCGGTCCTTCGAGCCGTCGTTCACGACTAAAATCTCGTAACTCCACGGCTTGCCTTCGAGGCGCTTATCCATATCGATCAAGGTATGCGGTATGCGCTCCGCTTCGTTATAAGCTGGAATAATAATTGAAAGATAGGGTTTCATCGGTTTAGAAGCTAGAATTCAGAATAAACTACTGTATTATCTTAGCATTTTAGTTTCTAGACTCTAAGTTTTAGATTCTGGGTTCTAGATTCTAGATTCTCGTTAGTATTCGCGGTCCGTTTTCCGTAATCGCCACCGTGTGCTCGAAGTGCGCCGTAAGCGAGCCGTCCACGGCGCGCCAGCTGCTGTCCTTTCCTTCACGCACCTTTCCGCTCTTCCCCGCCACTACCATCGGCTCGATGGCCAAAACCATGCCTGCTGACAAAACATCTCCCTCGCCAGCTTTGCCTCGGTTCAGGACCGCCGGTTCTTCATGCAGTTTTCTGCCGATGCCATGGCCGGTCAAAGACTCCGAAACGGAAAAATTGTTTTTCTCGACATGTGTCTGGATAATCCAACCGATGTCGCCCAGCGTGTTTCCGGGACGAGCGGTTTTAATGCCCAGCGCCAGGGCGGTTTCCGTAACCTCGATTAGCGCGGCTGCTTTTTTTGAAGCTTCGCCGGCCGTAACCGTCACCGCCGCGTCGAGATAGAAGCCTTTATAGCGCAAACCGGCATCAAGCTTTACTACATCCCCCGGCTTAAACGGAGAAAGGTTCGGCAAGCCATGCACAATTGCGTCGTTTACGGAAATGCAGATCGTCGCGGGATAAGGTTTAGACGCAGCCGATGGCTTATAACCCAGGAAAGCGGGCTCGGCCCGCGCCTCTACGATCAGCCGGTAGCATTCGGCGTCGAGCTTCGACCCGGTCATCCCGGGCTCTACCATTTTTGCGAGCTTAGCTAAAATGACGGCTAGAAGCCTGCCTCCTTGCGCCATGATTTCGATTTCCGCAGGAGTTTTTAAGCGCATCAGCTTGTTTCCTGCCACTTTTTATATTCGGCTAATACAATTTTGATGACTTGGTTCAGATCATTGGTTTTAGTGTCTATGACGAGATCGAAGTTGCTTTTATCGCCGATGTCCACGCCGTATAAAATTTGGTAACGCTTGCGTTCGCTTGCTATCCGTTCCGCCGTGTTTTTAAGCACCTCTTCCGTCGAACTTGCAGTTTGGCTGGCTCGGCCCTCTTTTTGGATATGCATAAAAGTGCGTTCGGCCGCGCTTTGCGGATCAAGATCCAAATACACCTTGAAGGAATCGGGGATCCAATGGAAGGCCAGACGCGAGTCGATTACAAGCTTATCCCTCTCCTCACCGAGTTTTTGCAGCCTGTGATCTACCATAAAATCGATCTCTTTCTGTTTCTCGGCGGCCTGATTTATTTCCTCAACCGAGAGCCCGCGCGCGGCGGCCATTTGGCGCATCAAATCGCCGGAGGAGAAATGCTCGTAGCCCAACTCCTGCGCCACGCCTTTCGCGGTGCTTGATTTGCCGATGCCGGGGTAGCCGGCAATTGTGATGATGTGCTTTTTCATTCGGCCAAACCCAAAGCTACAAAAATCTGGCGTGTAACTTCCGGAATCGCAGGCCGCCCGTCAATTTCGTAGTAGTCCGAGTTCTGCTTCAGAAATTCCACGGTTGGCAAGGTTTCCTTTGCATACTGCTCCAGCCTGAATTCGATGGCTTCGCGGGTATCATCCGTACGGCCTTCTTTCTCTGCTCGTAAAAGCAGGCGCTTCAACGATTCCTCCCTGGGAATATCAATAAAGATTGTCGCCAGTTTACCGCGCCCCTGGGAACGCAAAAAATCGAGCAGGAATTGCGCTTGCCCCAAGCGGCGCGGAATGCCGTCGAAAATAATGCCTTGATCGGCTGGCAGTAAATTCAATTTGGCTTTGAAAATATGAAGCAGGCGATCGTCCGAGAGCAGTGTGCCGTCATTAATGATCTCGCCCACGGTTTTGCCGTCGGGAAACTTCCAGTCCAAGTTTTCACGCAGCACCGCTCCCATGTCCCAATGAAAAAAATTTAACTGCTCCGCCAGAACCTTCGCCTGTGTCCCCTTGCCGGTGCCCTGCGGACCCATCATAAAAATCGCGTCGTATTTCATATTTAAGTCGAGAATATCAGGATTTTCGCTTTCACGCAATGATTTTTGAAAAATAAAAAAGGCCGTTTCTCGTTGCCGAGGCGTGCCCGCGAATAGTACGATTATCTTATTTTCCTACGCCACAAAAAGCCTCGCATAAGTTGAAAGAACTACGCAGAAAACTCATCCTTAAAAACTTGAGATTTTAAGGATGATAAAAAAATAAATTCTTATACCGGTCCGCGTTAATCAGCGTCGAGTCCGCGTCAATCTGCGCTTGGAGCTACTCGATTCCCTCATACTCCCTAACCGTAAGCTGCGAGTTAAGCTGCCGCATCGTCTCCAGTACGACGGAGACGACGATTAAAAGCGCCGTGCCGCTCACCTGAAGCACGGCAAGACCGGTAATGCGCTGGATGATCAAAGGCAGGATAGCAATGAGCCCCAAGAAGAGCGCGCCGAAAAAGGTGATTTTATTCACGATATTCGAAAAGAAATGCTGGGTGGCTTCGCCGGGACGCACGCCGGTCACAAATCCCCCGCTCCGCTGCAAATTCTTTGAAAGCTCTTCGGGATTGAAGGTAATCGCCGTGTAAAAAAACGTGAAAATAAAAACCAGGAAGAAATAGACAATGCCATAAATAAGCTGGTTTGCCAGAAAAGAAGTAACCAAGGCGTTCAGTTTTAACCCTGCGTTCACGGATACGATCGAAATAATCTGGGCCAGGAATTGCGGGAACAGCAAAACCGAGATCGCGAAAATCAAAGGAATCATGCCGGCTTGGTTCACCTTAAGCGGCAAGTAACTGGCGGCGCCGCCGTAGAGCTTTGTGCCGCGCACCCGGCGCGCATAGGCAATGGGAATTTTCCGGTCGCCTTCATTCAAATAAACGATGCCGGCAATGATCAGCACAATCGCGGCCAAAAAACCGAGGTAGGTCGGCCAGAGGCTGGGACTATAGGTGGCGGCGATACTGCGGATGCCGCTCGGCAGGCCCACGACGATACCGGCCAAGATGATTAAGGAGATGCCGTTCCCGATTTTCTGCTCGCTAATCAGTTCGCCCAGCCACAGTGCGATCATGGAGCCTGTGGTGATGGCAAGTACGTTCGTAATCAAGCCCAGCGTGTCGGGGCGGTCAATAACTTTTTGCGAAACCAAAAGCATCAGGAAGCCGTAAGACTGCAGGACGGCCAAGGGCACTGTCAAAAGCCGCGAGTATTGGTTGAACTTAGCCTGCCCGCGCGCGCCCTGCTCATAATACAATTCCTTGAATTTCGGGAAGATGATCGTGAGGAGCTGCATGATGATCGTAGCCGTGATGTAGGGTCCTACGCCCAGCATCGCCACGGAGAGATTTTCCAAGCCGCCGCCGGAGAGGAGGTTCAAGAATCCGAATAGCTGGTTCGAATTGAAAAATGCCTGCAGGCGCTCGGGATTTACTTCCGGGATCGGCAGCGCCGCCAAAAGCCGGAAAGCCACCAGCAACCCGGCGACGATCAGGACCTTGTTGCGCAGGTCCTTAATTCGGAATATTTGCAAAAACCGATTCATGGCTTATTGCTTATAGCATATAGCTAATGGTTTTACCCGCAACCGGAAAACTATATGCCATATGCTATTTGCTATTTGCTTTACTAATGGTGCCGCCCGCTTGTTCAATCTTCAACGCAGCTCCCTTGGAAACGCTCAAATTTTTGATGTGCATAGGGAAATCAACTTTGCCGTTGCCAAGGATTTTTACTTTGCCCCTAAAATCCACCGGTAAAAGACCAACCTCCTTCAACAAATTTTGATCCACCTCGACTATCTTCTTTCCGGCCGCGAGCGGTTTCACCTTGGCGGCGATTTTTTCGAGGTTAAAGGAAAAGAAATTCCCAACGTAAGGTTTATTGCTAAAACCGCGCCGCTTCGGCAAGCGGATGATTAAATCGCGTTCAGCGGGACGGATAACGTGGCCAGCCCGGGATTTTTGTCCCTTGGTTCCCCTGCCGGAGGTCGTTCCGCGTTTGCCGCCGCGGCCGACCCGCTGTTTTCGTTTGTGCGCCGGAGCGCCTAATTCATGTAACTGCATAATTTTAAAAATTCGAAATTCGAATATCGCCCGCCTCGCCTCGACGGCGAGTCGAGGCTGGGAAATCCGAAACGGTTTTGAATTTTCTGTTTGTTTTTTTCATTTTGAATTTGTTTCGAATTTCGTGCTTCGTGCTTCGAGTTTAATTAGTGGTTTTGATTTTCTTTAAGGCTTCAATCGTGGCCAGAGCGTTCGTGAGTTTGTTCGGCGTCCGGCCCAAACATTTGGCGCTCGCGTCCTTCACGCCTGCAAGCTCCAAGACCACGCGCACCGCACCGCCGGCCTTGAGTCCCGCGCCTGCTTTGGACGGCTTAATTAAAACCCGGGCGGCGCTGTACTTAGCTTCGCTTTCGTGCGCCACTGTGCGATGATCTTTCAAGTTCAAATGCAGCATGGTTTTTTTGCCTTCGAGCTTAGCTTTGGCAACGGCGCTTGCAACATCAATGCCTTTAGCGACGCCCACGCCAACTTTTCCCTTCTCATCGCCCACCACCACTGTCGCACGAAAACGAAAACGCTTGCCTCCGGCAACCACGCGCGTAACGCGGCGCAGGTCAAGCACTTTTTCTTTAAAATCGTCTTTTCTTGGAAGATAAGTTCTTTGCATCTTAGTTAAAAATTCGAATATCGCCCGCCTCGCCTCGACGGCGAGTCGAGACCGGGAAATCCGAAATGGTTTTTAATTTTTTACCTATTTCTTTCATTTTGAATTTGTTTCGAATTTCGTGCTTGGTGCTTCGGATTTAAATTGCGAGACCTTTTTTGCGGGCGGCTTCGGCCAGGGCTTCCACGCGTCCATGATATTGGTAGGAGCGCCGGTCGAGCACGGCACGCTTGATCCCCTTCGCCAATGCGCGTTCGGCCAAAAGTTCGCCGACTTTAGCTGCGATCTCGCCCTTTTTTCCTTTCGCCTTTACCTCGCGGCTCGAAGCGGCAACGAGCGTTTGCCCCTTCTTATCATCAATAAGCTGTCCATAAGTGTAACGGTTACTGCGGAAAACCGCCAAACGCGGCAAACTCGAGACGCTTCTAACTCGGGCGTTGGTGCGCTTGGCGCGGGCCTGCTTTTTTCTGTTTAAATCTTTTTGCGTGTTCATATTAGGAGCCAGCGGTCACGGCTTTTTTGCCGACTTTACGCCGGATCACTTCTCCCTGGTAGCGTATGCCTTTGCCTTTATATGGTTCCGGTTTCTTGAGCGCTCGGATTTTGGCGGCGGTCAAGCCCACCAATTCTTTGTCGGTTCCAGTGATTTTAATCACGTTTTTTTCCACAGTGATCGTAATGCCTTCGGGGATCGGAAAGCGGACCGGATTCACATAGCCCAAAGCGAGCGAGAGGAGCTTGCCTTCGAGCTGGGCGCGGTAGCCCACGCCTTCGATCTCCAGGGTTTTTGTAAACCCTTCGGCAAGACCGGTTAAAGCATTTTGGATTAGCGACCACATTGTACCCGTATTCATCGCGGCGCGTTTGCTCTGGCTCTGCGGCGATAACTTCAATTTTCCCTCGCCGACTTCAACTTTAACTTCACTCAAAAGCTTAACTTCTTTCGTGCCTTTCGCCCCGGCCAAAATCACGCGATTATTTTCCGATTTCGCGGTGAGGCCCTGCGGAAGTTGAATTGGCTTTTTGGCTAAGCGGGACATTTTTAAAAATTCGAAATTCGAATATCGAAATCCGAAACGGTTTTGAATTTTCTGT
>CAYIAX010000004.1:0-65103 GCA_964361595.1 uncultured Candidatus Saccharibacteria bacterium | reverse complement strand
CTATAACTTTCCAGTTTGGCATTCGGTCCCGTCGTCCCGATCCCGACGTTGCCGGATTTATCAATTGACATAGCGTATACAGTCGGGTCGGCAACATTAGTGGTAGAATATAGAACATCAAAATTGCCATTAGCCGCCTGATTAGAGACTATTTCCCAATTCCTGTTGTTCGCGTTGCCTGTTGTGGTACCCCAATAAACGGATGGGGCTTGCGACCCTGAAACTTTTATATTATTGCGTGCCGTTGTGCTAAAAACTTCCAGCGGCTTACTCGGCGTACTCGTCCCGATGCCGACATTGCCGCCGCTCAAAATTGTCATCCTGGAAACGGTTGGGTCTGTATTGTTGGCTGTACTTTCTAACAACTGAACGTCTCCGGCAGTGGAAATCTCTGTTCCCCAACCCCAGTTTCTACGCGTGGACAAATCGGTCAAGTTGCGTTGCAGAAAAATCTTTCCGCCGCCAGTTCCACTCTTAATGATACCGGCAACGTCAAGTGTTTGCGCTGGCCCCGTCGTCCCGATGCCGACGTATCCATATCTGCCAGACCGTCCACTAATAAACAATGCGTCATTATACCATGTTCCGTTTGCCAACGCGTCTATCGAGGTACCTAAGCCATCACCGTAATCCGACACAGTCATTCTGCTACCGTAATTCCAGCCGGTCCCGTCTGTATTCTGCGCTCCAGCCAAAATAATACCTGTACCCCCTCTTTGCCATGTAGCAGGGACATAAGGAGATGATATAGGTAATCCAATAAAGCTTCCTGGAGAGAAATGAAGTTTTTGCTGCGGCCCCGTCGTCCCGATGCCGACATTGCCGCCTTGTGTCACTCGAACAATATCGCTGGCAGTTGGCGTCCAGATACTTAAATCCCTTGTCCCTTGGAAACGATAAATCACAATGTCTTGACCATTTGTGTTGTCTGCAAACTCAAGTGCACTCTGGCTTGCCAAGGGGGCTTGTATTTTGAGATAAGCACTGGTTGACCCATCATACACATGTAGTTTCGCTACTGGCCCCGTCGTCCCGATGCCGACGTTGCCAGAGGCATAGATATCGCCATATACCGAAAGTTCCTGGGGCAAGCCGACCTGCGTCGAGGTGGCGACGCCGAGCGAGGCCGGAAAAGCGAAATTCCCGTTGCCCTGCAGGCGGCCGAAGACGTCGGCCGAGACGTTGGCGGCCGAGACCGCGCCGCTAAAAGTGCCGTAAAGGTTGCCCGAGGCGCGGATGTCGCCGATGACGTGCAAGGTTGAAGATGGCTGGGTCGTCCCGATGCCGACGTTGCCGGAGGTGTCAATCAATAACCTTGCACTGTCAGAAGTTAAATCATACAAACTTAAGGAGCCAGCCGCCCAGCCAGGATTAACTATCAAACCCCACCTTCTTGCACCGCTGCCAGTGCTCTCCAATTCTAAATGAGCGGCATTCTGTGCCGCTTGTATTTCTAGTTTTGCACTTGGCGTAGTCGTCCCAATCCCGACGTTGCCGGCAAAACTAGAATTTCCGCTGCCGTAGACGGTAAGAACACCGGTAACGTCGAGCGGCAGGGTGGAACCGGAGCCGCCGACAATGACCCGGGTGCTGGAGGAATTCTGCGGGTTGTTTGTGGCATTGTAACCACCAAGATAAATCGCATTCGCATCCCACCCCGAGTAAGTCCCGATAAGCTGGTAAGTTTTAGAGGATTGAAGCACCGAAAGGACATTGTCTCCTTGGTCTCTTATGCGCATGGTTCCCGCTACATCCAGCTTCGCACCTGGCCCCGTCGTCCCGATGCCGACGTTGCCGGTATTCGTTATGGTTACAACTGAATTTGCCAGTGTTGGAGTGCTCGCATCTGCTACACTGTTTTGCAGGAAATAAAAATTCCCGCGATTCCACGTGCCGCCGCCAGTTGGATAAGCATAAACCAATCCACCCTTCCCGCGAGCAGCGCCGCCACTGCCTACCGCAAACAGAATGCCTGTCCCCGTAGTTCCAGAGTCGATGGTGTCGTCATTCTGTAACTTCAGTGAATAGCCAAGAGCGGCTGACACATTGTTGATCACGTGAAGTCTCTCAGCCGGTGCTGTCCCCGATTGGGGTGTCCCGATGCCGACGTTGCCGCCGTTATTCTGCAAGACTAGCGGACGACCGCTTCCGTCAGTTGAAATATACGCTGGCGGTGTTCCTCCCGCGATGGTGCCAATCAATAGGTATGCCACACTGTTCGCGGCATTGGAGAACCGCATGTGCTCTTGAGTCCCACTTCCCGGAGCATCCAAACCCACTTGGAGCTTGGTCACCGGCCCCGTCGTCCCGATGCCGACGTTGCCGGTTGTTCTGTCAAGAGTCATAATGTTTGATTCAACACCAGCATTGACTCCTTGGAGATACATACGACCAGTAACAGAATCATCGATATTGAATGAGTAACCATAATCATTGGGCTGTTTAAGGTAGAGCAGTTGTGTATTGGTACTTACCGCTCCAGGATTTCCTATCGTAAGCCTTCGGTTTGGCCCCGTCGTCCCGATGCCGACATTGCCGCTGTTATCTATTGTGACCAAATCCGTTGCTCCACCGCCAGTAAACTTCATTTTGTTTGAATCACTTTCATCCACATATATCACTCGGCTATTGCTGGACGTATCAAAACGGAGAATCGCATCGTTGCCCGTACCCGCGGCTCCCGTTCCGGTAATTCTTAACTGATTACTGTTGCTGAAAGAACCCTGCACATGAACGTTGCCGCCGCTAATTTGCAATCCCGCGTTTGGACTCGTCGTCCCGATGCCGACGTTGCCAGAGGCATAGATATCGCCATATACCGAAAGTTCCTGGGGCAAGCCGACCTGCGTCGAGGTGGCGACGCCGAGCGAGGCCGGAAAAGCGAAATTCCCGTTGCCCTGCAGGCGGCCGAAGACGTCGGCCGAGACGTTCGCGGCCGAGACCACCTGGGTGGAAGTGCCGGTGTAGGCCGTGGTCTGGAGGGTGGCGTCGGGGAAGCGGACGCCGCCGGAGGTGGTTTTGATTTCGCCGACGACAGTGAGGGTGCTCGTGGGGTTGGTCGTCCCGATGCCGACGTTGCCGCTATTTAGAATTGTCAGGCGCGAGGTTGGATTAGTCCCCTCTGCGGCACTGTTTACCTTGAAATCCATACGTGCCGCCGCGTTACCGCCACCACCCAAATCAGTAACTTCAATCCGCGCGAAATGCTCTGTTGAAGCATTTTGAAATATAATCGCTTGAGCGTTATTGGCCGTTCTCGTCCTATTGTCGAAAAGCCTTAATGCATAATCCGTCGTCGCAGTGGCAACAGTAGACGGAACTAGAAGTGTCGTATCCCCATCTACTTCGAGTTTAGTGGCAGGCCCCGTCGTCCCGATGCCGACGCTGCCGTAAGGCACATTGAACTCTGGTGTCGGTATAAGTACCGAGGCGCTCGCAATGCCTGGGTCAGTCTGACCAATTGATCCGACATTTGTCCAGCTTGCGGTTGAAACCACGGAGACAGCGTAGTGGCTATTAGTGGTAAAAATGGGCAAGAGAATATAGAGATCATATGAGGTCGCGCTCACCCCGGCGGCATTCGCCTTCCACTTGATATTGCCAGATGGGATTTGAGAATTGAAACCGATTGCGTACCAGCTTCCATTTCCTGCAAAGCCGTTGCCGTCTACGCTTGAACCGTTAGAGGTCTTGAAAGTTATGGTATAAACGCTATCTTGAGAGTTTACAGCATTAAAACCGTTGTGGATGTATGCGACGACACGGATTGTATGGCCAGCCTGCCCTGCAGTAAATGTGCCTAGCTTTGCCCATTGCGACGTTGCTCCCGTATCTGGAACGGCGTAGTTCCGCCCGTTAATCGTACCCGCAACATCCAGCATAGCGTTCGGATTCGTCGTCCCGATGCCGACGTTGCCGGTATTCGTTATACGTACTCCATAACTGCTAGCCGACCAAGGCGCAATGACGAGATTACCTGTTTCGATAGACCCAGCACTAAATATAATACTCTTGTCCCCGGCCTGAACGAGAGGATTGGACGCGCCAGCAGAATTATCCGGCCTGAACCATAGTCCCTCATTGGTAGCTTGTTGAATTGACATACCGCCAGTCCCCTGGGCACTTGTCACCACCGTTAATAAATCACTCGGATTCGTCGTCCCGATGCCGACGTTGCCGTTTCCTTTGCCAACAAAAAATAAATCATTAAATCTTATTGGTTTACTTTCCACTCCAACATCTCGGCTGTAAACCCATGTCCAGTCATTTGTAGTATCGAATCCAAAAGAAATACCTCTATTTTGAGTTGGTTCTTCAATCGTGGCGATGCCGTAATCGGTCAATGCTCCTGCGCTTCCCTTAACATCCAGCTTTGAACTCGGTCCCGTCGTCCCGATGCCAACGTTGCCGGAGTTGTCAATAGTAACTTGAGGAGATGTACCAATAACGTTTCCTGAGCCAATCTGCAACTTAGTACCAGCAATTTGAGCTATCCAGTGGTAGTTACCAGCATCGCTTGGCGACAACAGAATGCCATATTCCGTTCCAGTACCATAGCCACCAACAAGCACATTCCCTCCAAGAACTTGTAACTTTGCCCCCGGCCCCGTCGTCCCGATGCCGACGCTGCCCGTTACATACGCATCGCCATAAACCGAGAGTTCCTGCGGCAGTCCCGCCTGCGAAGAAGTGCCGACACCTAGCGAGGCCGGAAAAGCGAAATTCCCGTTGCCCTGCAGGCGGCCGAAGACGTCGGACGTAACGTTTGCAGCTAAAACTGCGCCGGAAAGAGTGCCATACAAGTTGCCGGTTGCATAAATGTCGCCCTGCACCGTCAGAGCCGCGGCGGAAATGGGCGTGGAGGTGCCGATCATGACCTTGCCGTCGTTCCGCACCCACAAGATCGGCGTACTCAAGGGGTAGCTGACTTTAACCGCAAAGTTCGCGCTGTCGGCCGAGCTGGAAGCCACGATCAAAAACTTGGTCTCGGCAAGCGGCGTCGAGGTGCCGACGCTCAAGTTATTGGCCGAATTCACGCCGATCGCGCCCGTGCCCACGCCGCCGCCCGAGGACGGGCCGGTGAAGGCGTTTGCGGTAGGTAGTAGGTGGTAGGTGGTAGGTGGTAGAATAGCGAGCGAAATTAAGCTGATTAAACTCCAGGCTAATTTTCTCCGGTATGTCCGAGCTTGCTGGTTCATGCTGCGTATTTACCTTTATTATATAGAACCCGGGGATTTAACGGCTGTGGACAAGTATTTGGTGGTAGGTGGTAGGTGGTAGACAATTATCCTGCTATTTCAGCTTTCCAGAGAGCGGAGAGCTGAATTCATCATTTTCATAATGCTTTCCAACTCAAGCGCCAGATTTGCATACGATGTTTCCGGCAAATAATTCAAGTCGCGGCTGATTTCGAGGTGTGTCTCCAATTCAGCTCCTGACCCATAGGCAATCCGTAAAAACTGCAGTTTTTCTTTTTTTGTCTTTCTCCTAAATCCTTCGGCGATATTCGCAGGCATAGAAACCGCCGCGCGCCGGATTTGATTGGTTAACCCGTAAAGCTCGGATCGAGGAAATTGCTCGGTGACTTTGTACAAAGCTACTGCATAGGCTTTTGTTTTCTGCCAAATGTTTAAATCCCGAAAGGATTTTATATTTGATCCTTCGGTCATGTTTTTATCGTCCCATATTCCACCTACTACCTACCACTTTCTACTTACTATTGAGGGTTTCCGCTTGTGGGATTTTGCTGCTGCCCTGGTGAAACCTGCTGATTCGCGGGCGGCGGCTGGACCGCTTGCGGGTTCCTGAAGGCCTGCACAAGCTGGCTGCTTTCGCGCAAGCGCGTCCAAAAAAGAATTTCTTTGGGATTTAAGGAAACTTCGTCAACCGGACCCCAGAAAACGGAAGTGAAAGGCGCAAGTCCCAGCTGGGGCTGATTCTGCGCGTCCACTCCCCGCTGGATGTACCAAACATTTTTAATTTTGGGCCACGGGAACCAGGAGAGTTTGCCGAAATAAATATCGCCGCTTGAAAGGTAAACCGCCGAATATTCCGAGGGCTCGTCAGCGCCGTTTCCGGTAAGTTTAACCCCCACCCAGACGCCGACCAGAACGAGAACAACGATGACCGCGACTAAAATTCCTAAAAGTTTTTTATTTAACATGAGATTAGAATTTAGAACCTAGAATTCAGAATCTAGAATTTAAAACTTTAAAAACCGATCGACTTTTTTAGTAATAGCATAATTCGTATTTTCCAGATTCCAGGTTCTAAATTCTAGGTTCTTATCTTTTCACCACAATAATATATCCCACCGGACCCTGTGACGGCCCGCCGCAGCTGCCGCAGTAGAAAAGGAACTTGCCTTCGCCGTTCACGCCGAAGGTTACGGAAACCGTTTGTCCTTTCGGGAGCTGGGCCTTAAAGCCATAATCCGGCTGGGTAAATTCATAATTTTTGTCGACGGCGGTGAAATTCAATTTAATGATGTCGCCGACACGAGCAATCACTGTGTCCGGCGAAAATTTATTTCCCGACACGGTAATCGAAAATGTCCGCATATCTTCCTCTACTCCAGCCGCCGCCGGCGATACCTGCTCGGGCTTGGCGACATTTTCCGGAACGTTACCGGAATCTTTTTCCGGAACTGCGATATTCTCCGGCGCCACTTCCCGCGTAACCAAGCCTTGGCCTCCTTGCTGGCTAAGTTCGGATTCCGGCGCGCTACTCCCTTTGCGCGAAACAAAATAGGCAACCAAGGAACCCGCGATGGCGACGGCGATCACAACATAGATGATTTGTTTGTTGGACATTGTTTAGAATCTAGAATTCAGAATTTAGAACCTAGAATACTCAATAATAGTATATAACAAGCCGGTAAATAGTTTATCCACAAGCAAACTTAGAAGCTGGAAGCTGGAAGCTGGAAGCTGGAAATTGACTTAATGCAGGAAATTGTTAAGCATTTTCATAACTTCCAAAAGAATCGCATCTGCTTTTTCATATTTTAAGCTAGGGAACAACTCCCTTGCTATTTCAATCTGGCTTTCAAGCTCCGCGCCCGAACCGTAAGCCACTGCAAGTAATTGGTCTTTTTCTTTTTTATGAAAACGCTGGTAGCTTTCCGCGATATTAGAAGAAATCGAAATAACAGCTCTTCGCATCTGGCTGCTTAAACCATAAATTTCAGAGTTTGGAAATTCTTCCGTCAGCTTATAAATTTCAACGGCTAATTCCTTGGCTTTTTGCCAAACCAGAAGCTCCTTGAAAGATTTGGTCATTGTGCAGAATCTAGAATCTAGAACCTAGAATTTAGAATTTATGATTAAAAAGTTTCGATCATGTTTCTTCTGGGTTCTAAATTCTAACTTCTAGGTTTTAAAAGCGATTCTAGATTCTGAATTCTAGCTTCTAGGTTCTAATCTAAAGTTGCCCAGTAAAACGTGCTCGTAGAACTGCGAATACAGGCCTGGACATAATCCTTGGTGCCGCTCGCGGACTGCGTTACCCACAGCGTGCCGCGCTGGGTAGAGTCGCAAGTCGGCTTCCCGGTCGTCGTATTCAAGCGCACGCCGCCGTTTACCTCGAGCGTCTGGCCTGGCGAGGCAACCCCCACGCCCACGTTCGAGCCGCTGAAATAAATCGTGTTGTTGATCGCCTGCCAATCCGCCGCCGCCGTGCCCAGGCGGTAAGTGTTCCCGGTCGAAGGCAAAATGTTCGAATCAAAAGTGGCCGCGGAGACCCGGCCGATCGCAGTATCAATTTCATTCGTGAAGCGGTGCTGAATGTTCGTCGCGTTATAGTTCATCAGAAAGGCCACGCTCACCGAATCGTGGCCGCCGGGATTAGACCGCTTGGCGAAATTCAAACTTGTTATCTGCACCTTGTCCGAAGTCAAAGGCTCGGCCGTGCCACTCTCCGTTTGTTTCAGGTAGACGGTCGTTCCCGACAAATAAATATAGGCGGGATCGCCGGTCGTCGAAGCCATGCGAAGCTTTAAGGTGCTCGTCGTCGAATCGTTGGCCATTTCGATGGCGCTCGACTGTTCGACGTAGCGCTGAATCGTGGTCAGCAGGAATTGGCTTTGCTGCGTTACCTCGGCCATCGCGTTCTGGCGGACGTGGACGCGCGTAACCGCCACCAGGATCGCGATAAACGCCATCGCCGCGCCGGTAAAAATCGCGGTGAAAATCAAAAGCTCAAGGATGGTGAAACCCCGGCGAGAATCTAGAATCTGGAATCTGGAATCTGGAATAGATTTATCCTGCATTACAATAAGTATATCAAATTGCTTCAGATGCCAGTTGTGCAATAATCCCGTTAATATATCCTTTAATTTTATAAAACAATTGCCTATTGCTAACCCGAATGTTGATTGTTCCGTAGGGGAGAAAATTTGGTGGCCGCTTTAGTTGGCTCGCGCGGCTGATTTGATTGAAAATATAGAACTTTCCTGCATCTAAACCGGTTACTTTTGACCAAAATTTTTTTGCTGCTTCCGCACTAATGTTCGGATGGATATGAATACCAGCTTTAATCTTGTCATCTTCAACACTTAAAATCTCGCGGAGAAACCTCATAAAAATTTTTACCATAATGGGGTTCGAGTTAGAAAAGGAAATGCGCTGATAACCATATTCGAGTTCTTTTGTCGTGCCTTCGCCCCAATAAAGAGCTGCGCCAACCAGGAGGAGTTCGTTTTTTGCAAGTCTTTTGATGGAAGCGGCGGCTTGTTTAGCAACCAGCTCATTGTCGGCAAGAATAGCTGCGGTGCGTTCTTTATTGAATCTAAAAAATCCTCGTTTTCTAGCAAAGGCTATTTTCCGAGATAGCTTTTTCCTAACTTTTACGGGCAAGACTAAATCTCTAAACCAGTAACTCAACAATCCCTTTGAAGATACGTTGAGAATTTTAGTAATTTCCCCATAGCTTTTGCCGGCTAACCTTAGCTGAACTGCCCGAGCCTTTTTCGCGTTTTGAACCATCGTAACTTATTATACAATCTCAAACGCTAGTACAAAAGTGGATAATTGTAGCCCCGACGGGATTCGAACCCGTGTCTCCGCCGTGAAAGGGCGGCGTCCTGGACCAGGCTAGACGACGAGGCCAAAAGATTTTTTACCTGTATTTCCGTGCTCTGCCGTTATACTGTATAGTGAATACGCTTAATTTTCAAGCAATCACGGCAAATTTAAGAAAATCATACTTTCTAGCTTCTAGGTTTTAAATTCTAGGTTCTAAATATGTACCGCTTTTTTGAAATTATTCCCGGAGCGCTGGCTTGGCTCACGATCGGACTCATGGTTTTCCTCTCCTGGGCCACTCCCGCTTTTATCGCCATCTTCATCATTCTTTTTGACACCTACTGGCTCCTCAAAACCGTTTACCTCTCGCTCCATTTGAGCGCGACTTTCCGGCAGATGAAGCGCAATCTTAAGGTGGATTGGCTCGCGGAATTAAAAAAGCTCCAAAGCGATCCTAAAAATCCCTGCCTGACCGGCAGGCAGGCGAATGACATCCGAATGCCCCGAATTGTTGAATCGGAGCATTCGGATGAATTAGTAGATTCGAATCGCATATCCTGGAAAGAAATCATTCACTTAATCATCTTCCCTATACACAAAGAACCCCATCCGCTCGTGCGAGAAAGTTTTGGAAGTTTGGTTAAAGCCAATTATCCCACGGACAAATTCATCGTGGTTTTGGCGACGGAAGCAAGCGGCGGCGAGGAAGCCGCGGAAACGGCGAAAAAAATCAAAGCGGAATTCGGCGCGCGCTTCCGCAGGTTTCTAACTACGAAACACCCGGCCGGCTTGCCCGGAGAAATTCCCGGCAAAGGTTCGAACGAAGCCTGGGCCGCCAAAGAAGCCAAGCGGCTAATTATTGACCCCTTGGTCAATACGCGGACTTACGCAGACTATACGCAGACCAACGATACCGCCAGCGAGGTTCTGCGCAAGTCAGCGTCTAGTCAGCGTGAATCAGCGCTCTCCTACGAAAATATTCTGGTTTCCGTTTTTGACATTGACACGCAAATTTTCCCCGATTACTTCGGACGGCTCACCTATGCATTTTTAAATGCCGAAGACAGGCTGCGCGCAATCTACCAACCGGTGCCGCTCTTCACTAACAATATTTACCAGGCTCCCGCTTTCGCGCGCGTAGTTTCGTTCTCCTCCACCTTCTGGCAAATGATGCAGCAGGCGAGGCCGGAACGGCTCACATCTTTTTCGTCCCAATCAATCCCTTTCCAGGCGCTTGTTGATATGGGATTCTGGCACAAGGATGTCGTTTCCGAAGACTCGCGTGTGTTCTGGCAGGGATTTCTGCGCTACAACGGCGAGTTCCGCGTGGAGCCCTTATCCTATCCCGTATCCATGGATGCAAACGTCGGCCCGACTTTTTGGAGTACGATGAAAAATACCTACCGCCAGCACCGGCGCTGGGGCTGGGGCGCGGAAAACATTCCTTATATGCTCTGTGGTAGGCAATCCGAAAAATCCGAATTACATTCGAATGCTCCGAATACTTACCGAATCAACAACCCGAATTATTCGGATATGCCTATTCAGCAAGGCCATTCGGATACTTCGGATGGATTGGTAGATTCGGATCGCGGGCAAGGGTTTTTATACGATAAAAAAATACCCTTGCGGAAAAAATGGTACTGGTCATTGATTACGATCGAAGGTTTTCATTCCTGGGCGACGAACGCCCTCATGATTTTTGCTTTGGGCTGGCTGCCGCTCTGGCTGGGCGGCGAGGCTTTCAGCTACTCGCTTCTGTCTTACAGCCTGCCGCAGATTACAAGCTTCATTATGAGCTTGGCGATGTTGGGTATCGCCAGTTCAGCTATACTCGCCATACTGCTTTTGCCCCCCAAGCCGGCCTGGTTCCGCCGGTGGCATTATTTCCTGTATGCGTTGCAGTGGCTCTTGATCCCCATAACTCTGATTGTCTTCGGCGCTTTTCCGGGTCTTGATGCGCAAACGCGGCTGATGCTCGGCGGCAAGTTCAGGCTGGGCTTTTGGGTTACGCCTAAACATAGGAAAGTTTAGAGGATAATCCAACCCTGTTAGCGCAAGCCTCCGTATCATGGAAACTATGTATTCACTCAATCAAATACCGTCGGAAGCGCGCTTGACAAAGATTTTGTATACTGGTATGATATAAGAAGTATTTCCCACCAAACATTTTCCGCTAAAAGCCCCGGTGCAACCATGCACGTCGGGGCTTCCTTATGCTTGAATCCCGGTAAAGCCCTTTGGGGTTATCCACATTCCCCTTCCATAAACGAAATGCAAGCGCTATAATTAAGCCAGTTCCAGTATTTTCTAAATAACCCCGGTTGCTAGCTTTTGCTGCGCTGCTGCCCCTCCTTTTGGGGACCACTCGGGTCTATACGACCCGAACATCCGAGGCCGACGCAAGCTTTTCTCCCGCGCCGGCCTTATCTTTTTTAGATTGTAATCGGTTTTGCTTTTCCAGCCGCTTTTTCCTATAATTACTCTCCTGCCGCCGCTTTCGGCGTCCGGCGGGAATCCCTCACCCTTAGAGAATCACTTTATGAAAAACATTTTAATAAGAACTTATTCGGAGCTAAAGGTCCCCAGGACAAAACAGATTGAGGGCTTGCGCTCTGCGCAAATTCTCTAAGGGTGAGGGATGGAATCATCTGGCATACATATTTCACTCCGCGCCGAAGAACTTTTCCGCCTCGGCGGCTTTCCCGTCACGAACGCGCTTTTGCTTTCAACTCTAGTCATGGTTATCCTAGCCGCGCTCGCCGCAATTGGCCGGCGGCGGTTAGTCCTCGTCCCCGGCTACATTCAAAATACTTTTGAAACTGCGATTGAGGGAGCGCTCGGGCTCATGGAAGGAATCCTTGGCAGCCGTGAGCGAGCTGAAAAATACCTGCCCTTTGTGGGCACCGTTTTCCTTTTCATTCTCGCTGCGAACTGGTTTGGGCTTTTGCCCGGCATCGGCTCGGTCATTTTTGAAACAGCGGAGGGGCGCGTTCCGCTTTTGCGCTCGCCCGGCAGCGATCTCAATTTCACGCTCGCCTTGGCCGTCATTTCCGTCGTCACCGTGAATATTCTGGGTATTGCCGTCATCGGTTTTGTAAAGCACGCGGGTAAATTTTTTAATTTCAGGGGACCGATCGATTTTTTCATCGGCATACTTGAATTAATCTCCGAAGTTGCTAAACTGATCTCGTTTTCGTTCCGGCTCTTCGGCAACATCTTTGCCGGCGAAATCTTGCTCACGATCATCGCTTTCCTCACTCCTTACTTCATTCCGCTTCCGTTTCTCTTCTTGGAAACTTTCGTGGGTTTCATCCAAGCTTTCGTCTTCGCAATGCTGTCCCTCGTCTTCGTTGCCACCGCCATTGCACATGAATAGAATTCTGGTCATTAAAAGGTCGCAAACACAATTTCCAATTCCCAATTTTCAATTTTCAAAACTCAACTTAATTTTTTGAGAATTGCAAAATTGCAAACTTAGAATTTTAACTACATGGAACTAGAAACAGTACGTTTGTGGGCGCCGATGATCACGATTGCTGTCGGTGCGATTGCGCCAGCCATCGCGATCGGCATGATCGGCTCGCGCGGTACGGATGCGATCGGCCGCAACCCCGAAGCGGCCCCCAAGGTGCAGACGGCCATGATTCTCGCGATCGCCTTCGCCGAAGCGATCGCCATTTATGCGCTGGTCGTCGCGTTAATTTTGAAGTTCGTTTAAGCAATGCTAATCCGCAAATGCACGCGAATACAACGAATTATTCGCAGTATTCGCATGGGATTCGCATCATTCGCATCGCATTATGTCTGAACTCATCAACCAATTAGGCCTCGACTGGAAATTGCTTTTAAGCCAAGCGGTGAACTTCTTGCTGCTTCTAGTTGTCTTGCGCGTTTTCGCTTACAAGCCGATTTTAAAAATCCTCAAGGACCGGCGGGAGAAAATCGAGGCGGGCCTCACCAAAGCCAAAGAGGCCGAAGTCCGGTTAGGCGAAATCCAGGAGCTCGAGCGAGCCAAAATGAAAGAAGCTGATGAAAAGGCCATGCTTGTAATTAAAGCCACCGAAGCCAAGGCCAAGCGGCTCGAGGGCGAACTCCTCGCAGCCGCCAAAACCAAAGAAACCGAGATGCTGGCCCAGACGGATCAGATTATTGCCGGTAAGGCGGAAACCGCCCGCCGGGCGATGAAACAAGAAGCGGCGGCCCTGGTCAAAGCAGCCCTGATTCGCACCGTCGAACTTGCTCCCACGGCCGTGGATGAGGCCTTGATCAAGAAAGCAGTAGAGGAAATTGCCGGAAAATAATCCCTCACCCTTAGAGAATCACTTTATGAAAAACATTTTAATAAGAACTTATTCGGAGCTAAAGGTCCCCAGGACAAAACAGATTGAGGGCTTGCGCTCTGCGCAAATTCTCTAAGGGTGAGGGATGAAGTTTTCTCCCAGGGTTTATGCCGAAGCTTTAAGCGCGGTGCTCGCAAGCACAGAGAGCCAGGTGAAGCAGGAAGAGTACATCCGCCGCGCCATATCTTTAGCGAGGCAAAACGGCGACGCATACCTTTTGCCTAAAATCGCCGCGGCGACCGAAAAAATGTTTTACGCCCGCAAGGGCATAAATAAAATTGAGGTTGCTTCCGCCCGCCCCTTACCCCAGCCCGCGCGCAAACTTTTTCATACGCTTCTTAAACCCAAAGATAAAGTCGAAGAACAAATTCTTCCTGAACTCGTGGCCGGAGTAAGGATCACCGTAAATGACGAACGCGAACTCGACATGTCGCTTAAACGAAAACTGCAAAAATTATTCTCCGCAACCAATTCTAAATTCTAGGCTCCCGCCCCGTCGCAACGGGGCGAGGCTCTCGCCTCGTCTCCGAGTCGGAGCGGGCGCCAAGGCGGCTAGGTTCTAAATTCTAACCAATGTCTTACGAAATCATCGAAAAACTTAAGCGTGAAATTGCCGATTATAAGGATAAGACCGACTGGGAAGCCGTGGGCCGCATAATTGAAGTCGGCGACGGCATTGTAAAATTGACCGGTTTGAAGCAAGCGGCGAGCCAGGAGCTCCTCACGATCGAAACTCATGCGGGTCCGCGCCGCGCCGTGGCTTTAAACCTCGAAGAAGAAACAATCGGCGCTTTGGTGCTCGATGATTATTTGGAAATAAAAAGCGGAGATACCGTTAAGGGCACCGGCCAAGTGCTTTCGCTCCAGGTCGGCAAAGAAATGGTTGGCCGCGTGATCGATCCCCTGGGCAATCCCCTGGACGGCAAGGGCCCAATTTTTAAAAACCAAGAACAAACACGCTACCCTTTGGAAAATCGCGCGCCATCCGTTTTGGAACGCGAAGGTGTGAACACGCCGCTCCATACCGGATTAAAGAGCATAGATTCAATGATCCCGATCGGCCGCGGCCAGCGCGAACTTATCATTGGCGATCGCCAGACCGGCAAAACCGCCGTGGCGCTCGATACGATAATTAACCAGGGCTCTGATACCGGCCGCAAAACGCCTATCTGTATATATGTAGCCGTAGGACAGAAAGAAGCGAAAGTTGCCCGCATTGTGGAAACCCTCAAGCAATATGACGCCTTGAAATATACTATTGTAGTTTCCGCTTCGGCTTCGTCGCCCGCCGCCTTGTGGTATCTGGCACCCTTTGCCGGCTGCGCCGTAGGCGAATATTTCCGCGACCGCGGCGAAGACGCGCTTGTTGTTTACGACGACCTTTCAAAACATGCCTGGGCTTACCGGCAGATCTCGCTCTTGCTCCGCCGCCCGCCCGGCCGCGAAGCTTACCCCGGCGATATTTTTTACCTCCACTCCCGCTTGCTAGAGCGCGCCGCCAAACTATCAAAAGAGAAAGGCGGGGGATCCTTGACGGCACTCCCCCTTGTCGAAACGCAACTCGGCGACATTACCGCTTACATTCCGACGAACATAATTTCGATTACCGACGGCCAGATTTATTTGGAAAGCGATCTTTTCTACCAAGGCATCCGGCCGGCCGTAAACGTTGGACTCTCGGTCTCGCGCGTGGGCTCCGCAGCTCAAACCAAAGCGATGAAGAAAGTCGCCGGCGGTTTGCGCTACGCCTTGGCGCAGTTCCGCGAACTCCAGGCTTTCGTACAATTCGCCTCGGACGTGGACGCAGCCACGAAAAAACGCATCCGCCAGGGACAAATCATCACCGAAATTTTAAAGCAGGACGACCAGGCGCCCTTGGCTTGCGAAAAGCAGGTGGCGATTTTCTACGCGGTCTTGAACGGCCATTTCGACCGTTTTGAAATCGAGCAAGCGAAAAAAATGGAAGGGCTTTTCCTTGAGTACATCGCCAAACTGCACGACGAAGACATCCTGAAGCCGATTCGCGAAACCGGAAACTTGATCGAGGAGACTGAAGCGAAGCTCAAAGCCGCGATCGAGAAATTCCTGATCGCCAACTCTTAATCCCTCACCCTTAGAGAATCATTTCATGAAACACATTTTCACAAGAACTTATTTGGAGATAAAGGTCTTTAGCTCAAAACATATCGAGAGTTTGCGCTCTGCGCAAATTCTCTAAGGGTGAGGGATGGAGTCTTTGCAAAACCTTAAACGCCGCCTCAAAGGGGTGACAAACATAAACCAGATCACGCGAGCCATGGAGCTCGTGGCGGCAACCAAGATGCGAAAGAGCCAGGAGATCGCTTTGGCTTCGCGGCCTTACGCTTTTTCGGCGCTGGATTTTCTCGCGCGGCTTACGCGTCTCGAAACCGCGCACCTGCCTAAGCTTCTCGAAAAACGCGGCGTTAAAACCACGGCGATTGTGGTCGTCACTTCAGACAAGGGGCTGGCCGGTTCGTTCAACAGCGCTGTAATCCGCGCAGTGGAAAAATTCATCCGGGCGGAGAAAATAGATTTTGCCGATCCCGCTTACGCGTACATCGCCGTCGGCCAAAAAGCCGCCGCCTATCTCGAACGCCGGACGCCGAACTTTAAACGCGCATTTACCCGCTTCGGCGATTACACCACAATCGCGGAAATCGAACCTCTGGCCAAATTTTTGACGGAAGGATTTCTCCGGGGCGACTGGGACCGCGTCCTCGTCTTCTCAATGCGCTTTGAAAGCGCGCTCCGGCAAGACATGGTTTTTCGCGAGCTCTTGCCCGCGAGCGCCGAAGCGCTCTTAAATACTCTCCGCGAACTTGTTCCTAAAACCGGACGCTTCGCCAATTTCAAGCAACTTGACCAACCGGAGGCGCAAACAGGCAACGAAGATTATCTGATCGAACCTTCGCCGCAGGAGATCCTCGACGAACTCGCCGCCCACCTCACACTCATGGAAATTTACCATTTGGTGCTCGAGGCGAACGCGTCCGAGCACGCCGCCCGCCGCGTGGCCATGAAAAACGCATCCGATAACGCGAATGAGCTTAGGTCGGAGCTCACGCTCGTTTATAACAAAGCTCGCCAGGCCGCGATCACGAAAGAAATCATCGAAATCACCGCCGGAGCTGAGTCGTTGAAGTAAAAATGATGCCAATATACAAATTGTACTAATGATACGAATAAATACTAATCCGCTCTCACATTTGTATAATTAGTATCATTCGCATGCATTCGTATATTGGTATTACAAAGTAACATGCAAACAGGAAAAATCGTACAAATCATCGGTCCGGTCGTCGATTTGGAATTTGGCGCGGAAAGTTCGCTGCCGCCGATTTACACCGCGCTCAAAGTTGCCGCGGGCGATAAAAACGAGCGTGTGATTACGCTCGAGGTTGTGCGCCATCTGGAACCCGGGCGGGTGCGCGCGATTGCGCTTGACTCGACAGACGGACTCCGCCGCGGCGCCACGGTTCAAAATACCGGAAAAATGATTGAAGTACCGGTGGGACCGGAAGTTTTGGGACATATTTTTAACGTAACCGGCGGCTCACTCGATGCTCCAAAAGATTTTCCCGCCGAAGGCGGGTCCGCCTCAAGCGGAAAGAAGTTTTCCCCCATTCACCGGGCTGCGCCGCCCTTGACCGAGCAATCCACGAAAACAGAAATCTTCGAAACCGGCATCAAAGTGATTGACCTCATTGCTCCCTTCGTCAAAGGCGGCAAAGTCGGGCTCTTCGGCGGCGCCGGCGTCGGCAAAACCGTTATCATTCAGGAGCTCATAAGAAACATTGCCGAAGCATCGGGCGGCGTCTCCGTCTTCGGCGGCGTCGGCGAACGCACGCGCGAAGGCAACGATCTCTACCGCGAAATGGTGGAGTCCGGCGTGATCGCCAAAACCGCACTCGTCTTCGGCCAAATGAACGAAGTCCCCGGCGCCCGCGCGCGCGTGGCGCTCTCCGCACTGACCATGGCCGAATACTTCCGGGACGAGGAAAGGAAAAACGTATTGCTTTTTATTGACAACATTTTCCGCTTCTCGCAGGCGGGCTCCGAAGTCTCGACGCTCTTGGGCCGTATGCCCTCCGCCGTGGGCTACCAGCCGACCTTGGCCTCCGAGATGGCCGAGCTGCAGGAACGCATCACTTCAACGAACAAGGGCTCAATCACGTCCGTGCAGGCCGTTTATGTTCCCGCCGACGACATCACCGACCCGGCGCCGGCGACGACTTTTGCCCACTTGGACTCCACAATCGTGCTCTCGCGCGCTTTGACCGAAATCGGCATTTACCCGGCCGTCGATCCCCTGGCTTCCGCCTCGAACGCGCTTGATCCCAAAGTCGTCGGCCGCGAACATTACGACGTCGCCCGCGAGGTGCAGCGAACTCTACAACGCTACAAGGAACTTCAGGACATCATCGCCATCTTGGGTATCGAGGAACTTTCCGAGACCGACCGCAAAACTGTGGACCGCGCCCGTAAAATCCAGCGCTTCCTCTCGCAGCCGTTCTTCGTCGCCGAAACCTTCACCGGGCGACCCGGCAAATACGTGAAGCGCGAAGACACGATTCGCGGTTTCAAAGAGATTCTCACAGGCCGCCACGACGAGTTACCAGAAGAAAATTTTTATCTGAAAGGAAATATTGAAGAAGTTATGTAAAATTAGTATATTTGTATCTTTATGCACGTAAGCGTTTATTCCTTAAAAAATGTCCTCTACGAGGGCGAGGCCAAGTCAGTAAACTGCAAAACCCGCTTGGGCGAAATTACGGTCCTTGATCACCATCGGCCGCTGATTTCCGCCCTAACCAAGGGAATTGTGAAAATCGTTGATAGTGAGAATCAAGAACATTATATCCCTATGGGTTCGGGATTTCTCGAAGTGCGATCAAATACCGCAAGACTGCTTGTTGACGAAGCGCCGGCAGGTTAAAAATTTCAGCCGAAAATTATTACTGTATCACCAAGGTCATCCCCCGGCGGGGGGAATAAAGCGCCCGCTTGGCGAAGGGGCGGGCCGCTCTAAATTCAAAGCTTATGTTTATACTTGGCATTGAAACAAGTTGCGATGAGACAGCGCTTGCCATGGTTGAGGCTAGCGCAGGCTCCCCAAATGGGCTGCCGAAATTTAAGGTGCTCACAAACCTGGTTTCCTCGCAGATAAACATCCACCGCCCCTTCGGCGGCGTGGTTCCCAATCTGGCCAAGCGCGAGCACGTAAAAAATTTGCCGATCCTTTTTCGGCAAATTTTTGGCAAAGGACAAAGAGCATATAGCTTATGGAAAAAAGTTGATTTGGTCTCCGTCACAGTGGGCCCTGGTTTGGAACCGGCGCTGTGGACTGGCATCAGTTTTGCAAAAGAGCTTTACGATATGCCATTCGCCATAAGCCATAAGCCCCCGCTCGTGGGAGTAAATCATCTCGAAGGACATCTCTTCTCTTTTCTTCTGCCGAAGAAAAAAGAAAGCTCGAAGCGCGTTTCGGATTTCGGGTTTCGTGCTTCGATATTCCCAGCAGTTTCACTGCTGGTGAGCGGCGGGCACACGATTTTGCTTTTGATGAAAAATCTTAAATCCTGGCAAAAGCTCGGCGAAACGCGCGACGATGCCGCCGGTGAAGCCTTCGATAAGGTGGCGCGCTTGCTTCGCCTCCCCTACCCCGGCGGGCCGGAAATCCAGCGCCTTGCCGCGAAGGGCGATCCCAATGCCATTCCCTTCCCGCGTCCCATGCGCGATCAAAAGAATTATGATTTCAGTTTTTCGGGACTCAAGACTTCCGTCCTGTATTATCTCCGCGACAACCCAAAAGCCGACAAAGCCGATGTTGCCGCATCATTTGAAAAAGCGGTGATCAATGTGCTTGTTTATAAAACGATACGCGCAACAGAAATCTTCAAAGCCAAATCCATCATGCTCTCCGGCGGCGTAGCGGCCAATAAACTCTTGCGAAGCGAACTGGAAAAAGCGACACGGAAAATGGGGATTCGCTTTTTTGTAGCAGATATGCAATACAACACCGACAACGCCGTGATGATTGCCGCCGCGGGGTACATGACCCTCCTTCGCTCAAGAGCTTCGGACGGGCAAGCTCGCCTGCGCAAGAAGAAATTAAGACTTGAAGCCCGGGGAGATCTGAACATTTGATTTTCAGACGAAATCTAGCTTAAATTAATAATTAGAACTTGAATTTGTAGGGAAGGAGTTTCCGGTATGGCGCACGCCAGTACGCCTAACGGCGGGCTCATGCATGCCAAGTACGGCAGGCCCCTGACCCGTCAATTCTCCTCCAGCAACGGAGGAAATACAGAAGAAACTCAAACCACGTCCAACGGCAACGGTTACCAACCCCGCTTCGGCAAGAACCGGCTATCGGCCAAGGAACAGCGGGCTCGGTCCCGGCAGAAATCCGGCCGCGGCTGCTGGCGTTGGTAAAAATAGCATTCATCCACGGAAGCTCTCGGCACATTTGAGAGCTTTTTCATTCCGGAAAATCTTCCAAAAATCTCGCCTTCGCGTTAAAATCCTTACATTATGGAACTCGACCCCCGCTACGACCACAAAGAGATTGAAGATTCGATTTATAAGCAGTGGGAGGAATCCGGATATTTCAACCCTGATCGGCTACCGCCGATCAGCGCAGACTCACGCGGACGGCACGCAGACAAACGCGGAAAAAGTCAGCGACAGTCAGCGTCAAGTCAGCGTAAGTCCGCGTTTTCGATTATCATGCCGCCGCCGAACGCGAACGGCTCCTTGCATGTGGGGCACGCGGTGTTCGTAACGCTCCAGGACATCATGATCCGCTTTGCGCGCATGCGCGGCCAGAAGGCGCTGTGGCTGCCCGGCGCCGACCATGCGGGATTTGAAACACAGGTGGTTTTCGATAAGAAATTAGAGAAAGAAGGAAAAAGCCGATTTCGAATGGACCGGGAAGAAGTTTACAAAGCGATTTGGGACTTCACGCAGGAGAATAAAAAAATCATGGAGGGCCAGTTGCGCAAACTGGGCGCCTCCTGCGACTGGTCACGCGAAAAATTCACGCTTGATCCCGAGATCGTAAAAATAGTTTACGAAACTTTTGCCCAACTCTATAAAGACGGTCTCGCCTACCGTGATTTCCGCGTCGTCAATTGGTGCCCCAAGCACAAGACCGCACTTTCCGATCTTGAGATAAAGTACGTCGAACGCACCGATCCGCTTTATTACATCAGGTACGGGCCGCTTACCTTGGCAACCGTGCGGCCCGAGACCAAGTTCGGCGATACAGCGCTCGCGGTTAATCCTGGGGACAAACGCTACAAGAAATACATCGGCAAGGAAATCGAGGCGGAAGGCATTTTGGGCCCGCTTAAATTCAAAGTCATTGCGGACGAGGCCGTTGATCCCGCCTTCGGCACGGGCGTGGTTAAGGTTACGCCTGCGCACGATGCGACCGACTTTGAGATCTGGCAGAGGCATAAGGACGAAATACCTGGTCCGAAAATAATAATAAACGAAAACGGACGGCTTACGGGCGAAACCGGGCCTTTTCACGGCCTCAAGGTGGCGGAGGCGAGGGAAAAAGTTGCCGCCGCCATGCAGGAAAAAGGGATTTTAGAGAAAGTTGACCCGGCTTACGTCCACCAAATTGCGACTTGCTACAAGTGCGGTTCGACGCTTGAACCCTTACCCCGCATGCAGTGGTTCGTCCGGATGTCGGCTACGCCGACATCCCGCGGACTTACGCGGACTTCACCCCTCGATGCAACTCGGGGCGAGCGCGGACAAACGCAGAAAAAAACTGCTTCCGAAAAATCGCTGCGGGATTTGGGGATTGAGGCCGTAACATCCGGAAAAATTAAATTTATTCCCAAAAGGATGGAGAAAGTGTATCTCCATTGGTTAAAGAATATCCGCGACTGGAACGTTTCGCGCCAAATCGTCTGGGGCATACGAATCCCCGCCTGGTTCTGCCTCGGCTGCGGCGACGTAAAAATAAATCCGGAAATAAAATCGAGCTGGTTTCTGGTACGGCACGGGGAAACAGACGCCAATAAAAACAGCATACTGCAAGGACTCGGAGACGATCCGCTAAACGACGCGGGAAAAGCTCAGGCCGAAAAAACCGCCGAGGCGCTCAAGAATACGCCGATAGACCTTATTATCAGTTCAAATCAGAAAAGAGCCAGAGAAACTGCGGAAATTATTTCAAAAACACTGGGGGATAAAGAAATAATTATAGAAGAAGAACTGCACGAACGTTCCATGGGAGACGCCGAAGGGGTGGCGCGCAACGAAGCCATAGAAAAATACGGAAAACGTTTATATGACTACGAGGTCAACGATTACGGAGGTGAAAGCTACAAAGAAGTGGAAAAACGCGCCTGGGCGGCCTTCCAAAAACATCAAAAAATCCATAAACATAAAAACGTCATCGTTGTCAGCCACGGCGGCACCATCAGAATGCTCATGAAACAGATAAGGGGCCTGACTGCCGAGCGGGCGCTTACGAGAGAAAGCATAAAAAACGCCCAGGCAATTCAATTTGATATCCTTGAACCGTGCGAAAAATGCGGCAACCACATCTACGAACAGGACCCCGACGTTTTCGACACCTGGTTTTCCTCCGGCCAATGGCCGTTCGCTACCCTCCTTAAATCAAAATCCGATTTTGAGGAATTTTACCCGACCGATATCATGGAAACCGCTTATGACATTCTTTTCTTCTGGGTGACGCGCATGGTGATGCTGGGAATTTACCGCACCGGTAAAGTTCCGTTTAAAACCGTCTACCTCCATGGCTTGGTCCGCGACAAGGACAGGCAGAAAATGTCCAAATCCAAGGGCAACGTAATCGATCCCCTGGGCGTGGCGGAAACTTACGGCACAGATGCTTTGCGGATGGCGCTTGTGGTCGGGAATACTCCCGGCAACGATATCGTGATCTCGGAAGACAAAATCCGCGCTTACCGCAATTTTGCGACCAAAATCTGGAATATCTCGCGATTTCTCGATATGCGGAAGCCCAAAGACGGCGCGCTTGCCGCTCCTACGGCTTGGGACAAGAAAACTGCGGCTGAACTGGCGGGCATAAAGAAAAAAGTCACGGCGCATCTCGAAAAATTCGAATACCACCGGTCAGCTGAACTGCTTTATCACTACATCTGGCACGCGCTCGCGGATAAGCATGTGGAAACCGCAAAATCGCGTCTCCAGGGCGAGAACTTGAATGACGCCCGGCGAGCGTATGCCACGCTCGAAACCTGCTTACTCACCTCCTTAAAGCTTCTTCACCCTTTTATGCCCTTTATAACAGAAACCCTTTACCAAAAGTTTCGGCCCGGGACGCTCTTAATGATTGAGCTGTGGTAAAATAAAAATGTGCGAACTCAAAGCTATAAGCTAAAACCTCTAAGCTAAATCATGTCAGTCTTGGCACTTGTTCTAGGCATACTTCCAGGCTTCACCTGGCTTTTTTTCTACCTGCAGGAAGACCTGCATCCCGAACCGAGGCGCCTCATCGCCTTCACGTTCGTTATGGGCGCATTGTCTGCGCTTGTCGCTTACCTTCTTCAAGTGGCGCTCACCGTCCCCTGGCCCGAATTTCGCACGCTTTTCACTTCGCGCGAACTCTCGCCGCTCTTATTCATGCTTGCACTCCTCTTATTTTCTTTTATTGAAGAATTAGTGAAGTTTGCCGCCGCTTATTTTTCCGTACGCAAAAACCCCGCTTTCGATGAACCGGTCGATGCTATGATCTATACGATCGTCGCCGCCTTGGGTTTCGCCACGCTCGAGAATATCGGCGCCTTAATGGGCAAAGGCGGCGGCGAGGCGGCGCTCATGGGCCCGCTTTTTGAAACTGCCACTTTCCGCTTCGTGGGCGCAACGCTTCTACATACGCTTACCTCCGGCCTTGTCGGTTACTATTGGGCGCTTTCCATCCGCAAATTCGGAAGCAGGTTTATGCTTATAAAAGGCGTGTTTCTGGCCACCATCTTGCATGCTTTCTTCAATTATCTTATACTGCAATACGGAACGATAATTTATGCGCTTCTTTTCGTCATCATCCTGGGCTTTGTGAGCCTGAATGACCTCGAAAAACTGAAGCGGGAAAGCGTGTAACATGGACTCATCCGAAGAAAAATTTTTTGAAAGTTTGGCCAAATACGGGGAAGCGGAACCCGAACCGGAAATAGAGCTTACCAAGGCCACAATGGCGCCATTGCGGACAAAAAAAGTGGCGCCGATCGAGGAAAGCTACGAACCCGAAGGCCAGCTTACAGTTGACGTTTACCAGACGGCTTCCGATATCGTGATCGAATCGGCGGTCGCCGGCGTGAAACCGGAAAATTTGGACATCAATGTTTCAAATGACTCCGTTACCATCCGGGGCGAACGCAGCCGAAGCGAAGAAGTAAGCGACGAGGATTATTTCTATCAGGAATGTTACTGGGGCAGGTTCTCCCGCTCGATCATCTTGCCGCAAGAAGTGGATCCGGACGCCGCCTCGGTTACGTTCAAAAACGGAATTCTCACCGTCCGTTTGCCCAAGCTAAACAGGAAAAAAACGAAAAAACTCAAGGTCAAACTGGAATAACGCAATGCAAATCCGCGAATGCATGCGAATACCGCAAATAATTTGAGGTATTCGGATGTAATTTGAATCATTCGCATCGCTATAAAAACATGCGTCAATGCGCCATCTGTAAAAAAGGTTCCCGCATGGGCGGCGAACGCAAAAAGCTGCGCGGAAAGTACAATCCGGTGAACTGGAAGCGTCATTATCCCAACCTGCAGTGGGCGAAGGTTAAAGGCGTACGCAAATTGATCTGCACGAATTGCATAAGAACTTTGCATAAAAGCGCAAAGTAGCATGCGATGTATGGCTTATCGCATATCGCATGCTTAGTAACAAAACGGGCCGTAGTATAATGGCAGTACGCGAGGCTGGGGGTCTTGCAGCCCGGGTTCGATTCCCGGCGGCCCGACAAAAAGCGGTTCCCGCCCCGCTCGGACGGGGCGAGGCTCGCCCACGGCCGTGGGCGGCAATTCCCGGCAGCCCGACAAATATTTATGACCTAAAGACTTAAAAGCCCCGACTTTGGACATCGGGGGCTTAAGGATCCCGCCTAGATAATCCCGGAAATATAAACCAGGTGGGTGGACTCGAGCTCAAGCCCTCGGGCGAGAAGCAATCGTCCTCCCTTGCAAAATTATTTGATCCGAAATCTAGCGCGGGACCGCTTAAATTATACTACAAAAAAATCATCTATGACCAGACGGCAGCGAAGATATATATTCTATTTTTTTATCTTGGTTTTCCTGCTTTTCGGCACAGGCGTAGTTTTCTTTGCCAAAGGCTGGCGCTTCGATTTCAAAACCGTGGTTTTCAAGAAAGTGGGGGCAATTTACGTGCGCACTTTCCCGGAAAACACTTCCTTGACGCTTGATGACAATCCGGTAAAAACGCAAAGCGGATTTTTCCAGTCCGGAACCCTGATCAATAACCTTTTTCCAAAAACCCATATACTTTCGATCTCCGCTTCGGGCTTTCATCCGTGGCAGCGGAAAGTTGAAGTTTTGCCGGCCTTGGTTACAGAAGTGAAATATGCAGTGCTTGTGCCGCAGCAAACAGAATTGGTTTTGCAGGGCCCGCTTACGGACTTTTGGCTGGCCCAGGGGGAAATACTTACGCGCAACAACAAAAATGAACTAAGCTGGCGCGGCCAGAAAATCCCCGGCGCGGATGTGCTGGGTTTTACGAACAACGAAAGACGCCTGCTCGTGAAAGACGCCAAAAACACATTGTTTTGGGTGAACCTCGACGAAGTAACTTGGCTCAATCTTTCGAGCAGGCTCTCGCTCCTTTTGCCCAAAGAAAACTTTAATTTATTTGTCGATCCTTTCCAGGACAACAAAGTCCTCGTAAAACGCGATCGCAGCCTCGCGGTTTTTGACATCCAAAGAAATACCTTGAAAGCGCTCACGCCTACCTCCACGCTCCTCCTTGGCCCCGCCGACGCTTCCCGTTTCTGGGTAGCTTGGACTGTTTTTGACCCTAAAGCAAAAGTTTCTAAGCTAATGCGTTATGACAAATTCCTCGAGCGAGGTTCAGACACTCTCCAGACTCTGCCCGGCAAAACAAAAAAGTTGGCTTGGGCGGAAAATTCCACGCTCGGCATCCTGGAGGACGATGGCTCGTTCTATCTTTATAATGTCGAATCGAACTCGACCTCCAAACTGGCCAGCGACGTTCTCGATTTCAGCTTTAATGAGAACGGAGACATGGTCGCCGCCTTGGAAAGCAAGGGTATTGAAGTTTTCTCCTTCCGGGGTGAAAAAGATTACTGGCGATTTAAGTTGCCGCCTAACCATAAAATAACGGCGCTCAATTGGTACAAAGACGACCATCACCTATTCCTCGTCTATGAGGATAAGGCGGTGTTTTTGGAACTCGATGATCTGGCTCAAGAAAACTTGGTTGACTTAAGCGGCCGCAAAGCCAAGTACGATCCCGACTCGAACCGCTTATATTTAATTTCGCGGGAATCGCTTCTAAGCGCGAGTTTTCCTAAGCCCTAATTAGCTTTCGTCATCATCGCCTTCGTTGCCCCACAGCAAGCGGGCAAATTCCCCGCAATGGTGCTTCAAATTCATATTTGTTTCTTTGTGCAAGAACTTAACTCTGCACCGCGGGCAATAATATTTGGACGGATTGGACATAATACGAGTATTAATGGAACGATTATAACACAGCTTGGGCGCGGAGATCAGGCGAACTGTGGATAATTTCGGGGAAATCCAGTTTCCGGCGTTACTGGCAGGCAGAACCTGATAAATTCAAGTTGCCAGCCATAGGGAACAAGCTTAATCATTTCGTCCAACTCCTTAAGAATAGAATTTACTGCATACATGGCATTTCTCCCAGGCCGAAAATGTGCCGTAAATAACGACGGAGTAAATTATATTTGCTTACAACCTTAGGTCTTGAATAGTCCTTCCAGGCCCAGTACAGGTGCCACCGCTCGCCGTACCGAACAAGATACGGGAAGCGCCGGTCGCTGTTGTCACCGTCGACCACCACGAGACCCGGCCCGTCAACGTAAATCTGGCCGAGGAGGGCCATGAGCGCGGGATGCTCGTCCTGATGTTCGACGAGCCAGTTCAGCTGCTGGTACCCTAAGAACGGGCGGCTGACCAAAGCGACACGGCGCTCGTATTCCTGGCCGCTGATCGACGACTCGCCCAGACGGAGCAAGGTCCCCAGAACGAGCGTAACCTCTCCCTCGGGCGAGACATCGCGCTCGATGCCGTTCTCCGCGCGGATCCAGAGGAATTTCTCCCGGAGTTCCGCAAGCGTCGGGCGCGTGAGAGCAGGAATCTGAACCGAGAACTCGGCGGTTTCGCGGAAATACTTCTCCCAGCGCGGCTCCTTACGAAGGAATTTCTTGAGTTCGTTCCCCCACAACTCGGCATCCCTGCCGAGTAAATTTTTAAAAAGCCGTCCGAGGAGACCCACGAACTCCTGGAGAGCTTCGCTGAGCATGTTATTCATGGTCAGCTCCTTTCTGCTGCATTGCAGCTCTGAAGACTTTAAAATTTCCTCAAAGCTGCAATCCAGCACATTCGAAAATCCCCCCTTGAAGTGCCGTTAAATTATACCATAACTGCCAGATTGCTGCAAATCCGCACAAGCGTAACTAATGTTTCTGCCACTGCGGGGTCGCTACGCTCCCTCAAACCCCTCGGTTCAAAAGAATCATACGGAAAATCGTATGATTTTCCGTATGATTCATAAATTCTGCCATTTGGCGGAAGCAGCTACCGTTTTTACCACTGTGGCGTCGCTTCGCTCCTTGGAAACCCCTGCCTGCCTGTAGGCAAGGGCAGGCCAGGCCTTTCCCTCCGGGCAAATTAACGCTTCTGCCACTGCGGCGTCGCGCGCTCCTTGGAAACCCTCGGTTTCCAATGCTTCCAAAACGGGGAGGAGCTCATTTCCCGCTCCTCCCCGACCCCCTCCATCTCCTCGTGGCAAAAACGCTTTAGCGTTTCTGCCACTGCGGAGCACGCCTCGCCTTCTTCAATCCGTATTTCTTCCTTTCCACCATGCGCGGGTCGCGCGTGAGCCAGCCGCTTGTGCGCAAGCGGGCGACAAAATCCGGTTCAGCTTTGGCGATCGCGCGGGCCAATCCGTGGCGGATGGCTTCGGCTTGGGCTTTAACGCCTCCGCCCTTAACGCGAACAGTCGCGCGATAGGTATCGGCGAGCTTCAAGGCCGTAAGCGGCTCCTGGGCGGTCTTTTCGAGCCGTCCCAGGCCGAAATAAGCGCCGAGATCTTTTTCGTTTACGAGCATGCCTTTGCCTTTCATCACGCGCACGCGGGCCACGGCAGTCTTGCGCCGGCCTACGCCTTCAAAAAATTTGTCTTCGTTCTTATTCGCCATCGATGAAAATAAGTTGGTTTAGACGGCGCTGGTTTAAAAAATTTTTCGGCAGCATCCGGCGCACTGCTTCGCGCAGGACGCGCTTGGGGTCCTTCGCAAATACTTCTTTGTATTTGGCTTCCTTCAAATGTCCCATGTAGCCGGTGTGGCGATAATAGGTTTTTTGCTCCGCCTTGCGGCCGGTCACAACCACGCCGCGATAATTTTTTACGAACACGCGATCACCGCTCAAACGAGCAGGGTCGTAGCTTGCATTCCGCTTGCCCTGGAGAATCATGGCGATTTCCGACGCCAAGCGCCCCAAGTGCTTATTTTTAGCATCCAAGTGGTAATCCATCCCTCACCCTTTAGCGATCTGCTTCGCGACCTTAAAAACTCGATGATTTTTCATGTTGTCTTGCTTTGAGAATGAAATTTTTAAACTGAATTGAGTCATGTTAGAAATCGCTAAAGGGTGAGGGATTAAACAAATTCTATGGTGGCCAGCCGGCTGCCGTCGCGCTTCTTGCTGCGGCCCAACTTCGTGATCCGCAGATATCCGCCCGGGCGGCCTTGATAACGCGGAGCGATTTCATCGTAAAGCTTATGGACAATCCGCTCATTGTGCAAACGAGCAAGGAGCAGGCGGCGCGCAGCCAAATCCTGCCGCTTGGCGATGGTGACCATGCGCTCAACTAAAGGCCGGATGGCTTTGGCGCGGGTTTCCGTAGTTTCGATTTTGCCGCTACGAAGCAAATCATTCGCCAAGTTGCGCAAAAAAGAACGCCGTTCTCCCTTCAACCTGTGAAACTTTTTTCCTTTCTTTAAATGCCGCATCCCTCACCCTTTAGCGATCTGCTTCGCGACCTTAAATACTCCATGATTTTTCATGTTGCCTTTTATAGTTATCAAAATTTTTAAACTGGTTTTAGTCATGTTGGAAATCGCTAAAGGGTGAGGGATTTTCTATGCTTTTTTCCTCGTACGTTTTTTGGCCGGCTCCGTTTTTTCGAGCTCGAATTCCTTCACCTCGACGCCAAAAATCTTGTCGAAGTGGTCCTTCAGGATATTCGAAGTCTTGTGGAGGGCCGCAGATGGGCTCACTGTCCCGTCCGTTTCAATCTCAAAGCGCAGACGATTGTAGTCGGTGCGTTCACCCACGCGCATATTCTCGATCGCATAGTTCACTTTAGTCACGGGCGAAAAGAAGGCATCTATACCAATAAGGCCGATGGCCAGTTTTTCCGCTTTCCGCGCTTCCACGGCGGAGTAACCCAAACCGCGCTCGACGGTAATCTCAATATTGAGCTCCGAATCTTTAGTCGTGAGCGTGGCGATTACTTCATCCGGATTTACGATCTCCACCTCGGAGTTGGGAGCGATATTACCAGCCTTGACTACGCCTTCGCCTTTAGATTCGAGAAGTAGAATTTGCGGCTCGTCCGTATGCATGCGAAAACGCAGTTTTTTAAAGTTGAGCGTCAACTGAACCAGATCCTCTTTGACGCCCGGCAAGGTTGAAAATTCGTGCGACGCATTTTTGATCTTGATATAGGTTACTGCGGCGCCGGGCAGCGAAGACAAAAGGGCGCGGCGGAGCGCATTTCCAATTGTAAGGCCATAACCGGCATATAAGCCCTCAATGTCAAAGACACCATGCTTGGCCTCTTCCGAAACAGTTTTAATGCCTACCGTAGAACTCAAGTGTGCGTATTCCATCGTGTTGCGAAATGTTTATTTGCTAAATGATTCGACCAATAAATTTACTTCAAAAGGCATATTTTCATCGGGAGCGGAAACAATTTTGCCTTCAAACTTGTCGGCATCAATGCTAAGCCATGCCGGGGGCGTATACTTCGAAAGTTCCTCTTTTAAATTCTTGAAAACCGACTTTGTAACCGAAGACGGACGAACCGAGATTATATCTCCAAGCTTAAGCTCGAAACCGGGAGATTTGACCCGCCGTCCGTTAACCATAACATGCCCGTGGTTCACGAGCTGGCGCGCCATCGACCGCGACGCGGCAAAACCTAAACGAAAGATTACGTTATCCAAACGCAATTCCAAAAGTTTTAAAAATTGCGAAGCGACTGAACCTGATTTCCGTTCGGCGCGTTCGAAGATATGGCGCAGGTTCCGCTCGTCAATCCCATAGCTCCACTTGAATTTCTGCTTTTCTTTGATCTGGCGGCCGAAATCAGACAGCATCTTTCGCTGCCGCTTGTGTCCATGCATGCCGGGCCGATACGGCTTCCGCACCATGGCGCATTTGGGTGACCGGCAGCGCTCCCCTTTGAGCTGTAGCCGCTCGCCCAACGAGCGTTCTTTTTTTTCTTTAGGATATCTCATCCCTCACCCTTTAGCGATCTGCTTCGCGACCTTAAAAACTGCAATTTCTTTCATGTTGCCTTTTATAGTGATCAAAATTTTTAAACTGAATTGAGTCATGTTAGAAATCGCTAAAGGGTGAGGGATTATACGCGCCTGACTTTACGCGGCCGAGGACCATTATGCGGTACCGGGGTTACATCTTTCAAGGAGGTGATATTGAAACCCTGGTTGGCAAAGGAACGGATAGACGAATCCCTGCCGCCGCCGATGCCCCTAGCCCGGATCTCCAAATTCATCACTCCCAAATTCTTGAGTTTCTCCGCGATCACGGCCACGATCTTAGAAGCCGCGAATGGGGTAGCCTTTTTGGGTCCCGAGAAACCGATTGATCCCGCCGAAGCCCAGGTTATTACATTGCCCTGCAGATCAGTCACGGTAATCACCGTATTATTATATGAAGCATTAACATAAACGCGGCCGGAATCAACGCTTTTGGCTTTCTTGACCACCGAAGCCTTGGCCACCGCAATGTCCTGCTCGTTTTTTTCCTTCAGCGCCTCTTCGGCGGTTTGTTGTGCGATTTTTTTCTTGCCCATCCCTCACCCTTTAGCGATCTGCTTCGCGACCTTAAAAACTGCAATTTCTTTCATGTTGCCTTGATTAGAGAACGAAATTTTTAAACTGAATTTAGTCATGTTGGAAATCGTTAAAGGGTGAGGGATTACTTCAACTCCACCTTGCGCTTGCCGCTGCCTGCGGTCTTGCGGACATTGCCCCGAACAGTGCGGGAATTGGTGCGTGTGCGCTGGCCACGGACCGGCAGGCGGCGCGCATGGCGGCTGCCGCGATAGGTTTGGAGCTCCTTCAGCCGCTGGATGTTGCGGCGGATCTGTTGGCGCAAATCGCCTTCGATGTGGCAATTTTTTTCTATCCACGTTTTCAATTTATTGACCTCTTCAGCATTCAAATCTTTTGTCCGTTTTTCAAAACCTACCTTTGCTGCGGCCAAAGCGCGCCGGCTCTGCGCGCGGCCGATTCCATAAATATAAGTAAGCGAAACTTCGATCGCTTTATTGTCGGGAATGTTGATACCGAGTAATCGCATAATTAGGTTTGAGGTTTTAGCTGTTAGGTTTTAGTGACTATAAGCTCAAAGCCCTGCCTGCCGGCAGGTAAAAGCTAAAAGCTAGTTAGCCCTGCCGCTGTTTATGCTTGGGATTCTTGCAGATAACATAAAGCCGTCCCTGGCGTTTCACCACCTTGCAGGACTGGCAAATCTTTTTAATGGAACTTCTGACCTTCATTTTTTATTAGCTTTGAGCTTCGAGCTTTCAGCTTTTAGTAGATTTAACTTTTTATTTCTAAAAGCTATAACCTCCTAACGATCCTGCCTCGCTGCCCATCGGGAGAAAGCTCCAGAAGCACGCGGTCGCCGGGCAATACCCGAATATGGTAAAGCCTTAACTTTCCAGCCAAATGCGCTAAGACTCGGCCGCCCCGCTGAAGCTCCACTCTAAATGTGGCTCCGGGCAAAGCCTCTTCCACCACCCCTTCCTGTCGAAGCGGGGCTGAATCGTTTTTATCTTCCATACTTTACGGCAATACTCATATGAAAACCAGCGAAACAATTATAGACCGGGCGGGAAGCATTGTCAAACCTAATCTATTGGATGGAAACCTTAATTTTATTACTATCCCCAGGCAGACTGCGCAGCCAAAATGGCCACACGGAAACATCAGCGTCATGCAAGCCCGGCACTTTGGCCACCTCCGATTTTACAAGCTCTAAGCTTTTCCCCTTCAAGTCGTCCTTAAGCCCCCTTTCGTCAATTGCGGAAACCAAAGTTCCCGAAGCACGCACCACAAATTTAATCTCGCCGCGGGCAAAATCTGGCACGGCCAAGTTATAGATCATTTCCAAGTCTCTAAATTCTTTGCCGCTGTCACCTTTAGTCGCGAGTAGCTCGAGCAGGGTTTTCAAATCCGTGTCCTTAAAACCGATCGCCTGGAGCGAAGCTTCGCCGAAAACACCGAAGTTGCCGTTATCATCCGTTGTCGTGTTCACCGTCATTTTGCCGATCGTTAAGCGGGAAGCCCCCTCCAAAAACAGAAAGTCGGAAGAGCGCGTGGAGAGAAAATTATTGGCTAAAGTTGATTTTAAGAGTTCTTCGGTTTTTTGTTTCGCGGCCGCGATGTCGGCGTCCGAGGCCACGGCGCGTTCGCCGATCGCCCCGCCGCTTGCGCCGGCAAGCAGCGCGCCGTAAAACTTGTCATACTTTGGCGTGCCCTGGAAACCAGGAATGGTGAGCTTCGGCACCGGACCCGTGTTATAGGCAGGGCCTGGTTCACCAGCGGCCACTTCGGCTTCGACGCTCGCAGGCGTAAGCTTGCCGCCTTCCACTTTGGCGCCGGGGATCGTAACGGCGGAAACCAAGCGGTAAATTTTTCCTTCCGAAGTCGCAAAACGCGTTGTTGCAACCAAAGACTGCGGTTGCGAACTGTAGGCGTTGTAAATCGTGATTTTACCTTTTGCTTTTTGAGTTACCTGGGCTCGCTTTGAGGCCGGATAAAGCTGGGTAGCGTTTTTAGATTGGGTAAAGACCTGCGCCGGCAGTGAAAAGGCGGCTGGATTTATGCGCGCAACTGCCTTGCTCGCCAAAACCGTTCCCTCATGGCTCCAGGGAGTTTCATTTAAGGTCAAAACCACTTCCGCCCTGGCGAAAAACGCCGTCACGATCCAAATGCCCAAAGCCAAAATTATGACTACTAAGAAAGGCAGGATAAACTTCAGCCGGAGCCAAAACGGCCGCACGCCGGTTTCTTCTTCCGCTTCTTCATCTTCGTAGGCTTCGGGAACCGCAATCGGCTCGACGGCGCGCCTCGTTATCCGCATAGGCTCTGGTTCTGGTTCCGGCTCCGGTTGCGCTGCCGACGAGATTGCCGGCGGCTCTTTTCTCACAACCGTAACTGTCGGCTCGCCGGTTTTCTTGGCCGCGGTTTTCGCCCGTTTCGCCGCGCTTTCTTCTTTCACTGCGGCCGCAGGCACAATGTCAGCCAAAGAACGCTGGATGTTATCCCTGAAGAGCGGGTGGGAGCCCTTGATGTCCTCCGCTTCAGCCAAGACGAGAATCGTTTCATCAACTGATTCCACGGCAACGCTTTTGCCGGCCGCTTCGGCTTCTCGTTTTAAGAGCCGAAAATTGTTTGCCGACTCCCCGATTTTAGCCTGCCGCGGAATGACTAAAACAAGATCCTGTTCGGGATCATTGATAATTTTTTCGACAATCGCCGGCAAAGATTGGGTTTTTTCAACAAATAACTTTTTCATGGCATCCGAATAATAATCGCACGAATAGTGAATTTCTTACTAATCGAATTTACGAATTTTTGGCTTGTAATTCGTGTATTCGCAATGAATTCGGCATTCGCGCGATAGGGAAAACATTCGGATCGAGAATTCGTAGATTCTTAGTAAGTATAGCTCACTGCTCGAGAAATGGAAGCTTGATTTGACGCTGCCCCGGGCCGGCTTGGGACTCATGCACAGGCCCCAGCCAATTTAAATGACGGCGCAGCCACTGGTTTATTTTCGAGTCACTTTTGTCGAGGTAAAATTCGAGCCAAGGAGCCAAAACCTCGAACGGCCGCCGGCAGGTTTCCGGCCGATAGGGGGCCAAAGCCAAGCCGAAATGGTCAAGCATTGGCGTAAGCGGCGGTTCAGATAAAATCAGGTTTTGGCGCTTTTGCGGCAGAGAAATCGGCAAGGGCAGGCCGGATAAAACAAAGACTTTGCCCCTAAGCCGGGTGCGGCCCAACTCCTCATAAAAGAGCTTCAACTGGGGATCGAGCGCCTTTTTTATGTGCTTTCCCATATTCGCTGAAACCTCCCCCCGCAAAAATGCATGGTAGATCTTGCGCGCAGCTCCACCGCTCACGGATAATTCACCGGCCAAAGCATGTAAAAGCATCTGCGGCGACCAGTTGAATTTACCGCGCGAGAGCATTTCGCCCACGGCCGCCTTCTCCATGAGGAAAAAGAAAGATTCTTCTCCCAGCTCAAGCAGTCCCAACGGTGGTCCGTGCAGCTTCTCGAGATCAAGGAGAATGGCACGCTCGGTTTGCGTAAAAAATATTTCACGCCTTTCTTTAAAAAGTTGTTTAAGCTCCCCGATCAAGGGACGCGTGGTCAGCATGAGCTCCAGAACCGCTTCAATTTTTTCCGCGCGGAAACCGACGGGATTCAAAACTACATGATCATCTAATTTGAAATTAATGACACGGCTTTTGGCCAAGAAGATGTCAATTTCATCCACCCGCAGTTCGCGTGCCGCCGCTTGCCGGCATTGATTGAAAATTTTCCCGACTGCGCGCGAAATAAGATTTTCGAGTTCGTTCGCCACGAGCGGTTCATCGGGATTTTCCCGCATATCGCCCACGGGAATAATCGTAGTCGTGGCAAGCGTCGCATGGATGGAGACGATAACCTGGCCCGTGAAACGGAAACTCTTTGGCAAATCCCTCCAAGACTCCCCTTGCCAGTGCCGCCGAATCTGGATCCTTTTTTCCGTATCCAAAACGAGCGAGGTGGCTCGCACCTCTCCCGGCAAAACTTCAAGTACCCACGATGTTTCCTTAGGAGCAAAAAAGGATCTGATCACCTTTCTTATTCTACCCTCCTCCGCGAAGCGGAGAAAGCCCCGTCTGTAAAGGCGGGAATGAATGAGGGTATCCTCCGTAGCTCGGAGAGCGAAGGAGGATACGCTTCGGAGGGTTCCGCCCGACGAAGCGTGTGGAGTGGTGCCACGGGCGGCCTCCTCCGCCGTAGTAGCCTACGGCTACGGAGGCTGGATAAGCCCGTGGGGCTCCACCAGATTATTCGAGAATGCCGCGGATCCGGCGCACGCCCGCGCCCACGGCCTCTTCTTTTGCTACGCTAAACTTGCCTTTGATCTCTCCCGTATGCGCAACATGCGGCCCGCCGCAAAATTCGATGGAATATGCCTCTTTAAATTGAGGATTTTCTGGCGTCGCCGTTTTAGGACCCACCGAATAAACAGAAACCCGCTCCGGATATTTTTGCCCGAATTCCATCTCCGCGCCCAGCTTCTCCGCTTCTTCGCGCGCCAGCTCACTCCTTATAACCGGCAAATCTTCCGCAATTTTTTCATTCACAATCCGCTCAACTTCTTTTTTCTGTTCCTCGGTTAATTTCTCGCCGTGCAGAAAATCTAGGCGCAGACGCTCCTGCGTAATATTGCTTCCTCTCTGCTTCACCTGCGGGCCTAAAACAATTTGCAGGGCTTTCAAGAGCAAATGATGCGCCGTGTGCAGTTGTGTTGTTTTCTCCGACGTGTCGGCCAGTCCGCCCTTGAATATGCCGGCCGAGGCGGTGCTTGAGATTTCTTGATGTTTTTTCATTTCTTCTATGAATTCTTCGTTGCTCACTGAAACGCCGTGTTCCCTTGCCAACTCAAATGTCATTTCGTATGGAAAACCGTATGTAGAAAAAAGTATGAAAGCGTCTTTTCCGGAAACATTCCCTTTTTGAATCAGTTTATTGAATTCGCGCAGACCCAAGTCCAGGGTTTGCTCGAATTTCGAGAATTCGGCGATTATGATAACTGCAATATCCATGATTCTGCTTCCCAATTCGGGGTAAGCTTGTGCGTACGGTTTAGCCAAAAACTCAAGAACTTTCAGTAACCATGAATCATTTTTTTGAGCGCCAAAAATACTGCGCGCGCTCAAGGCTGCCCGCCGGAGCAAACGGCGAAGCACATATCCCTTTTCTTTATTCGACGGCCTGACACTATCCAAAATTAGAAAAGCCGAAGCCCGTAAGTGATCTAAAACAATACGTTTTTTACCGAAGTCGTTTTCCTTAATTTGCGGAAAAGCTTTTTCCATCTCGACAAATACATCAATCTTAAAAATATCCGGCTCATCGTTCGACGCCGCCGTAATTCTTTCCAATCCACCGCCGAAATCCACATTCCGCTGGGTCAAATTTTCAAAACCTGATTCGGTTTTCTTATATTCCATAAACACCGAATTACCAATCTCCATAAATCTGCCGCAATCGCAATTTGGGTGGCATTTTTCACCGAATTTAGGATTATGTTGAATTGCAGTAAATTCATAAAACACCTCGGAGTCGGGCCCGCCTGGCTCGCCTACCGGCATCGTGGAGGGCGGACCGGAACGGCTCCACCAATTTTTTCTTGCATCATAAAAGCATATCCTTTCTTCAGGAATTCCTATTTTCTTCCAGATCTCCGCGGATTCATTGTCAGGAGGTAAATTCAAATTTTTATCGCCTGCAAAACACGTAACCCATAATTTATTCTTAGGAATTCCAACTTCCTTGGTTAAAAATTCTAAAAACCACGGAAGCTGCTCTTCTTTCCAATAGGATCCTAACGACCAATTTCCGAGCATCTCGAAAAACGTGGTGTGGCGGTTATCACCTACTTCATCTATGTCTTCCGTGCGAAAACTTTTTTGTGAATTAGCCAAACGTTTGCCCAAAGGATGCGGCGCGCCTAAAAGATAAAGTATAAGAGGTTGCATACCCGAACCCGTAAAAAGAGTCGTCGGGTCGTTCTCGGGAACTAACGAAGCTGAAGGAATAATTGCATGCCCGCGCGCTTTAAAAAATTCCAAAAAAATTTTACGAATTTCAGAAGAACTCATATTAATATCTGATTTTTCTTATCATAGCAATTATCTCAAAAATTTCCTAAATTTCCCAGAGAAAACGGGTAATTATTATATCCTCCGATCGTAGAATATAATAATTGAGAACGCAAAGTTAATAGGATACCCGCGCTGGAAAGGCTGGTTGGATAAGTTATGCAAGGTGACGCAAGCTTCCAGAGCGGGTAATTTCAAAAATTTCCACGAAATCAACTAATCGCAGTCGAAGGAGATCATCGAGGAATGCTTTTGGAACTAACACTTTCCCGCCCCATACACTCTTTTGGAGCATGGTAAATCCCATATGTTTTAATGCATTGCGCAACCATGCTCGCTTTCGGTGTTCGGACTCGGGAATATTGAATGCAACGATAACAAATTGAGTATTTGCTTTCGTTTCGTAACAACTTTCCGGCAGGGCTATTTGAACTTGCTTTCGCAAGATAGATAATTTCTTTTTCCCTTTCGCGGTAAGAACGAAGCTCTTATTATTTTCTTTTTGCTTCTCAATTAGTCCATCGCGCTGTAGCCAGCTGATAAGATTATAATACCTGCGATAATGACGCAGGTATTCTTCGCGTTCTCTTTTTTCCCGTTCGCGCCTGTTTTGAATTTTTGAAATCTCGTGCGAAATTTTTCCCTGCGAGGCGCCGTAACCAGCGCTAAGAAATGCTTCGAATACATCGGCGACATCCTCTGTCGTACCCGCAATAATTTCTAATAGCTTAAGCGTGAAGCTTCCCTTCATATTTCTAGGCCCTTTTCTGCTGTACACATTACTTTTATTATATCGTACGATCGTTGGATTTAATAACAAGGCGAAGTTTTTCGGAGTTCTCGACGGAGTTCTCAATAAAAAAGAATTAGCGAGAAATTTATGTGAGGTTCTCAAAACCCTCCAAAGCTTTCGCTTTGTGGTGCTCGCGGATTTTCTCGAGCGCCTTGGCTTCAATCTGGCGGATGCGCTCACGGGTAACGCCCGAAACTTTGCCGACTTCCTCCAGGGTATGCGAGACGCCGTCTTCAAGCCCGAAGCGCATGGCCAAAATTTTCCGTTCGCGTTCGGTCAAATCCACCATGATTTCGCGGATTAAATCCCTTAAGAGGGCGCGGGCGGCGAGCTGGGCCGGCGTGTTGCTCTTCTCGTCCGGAATAAAATCGGACAAAGTGGAATCTTCCTCGTCGCCCACCGGCGCTTCAATCGACAAAACTTCCTGCGAAATTTTCTGGATGTGAAGCACCTTTTCCACTTCCAGGCCCATTTCCGCGGCAATTTCTTCCGGCAGCGGCTCGCGGCCTAATTCCTGGATCATCTGGCGACGCGTCTGGGCGTACTTCGAGATCGTCTCCACCATATGGACGGGAATGCGGATAGTCCGCGACTGGTCAGCCAAGGCCCGCGTAATCGCCTGCCTGATCCACCAGGTGGCGTAGGTCGAAAACTTGAATCCTTTTTTGTAGTCGAATTTCTCGACGGCGCGGGAAAGCCCGATATTCCCCTCCTGGATGAGATCGAGGATGGAAAGATTGGGCGTGCGGTTCGCATACCGCTTGGCGATTGAAACCACAAGCCGCAGGTTGGCTTTCATCAGCCGCTGGCGAGCCTCTTCATCGCCCTGCTCCAGGCGTTTGGCCAAATCGCGCTCTTCCTGCTTGGTTAAGAGCGCCGTTTTGCCGATTTCGCGCAGATACATCTGGACCGCATCCGGCGTACCGCGGTCGAACTCCAGCGAACTCTCCAACTCCGAATCCGAGGGTTCTTCTTTGCCGATATCAATGAGGCCGCCGGTTTCAATGACTTTGATATTCTCCTTCTCTAGACGGTCGTAAATTTTCTCCAAAAACTTCAAGTCGTTCTCGACATTGGGGAAGTAATAGAGAATTTCATTGTCGGTCACAAAACCGCGCGGCTTGCCCCGCTCGATCAGCTCCTCGAGGGACTTATCTTCCAATTTCACCTTCATTAATTTTTCGGCCCGTTTTTTGGCTCTAAGGCGAATTACGCGCTCTTGGGCGCGTTTTTTGGCCTGCATGTGCTTGCGCTGTTTCTTCTTTTTCATGTCAGATGACAGGCAAGTTGCCAAACTCTTTTAAGGCCGATTCCAGCGCGGCTTCATCCCCCGCGGCTTCAGCTTGTTTTACCGTTTGTGTTAAGAGACGGCGCCGCTCGCGCAGAAACTCGCGGTATAAATATTCCTTGACTTCCTTCAGTTCTTCCAGGTTTAAGTCCGCCGAGCGCAGGACGATCAAATTGATGCGTTCATCAAGCTCTGGATCTAATGCGGTCCGCGCGCCGCTCTTGAGAATCAAAAAGATTTCCCGGCAGGCAGAAGTAAGATATGCTTCCGCTTCGCCCACGAGGCCGAAATCGTTTTGTGCGACCGCGGCGGAAAGTAGTTCCTGGCTTAAAAGTTCCCAGCGGTTGAAATCCTTGCGGTCGGGAACGGGCAAAACTTCATAGGCTGCCGGTTCGGATTTCTTCATATTCAGCTTCCCGATTTCCTCGATTAAAAGTTTTTCTTCGATGCCGGTCCGCTTCGCTAGCTCCTTGAGCCAGTGGCCCTGGACTATGGGACTGCCAATACCGGCGAGCTTCGCAAGCACGGCCCGCAGGCGGATCAGAAACGCGCGCTCGAGTGGCTTAACTTCAACTCCATCCAAATATTTCGCAAAATAAAATTCCGGCGCCGGTTTTGCCTCGCTTACCGCGGCTAAAAACTTTTGCGGGTCGGCCTGCGCGGCTTCCGCCGGATCCTTGGCCGGCGCAAAGGTCGCCACCTTTACCTCAAAGTCGTTCGCTTCCGCCAACTCGATCGCTCGTTCCCCCGCGGCCAAACCGGCTTCGTCCGTATCGAAACTCACCACTATGCGCTCCGTAAGCCGCCGGAGCATGCGCAGGTGATCCTGCGTCAGCGCCGTCCCCGAACTCGCGACCGCGTACTTCACGCCCGCTTGCCAGCTTAAGAGCATGTCCGTCTGGCCCTCGACTAAAAATACGTTGCCGGTTTCACGGATATTATTCTTGGCTTTCCAAAAACCGTAAAGCAGTTTGGATTTGTTGAAGATCGGCGTTTCCGGGCTATTCACATATTTACCGGAAGTGCCGGTATCGAGCTTCGGCAGAATCCTGCCGGTGAAGCCGACCACCTTGCCCAAATGATTATGAATCGGAAACATGATCCGGCCGCGGAAACGGTCGAGCTGCATACCGCGTTCGGTTTTGAAAACCAAGCCCGCACGGATGAGATCGGCGGGGTTGTAGCCGCCCTTCATGAAATGCACGGTCAAAGCATCGCTTGCATTTGGCGCCCAGCCAATTTCGAACTCTTCAATCGTTTCTTTGCTCAATCCACGCTCTTTCAAATACGCCTGCGCAGGTTCAGACTGCTTTAACTGCTGGACGAAAAATTCTTTGGCCGCAGTCTGTAAATCGTAGAGCAGGCCCATAAATTTATATTCGGTCGGATTCAATCGCTTCAGCTCCACGCCGGCCTTCTCGGCTAAAATCTTCAAGGCCTCGCCGAACTCGATATTCTCATGCCGCATGACGAACGAGAATAAATCCCCGCCTAAGGCGCAGCCGAAGCAATGCCAGGTTTGCCGCTCCGGCGAAACCATGAAGGACGGCGTTTTTTCATTATGAAAAGGACACCGGGCTTTCCAGTTTTTGCCGGCAGGGGTAAGGGTAAGATATCCCTTTAAGACATCAACAATATCGAGCTTTTCTTTGACAAGCTCGGCTGGAGAGGAAGACATTGCTTATAGATAGTAAATCAAAACTGGCCAAGGTAGCAATACGTGTGCTACGAAATACGAATTTACTGCGAATATACGAAAGTTGGTATATTCGCCTGCCCGGCCAGTTCACTGGAGCTCAAACGAAACGAGCAGACAGGGGCCAAGCAAGTAGATTAATACAAAGACCGCGATATAGAATCCACTAGTAAATTATATCTAGCTGATTTTTAGCTATTCTTTATGGAACCATTCGTACGAATGAGACCGAACAAGAGGGGAGATGCTCGCCAAGTTAAAAGCAAGAAAAAAAGTCCCTTCGGAAACCCTGCAACTATGTTCAGGGAAAAATTGTTAAGCCAAAAAAGTGGGCGAAGCCGCCGATAAGGTAATACATGGCCCCGGCCCGGAGCAGCCATTTTAGAGATTTAAATTTATTCATGGAGCAGCATTCTGAAGGACGTTCGAACTCGATGGCAGGCGCATGACCAAGAGTTGATTGATATAATCGGCAATCTCCGCCACTTGGACGCCCTTATCAATATAGTCTAAACAAAGGCGTACGCTACTTACAAGCCACCTTCTTAACGACTCCGGTTGACAACTCATCCTGCATGACCTTAAATATCAACTAGTTACTGCTCACGCGAAGGTGGTGTATATGCCTCAACAGAACAACCTTGTCCCACTGAGCGACGCTGAGGTTAATAAGCGGATTCTATCAGTAGGCATGATTCTGCTCGTTGGACTCCTCGGCCTCGCCATTACCGCCGCCGTTATATGGAGCGATTCACCCAGGAGCGAATCGGCTCGCCTTTTGGCAGCCTTCGTCTTTCTTGGTTTCTCGGTCGTATCAGTCAGCTCTGCTTTTGTACTGATCGTGTTTGCTGCAAGGGAGTATATACTGAAGTCCCTTACGCGACCGGACCCGACCGCAATAACAAGAGGGTGACTAGTCTCCCTCTTTTTTATTCAAGCCGTCGAGTGAAATTTCACCAAGACGTGGAGAATTGCCAAATTGGCAAGTGTTTAGAGCGGGTAACGGGAATTGAACCCGTGTCTCAACCTTGGGAAGGTCGCGTTCTACCACTGAACCATACCCGCCTTCGCTAAAGCTATGGCGGGCAAGCCCGCTTCGCTTCTACCACCTACTACTTACTAATTACTGCTTACTAGCCTTTAACAAGCGGCACGAAGATAAAGCCCGGATATTCCGTCTCTTTAAATTCTTTCTCCGAAAGCTTATCAAAAGCGATTACGCTTTGTCGAATGGGCGTAACGATCCGTCCGCCGACGGCCAACTGCTCGCGCCAAGCTTCCGGCAATTTATCCGCGCTCGCCGCGCCAATGATCCGGTCATAGGGAGCATCAGCCGCATAACCATTCGAGCCGTCGCCCTCGACAAATTTCACCGTGCCTTTGCTCACATAATTGTATTTGCTGACATTTCTCTCCCCCATCCGCAGAAGTTCCGGAATCCGCTCGATGGCAATTACTCTGCCTGCGGATTTTTCTTGATTATTTTCTGCGTTGATCTGCGTAAAGTCCGCGTCAGTCCGCGGCTTGCTTACAAGATAAGCAAGCATTGCGGTCTGCCAACCCGATCCCGAACCGATTTCCAAAATTTTCTGGCCCGGTTTTAGGTCCAAAAGCTCCAGCATAAAAACAACGGTCAAAGGCTGTGAAATCGTCTGGCCAAAACCGATCGGCAGGGGCACATTCAAGTATGCCTCTGCTTCAAAACCGGGAGCGACAAAATCCTTCCGATCGATAGCCGAAAACGCGGCTTTAACATTCTCACTCTTTAAATATCCGTCACGTGTGAGTTCTTTTAACAGTTCTTCTTTTTGCATTTTATTTTTTAACGATCTCCTTGCCGTTCCATTCGAATTTATTTGAGAATATATTGACGCTCGCAGCCGCTTTCGCCTGCACGAACCAGATATCCATTTTTTCGCCCTGCAAAAACAGTCTTCCTTCCCAAACATCCTTTTCCGCCTGCGGACGCATAACTTCGGCCTCGAATTCTTCGACGCTTAAGCCATAAAGAGTTTCCACGGCTTTAGCGAAATTCTGATTTTCTTCGGCTCGGAATTTCTGGAGTTTATTGTCCACGAGCATTTCCATATCGCCGCCAACTTCCTTGCGCAAGGCTTGTTCGATAAGCGCGGCTTCAACCAAGCTGTTCAATATTTGCGATTCTATATCCAGGATCGAAAGCGAGGCGTCATGCTCGTATGTCTTCTGCGCATTTTTGGCATAGCGCAGAGCGGCCGCATAATTTTTCTGGAACTTATGTTCGCTCACCATCGTTCCGTTTACGGTAAGGATCGGATAGTAGCCGCCAGCAATGAGATAAACCGCCGCTAGGATTGCGATGAGTGCAGCTGCGAGCATAACTCGCTTTTTTGATACAAAGTTCGGCATTAACGAGAGGAAGAAGCGGTTTTGGGCACAAGGATCATCAGGGTTTCGCCGCCGCTCTTATAATTGAACCTGGCCCGCAGCTCTTTCTCCAAATTTTCCGGATTCAAAAAATATTCGTATTCCGCGCGTAAGTTATTGAAATCTTCCTTAGTTGTCTTAAGTTCAGCCTGGAGTTCTCCGAATTTTGTTTCTGCCTCGCGGCCGCGGCGCCAAAAAAGATAATTCTGCACAAGCAGAAACGCCATGAATAATCCTAGAATAACCGTTAGCACCGGCTTCATCTCTTTAGGATAAATGAATTTAGGAGTAATCGCGAATAACGCGAATATTTGCAAATAATGCGAATTTTCATTATTCGCGAACCCTATTTGGATTTCTTAAGGATTTCCTTAAACACATTCACAGGGACCCTTACCTTAGCCGAAGCTAAGAGCTTTTCCTTGCCTCGCTTCTGTTTTTTCCATAATTTCATCTTCCGCGAGCGGTCGCCGCCGTAAAGATACCCTGTCACATCTTTACGCATGGCAGGAATCGTCTCGCGCGCAATGATCCGCCCCCTAACCATCGCTTGGACTGCCTGCGCGAACTGCTGCTTGGGCAAAAGATCCTTCAGCCTTTCCACGGTTGCCCGCCCTTCCCGTTCGGCCTCTTTTTTGAAAATTATCCTGGTCAAGGCCGGTACCACTTCGTTCGCGATTATAATTTCCAATTTTTCGACTTCCGCCGGCGCCAACTCTCCCAATTCATAACTGAACGAAGCGTAGCCAGCCGAAACGGATTTCAATTGATCGTCAAAATCTCGGATTAGCTCCATCAAGGGCATCACGCCCGCAACCACGGTTTGCTCACCCATCGTTCTAATTTCTTTTACAGAGAGATCAAAAACCTGGCTTAGATTTACGATCGAATTCAGATAAACCGGCGGTGTGATGATCTCGATATCAATCATCGGCTGTAGCACTTCGTCGGGATCATCGGGAAACTGGTGAGCGTCGGTTACAATATATTCTTTGCCGCGTTCGCGCACTTTATATGCGATCGAAGGGAAACTCGTGATGAAGCTTAGATTAAATTCGCGCTCCAATCGGGTCGCAGTGATCTCAAAATGAAGCTGGCCTAAAAATCCCACCTTAAGCCCGCGACCCAAAGCTTCGTTCGAGTCGGGCTCAAAAGACAGCGCCGCATCCGTTAACCGCAACCGCTCCAAAGCTTTTTTCAAATCTTCAAATTTCGTCTCGCCGTCAGGATAAAGTGAAATGAAAACCACCGGTGCCGGTTCGCGGTAACCGGGCAAAGCCAGATTTCGGATGTCAGATATCGGACGTCTGATCTCCGACTTCTGATATCCGATAACGGTATCCCCGATCTTTACGAGCGCGGGCTCCTTTAAGCCGGTCGCGATATAGCCGATATCGCCTGCGCGCAGTTCTTTGACGGGCTTCAGTTCGGGCGCAAAATAACCGACTTCTTTTATTTTTGTTTTGCCGGCGCCGGCCAAAAACACCAACTCTTCGCCCGGACGGAAAACTCCGTCGTAAACGCGTACGTAAGCCAGAATGCCTTTATGGTCGTCGTAAAGAGAATCAAAAATTAATGCCCTCGGGGGCACGGATACTTGCGGATCTAGGGCGGATCCGCGCGGAAGCTGGGGCGGCGGAACCACCTCGACGATTTTTTTCAAAAGTTCCTCCACGCCTACTCCGGTTTTTCCCGAAATTCGCAAAATTTCATTTTCCGGGACAGCTAAGAGACTGGCGAGCGTCCGCACGGTATCTTCGAGATGCGGTGAATTCAAATCTATCTTATTTACCGCGCCAATGATTTTAAGCCCCGCGGCTTTGGCCGCGCGCAGATTAGAAAGCGTTTGAGCCTGGATGCCCTTCGTGGCATCAACCAAAAGCACCGCGCCTTCCACGGCCGCAAGCGCTCGTGAAACTTCGTAAGAGAAATCGGAGTGGCCAGGTGTATCGATCAAATTCAGAATGAATTCTGAATTTGATAAATCCGAAGCACGAAATCCAAAATCCGAATTTAATTTGTTTCGGGTTTCGATATTCGAATTTCGAAATTCCGCATGATAAACCATGCGGACTGGGGCCATCTTAATCGTGATCCCCCGCTCGCGCTCAAGTTCAAGCTGGTCCAAATACTGCGGCCGCATGCGCCGGCTCTCCACAGTCCCCGTCGCCTCTAATAACCTATCCGCTAAGGTAGATTTTCCGTGATCAACATGCGCGATGATTACAAAATTGCGTACATTCATTATTCAGGTACTGCCTCAAGTGTGAGTTCTAGGCTCAAGCGGCCGGGCAAGGCGGGCGTTTCATATTCATATACGGGCAAATGATTTTCGCGGAAGCGGAAACCGGCGGGAGCCAGCGTCTCCAGCTTGAAACCGCTGCGGCTCATCGCCTGTTTTTCAACCACAAAGCTGTATGTCTGACCAATAAGCGGCAGCTTCGGCAACCGGCCAGAGTATTCGAGCGTTAACCTACTTGTCTCGCCTACAGGCGTTTTCATCCAGGTGGCAAAAATTCTTTTATTGCCATTTTCATATTCTTCAATCATTGGGAGTTCTTCATTTATTTTTCGGCTCGCTTCCCAGCTCACGACATCCGGATCTCTTTCGTAGGTGCTGTCGTACGTACGCGGCGGCGCTCCGCGCGCCCGGCCCCCGCTCGCCGCAAGGAGTATGGAATCTTTAGGAACAATGACTTGCGTATAGTGTTCGCTCGGCACTTGATACCACCAAAAAGAGCTCTGATTTCCGCGATGTGTTTTCTCGACAAGCACTTTGTAATCCGCCCCGCCGTTTTCCCGCAGCCTGACCTGCCAAAAGATATTTTGATCCAAGTATAGGTCGCTCTTGCCGCCGCCTACGTTGGCATTAACTACGGCCAGGTAATTTACATTCTCGCCCCGCGGCAAAATGTAAGCCTTGCCGGCAGACTCATAGGCGGATGCCAGCTTTTCAAATTCCGGCTCGGTGAAATAAAAAAGCAAATCCTTGTTCTTCACCCACTCGCCGATTTTCTCCAAAAGCTTCCTTTTATCTTCCAAGGAAAGTTTTGCCGCGCCTTGAAGCAAGAGCGGGGCCACGGATTTCAAAAGCTGTTTCGGCTCGGCCGCTCCTTCGGCTTGGTCCGATTGCACATCCGTCTGGATGGACTGCAGAAAATTCTTACTGGTCAAAACTGTGCCCTCAGCCTCGATCGGACCAGTCATGCCCAAAAGATCGCTCACAACTTGCGAAGAAACAGCGAGCACGCCCTCAAGCTTTGTTCCTTTGTATAGTTCAGACTGCGAAAGCAAATCGATAAATTTCCGTGCGGATTGCGAAAAATCGAAAAACCAGTTCGAATCGGCCGCGCGCCAATTTTTTACGAGAAACTGCAACGGCCGCGGCGGAATTATTTTTTTCTCCAACAAGCGATCGGGTTCGTTAATGTCCCTGACGTTAATTTCCGCCAGCCGGCCTTTCTCCAATTTAAGTTCGGCATAGCTGCCGATAAACCCGCCTCCAGGCCGCAGCTCGGAAGAATTGCCCAGGATCACCACCAGCCGATGCGGTTCGTCCGCGGCAAGCCACGGGATAAAAGCTTTAAGGAATTCCGAAATGCGGTTGACTTCGAGCTGGGCTCCCAATATTTCTGCCCGCGCGCCTGCATTTTCGCCGCTCAATATACTTTCCTCTTTTGTGAGCGAGCTTAAGGTTGAGCTTAGCTCGTTTAAATAATTCTCGGTGGACTTAAGCTCGCGCAAAAGCGGTTCGCCGCTTTTGCCTAAGAGTGCGTCCTGGAGCGCACTATCTAGTTTCGCAGCTTCCGAAGATAAATTAAGGAAAGCCGATCCCAGTAAGCCTAAATCTCCATAAAACCCGCCGCCTTCTTCAAAAATAGGTTTGAGCTTGGCTGAAAATTGCTCCCAACTTAATCCGGACGTTTCACCGGTTGGCCCGCCTTCGCCTGCCGCCCAATTCAACTTGGCTCGAATTCCGGCAATACTGCCGGATCGAGCGAAAATCTCATAGCCCGCAAAGACGAGCAAGGCAAAAACTATGGCGATCAAAGTCAAACGCTGCGGCCATTTGCGCTTGGGCAAGCTGGTTTTCTCGGCTACAGGTTTAAAAACTGAAATTATCCGCTCGACGGCAATCGGGGCTTCTGCTTTGGCTTCGGGAACGGCCTGGCTGCGATTTTTGATATCAGCCAAGCGGCGGGAAATGTTTTTCTTGGGGACCTTCATCTTTACTCACAAATTCTATCCGCTCCTGGGGAAAAAGCAACGAAAAATGTATAATAAACACAATGGAGTCATCTTTGAATCCGCGCGTCTGGCCGATCTGGATCCTCGTACTTATCACGATAGCGGCTGCGGGGCTCATGACCTATTCGTCGCTCGAGGAATCGGCGATCATGGACGAGCTGGCTCATATTCCGGCTGGCTACGCTTACGTTCACAATCTGGACTTTCGTTTGAACCCGGAGCATCCGCCGCTCCTTAAAGCTTTGGCTGGTTTGCCGCTCTTAACATTCAATCCAACTCTCCCGACCGACATTCCGCCTTGGCAAGAGGTAAACGGCCAATGGGCGATGGGCTGGAATTTTCTTTACGGCGCGGGCAATGATGCGGACAAAATTATCCAGGTTGCGCGCATCGGGCCCATGCTCTTGACGCTCATCCTTGTCTGGCTCATTTATTTTTGGGCGCGGGAGCTCGTTGGCAAATTCTGGGCGCTCTTGCCAGCGGGGATTTTTGCCCTCTCGCCTAATATCCTTGCGCACGGCCATTACGTTACCACCGATGTCGCTGCTGCTTTCGGCGTCTTCGCCGCGACTTATGCGCTCATAACTTTCTTGCTTCATCCTTCCCGCAAGCATTTAATCATTGCGGGGATTATTTTCGGCGTCGCCCAGCTCGCAAAATTTTCTGCGGTGCTTTTGATGCCATATTTCATTTTCTTGCTGATCGCTTTTTACGGCGTGGGTTTGCTGCGCGATTGGCGGAATACCGATCCGGCACTGCGTTTCAAGCGCTTCGGCATCCGCGCTTTCCGTTATGTTCGCGCGCTCATCGTTATTTTCGGCATCGGCTACCTTTTAATCGTTTATCCGGTCTACGCGCTTTTCACGGTCAATTATCCGCAAGCCAAGCAAACCGCGGATACGGAGTTCATCCTGGCTTCCTTCGCAGACGGACCGACGCCGCCCGAGGCAAGCTGTAAACCCCTGCGCTGCTTGGCCGACTTGAACATTTGGCTCACAAAAAATCCCGTAACGCGGCCCTTCGCGGAATACATGCTGGGCGTCCTCATGGTGCTCCAGCGCTCTTCGGGAGGAAATACGAATTACTTTTTAGGCGAAGTTTCCGCCGCCGGCTGGACTTCTTATTTCCCCGTGGTTTATGCCTTAAAGGAACCCCTGCCTGTGCTCCTCATGATCTTCATCGCCATCCTCACAGCCTTGCGGAACATGCTCGGAAAATTATTCCGCCTGCCGCGGCAAGCAATGCGCTTCGTGCTTGAATACATCGAAAATCGTTTTCCGGAATTTGCGATGCTGGTTTTCATCATCCTTTACTGGGGCTGGAGCATGCAGAGCCCTTTGAATATCGGTTTTCGGCATCTTTTCCCGACGCTTCCCTTCATTTATATCCTCACGGCAAGCGCCCTGAAACAATGGGTGGTCGGACTTGAAGTGCCTCGTTTAAATTCTTTTTGGCAAAACCTCAAAGCTTGGGCAAAATTATTCTTCTCGGCCGCGTTAAAATATATCGCCGTCGTCGTGCTCGTCATTTGGTTCATTCTGGAAACGCTCGTAAATGCGCCTCACTTCATCTCTTACTTCAATGAAATTGGCGGCGGCAAAGAGAACGGTTACCGCTTCGTGACTGATTCGAACTACGACTGGGGACAGGACATGCTGCGGCTCAAGAAATTCGTGGAAGCCAACCCGGAAATCGATAAAATTGCCGTTGATTATTTCGGCGGCGCCAATCCTAAATATTATCTTGGCGAGGACAAAGCGGAATATTGGTGGTCGGGTCGCGGCAACCCCTCTTTGGCGCAGAACGACGCAGACCAAACGCAGACCAACGCAGAAAATTTTCCGCGCGAGTCCGCGTATGGTCAGCGTAAATCCGCGATTCATTGGTTAGCGGTTTCGGTCAATACGCTTGAAGGCGCAATCCAGCCGACCGTGCCCGGCCAAGTTCGCAAACCGGAAGAGGAGTACCGCTGGCTTACCGAGCTTCGCCCGCCAAAACCAGGAATAGGGAATGTCCCCGAACCGGATTATAGGGCGGGCACATCAATCTTTATTTACAAACTGTGATATCTTGCTCCGGCTTTTCTCGAAAAAGTTAGTTTTCTGGATTTTGGAAGATAGAATGTTTACAATTTTTCATACTTTCTAATTCGCGCGAATTAGAAAGTATGAAAACTTCGTCATTTTTCATTTTGATTTTTAATTTTTGCATTATTTATAGTACACTCTATCCTTCACTCGAAAATCAACGTACTCGAATTTCCGGAAATTTGGCTTCTGGTCCAAGAAATCCAGGACTTGCGCCGCATCGTCCGCTTTGAAACGCAGGCTGAAATAAAGCTCCGGGCCTTCGTAAGTTGTAATCGTAAGCTCCTGCAGGCCCAAATCGGACAAACTAATTTCCTTGACGCTCAAACCCGTTCGCGCAAAAACCTGGAAGACCGAGAGTAGGTTTGTGATTTGCTCCTTGCCCAGCACGCGGGCGCCCAAATAAATTTCAGCGCTTGCATAATCCCGCACGGCGCGAATCAAGTTGCCCTCGACAAGCGGAGCTTTATCAAAGAGCACGCCTTCGTCGTCGAACCAAAAACAGCGGGGTAGTTCCGTTTGCATGCCGCACCAAATTCCTGCCGCCTTCCGTTCCTCCACTTTGATCAAAAGCAAACCGCGTCCGTAATCTTTTTCCGTTGCCGCCCGTTTGATTACCGGAAACTGCCGCAACTCTTCCGGTGTAAGCTCCTCCGGCCAAACCAAAAAGTTGCGATAGCCCAAAAGATAACGGAAAAAGGAATCCCTGAACATGTTGCTTTGGTAAAGCATGAGGATGTCTTCTTTTTGAACCGTTTCATTGCCCTCGATCCTCAACTCTTTGAATTTGAAAAGCGGCGAACGGAAGACAACCCAAGCGGCAATGAGGCTAATAAAATAGAGAGCTAAAAATAAGATGCCCAGCCAAACATACCGCGTTTTGCGGTCGCGCAAGGCGCGTGCTTCGGGAATATAAACGTCAACGGATCCCATTTTAAAGAGATTTTATCCGATTATATCTTTACCCAGGTATTTTTTGAGAACTTCGGGGACTCTCACCTTGCCGTCCTCGGTCTGATAATTCTCGAGGATGGCGATCAGGGGCCGGGGACTCGGGAGGGCGGTATTGTTTAACATGTAGACGAATTTTTTCTTGCCGGACTTATCCGCGTATTTAACATTCAGCCTTCTCGACTGCCAATCAAGAAAAATGCTCGCCGAACCGGTTTCCGCCCAGCGGTTCATTCCGGGCAGCCAAACCTCGAGATCGTACTGCCTGTATTTTCCGGGACCCAATTCTCCCGTGCAGATTATTACCTGCCGGTAAGGCAAGCCGAGCTCCTCGTGCATCTCTTTTGAGATCGCGATCATCTCTTCCTGTAACATCTCCGCTTCTTTTTTGTCGTCCCTGCAGATAACAACCTGTTCCACTTTCATAAATTCGTGCACCCGATAGAGGCCCTTGACGTCCTTGCCGTAACTGCCTATCTCGCTCCTGTAGCACTGGCTGAAACCCGATGCTTTTATCGGGAGTTTCTCTTCGTCAATCACTTCGTCAGAATAGTAAGCCAAAAGAGACGGTTCCGCCGTGCCGACCAGGAATTTTTTGTCTCTGCTTTTTTCTCCCGTCGCTTCCCTATCTCCCGAACCGACCAGATAAATTTCGTCGGTTTCCGGATCGTATTCCCTGCCTTTGAAATATCCGCTGCCGAAAAGAGCGAATTCCTTAACGAGCGTCGGCGGGATCGTGAGCGGATATCCCTTTTTTATCATTTTTTCCGCCGCATACATCATGAGCGCCAGGACGATGGCCGCGCCGTCGCCCTTGAGGTAATAACCGCGGAAGCCCGCGACTTTCGCTCCCCGCTCGAAATCTATGATGTCGAGCGCTTTGCCGATCTCGATATGATCCTTCGGCTTGAAACCACCCTTGAATTCCGGTTCGCCCCAGCGCGCGATCTCAACATTGTCTTCTTCGCTTTTCCCGATTGGCGTGTCAGCTGAAGGTATCGTCGGCACCTGGACCATCATTTCCTCGAATTTTTCATTGATTGCATTGAGTTCCGGCTCAAGCTCGGACAATCTTTCTTTTATCGTTTTTCCTTCCTCTATCGCTTTTTTTCTTTCCTCGTCGTCCTTGGCGGCGGATACCCTGTTGTTCAGATTATTTTTTAGAGCCTTCAGTTCTTCGATTTTTTGGATATGTTCTACCCTCTCTTTATCCAAAGAAATAAGCGCGTCGAGATCAAGAGACAAGTTCTTATTTTTGATGGCTTTTTTCAGCTCTTTTTCGTTCTCCCGGATGAATTTGATGTCAAGCATAAAGCCATAATACCGCAGTTGAGAGCAGTCGTTAAGGCCTTTAAAAACAGAGTTAAAACGCCTATAATAAAAAAATGCCGCAAAAGCATAACTACGCCTCGCTCGACAAAATCCGCCTTCGGCAGGACGAAGCGAGCCTACGGCTAGACAAAGTCCGCCACTCGCTTGCCCACCTTTTGGCCGACGCTGTTTTGCGCAAATTTCCCAAGGCTCAACTGGGCATCGGCCCCGTGATCGAGAACGGGTTTTATTATGACTTCCAATTAGATGCGGATAAACGCGGATCAAAGCGCGGATCTACGCAGATTCGCCCGGAAGATCTATCCGAAATCGAAGCGGAAATGCGCCGGCTGATCAAAGAGCATTTGCCGTTTTCAGGGAAAAAAGTTACGCCCGCCGAAGCCAAAAAACTTTTTAAGAACCAGCCCTTCAAACTCGAACTTATAAAGGATTTTTCGAAGGACAAGAAAACCCTGACAGTTTACGTAACAGGCAACTTAAATCCGCGTTCATCCGCGTTTGATCAGCGTAAATCTGCGTTTATTGATTTGTGCCGCGGCGGCCACGTGAAAAATACAGAGGAAATTCCGGCGGATGGATTCAAGCTCGACAAAATCGCCGGCGCGTATTGGAAAGGCAGCGAAAAAAATCCCCAGCTCCAGCGGATCTACGGACTGGCTTTCCAAAACAAAAAAGAATTGGATAAATATCTTGCGCGCCGCGCCGAAGCAGAAAAGCGCTACCATAAAAAATTGGGGCCGGAACTTGACCTCTACGTTTTCTAGGCTCTCGTCGCCAGTCGTTTGCAGCTTTGGCCCCCCAAAGGAACGCTCTTGCGGAACATTTTGGATGACTTTGTCTGGCAGCTACGCCGCGAAAAAGGTTACGAACGCGTAGAAATTCCTCACATTACGAAAAAGGAACTCTACGAACGAAGCGGCCACTGGGAAAAATTCAAAGACGAGCTTTTCAAAATCACAACCAGGGAAGGACATCTCTTCGCGATGAAACCGATGAACTGTCCGCATCACACGCAAATATATGCGCGGCGCCAGTGGAGCTATCGAGAACTTCCGCAGCGTTACGCGAATACCACGATGTGCTACCGCGATGAACAGACCGGCGAGCTATCCGGCCTCTCGCGCGTGCGGAGTTTTACCCAGGATGATGCACACGTTTTTTGCCGTCTCATCCAGGCCAAAGAAGAATTATTGAAGATTTGGGAGATCGTGCAGAAATTTTACGGTGCAGTCGGTTTAGAGTTGAAACTGCGACTTTCACTCCACGATCCCAAACAGCCGAAAAAATTTTTGGGCGACAAGGCCCGCTGGACTCAAGCAGAAAATATTTTGCGCGAAATCGTGAAGCGCAAGCAAATGGAACACCTCGAAGCGATTGGTGAAGCAGCTTTTTACGGCCCGAAGCTAGATTTTTTGGCCACCGATTCTTTAGGGCGCGAATGGCAAGTGGCGACGATTCAGCTCGACTTAAACATGCCGGACCGCTTTGATTTGACCTGCATAAACGAATCCGGCAAGCCGGAGCGGATCGTCATGATTCATGCCGCCATCATGGGCTCGATCGAAAGATTTTTATCTATCATCATCGAGCACTTTGCCGGCGCATTTCCGGTTTGGCTCGCCCCTGTGCAGGCCGTAATTCTTCCGGTCGGAGAAAAATCCGCGGCTTATGCGGAATCGCTTGCGGCTGAACTGCGGGCGTCGGACATCCGCGCGGAAATTTCTCCCGCCACGGAAACCCTAGGCCGCCGCATCCGCGAAGCAGAACTTAAAAAAATCCCCTACCTGCTTATCGTCGGTGAAAAAGAGGAAAAAAACCGGAGCGCAAGCGTACGGCATCCGGGGCTTTATAAAGAACGCAAAACTTATCGGGATGCCGAGGGCGAATTTAAACTTGAAAATTTAATTGCGAAAATTAAAAAGGAAAACGCAGAAAAGCTGTAAAAGCTGCCACAAAAAAAGCTCCAGGCAAAGCCAGGAGCGTTATTGCAATTTCCGGAAGAAAAACGATTCGATGAACTCTCGAGGCACAACCGACACGAATGCTAAGATTGCCACGAGAGCGACGAGAATTATCACAACGGGCAGGACCATCTTTTCCCCCTATACGGCGGCGAGCCCGGATCGATCCGTCCCACAGGTGAACTTATTTAAATATACAATAACCTTTTGAAAGCAAAAGAGCGTCCCAGCAACGAAAAAAGGCCCCATAAAGGCGGCCTAACTATATGGGTGCGGAATTATTATTCATCCGGCGAACGATGGCGATGCCGGAATCTCCTGTCGTATTGTGGCGGTTGGGGAAACAACCACTTATATAGGTACAATCCCGCGATTACGAGAAAAGCTAAAAGGCCCTTTAAAAAATCCGAGCTCACGAAACTATCTTCCATCGCACCCCCCTCTCGAACAGAACCCCGGAGCGCTTCGCTTTACGATGCGCCTCTTGATTGTTATGTAGAATATAGCATAAAATTGCTTAAAAATCAAGGTAAAATAAGGCTTTTCTTATGAACAAGGTGTCCACCCCGTTAGAAATTCGCGCTTACACTTATAAATTTGCCTCTTCAACTAATTCCAGCTGGGGCTATGATTACAATTACTCAAAGATTTGGCCCAAGTTATTTCTAACGGGGTCCACCACAACTAAAAAACCTAAAATCATTGCTGTTGTCGGCCCCAACGCCAGCGGCAAATCCACTCTAGGGATTAAATTAGCGACATGGTTAAAGCGGCACGGAAAAAGCGCCGAAATTATTTCCGCCGATTCACGCCAGGTTTATCGCGGGCTCGATATCGGCACAGGCAAAATTACTAAGCGTGAGATGCGCGGTGTCCCTCATCACTTGATTGATGTCGCCTCGCCGCAGCGCATCTTTTCAGTCGCTCAATTCCAACGGCTGGGAAAAACCGCCATTAAGAAAACTTTAGCCAAGAATAAAATTCCTATCATTGTCGGAGGAACTGGTTTATATGTTAACGCCTTGCTTGGAGCCTATGCGCTACCGGCCGTGAAACCGAATTTCGCTTTACGAAAAAAACTTGAGCGCGAAACCACGGAGTCGCTTTACAAAAAACTTTTAGCGCTTGATCCCGAACGCGCAAAAACGATTGATCGCTTCAATCCGCGGCGGCTCGTAAGAGCGCTCGAAATTGTGCTGACGACAAAAAAACCCGTTCCGCCTTTGGGCAAATCATCTCCGTATGAAGTTTTAAAGATCGGCGTGCGTTTGCCGGAACGCGAGCTTAAAAACCGGATTCACGAACGCCTTTATAAGCGCGTGAGAGCGGGAATGATTACAGAAGTTCAGAAACTCAAAAAACAAGGATTAAGCTCAAAGCGGCTCGACGCCTTGGGATTGGAATATCGTTTTATCAATTATTATCTGCGCGGTCTCATGAAAAAAGCTGAAATGCTTCAAGCTCTCGAGAAAGCGATCTGGCAATACGCCAAGCGGCAGATGACCTGGTTCAAGCGCGACAAAGAAATCCATTGGATTTCTTCTCCGCAAGCGGCCATAGCGCTCGCGCAAAAATTTTTGCGGATGTCATCGCACGGCAATAATCGCACGAAAATACGAATCAAATCGAATCGAGCGAATTCGTAAATTCGCTATTCGCGCGATTACTGCGATAGATTCTGCTCAAAAATTTCCTTGAGCACGCCGGGATTCCCTCTGCCCTTCAATTTTCCCATCGCTTTGCCAATCATAAATTGCAAACTTTGTGCTTTGCCTTTTTTATAATCCGCAGCCGCAGTGGGATTTTCTGCGATCACCTCTTCCACCACGAGTTTGAGTTCTTCTGTGTCGGAGACCGTGTGTAAACCTTCCCGATTTAGAATTTCTTCTGGATCTGAACCATCCTCAAACATTTTCTTTAAGATATCCCTTGCCTGGCGTTCGCCTATTTTTCCATCACAAATAAGATCTATCAAATGGGCTATATGCTCCGGTTTTATCTTCCCAAGCACAGCTCCATTTTCTTGAACAAGCATTGTGGAGTAAATACCCCTCGCTGTACCAGTAATATAGTTAAAAAGCATTTCTTGTGATTTCTTGTCAATCCTAGAAGTAGTGAGTTCGTCTCGTGTTGCCAGTTCGCTAACAGCTTCTTCAAAAAAATCCGCGACTTTTTTATCACTTACAAGAAGTTCGGCTTGCTTGGCAGAAATTCCGAATTCGCGCTCGAAGCGGCCGATTTTTTGCTCCGGCAATTCAGGCAACGAAGCGCGGATGGCTTCAATGTCGAAGGCGATATCCGAAGGCGGCCCGCCCACATCGGTGGGCGAGGCTCGACCATTCGTAAGACGAATGGGCGGTAAATCGGGTTCAGGGAAATAGCGGTAATCGTGCGCCTCTTCTTTCGACCGCTGGGAAACGGTCGCTTGTTTGTCTTCGTTCCAGCCGCGCGTTTCCTGGACGATCTTTTTTCCCTCTTTTAAATGCTCTTCCTGCCGCTTTAGCTCGTAAGCTATGGCCACGCCTAGCGCCTTAAACGAATTTATGTTTTTAATCTCAACCTTCGTCCCGAGATTTTCGCCTAAGCCGTTTCCGCGTTGATCCGCGTTTGATCCGCGATCATCCGCGGTTTCGCGAAGCGAAACATTGGCTTCAAGCCGCATTTGGCCCTTTTCCATGTCGGCATCAGAAATCCCGAGATAACGGAAAATAAGACGTAAAGCCTTGCCGAACTCCACCGCCTGTTCCGCGCTCGTAATGTCCGGTTCAGTCACAAGTTCCAAAAGGGGCACGCCTGCGCGGTTAAAATCAACCAACGACGCTGACTCACGCTGACTTAACGCCGACTCACGCAGAAAGTTTCCGCGTCGATCTGCGTCCGGTCCGCGCAGGTCTGCGCTTGGCGCAAAATGCGCCAATGTTCCCGTATCCTCCTCGAGGTGAATTCTGCGCACCCGCACTCCTTTTAATTCCCCGCCCGTGACAATCGGTTCGTCGTACTGCGAGATTTGATAGCCCTTCGGCAGATCGGGATAAAAATAATTTTTGCGGTCAAATTTCGCCCGCTCATTTATCTTTCCGCCCAGGGCCAAACCCGCGCGGATAACGGCCTCCACGGCCTGCTTGTTGATCGTCGGCAAGGCTCCCGGATGGCCGAGGCAAACCGGACAAACATTCACATTTGGGTGCCGCTCGTCCGGGTCGTTTAAAGAATCGCAGAACATCTTGGTTCGCGTCTTCAATTCCGCATGCACCTCAAGTCCGATTGTTGGTTGATAATTCATATTAATAAAGCGTGCTTGCCCGCCAGCTTGTCCGCCATAGCTTTAGCGCCGGTGGAAGCTTTAGCGAAGGCGGGAACCTCAAGTCCGATGGTGGGTTTGTATTTGGGCATGGGGAGTCAGGATTGATTATAGGCAGGTAAGCCAATATTCAAAATGTTTAACTTTGCAAGCACAACCGCATGAACTTCCTCAATCGGTTTTTCTCCGTCGATCAAAAAACAGTTTTCAAATCTTTTTTGTAAAATTTTATAAGCGTTATTTACCCTCTTTAACTTTTCCAGTTTTTCAAAAAATTCCACTTGGCGGCCCCGCTTTTCAATTCTGTATATGGAAATTTCGGGAGCCACTCTTAAAATGAATGTCAGATCAGGATAAAGAAAGTTTTTGTTCAAATCAATCAAAGCTTCTAGATCGCATCCCAAAGACCCAAAAGCAAAGGTTGAGAAAAAATACCGATCGGAAATGACGTACTCGCCTTTTTTCAAAGCAGGAATTATCTTATTCTTCAAATGCACCTCGCGATCAATCGCATAAAGCTTTTGAAATTCGAACGGCGAAGGCGGTGGCTCCTGGTGAGTCAAAATATTTTTAACCCTCAAGCCAGCCGGACTATCAAGTGTCGGCTCATGGGTCAAGCAAACAGTCTTTCCCTTCTCCTCAAAATGCTTTTTCAATAAATCTGCTTGAGTTGATTGCCCCGAGCCGTCGGGGCCTTCAAAAACGATGAATTTCCCCGGATAAGTGTTTTTTACCATACGGCTTTAAACCGGTTTTAACCAGTTTACCAGGAAAAAAATTTACCGTAAATCTCGGCTTATTCAACCGTGATCCCCATTGAACGCGCCGCGCCTTCCACTATCTTTTCCGCCGCTTCCAGGCTGTCGGTGTTCAAATCCGGCATTTTACGCTCGGCGATCTTTCGCACATCCGCGCGCGAGACTTTGCCGACTTTGTCCTTCAGGGGATTCGCGGCGCCCTTCTCCACGCCGGCGGCTTGCTTTAAGAGCGCCGCAACCGGCGGGGTCTTGAGCTTAAACGTAAAACTGCGATCCGTATAAATCGTGATTTCCGCCGGCACCACGTCGCCAACCATGTCCTTCGTGGCCTCGTTGAACTGCTTGCAGAAGTCGGCGATATTTACGCCGTGCGGACCCAAGGCGGTTCCGACCGGCGGCGCGGGGTTCGCTTTCGCCGCTTCGAGCTGTAATTTAATAGTTGTTTTGATTTCTTTAGCCATATTTTTATCAACGAATATCGAATCTTTACGAATATACAAATTCGTTTATTCGTATGATATTCGTAATTAGTTGATGGTCATAGTTTCTTAACCTGCAATGAATCCAGATCAACCGCCGTGTCGCGTCCGAAGATCGGCACCATCACTTTGACGCGGCCTTTTTCTTCGTCAATCTCCGCAACTTTGCCGTCATACTCCTTGAACGGCCCGTCAATGATCTTGACGACGTCGCCCACGCGCAAATCCACATTATAGCGGTTTTCTTCGCGGCCCATCCGGTTCAAGAGCGATTCAACCTCTTCTTTGGAGAGCGGAGCCGGCTTGGTATTGTCGGCGCCCACGAAACCGGTTACGCGCGGCGTATTCCGCACAACGTACCAGGAATCCTCGGCCAAAATCATTTCCACCAAAACATAACCGGGATAAATCTTTTCTTCGATCGTCTGGCGGCGGCCGCTTTTTACCTTGATCTTTTTTTCGGTGGGCACGACCACGTTGAAGATCTTATCTTCCATCGAAAGCGACTCGACGCGCTGTTTCAAGTAGCGCGCCACCGCCTCTTCATAACCAGAATAGGTGTGGATGGCGTACCACTCGCGCTTGCCGGCAACTTGTTTCTGTTCTTTATCCATTAGATTTTTAAGAAAACTGATTTAATCAAATAAGAAAAAATATAATCGAAAGCTCCGAGAAAAACCGCCAAAAGGAGCGAGAGCCCGATTACGACCGAAGTTAAACGCACGGCTTCCTGCCGCGTCGGCCAATTCACATTGCGCAGTTCTTGGCGGGCCCCACGCAAAAAATTCATTAAGCGCTTGAACATGTCCTTAAAGAAATGGTTTATACCATTTGTTCCGGTAGCGCTCGGACAAAATGGACTATGCTTCGATTTTGCTCCTCGCTCGCCGGAATAAAAAATACCTTGATCCTCAAGGCATTTTGCTTGGTTAAGTCAAGAATATCAAACTTCCGGGAGAAAAGCAAGCCCTGATTCAAATATCCAAGTTCTGCACCGCCTCGGCGTGCGCCTGAATGAACTGTTTTCTCGGGTCCACTTGATCCCCCATTAAGATATTGAAAAGCTTGTCAGCCTTAATGACGTCGTCAACTACTACCTGCTTTAAGAGCCGGTTTTCCGGGTTCATCGTTGTCTCCCACAACTGGTCAGGGTTCATTTCACCCAAACCTTTATAACGCTGGATGGCAACTCCCTTAGTTGTTAAGCCTGTCTGACTTTCCCCTTCCGCTTCGGCTTCAAGCGCGGCGCCCTCTGCGTCTACAACCGGCTCGGCTTCCTTGCCGCCCTTGCCTCTCCTCTCTGCTTTGGCTTTTAAAACTTCGTCCACTAATTTTTGTTTTTCTCCCTCGGTAAATGCATACCTGACATCTTTACCAGCCTGGATGCGATAAAGCGGAGGCTGGGCGACGTAGAGATGGCCGGATTCGATTATCTTCGGGAAATAGCGATAAAAAAGCGTGAGAAAAAGCGTGCGGATGTGCGCTCCGTCCACATCGGCATCGCTCATTAAAATGATTTTGTGATAACGGAGTTTCGCGAGATCAAAATTTTCTGAAATCGCCGTGCCCAAAGCAACAACAAGCGAACGGATTTCCACATTGCCAAGCATCTTGTCGAGCCGCGCTTTTTCCACGTTTAAAATTTTTCCTTTGACGGGAAGGATTGCCTGCGTTCTGCGATCGCGCCCGGATTTGGCGCTGCCGCCGGCGGAATCTCCCTCGACGATAAAAAGCTCCGATTCGGAAGCGTTCTTCGAAGTGCAATCGGCAAGCTTGCCGGGCAAGGTAAGCCCCTCTAAGGCTCCCTTCCGAAGTACGGTGTCTTTGGCGGCTTTAGCCGCCAAGCGCGCCTTGGCCGCGAGCATTACTTTTTCGATCAGCCGCCGCGCTTCCTGCGGATGCTTTTCCAAAAACTCTTTAAGCGTTTCGTTCACGACCGCTTCCGTGCCGGTGCGGGCTTCCGGATTCCCCAAGCGCGCTTTGGTTTGGCCTTCAAACTGCGGCTCGCGCAGTTTTACCGAAACCACGGCCACCAGGCCCTCGCGCACGTCATCGCTCGTGAGATTTTCCTCCTTTTCCTTCAGGTACCCCTCGGAACGGGCGTAGGCATTCAAGGAGCGCGTCAAGGCCGAACGGAAACCGGTAAGATGCATGCCACCGTCGGGCGTATAAATGTTATTGGCAAAAGACAACTCACGCGTTTCGATATCGTCCACATAGACGAAAGTGGCTTCGACTTCGATTTTGCCCTTGCCTTTGCCGCCGTTTTCAACCGAGGCATCGTATTCTTTATGCGCGTAAAAAATATCCTCCTGCAGTGGCTTTTCATCGCGGGACAAATATCTTACGAATGACTTGAGTCCTCCTTCGAAATAAAATCCGTAAAAAGCCGGCGGCGCTTTGCGGCGGTCGAAAATATTGATGCGCACGCCCTTCGTCAAATACGCCTGCTGGCGCAAATGGTCCACGATGCCTTTAAGATTGAACTCTATGTTTGAAAAAATTTCCGGATCGGGAGAAAAGATAACTTTTGTGCCGGTGGTTTTGGCCGCGCCGATTTTTTTGACTTTGAATTTCGGCTTGCCCCGCTCGTATTCCTGAACCCACAATCCGCCGTCGCGGAAAACTTCGACGCGCATCCATTCGGACAAAGCATTCACAACCGAAACGCCGACGCCGTGCAAACCGCCGGAAATTTTGTACGATTCCCCGCCAAATTTACCTCCCGCATGAAGCGTGGTTAAAACCGTTTCCAAGGCCGATTTTTTGGTCTGCTTGTGAGTTTCAACCGGAATGCCGCGGCCGTCATCGGTTACCGCCACCTGATCTTTAGGCAAAAGTTCGATCGTAACGTTTTTGGCATAGCCGGCCATCGCCTCATCGAGGGAGTTGTCCACGACCTCCCAAATTAAGTGGTGCAGGCCGTCGGTCCCCGTGGAACCGATATACATGCCAGGGCGCTTGCGGACGGGCTCCAGGCCCTCAAGTACGTAAATATCCTTGGCACTATAGGAATTCTGCTTTTCCGGTTCTTTTTTAGCCATGAGTTGAAGAATGCCGCTTTGGCGGCACACTTATTCTAGCACGAAATAACAGGGATTGCGAGCTAATTTAATGACTTCCGATGTCCCGAAATTGCGTAATATTTGGACATCGGAAGTCGCTTAATTTTCGCGCAAAGCCCTCAAGCCTTTTCCGCTTAAAGCTCGCTTAATCGTCTCGCACACGACCGGCAATTCCAGGCCCAAAAACTGGCGGGTAAGGATTTGGGGTAGCTCACATTAACTAGATGGCTTGAGTAAAAGATTCTTTAGGAACTTCGATATAATTTTCTTCTTCTAAAAACTCATATTCAGCTTTTGAAAATAAGCTGTTCGGCAAACCCGCTAATCTTTTTTTTGCAACTTTGATTGCTTGTTCCGATTTATCAATCCCGATCCAGTTGCGATTAAGCGTTTGGGCGGCAACCAGAGTTGTGCCGGAGCCGGCGAAACAATCAAGCACCAAATCGCCCTCGCTTGATGAGGCCTCAATAATAAACTTTAGTAAATCCAAGTTTTTCTCGGTTGGATACTGCGGATACTGCGGGTCTTTGAACTCCCAGATATCCTGCATTTTTTTGCCTTCATTTTCATCAAGGAAGATTTTTTTGCGTGGAACACCGTTAACCGACCATTCAATCAATCCTTGCTTGTCCCATTCTTCTAAAACCGCCGGATCAGTCCGCCAATGGCGGCCTTTAGGCGGCTTCATTCCTTTCCATTCTTTGCTGGTATTGCCACTAGAAGTTTCTCCGGGGGCATGGAGTGGAATAGTTGTATATTGTCGTCCGCCTTTATCCAGTTTCTTGAATAAACGCTCTTTATCTTCTTCCGTGAAAGGAACGCGCGGGTCATTCCACGTCGGCGCAGCCGACTTTGAATAAAAGAGTATTAAATCCTTAATATTGCCGTACGCTTTCCTGTCAAAATTCTTGGGATTGCATTTGATACGCGTAATATCGTTTCGGAACATCTCGCGGCCAAAGACTTCGTCCATGATGAGTTTTACATAATGCCCAATTTTGTAGTCAATATGAAGGTAGATTGACCCGCGCTCCGATAAAAGTTCACGCAGAAAAACCAGGCGCTCACGCAGAAATTCCAAAAAGTCGGCGCCGACCAATGTATCGCTGTATGCGATGGCATCACCGTTGCTGCTGCTTACGGTATTTGCCCTGTCTTCGCTAATTTTGAAGTGTCCGTTTGTGGCGAATGGGGGGTCAATATAAATCAAATCAACTTTACCCGAATAATCGTCGAGCAGAGTTTTGAGAGTAGAAAGATTGTCGGCATGAATGAGCTTATTTTTTGCCCTTTTGCCCAATATGTTTTTCAGCTCAATTCTCGAGGTTTTTTCGAGAATATCTTTCTCATTTTTTTTGTTGTCGTAAGTTATAAACATAGGCGTTATAGTTGATACAAAAACTCGCGCAATACGAGCGCGCTCATTATATTCTCTTTCTTGTGTCTACCCGTAATATCTTTATACATTTTATTGCTCCCCTTGATGTATAAAACACCGTCAAGAATAGCGACGGGAATTGCCCTGACTCCTCTTGCCTTGACCGTTGCGATAGCGTCGTTGAATTGCGCGTTTTGATGCCCGCCAAAATCGGTTAAAAACTTTGCTTCCCCGATAGCGTACTTACCGTTAAAGCGGCCGATAAAATCTAGTCCTTTGTTATGTTTATAATTCAGGTGCGCTCGTGCAAACTTCATCATTTCGGCGTCGCCAGCGTCCAAAACAGCATTTCCCTTTGCTTTCAAAAATTGATCGGGTTTAACCGGTTCAATGCCCAAAGCTTTCTTTTTGAGCCAGCGTTTGAAAAGCAGGCCGATTTGCCGGTTGGTTTCTTTCGGTTCGGAACAGCGTGCATAGATTGCGTCCAGCCCCATTTCATATAAACGGCCGGAGAGGCGAGCGGCGGTTGCAGGATTGCGTTCCAATGCCTCCTTATCGCGTTTTAGATAAGCAACGTAGGAATCTTTAATCGGAAATAAATCCAGCTTGAGAAGATTTTTCAAGAGCGCAGTGTTGTCTCGCTTCTTAAAAGCTTTTTCAACGTTTTTCCAGGGTTCACCATTCAGTTCTCTGATGCCTTCGGGAATTGTGGGATACACCTGGAATAAATCGTCTAAATAGCTGCGTTGGCTGGCATATTCAATACTTAGTTTTGTCCAGGGGTTTAAATTACTTTTCATATTACCAAAGGTCTAATTTGTAGATAGGGCGGAGGCGGAAGGAAGTCGAACGTCATTTTACTTCCCTACCTGCGCTTCGTTTTGCCGGGCCAGTCGGTGATTAAAATTCTCTTCTTTCCGTATTTTTTGACCACAACTTTTTGGCGCTCCTGCCAGCCTAAGGCATGCACAAGGCTGATCGGCAGGCTTAAATGATAGCTGCCTTTGGTTTTTTGGAGGTTGCGAATCTGCTCCTTGCCGGACTTCCTTCTTGGCATGTCCGTATCATAACAAAAAAGAATCGTATGGAAAATCATACGGAAAGCCGTACGATTTTCCGGAGGATTCTATTGTAAGGCTTTTAGAAAATCTGGACTCTGGCAAGGGATTATGTTAACAAGAAATTGTACCCGGACAATCGAATATGAAAGGAACGGAACATGAGCAGATCAGACCCCGAAGTTTTCGCCAGCTACCTCCTGTCGCTTCCCCAAAAGGTGCAATCTTTAAGGGAACAGGCGGCGGCGTTCACAGCGGAAGCGGATTCCCTGGAAGCAACACTGGAGCACCTCGACCGCTCGAGGCTCGACACGCTCAACCTGACCGGCAACTCAAAACTGGATGCCGCCTTGCGGCTTTCGATGGAAACCGGCGGCGGCAGGTACTGGCTCGCGGCGTTTCCGGACATTCTCCAAAAACTTGAGCGCATGGAAAAAGAGATCGCCGACTGGGAAGAAGGCGGTTTCATACTTGCCGACCTCACGTCGCAACAAAGCGACCCCGCCTGCCTCCAATTCGTCATCCTGGAAGTCCCGGCCAACCCCACTCTCCGGATCGTGCCAACGCCAGGCTACTTCCAGGACATCCCCGTAAGCGTGCGGATTCGAGCCCGTCTTCTCGTAGCCTGGAACTCAAATACGTGGGTGACGGGGATGGAACACTGCACGAATCTTTCTTCCGGGAAGTACGGGGTCACGGGCGACGGATTGAAGATTGAGATGGTTGACGTGGAACACCGCGCGGACTCACCGATCACAACCACCTTCGACTTGACCCGGTTACTTCATCCCAACTGGGGAACCCGCAACGTTGACCTCGCCGGGATCGTACTTGGAGAACAAGCGATCAAGGAACACATCGAGAAGTGGCGGGCCTTCGTCAACAAGTGCGTGAGACCGTCCGAGATAAAGTATTACATGAAGTTCCTGGACGAGTTTCTCGCCTCCGTGCAGGGCCTCAACCAAGTCGCTGCGTAAAGCGCGGCACAACGAACCTGCCGCGGCACAATCTGGACAAGATTACGCCGCGGCCTTTTTTAATTTTCAGGCCAAAAAGAATCATACGGAAAATCGTATGATTTTCCGTATGATTCTTTACAAAAAATGCTTCCTTAAAAATGCCCGTCCAGAACCTGACTTTAAATATTTTTCAAACTCAAATGCTTTATATTTGTTGTCGAATACAATGTGCACAATCAAGGCAACAGGTCGGCGGTCTTTTGTGGCTGGGACAAACCCATTGTTATGTCGTCGCAATCTCTCTTCCAAATCTTCTGTGCAACCAGTGTAGGGTTTTCCGTCTGCGCATTTTAAGATGTAAACACTCCACATACCTGCATTGTAGCGAACTGCGTCCGCTAAAGCTTTTGCGAGCGAAGGTCGCCTTCGCAACCCGGCGGACATTGTCCGCCGAAGGTCGCTACAGCGACCGAAGGCGGAGGCGGAAGGATTCGAACCTTCGAGGGGATTGCTCCCCTAACATA
>CAYIAX010000003.1:0-77146 GCA_964361595.1 uncultured Candidatus Saccharibacteria bacterium | reverse complement strand
GTATAAGCCTTGGTGTTTTGGGGGCCTTTTGTTTTGTTGTTCTGCTTCTTTAACCGGACGCTTGCGTTTAGTCTCGCCCGCCGGCGTCTTTACTTTCTTCGGCACCACGATCTTGAACCTCGGCTGCTTTGTAGTTTCTCCCAAAACCATCGTTATATGGCTCATTTTCTTTTGGATCGGCGTAGCCATGCCGCGAGCGCGTGGCAAAAAACGCTTCAGCATCGGCCCTTGATCGACTTGGATGCTTTCCACAAAAAGCTGGTCGGGGTTGAGCTGCTTTACCTTGGCATTGGCGACAGCGGAACGCAAAAGTTTTAAGAGCGGCTTAGCCGCCCGGCGCCGCTCATAGAGAAGTGCGCCCTCCGCTTCGTTCACGTGCATACCGCGCAAAGAGTCGGCAACCAGGCGCACCTTGCGGGGCGGCATGCGGAGATAACGGAGCACTACTTTTTGTTTTTTAGAATCTGTTGCCATTGTCATGGTCATGGTTATTAGTCCTCGCTGTGTTATTTCTTTGCCGCTGGCGCCGGCGCGGCTGCGGCTTTTTGCTCGATTTCTTTCTGGATCTTGCCGCCATGGCGGACAAATTTGCGCGTCGGGGCAAATTCGCCCAAGCGGTGACCTACCATTTCTTCGGAAATTTTCACTTCCGTAAAAGTCCGGCCGTTGTGGATAGCGAAAGTATACCCCACCATTTCCGGCGAAATCTCGGAAGCTCGCGACCAGGTCTTGATGGCGCCCGCGTCCGGTTTCACCTTGGCGATTTTCTTCAAGATATTTGGATCCACAAACGGACCTTTTTTTATGCTTCGTGACATCGTATCGATTACTTTCGCCGTTTAAGAATAAGCTTGCTCGACCACTTTTTCTTGTTACGAGTCCTGTGTCCGCCGGTTACTTTACCCCATTTTGTCTTGGGTTTCCGGGTTCCTCTTTGAGTTTTGCCTTCGCCGCCGCCGTGCGGGTGGTCAACCGGATTCATCGCCGAACCGCGCACCGTGGGACGGATGCCCAGCCAGCGCGAGCGTCCGGCTTTGCCGATAACGGTCAAATTGTATTCGGGATTGGAAACCTGGCCAAGCGAAGCGTAACCGTCCCACGGCACGCGCCGCACCTCGCCGGAAGAAAGTTTCAAATCCGTATAACCGTCGGCATTCGCCAAAATTTCCACGTAAGAACCGGCCGAACGAGCCAATTGCCCTCCCCGCCCGGGCGTAAGCTCAACATTGTGGACTTGATAACCCACGGGGATGTTTCTAAGTTTCATTCGATTGCCGACTTTAAGCGCCGTATTTTCTTCGGTCACGATCTCCGTGCCAACTTTAAGACCGTGCGGAGCCAAAACATAGCGCCGTTCGCCGTTCTTGTATTCGATCTTCGCAATGAAAGCCGTGCGGTAAGGATCATATTCCAGCGTCAAAACCTTCGCGGGTTCACCCACGCGGTTCTGTTTGAAATCAACCAGGCGGTAAAGTTTTTTATGCCCGCCGCCTTGATGACGCACCGTGATCCGGCCTTGCGAATTGCGGCCGGCGTGCGACTTCAATTTAACCGTAAGCTTTTTCTCCGGTTCGATCTTGGTTAAAACGCCGTAGTCCACATTTGTGAGCTGGCGGCGCGACGGTGAACGAGGTGAGTAAGTCTTCATCCCTCACCCTTTAGCGATCTGCTTCGCGACCTTAAGTACTCCATAATATTTCATGTTGCTTTGTATGGTGATCAAAATTTTTAAACTGGTTTTAGTCATGTTGGAAATCGCTAAAGGGTGAGGGATTACCGCAAGATTTCTATTTTCTGGCCGGATTTCACGGTAACCACAGCTTTCTTTAACGGCGATGTATAACGCAGAGTTCCGCGGAAGTGCTTCGGTTTGCCGGGCAAACTGACCATGCGGATGCCCGTTACGTCAACTTTATAAAGTTCTTTTACCGCTTTTTTGACTTCGGGTTTCGTCGCATCATTATCAACCAAAAAAACATAGGCGTTCTTGGCCGTGAGATCGGTTGCTTTTTCCGTAAGCCAGGGCTTCCTGATGACAAAATTCTTTTTCATATTTTGTAATGGCCTTCGATGGTTTGAACCGCATTTTTGTCGATAAAAATCCGTTTATGGTTCAAAAGGTCATAGATGTTCAAGGAAATCGGAGAGAGAACCTTTGTTTTCGGCAAATTGCGCGCAGCCCGGGCGAGGTTTTTATTTTCCTCGGCCGGAACCATCAGCAAGTCTAGCTTCTTAACTTTGGGGTTGAAATAAGCCATGAGGACTTTGGCCAAGGGCCGGGTCTTCGGCGCCTCCAGCTGAAGCGAATCAATAAAAGTAATTTCGCCGTCTTTCATTTTTTTGGAGAGAACCGAAAACAAGGCGGCGCGTTTCATTTTTTTATTCACTTTTTGGGAATAATCACGTTCATTCCGCGGACCATGCGCCTTGCCGCCGCCTATCCACAAGGGCGATCGGATCGAGCCGTGCCGCGCGCGGCCGGTGCCCTTTTGCCGCCACGGTTTTTTGCCGCCGCCGCGCACTTCGCCGCGCGTCTTTGCATGCGCCCATGGGCGCCTTAAGTTCGCAAGCTGGGCATCCACGATTTGCTTTACAAGCGCCGGTTTCCAGGGAGCGGAAAAAACACGTTCGGAAACTTCCACCTCGCCTGTTTTTTCTTTTTTTAAGTTGTAGATGTCAGCTTTCATTAGTTTATTTCGCGCGATTTTTTAGTCATTGTTTCGAATTTAGGCCTGCCTGCCGGTAGGCATGGATTTCGTGCTTCGAATTTCCAAAACGCTTCCGCGCGGTCCCGGCACGGCCCCCTTGATTATTAAAGTATTATTTTCCTTGTCCACGGAGACGACTTCTAAATTCTTGATTGTTACGCGCTCCGTGCCCATGTGCCCCGCCATGCGGCGACCGGGTACGACGCGCTGCGGCGCCGTCGAACCGATCGAGCCCGGCGCGCGGAAACGGTTCTTTTGCCCGTGCGTCTTGGGGCCGCCGTGGAAACCGTGGCGCTTCACCACGCCCTGGAATCCCCTGCCCTTCGTAAGCCCGCTCACCTTGACCAAATCACCTTCGGCAAAAACCGTGACATCAACTGCATCGCCAGCCGCATATTTCTTGTCACCTGCTTGCTGTTCCTTGTCGCTTGTCGCATATCTCTTGTCCCTAAATTCCCGCTTTCGTTTAGCGAAAACGACTTGCACCGCTTCGTAGCCGTCTTTTTCCTTGGTGCGAAGCAAAGCAACCTTGTTGGGTTCGGCTTTAATCACGGTAACCGGCACTACCTTGTTCTCTTTCCAAATCTGGCTCATCTTCAATTTTTTCCCCAATAAAAAACTCATATCTTCGTTTTTTCGCTGACTTACGCTGACTTCACGCAGACCTGCGCAGACAACTTTTCGTGTCCGCGTTAGTCCGCGTCCAGTCTGCGTCTGTCCGCGACTGCGCCCAGCGCAGTAATTAAAAACTGCCAAGGCATAGCCGGCAGTGACTATCCTTTTGAAACGCCCTTTTATGACCCTAATTCGGATGGGCGCATTTGTAGTGCGCTATTCGGATGCAGAGCGTCCATTAAAGCGACGGGGTTATTGTACTGGGAAAAGCCCCACGGTGTCAATAAACCGCAAAAACCGAGGCGGTAGAAGGATTAATTAACGAGATTTATTCGTAGTGGCTCAATTGAGCTTTTAAATAAGCCGGAAGCTCGAAAGCGGTTAGATCCTCGGGAAGCAAATCTTGTTTTTTCAAATAGGTGAAATTATAGACAGCCTGCATAAGCCGTTCTTTATCTTCTTTGGTGAAATCCGAGGCATCTTCAGCTTTGGCGATTGCTTCCAGATAAGCTAAAATCTGCCCGGCCGGCAACTCTTTCTCTATTATCCCTCGCTCAATCAGATATTTAACCGCTTCGAGGGCAACCGAAAGCTTGAAATGAATCATTTCCCGGGAAAGCCTTAGCTTTTTAAGTGTTCCCTTATGGGCGGGGGCGGCAATTGCTCCTTCTTCCTGTTTGCCTCGTTCAACCCAATTTTCAATTTCTTTTCCTTCGAGACCGGCTCTTTTGAACTCCTTGCCTATTGCTTGAGCTTTCTCCTCTATTCTTGGTTCCAAAGGCTCGGAGAATTCATACCGTTTCATGTTTGGCATTATATCACTTCGGCCAATTGCGGGTATGTCCGCTTGCAGCGCTGTGCCGTAGCACAGCGGCAGCACACCAACTACCCTGCGCTTACAACCTCGTGGTCTAACAAGTTTATAAAAATCTTGCGAGGAAAAAGATGACAAGTCCCAGCGTGCTAAAGACGCCCGAAATAATCCAAAACCGCATCGTGATCTGCGACTCCGGCCAGCCCAAAGCTTCAAAGTGATGGTGGATAGGCGCGGAAGCGAAAAGTTTGCGTTTAAAAAATTTTCGCCAGACGAGCTGTAGAATCACTGACGCGGCCTCCACCACCAAAACAAAGCCGATAATCGGCAGGAAAAACACCGAATCGGTGATAAAAGCGATGACCGCCAAAGTGACGGTTAGTCCCATAATGCCCGTCTCCCCCATATAAAACCTGGCGGGATGGATGTTAAACCACAAATAAGTTATCAAGGCCCCCACGAGGACAGTAATAAAAGCGACAAGGTCGTATAAGCCCTGCGTATACGCGATCGCTCCGAAAGCCAAGAAAATCGGTGCCATCACGCCGGCCGCGAGGCCATCCAAGCCGTCCACCACGCTTGTCGAATAAGTGGCGACAACGACGAGCACGAAAAGGAAAAGATAGAGCGCATTAATCTCAAGCTCGCCGTAAAAAGGAATATAGATCGAGGACCACTCGAGCTTGTAATAGAACCACCAGGCGCCGACGATGGCGATAAGGAGGATCAAGGCCAGCCGCACCTTGAAGCGGATGCCGCCGCCGATATATTGCGGTCCTTTGCCGCTTACGATTAAGAGATCATCAACCAGACCCAGAAGCGAAGCGGAAAAAAGCGTAAAAATCGGCAGCCAGGTTTGCGAACGAGAAAGGAAGCTTAGCCGCGCCAACAGCGAATCCGGAAAAAACCCCGCGATGATGATCGTGATCGAGGTAACAACCAAGACCGTCCCCCAGATTAAAATTCCGCCCATGCGCGGGGTTGAAATCTCCTTCTGGCTGTGAAGTTTCGTAAAAATCGGCGTCGGCACTCCGCCGAAAGTTTCCTCGCGGGCTTTTTTCTTCCAGGCTTTATAGCGGTAGAGCAGCTTCAGCAAAAACGGCGCGCTGCCGAAGGCGACGGCAAAAGAAAGGATGAAAAGCGAGAGCAGGCGGACGATGGAAAAGACGTGAACCTGGTACATGTTTTAGCGCTTGGCTGTAAAGTTAATTTTAAACCAATTTATAAGTTTGTCAGTCTCGGCGAACCTGTCCTCCGCGCCCAAGACGGCCACGAAAACCGGCCGACCTTCATGAGAAAAAATCGTGAGCAGATTGTCTCCCGCCTCCTGCGTATGCCCCGTTTTGCCGCCGAGGAAATCCGCGCGGCCGGCGAAGAGGTTAATATTCTTGAGTTCAATGATTTTTTGCGAGTTAAGCTCGGTCACATTCATTATTTTACTGCGCGTGATCTGGAAAATATCCGGTCGCTCGGCGTAAATCCGCCGCGAGAGCTCCCATAGCTCCGCCGGCGTTGATTGGTTCGCAAAAGAAAGTCCAGTCGGATCACTGAAGTGCGTGCTCATAAATCCCCACTCCTTAGCGGTCGCGTTCATCGCGTTCAAAAAATTTTCCCGGCCGTATGTCCGCGCGAGCGCCTCGGCCGCTTCGTTATTGGAAACAATAAGCAGCAGGCGCAGCAGATCACGCACGCGGAAAGAATCGCCTTCCTTAATTTTTGTCTCCGGATCGTAAGCTACAATGTCGGAACGCGCGATCGTAACCGGCAGGGCGCCATCCAAATTGCGCAGAGCGACCACCGCCGTTACGAGTTTGGTGATCGAGGCGATGGGCCAGCGCTTGCCGGGAGCAAGCTCGTAATAAACTTCGCCAGTCGCAAAATCCATGAGGATTGCCGCCGCGGCCATGGAATTGGGCGGCGGATCGAAACGGAAGCGGCGGAAAACCGCAACCGCTTCCCGCGAATTTAAGGCGGCCGCTTCCGCGGTCTTAACCTGCGGGGCTGATTCAGCCAAAACCCTGGGTTCACCCATCGCCGTGCCCGGCGCCGTGCCCAAACTTTCGCCCGTCACGGCCGAGGTCAAGGCATAGGGAGTTTGGGCTTGTATGTCAGTGTGAACAAGAGGTTCGCTCTTCGCCCCGCTCAATTGCTGGCCGATTAAAATAACCGCAATCATCACGGCTAAAAAAGTAAATTTTAAAATGTTTTCGCTCATTCTGGGATGGCTGGAGCGGGCGGGGCAGATTCGGCGGCGGCCGGCTCGGCTGCGGCGGCTGATTCGAATTTTTTGAGCAGAGCGCGGAATTTCTCGTATTCCGGCAACTCTTCCTGGTTTCCTATGCCCAAATGTTTCAAAAGCTCGAAGCTCGCCCGGTAAAGAAAAGCGTTTGGACGCCCGGGGTCGGGAAAGCGTTCAATAAGGCCGCGCAAGAGGAGCGAACGCAAAATGAAGATCGAATTTACGCCGCGCTGGTACTCGATGCGGCTCCGCCCGATCGGACCAAAGTAAGCGATGATGGCCAGGGTCTCCAGGGCCGCGGGCGTGATTTCTTCGCTCAATTCGCTCTTCACGAATGTTTCGACGATATTCCCCAGCTCCGGTTTCGTCGTGAGCTGGATCTTCTCGCCATCTTTAACAAGGGCAAGTCCCCGGTTTTCCGTCTTTAAAACCTGTTCGAATTCCAGGCAAAGCTCCACGACCGCATCATGATCGAGTTCCAAAAGCTCTCCTAGTTTTTTCACGGTCAGCGGTTCGCCGTGGATAAAGAGGAGCGCTTCCAGACGCGCCAGATTTTTATGCAGATTTTCCATGTTTTTGGAATTGCGGCTTGCGGCCTTCGCCTCGCTTCACGATTATATCAGAAACCCCGGCTTGTTCCAGATAAACCAGCTGTTCGCGCGCGAGATGCAAAAGCGCCAAAAACGTGATGATGATTTCGCCGCGCGGTTTTTCCGCCGTCAGCTCCGAAAAGTGCGCCGACTCCAAAGTTTTGATGCGCGCCACAACCTCTTGGATTTTTTCTTCAAGCGAAATTATTTTTTCCTTGACGACTGCGGTCTCCAAGGTGAATTTCTCGAGCGTTTGGAAAAGCTTGCCCAATGAGCCCGCGAGCGCCCGCTCGTCCAAAGTTTCGCCCGGATAGAAAACCTTGAGCCCGTCGGCGAAAACCGAAAAATAAGGACGGCTCCAGGCGCGCTCGCCCGTGAGCCACAGTCCATGGATGAGTTTCAGAGCGGGCTTGAACTCGCGGTAGATCAGAAGCCGCGCCTCAAGATCTTTGATCTCGGCTTCCTCTTCCAAGCTTAAAGTAAACTCCGGCAACAGCGATTTTGACTTGATGAAAATTAACCGGCTTGCCGTTACCACGAAATCAGCGAGCATCTGGATGTCTTCTCGCGTGGGCCGCTCCGCCGTCGCGGCTTTTAATTTGCCCAAATATTTCAAAAAATCGTCCGTAACTTCCGCCAGGCTGATCTCGGTAATTTCAAGCTTGCGCTCCTCAATGAGTTCTAAGAGCTTGTCCAAAGGTCCCTGGAATTTTTCGAGTGCTAATTCGTAGGTCATTTTAAGGGTGTGTAGCTGTTAGCCGGATCCCACAAAAGCCAGCCGCTCCAGCCGCCGGTCGAAGTTCCGGCCTTAAGCACATCGCTTACGGCCTGGATTTCTTTCTCGATCATCGGCTTAGTATATGCAGCGCCGAGGTCAAAAACCTGCAGCCAAGGACGGAATTGGGCAAGCTTCAGGTTCGGCGTCGAGGTGGCGATTTTCTTGGCGTAAGCCGCGCGGCGGCGGTTCGCCTCCGCCAGGGAATAACTCACCACTTCGTAAGGGTATTGAGCCGGATTTTTGTAGCCGCGGAATCCCGTCCCGTAATGAGAAGGATAAACCATCGGAGCCAAATAATCGAAATAAGGCAAAGCGTGCTCGAGAACCTGCCCGATGCCCAAGTCCCCCGCCTCGACGGTTACGAGGCCGAAAATATCTCCGGAGATCGGGATCTCCTTAAGCTCGCTGCGCAGATAAACGAAAAAATCTTTCATCACATCCGCGCGCGTGCCTGTACCATCCCAAACTGGAAATGCGATCGTTTCCAGATCCCCATCCGAAGAAAAACGGATGTAATCGAAATTAATTTCGTCGAAACCCTTGGCCCGGGCGTCCTTGGCGATCGCAACAACATAATCCCAGACCGGCCGAGCCGCGGGATCGAGCCACGCGAGCCCCTTCTTATCCCGCCAAATTTCGCCGGTAGTCTTGTTCTTCAAGGCATATTCCGGATTGGCTTTGGCAAAAATCGTATCTTCAAAAACGCTGATCCGGCCGATCACATAAATATTACGGTCATGGAATTCTTTAATCACCTTGTCGATGTCCGTGATCCGCACTTGCCGTTCCGCTCCCGCCGCCTGGGCCGCAGGAATACCGGTGCGATAAGAAAGGTAGCCGGAGTAATCTTTGATATCGACAACCACGCCGTTTAACTTGTTTTTCTCGATCAAGTCCAAAGCAGCTTTGCGCATCTTCTCCGAACCTGCTGTCCAGCCAGTCAGATAAATTGCCCGCACTTCCAGGGACGGGTTTGCCAAGGGCGCGTTTACGGGCTTGGTTGAAGTGCCCTCCGCCGCTTCGTTTAGGGCGAGCACGTTATTATTCTCCACCCCCGCCGGCGCGGCTGTAATCTTAATTTCGCGGGGCGGGAAAAATAAAAAAAATCCCGCGAGGAGCATGGGTAGAACGATGGCGGCAAGCACTTTGGCCATATTAGAGAGACAAATTTGTGAATGGTAAAATTACTTTGCATAGTATACTATAAGGCCAATCGTTACAACATGGCTTTTGCACTTTCCCGCACATATCGCCCGAAGACCTTGACCGACCTCTTGGGCCAAGAGACCACCGTGCGCATCCTCCAAAACGCCGCCCGCGAGAACCGCCTGGGCCAAGCTTACCTTTTCTACGGCCCCCGCGGCACCGGCAAAACGACGACGGCCCGCCTCTTGGCCAAACTTGCGAATTGCGAACGCCGCCGGACGGACGCGTCTTTCCGCGCGAAGGGCGAACCCTGTAATACCTGCCTTCTCTGCAAGACGATCGATGAGCAAGCTTCTTTCGATGTCGTAGAGATTGACGCCGCTTCGAACCGCGGCATCGACGAGATCAAAAATTTGAAGGAGGCCATCAAAATCGCGCCGGCCCTGGGCACGACGCGCGTTTACATCATTGATGAGGCCCACATGCTCACCGGCCCGGCTTTCAATGCGCTTTTAAAGACCCTGGAGGAGCCGCCGGCGCATGCAATGTTCATTTTGGCCACCACGGAGTATGAAAAACTTCCCGCCACCATCACTTCCCGCACCCAGCGTTTTGCTTTCAAGCGCCTCCCCAAAACTAAGATCATGGAGAAGCTAACCTCTATCGCAAAGGCGGAAAAAATAAAAATTGACGAAGCGGCGATTGAACTTGTCGCCGCCGCCGGCGAAGGCAGTTTCCGCGACGCGGAATCCATCCTCGACCAGCTGCGTTCATTCGAAAAAGAAATTGACCTTGCCGCCGCCGAGCGGCTCACTGGCCGCATCGGTTTCCGCAAAGTCGAGGAGTTCATGGATCTCATTTTAGCGAGCGATGCGAAATCGGCCCTCGCGGCCGCGGCCGAACTGCAGGAGGAGGGACATAATCTGACCTCGCTCGTCAAAGAACTTATCCATTATTTGCGGAAAACGATCGCTTTAAGCGTGAATTCTAATCTGGAAGGCATCTATAAATCCGAACTCACCGCCGAGGAGCTCGCGCGCATGAAAGAACGCGCGTCGAAAATCCAGCCGCAAAAACATTTGCCTATCTTAAAAAATCTGATCCGCGCCTACAGCGAAATGCGCTACAGCCCCTTCCCGATGATCCCTTTGGAAATCGCGATTTTGGAAAACCTTAAATCAGAACCCAAAAGCTAGAAGCAGAAGGCTGATACGCGAGAGGCCCACATTATTGGTAATGATAAAGTTAAGAGCCATATGGCTCTTAACTTTATCATTTTTGCGATGCCCTCTCCGTTCTATTTGCTGCGTTCTATCTCGTGATCGAAATCGTCTTCCCTAGCTCCGCGCCTGGGGCGTTTACTGTAATGCGGCCGCTCGTCGCGTTTCTAACTATATTATAACCAGTGTCGTAATCGGTAACCGACGTATAATGGGAACTTGTCGCATTCGGATCATAAGGCAGTGTGTCCAAGTAAGTCGGCACGAGACAGGGCGCAATATCATACGTAGAACTTCCCGTCGAAGCCATTTTCATGCTGCTTGTAGGCAATGCGCCCGAACTGCAACTGAAGCTTCCTTTGTTGTCGCCGATATTCCGTGAAATCGCGGTCAGAGTCGTCGCCACGTCCACTTCGCGCCTCGTATTCCGTGCTTTCGCAAATTGCTTGGCCGGATCAATGAAAAATACAATGAGCACCAAAAGGATCGCCATAATCGCGATCGAAAGCATGATCTCAAAAAGCGTAAAGCCGCTTCGAGTAAAGAACCGCTTCGATCGCTGTTTGTGAAAAATATTCGTATATTCGTACATATTGGTATTTCGTAGATATATTAGAATGATACCACTTCTTCCCAACCACTTATTGAAAGCACGGGCGAGGAGCTCGCGGTAACGCGCAGGTTAGTATAAACGTCGCCAGCGCGGCCCGTGGTCGTGATGATTTTTTGCGTCCCGCTCGCTACGACCGCGACGATACTGCAGGTACTCGCCGCAACCGTAATCGTTTCATTGCCAGCATAACTGGAATTTTGCGCAAGCTTTAAAAGCGCGGTTTCGGCGCAGGCTTCCGCCAAGGCCTTGCTCGTCTCCTTAAGATCGGAACTTAAGATATTTTCGCGGGTCAAGACTGCCGATAAACTCACGCCCAGCACGATCACAAGGATGAGCGCGGTAATTATGAAAGCCGATGTGATGGCGACGTAACCTTTCATTTTTCCAGATAAATTGTATTTTTGAGCGTGGTCGTAGCCTTGACGATGTTCGCCGACGAAGAAGCGGTTAAAGAAAGCGTGACCTTCACTCCGTCCGGCCTTGCGCCCGAGGGTGCGAGATGTTCGAAGGTGAGTTCCGTGACCTCGACGCTCGAATTCGTAAGCGGAATGGCGGAACTTGCGCCGCGAGCAAGCTGGACCGTCCCCGCAACCAAACCGAAAACGAGCGGATTTTGGCTGAAGTTAAATTTATTTATCGAAAGTTGGGATGAACTTGCCCCCGCCGCCGGCGAATTGATGCTTTGCGCGCCCTCGAGGGCCCAGCTCAATTTGCGCATCACAAAATTCGCCTCCGTTTCCACCTCCACCCGGCCTTGGTGCCCGCGCTGGGTATCAACGATCTGGAAAAGCACAATAATCACGAATCCCATCATCGTCGCGAAAATAGCGGCGTAGATTAAGGTTTCCAAAAGTGTCATACCTTGCCTAGCTTTTAGCTTAAAGCTTTTAGGTTTTAGGGATTGAAAATTTTTCATGGTATTAATTGGAAATTGGTAATTGAAAATTGGAAACTATTGTGACGTAATAATCCTCAAGGCATCATTCGACCGCACAGAGACGTAAACCAAGTTGTCCTCGAAATCAATGCCGGTCGCAATTTGCGGGAAATTGAATGAGCTCCATAAAGTGATGTTTGCGGGCGTGCTCACATTCCAAACCTGGAATTCCTGGTTCGCGTGCGAAGTGCCGATAAAGGCCAGAATGTCCCGCACGACAATTCCGTTTATGTCCGAACCGATGTCCTTCGAGCCGAGTGTTACGATCTGCGCCGGATTTCCTGCGTCCAAAATATAAAAATCCGGATCGCCGGAATCCTTGCGCCCAAGATAAAGCGTGGTGCCGTATAAATATAAGCTCGTTCCGTCCGCCGTGCCCGCCGCGTTAAAACTGCCGAGCGGAGTTATATTGGCGGGATTCGAGACGTCCAAAATTTTCAGCTCTTCGTTGTCGTCGGAGGTGGCGATGTAGGCAATGCCGCTTGCGACGACAATCATATTCACATCGGCGCTGATTTCACGACTGCCCGCGGAAGCGGGCGCAAGTTCATTCGCCACGTCCACAATATGGAATTCCGGCCCGCTTGCGCTCTTCGTGCCCAGATAAATTTTGCTTGCATTGTAAAAAATGCTCTGGCCGACGGCGCCTGCGCCCGAAACCCCCGGCAGCTGGAAAGTTGATTTAAGGATCGGCGCCGCGCGATTGCTTACGTCAATAATATGAAGCTGTTCGTTCGTTTTGTCGTTGCCGGCGAAGGCCGTACTGGAAGCCGTGTCGATGGATAAAAGCCCGGGGCCGGTCGAGGTACTACCCAAGATCACCGGGGTTTGTCCATTCGTAGCATCCACGATAAAAATATCCGGCTTCTTGCCGTCAGATGCGCTCGCGGATAAATAAACGTATTTATTTAAGACATCAAGGTCGGTGGCCGAGACGCCCGCGCCCAAGTCGATCGAACCCAGAGTTTGCGGATTCATCCAATCGCCGGAAGTGCCGCCCCCGCCCGAGTCCCCGCCCGAAGCCTGAAGATCACGCCAATTCGTGACTAAAGTTATAAGCTCAACCGCCTGCACGCGCAACGGGTCGTCCGCCCAGCTCACGCGGCTTTTGACCCGCTTCGTATTCGCGTCCACGGTCTCCACCGAAACCGCGCGCGTGAATTCGCCGTATTGGCTCGTGCTCGAGGTAAGGCCGTTGTAATTCACCTTCGCGTCCACCTGTTTCTTTTCCAGATCCTCGCGCGCCAAGGCCACCGCTTGGTTCGCTTTGCCGCTGTCCGTTGTCGTCGCCTGCCCGCCCAAGAGCACCGCGACCATCGCCGAGATGCTCAAGGTAAGGATCGTAAGCGCGATTAAAATCTCCAAGGTCAACTGACCTCTACGATCGGTAGATAGTAGGTGGTAAGTTGTAGGTCGTAGATTCTTTTTCATTATTTTGTGGTCTACTACATTCTACCTACTATTTACTACTTACCAATTTATTACCACTCAATTCTCCCTTCATTATTAACATGAATGGATTTCGACTGTTCGCCGCTTTGCATGATTATAGTCGCTGAAGTATTGGCGCTCCCGTCCAAAGCGCGGAAGACGACTTGCGCCGCGCCGGTTACCGTGATGCCGCCCGTCGTCGGAAAACGCAGATCGTAATCCGGCGTGCGCGAGGCGTAGGACGGCCCCTCAAAAAGCAGATAATCCGCAGCGTCGAAATAAATGCCGTGGTCGGACTGATTCAAATTGCTTTGCGCTTCACTCCGCGCCCGCCGCAGGATATTCACCAGATTGTAATGCTCGGACGAAAAAGATTCCGAACGGTAGCCGTTTACGCTCACGACCGTGCCAAGCCCGGCCACGAACATGAGGATGGCCACGGTAACGACGAGTTCGAGAAAAGTGGCGCCGCGCCGCATTAGTTGGCAATATTGGTGATTTTATAGATCGGAGTGATGATCGAAACCGCCACGAAGCCCACGAGCGCGCCCATAAATAAGAGCAGCATGGGTTCCATGACAGCAGTCAAATTCCTGATCTTTATCTCCACCTCGGTCGCGTAGAACTGCGCGATGTATTCCAGATTTTCTTCAAGATTGCCGGTCGTCTCGCCGATTTCGATCAGCCCGATCAAGAGCGGCGAAAACAGATTTTTATGTTGTTCAAGATAGCTCGCCATCGTTTCTCCTTTCTGAATGGCATCCGTGGCGCGAGCGATCGCACGCTTATAGAGGACGTTATCGAAAGTTTGGCTTGTGATCGTTACGCCCTCGACGATCGTGATGCCGCTTTTTAAGAGCAGGCCCAGCACGCGGGAGAAATTGGCGGAGTTAATTGCGGTTGTCGTCGAACCCAAAACCGGCGTGTAAAGCATCACCCAATTCACCGCCGCATGGAACCATTCTGCGTGCTTAAAGAGCAAACGAATGAAAATGGCGAAAAGAATCAGCCCAATTACCACGAAATGGCCGTAGGCCAAAAGGAATTGCGAAACGAATATCATGATCCGCGTTGTCGCCGGCAGTTCGATGCTCAAGCTCGCGAAAACCGAAATGAGCTTGGGAAAAACGAAAATTACAAGGAAAGACACGATGCTCAAAGTAACGACGAGCAGAATAATGGGGTAGATGAGCGCGGCTTTGATTTTGCCCTTGAGGTCGCGCGCCTTTTCCATTTCTTCCGCGAGGTAGATGAGATTTTTGGACAAAGTGCCGCTTGATTCCCCTACGCGGATGATACTCACGAAAAAGTCGCCGAAGACGCGGCGGTGCTTGGCCAAACTGTCCGCCAGGAACTTGCCGTTGTTTACGTCCGTGATCAAGTCATCAATGATGCGCAAAAGCGATTTGGAGGTTGTCTGCTTGCGGATGATTTTGAGCCCTTCATAAACTGGCAAACCGGCCTTGATCACGATCGAAAGATGGCGCGAAAAATTGATCCGGTCCTGGATCTTCAAACTTTCGAAAAGTACGATGTCCCACTTGGATTTTTTCTTTGGTGCGGGCGCCTCGGAAGTAACCTGGGACTTGTCCGCCCCAGCGGAGGGTTTACCCGCTTTATCCGTCTTGTCCGTTTCACTGGCGGGCTTGCCCGCCGACTTGTCCGCCAAAGCTTTAGCGTCGGCGGAAGCTGGAGTGGAAGCGGGGCTCAATGCCTTAGGCGGCATGGGCGATTGCGGGCCGGACGCGCCGCCAAGGGGACCGCCGGCAGAATTTCCTGCGTTACTCATGGATAATGCGCAAAACTTCTTCGAGCGAAGTTAATCCCTTCAACGCTTTCTGCACGCCGTCCTTCACCATCGTCGTCATGCCGTTCTTAATTGCCGCGTCCTTGATCTGTTTCGCGTTCGCGCGGCCCATGATCAGCTGGCGCACGTCCTCGTTCACCTCCAAGACTTCGCGGATGCCGATACGGCCCGCATAGCCGGAGCCGTTGCACTCGGCGCAGCCCGCGCCCATGTAAAAATGAGATAATTTGGGATTCAGATCCGGAATGATTTCGCTCAAGCTTTTTACCTCCATCGGGTTCAAGACACGATCCTTTTTGCATTTCTGGCAAACCATGCGCACAAGCCGCTGGCCCATCGCTACGTTAATAGTTGAAGCCACAAGGAAAGGCGGCACGCCCATATCAATGAGGCGCGGAAAAGTCGTAGCCGAATCGTTCGTGTGAAGTGTGGACAAAACCAAGTGACCAGTCAAAGCGGCATTCACGGCGATTGCCGCCGTTTCCTGGTCGCGGATTTCGCCCACCATGATAATGTTGGGATCTTGCCGCAGAATCGAACGCAAGCCATTCGCAAAAGTGAGGCCCACCTGGTTATTCACCTGAATCTGCGTCGTGCCTCCCATCGAATACTCGAGCGGATCCTCGATCGTGATGATCGAAACGTCTGGCTGGTTCAACTGCTTCAAGATCGTGTAGAGCGTCGTGGACTTGCCCGAACCCGTGGGGCCGTTCGCCAAAATCATGCCGTAAGATTTGCGCATTGCCCGTTTCACCTTGTCGAGCTCGCCCGTGTCGAAACCCAGGTCTTCAAGCTTGAAGGACTGCGTCTCGGCCAAAATCCGGAGAATGGCATTCTCGCCGTGATAAGTCGGCATGATGGAAACGCGCACGTCCACCTCGCCAAAGCCTTCGAGCTTCACTTTGAAGCGGCCGTCCTGCGGTAGGAGGTGCTCGTCCGTCCGCAAGCCGGACAAGACCTTGATCCGCGTGATGATTTCCTGGTGCAAATCCTTATCTAGGTTTTTCTTATCGAAAATGTCCGTGAGCATGCCGTCCACGCGGAAACGGACGCGCAAATCCTCCGCCTCCGGCTCGATATGGATATCCGAGGCCCGCAAGACGTAGGAATACTCAACAAAAAGATCCACCAGGTTTACGATTGAAACCTTATGCGGCGGATTGGCAAGCTGTTTTTCAATGTCGGCCTTAACGGCCTTCGGTTCGCGCATTTATATATAGTGTAGCATAGCGCACGTAGCTTTTTAGGCCGTTATATCCACACCCAAACAGGCGAGGGCGGATTTGACACGTGTTTATAGTAACAAAAGAATCATACGGAAAATCGTACGATTTTCCGTATGATTCCGCTAAGCTATTAAAACAGTTAATTCGGATGGGCGCATTTGTAGTGCGCTATTCGGATGCAAAGTAATCACGCCGCCGATGTCGAAGATAAGGGATTTGATCATTGCGGTCGCGGGCTTGATTCAGCACGCCTCTTTTTTGGCGTTATAGCTTCATTTAAGAATTCTCCAATTCTGGGTTCAATAAAAATATGCCTATGCTCAAGTGGGCTCTTTAGAGATAACCCGCTAAGAGATTTACACCTACTTAAGGCAACATATGCTTGACCCGGAGCGAATGTGCCACTTCCAAAATCAATGAAAACTTTTTCGAATGTTTTACCCTGTCCTTTGTGAATAGTAACCGCCCAAGCTAGTCGCACTGGAAGCTGCGTAAATGAACCAACAACTTCGGATTTAATCTTTTTATCATCTTCATCGTAAATAAAACGTATCATATCCCATTTATAAAACCCAATATCGTCATAAGTGCCATCTTCAAAAAGCACTCTAATATTCCCATCATTTAACTTTAAGACTTTAGCCAGATCGCCATTAATCCAACGCGAAAGAGGATCGTTATTAAGAAGCATAATTTGTGAGCCCACCTTGAGGAAGAGTTCCTGTGCAGTGGGCAAATTTTTTTCATTAAATCCCCCCGTTATCGTACCAACATATTTTTTTGTCTCTCCGGGAAGCTGGCTTAATTTTACGGCGTTGATTGCATTAGCCATAGCATTAGTAGGAACAAGTGTAATTTTAAAATCATTTTCGTTGTGCTTATTTCTACTAAACTGTTGATTTATTTTATTAAGATGGTCATCTGTTACCGAACATACGCGGATTGCATCAAGAACTTCAATAAAATCTTTATCAGACTGCCGATATACATGAGTAAGCTCTAAAACCTTAAACTTAACTTTTTGATAAGAGTTTGAATCGAAAAAATAAGGACTATGATAATATGTTTCAAAGATTTGCTTTTCTTCATTTGTTACTACGGGTGGAAGTTGGTACAAGTCTCCAATTACTATAATTTGAACTCCGCCAAATGGCACTTGTGGGCTTGGCCCATTTACACGCAGAGACTTTTCGATGCAATCGAATAAATCAGCACGAACCATAGAGATTTCATCGATGATGATTGTATCCAATTTTTTATAAACCTCTGGATTTTTATAAACTGCTCTCACTTTATCTTCGGTAACATCTGGCCCGAATTTGAAAAAAGAGTGGATTGTCTGCCCTTGGATATTGACCGCAGCAACTCCGGTTGGAGCAAGAATTGCAATATTCTTTTTTGTTGTTGCGCGAAAATACTTCAGTAATGTCGACTTGCCCGTACCTGCTCGCCCAGTAATAAAAACGTTTGTACTTGTGTTTTCAAGTAAGTTAAGAACCTTCTTGCTTTCTGCAGAAAATACAACCCTGGGCTTTTCTATGGCAAGAAATCGACGGCTTTCGCGTCTTTTTCCAATCACTTGGTTTCCCATGACTTGATTATACTTCGGCGTCGCCTCATTTGGGTTTGAGTTTATACGAATACGTTTAGAAATAAACGACCAACCAACTGCTCCTATTATGATCCAAAAAACAATCCCCATAATTTAGGCTTTAAAATTTTCTTCATTAGCTGGTTTAACCTTAATCTCAACCTTAATGTGTTTTGAGATTGTTGAGCCTGTATGGTGCGGTATCAAATCCAAAGACCCACCAGCTAAAACAAATTGAATATCTGGGAAAATATCTCCGGCAATTGTTTCCTGGCTTACTTGGATTTTGTATTTTTTTACAAATTCATCATATCTTTCTTTGCCAACTCTATTTAGTTCGGAAAGTACAAAACGATAATTTTCCTGCAACTCACTTTTGTTTTTTAAATCTTCTAAGAACCTTGAGATTCCCGCTATAACGTCTTTTTCTAACTCTGGCACATAGATAAAAATTCCCTGTTCAAAAAATTCTAAATGCTTTTTGGCGCTTTTCTCTTCGCCGCTTGGAATGACCCCTCCCTTAGCAATAAAACTGTGCGAAACCCCATTTCTGAAAACTTCGTACATAAGCTCACCTATTTCATGATATTTACTTGGTATATATCTACTTTTCCAAAATTCCAAAAAATTACTTTCTGTAGTACCTTTATTTGTTTCCTTAGTTAAAAAACTTCCGCAAAATTCTACTGCGGTAGCAATCATCGTGCACTTTAGAAGTACATCTCCAGCACTGCGAATGGCTCCTATAAGATTATCTTCTATTAACTTTGACATGCGCTGTTTCGTTGGTGAAAGCTTTGATTACTATGATTATACAAGATTTTTACTTTAAATCTAATTTCAATCTAGTGGTAGTAAATTTTTGAGATTTGAGCTATAATGTAAAGGTGGATTTGAATGTAGAATCTGACTCACGCGCGCTCAAGATATCTCGCACCATGAAAGCACGCGGGTTGAATAACTTTTCCAGGTGGACGGAAGGGATGAAAAAAATTGGGTTGATAAAGACAAGTTATCCAAACTTTACCCACGGTGGCGACCTGGCCGAATATGTGGGAGTAGTTCTGGGCGATGGGAACATCAGCAGTTTCCCCCGATGCGAAAGAATTATCATCTCCTGTAATTCGAATAACAGCGGGTTCGTTGAGCGGTATGCAAAATTGACCAAAAAATTATTTGGTAAAAATCCCGCGGTAAGCAAAGTAAAAGACAAAAACAATATTCGAATCAGCCTTTATGAAAAGAAGATCTCTGCCAGATTGGGCATCCCGGCCGGGAACAGAAAAGCTATTAATTACCGGGTGCCAAAATGGATCTCTGAAAATCGAGCAAATGTTATCCGCTTTTTAAAAGGTTTATTCGAGGCCGAAGGTTCGCTTTCGATTCACCTGCCGACTTGCACTTATAACTTCCAGTTTTGCAACAAAAACAAGAGTTTACTGAATGCAGTTGAACACGGTTTAAAAAATCTGGGGTTTCATCCGGAAATTGGAAAAGTCTACATTCGATTAAGAAAAAGGGCAGAGGTTGAAAAATTCCGGGAAATGATTACATTTAGGATGTACAAATAATCAACTTTGGGGGATCTGCTAATGGTAGGCATCATGACTCTGAATCATGCAATCTAGGTTCGAATCCTAGTCCCCCAGCTAATTAGAAAATCATTCCGAGGTTTCGAGGAGTAGATTTTCAATTATCCCGAGCGAAACGAGGGAAAGTAATGTAAGGATTCGAGCAAGGAAGCGAAACGTTATAGGTAGTATGCACTTCGTCTATATCTTAAAATGCGCCGACCAATCTCTTTACGTTGGATGCACCAATAATCTTGAAAGAAGGCTTAAACAGCACAATGATTCAAGGCGGGGCGCACATTACACGAAAATTAGGCGACCCGTTATACTCGTTCACTCGGAGAATTTTAAAACCCTGCTTGAAGCAAGAAGACGGGAAGCGAAAATCAAAGGTTGGCGTCGAGAGAAAAAGTTAGCTTTACTAAAGAAGTAGCGACGTCGATTCCCAAGTCCCGCAGTAATAAACATTAGAACCGAATGCGCTTAACTAGAACTCTCGTTCGTTTTTTGCTTGTATTCTTTTTCTATTTTTGCAATCCTCTGCATCTCGCCCATTTTAAGACTTCTTAGAAGCAATTCGGTATCCATAACGGCCCCTTCCTTTAAGTGATCCCAACGGGTAGTTGATTGATCAAACCTGCTCGACAGCTTATTAAACATTTCTTGTATGGCGATAATCAATTTTTCTACTTCGTTTGGAACGAAGGTGCCTTTAATAATTTCTATACTTGTATGGGCAAGTCGCTTGTCTCTAATTTCTTTCAGTTTCTGTATTACGACTTCGTGGTCGGCCCTCAGACTTTCTATATACTGAATATCTCCATCTTCTAACGGAGTGTAATGAATCACCTCATCTCCATTGAATCGATCGGGGTAAACTTCTAGCACAACTTCTGGTGTTATGAAATCCTTGCTTTCTTCGATTTTCTCTATTAGTCGTTTGATACTTAACGATCTTTGGTCTCGATCAAAAAACTTCGAGATGCCAATTATAAAAGCTCGCAGATGACTATCTTCTGTTTGAATAAAGAAATGCTTGTGCCTGTTCATAATCATAACGTTTTCCTCCGCGTGCTCTTTTCCCGCTTCGGGTATTGATCGTGCAAAAGCAAGTGCGCTCCATAGGTAATAAGCTTGAACAACATTACACATTTCATCGCTTAACCGCTTGAAAAATCCCTTTATCTCCAAAAACTTCTGCTTTCCAATTGCAATATTGCTTTCTTTAGAAAAGTTTTCAGGAAGTTGACTAACGTAATGATCGATTGTTTCTAGAAATACTTGGGACATCCCCAGTATCGCTTCGCAATGCATAAAAAATTGAAAAATGTTATTACTGATAAACACAAACCATTCTTTTCTATCTTTTACACACCAGACATCGTTATTTTGGACTCCACAAAGAAGGTTGCGTGCCTCGTAGTTATGGTGGCCTGTTGCATTAGCTTCTTTATACAATGTTTCAAAAATGTTTATATTGCTCGGCTCGTCTTTAAAAAACTTTTTGATCATCGCGTCCGAACGCGTATAAAAGGTTCTTTGCGATATTTTGTTGCTAGCGGTTAAACCTGTTTGCTTGTCTCGATTACCAAATGCAATTTTCGATAATTCTCGCCTTATGCTCTGAAAATCACCGTGTCCATCCAGAATCCATACCAAATATCCCAAATGTAGGGGTATTTCTACCATCGCTTTTATATGTATCGCGGCCGCCACCGAGTTAAAATTAATTGACGCATCGCGTAAGGATTCTGTGAGATACAAAAGTCTCATTAGCGAAGTTGTTATATGAAGATTAACTCTTGCCGATATCCATGCTTTATGCGAAGCAGAAATTGGAATATCCACTTCTTCAAGACAACGTTCTCTAAGTTTTTGATAAAAATGTTCTATGCTTTTCCAGCGTTGTTTTTGATCATCTTTAAATAGCCGCTTGTCTTCCTCGCTATACCTGAAAGTTATAGAATTGGCAGTTGTTTGGCTCATATTCTCATCTCTTACTAATAAAATCTGCATACCTTTCGCTCACTTTTTTAAGCGGTTCTTCCAATCCAAAAGAAAACACTTCGTTGGCCTTCTCAACGATGGAGAAAAAGAAGTCAAAATTCATTGCTAAAGATTGCTCTATTAAATTGGTTTTAGCACCTATATCAACAATGAGCGATCCGTTTTCCTCTTTAAAATACTCGTTCATGCTGCGAGATTCGGAGTGCGAAAGTATACACTGCAGTTTATATACGGTTTTGTAGGTTTCCCACCTGCCAACCTCCTTGGACATCTCTCCAATGCTTTTATCAGACCACGTAAAGGGCTTTTCATAATTATCTTTAACGCTTTCGCAAGCACTGCGTATTTGTTGAAAAATTTCAGGCGTAGCTCTTTTATCATTAAGCAGTTCGGGTCGAGTAGCAATATGATCGTAAAGTTTTTTTCTAGTTACATGGTCGTATTCCATATACCTAGTTAGTCTGTCGTCTTTCTTATCCGCTAATATATACAAAAAAATTACCAATAGCTCGAAAAGCGTTCTGCTAAGCATAAAAGCATCCTCCCCAAATCCATTTTTACAAAGGAAGGTAATCGCCTCATGTGTTTTAGAGGCCTTCGCAATAACAAAGATTGTGAATAACTGCTTTGAGTCACTATAAGATACCCCTGCTTCTAGGCGGGTGCCCAATACGGTGTCCAAGCCCCTGTTTAGGCGCTCTAATTCTTCAAGTTGAACAACTTTACTTTCCACAAATTTTCAAACAAATAATTGCTACCCGCATTACGCCTGCATTATTGCTCATTTCGGCCAAAATTTCAACTCCATTTTAATTGACTAATCCATCTTAACTGCGCGCTCCGCCACAAGCGGCTTTTTCATATAAACAACATTCTCACATTCTATAGAATATTAGAATGTCGTCGCTCGCCTGCACCTGTCGCAAAACAACATTCCAACATTCTGCAGAATGTTGGAATGTTGTCATGACTAATCAGGAAAAGAGTTACTAAAATTATACTACAATTGTAGTATAATTTTAGTAACTTTGATTTAGCTTTTGGACACTTATTTAAACGTTTTGTCCCCTATCCACGCCAATCCTTTTTAATTTCAGCCAGAGTGTTCTATAATATTACCTATGTCTAAAAAGTGGGCTATTTACGGAGTAGTTACTATCGCAGTCGTCGCTTTATTCTTCGTCTGGCGCAGTGAGGCGAATAAGCCTGATAAGCTCGACGCCTTTGCCACTTGTCTTAAGGATCGCGGCGCAATTTTCTATGGCGCCTTTTGGTGTCCGCACTGCCAAAACCAGAAAGCCATGTTCGGCCGCTCGCAAAAGTTATTGAATTATGTGGAATGCTCCACGCCGAACGGCCAAGCCCAGCTTCCCTTCTGCACAAAAAAAGGTATCGAGGGCTATCCCACCTGGGAATTTAAGGACGGGAGCCGCTTGAGCGGTGAAGTCGCACTTGAAACCCTGGCCGAGAAAACCGGCTGCGAACTTCCGGCGACGCAATAATATGTCACTCGTTCCTTTAGTTAATAATATTTTGGGGCCGCTTACGATTTTGGGCGGAGCGCTCACCTTAATTGCAATTTTTATTCTCCTCACAAAAAACCGTTCGCCGAAGCTGGATTATTTTTTAAACAAGGCCGTGCTGTTCGCCTTCCTCGTCGCCCTTCTCGCAACTTTGGGCAGTCTTTTCTATTCCGAAATCGCGGGCTATGAGCCTTGCAAGCTTTGCTGGTTCCAGCGCATCTTCATGTACCCGCAGGCGCTGCTTTTGGGCCTCGCGCTCGCGAAGAAAGATAAAAATATCATCGGCTACAGCCTGGTCATGTCCGGCGTGGGCGGTGTAATTGCCGGCTATCATTATTTGCTTCAGCTGGGCGTCGCTCCCGCCCTGCCCTGCGCGGCCGTGGGCTACTCGGCGGCCTGTTCGCAAAGATTCGTCTTGCTCTTCGGCTACATCACGATCCCAATGATGGCATTTACGGCTTTCGCGCTTTTGTTTGTAACGATGCTCCTCGCGCGCCGCCAAGCGACGACAGCCGCAAGCGCGCAGATAAATTAAAATTCAGATCAAACAACATTCTAACATTCTATAGAATGTTAGAATGTTGTTTTGCGCGGTTCGCAAAACACGAAGTAAATCTCCCACTTGCTGGGTTCAAACATCAACTAAATGCGCCACCCATACTTCGCGCAAGGCTACGAATGGGACACCCGGGTGGCGCATTTATGACATTCTCACATTCTGCAGAATGTGAGAATGTCGTTTAGCGGCGGCGTGCTTTTCCGCGGCGGGCTTTGCGCCGGGCGTCGAACTTCTGCCAGGCTTTGGCGGCCGCGGGTTCGACTTTACGCAAACCGGAGATAAGCTTCTGCCGCAAAACCGAGGTCTTTATCGTTTTCCGCTTCGCGGCAAACCGCAGCACGGGCGCAGAAACTTTCCCTACGATCCGCTTGGCGCGCGCGCCGCCAATATGGATATCGCGCAAGGCGCCGCGCACCGCGCCTTTCACTTTTTCCGCCCGGAACGGCTCATGCTTGCCGCCGCGCTTTATAACTTCTTTGGCCATAGTTTTTAAAAATCCCGACCTTTATTTAATTCTACTCTTTGCCGCCACTTTGGGTATTTAAGGAAAACCGGTATAATCACGATTACATGCAAAATCCCGTTTTAACCGTCAAAAACCTTTCCAAAGCCTACAAAGACATTGAAGCTGTGCGAGATGTTTCCTTTAGCGTGGCCGCCGGCGAGGTGGTAGGACTTCTGGGACCGAACGGCGCCGGCAAAACAACGACGATCAGCATGCTCATGGGCGTTTTAGAACCCACAAGTGGCTCAATCGAAATCCTGGGCAAGCCATTGCGCGGCAACCGCTCGGAAGTGATGGCCAAAACTAATTTTTCCGCCGTCTATGCGCAGCTGCCCGGCAATCTTACAGTCTGGCAGAATCTTTACATATTCTGTTTGCTTTACGAGGTCCCAGCGGCAAAAAAACGCGCGAATGAGATGCTCACGGCCTTTGAGCTTACGGAGTTCAGAAATACAAAATGCGGCCTCCTCTCCTCCGGAGAAAATACGCGCGTGATGCTGGCCAAGGCGATGGTGAACTCCCCTGCGCTTCTCTTCTTGGACGAACCGACCGCTTCGCTTGACCCCTTAAACGCCCACTTGATCCGCGAGAAAATCCATTACTACGCCGCGGAAGCCAAAGCTGGAATTCTTTGGACCTCGCACAACATGCATGAAGTGGAAGCGGTATGCGACCGCGTGCTTTTCCTTTCGCACGGGAAAATACTTTTGGCAGGCGATCCTAAATTGCTGCCGCAGGAACACGGGAAAAAAGACTTGGAAGAATTATTCATAACGGTCGCGCGCGAACCATTATCGCTTGAATTATGAGCCTTATTAGAGTCTCCGCAATCATCCTTCGCCAATTTTTCCTGCTTCGCAAAAACATCACGCGGATCTGCAATATTTTCCTTTGGATCACGCTGGATGTTATTTTGTGGGGGTTTACGACTCGTTATTTAAATTCCGTCGGCCAAGCAACCTTTGATTTTGTGCCGGTGCTTTTGGGCGCCGTAATCCTCTGGAGTTTTTTGATCCGCGTACAGCAAGGAGTGATCCTCGCCTTTTTCGAAGACATGTGGTCGCGGAATTTCCTGAATCTCTTTGCCTCGCCCTTAAAGGTGAACGAATACATTCTGGGACTTATTGTTGCGAGCATTACAACAAGCTCTGCCGGATTTGCCGTGATGACACTAATTGGAAGTTTTGCTTTCGGCTTCAACATTCTCTCGCTCGGCTTGCCGCTTTTCCTCTTCCTCCTTGTCATCTTCCTGTTTGGCTTGGCTTTGGGAATCGTAACTACCGCTTTTGTTTTCCGGTTCGGACCCGCGGCCGAATGGCTGGCCTGGCTTGTCCCCTTTATGCTTGGTCCCTTCGCCGGAGTGTTTTATCCGATTGCCGCCCTGCCTAGTTCGCTCCAACCGATCGCCAAAGCCATCCCGCCTTCGTATGTGTTTGAAGGTTTGCGTTCGCTCGTCATCCACGGAACATTTTCGCCGGAAAAGTTGATCCTGGGCGCAGTCCTTGCCGCGGCATATCTCGTACTTGCCTATTTCGTTTTCATTCAAATGTTCAAAATCGTGCTCAAAAAAGGCCTGCTCACGCGATTCACGTCGGAGACGTAAGATTAAAACATGGAACAAATTCCGTTTCTCGACAGCCAATATTTAATCTACGAAGGCCAGCACTGGAACGTAATTTTGCATCGCGATAATCAATCATATCTCGGCCGCAGTATTGTCTATCTGAAAAGCCGTGTGCTCGAGAATCCGCTCGAAATAACCCAGGCGGAGAGAGATGAGTTTTGGAACGAGATCATGCCAAAACTAGCGGCGGCCTTACAAAAATCATTCCGGCCAGACCGCTTGAACTACGCGCATCTTGCTAACAAAGATCATTTCGTGCACTGGCACGTAATCCCCCGCTACGAAAAAAATCCCGTGCGGGAATTTGCCGGCGAAACTTTTACCGATGAGCGCGTGGGCAGAAATTGCTTCCCCGAACCGACGAAAGCTACCTCACAAGAAGTTACGGAAAAGATCTGCGCCGAGATCAAAAAAAATTTTTGATGGTTAAACTCTCCTAGTTCTTCAAATATCTGCGGACGGCGACGAAGCTCGAAAAGCTTCCGATCGCAATTCCGGCCAAAAGCTGGTACCCCAAAAGCGCGAACAAGTTGGAGTAGTAATATTGGAAAACATTGAGTCCCGGAATGAAAACATTGAGGTATGGCGAAACAAGATAAGTCAATGGCGCAGCCAAAATCATGCTGATGACGGCAGCGACCACTCCAGCGATTACGCCTTCGACGACATACGGGCCGCGCACGAAAGAATTCGAGGCGCCAACCGCTCGCATGATCCCGATCTCATCGCGGTTAGAATAAATTGCCAAACGAATGGTGTTGAAGACCACAAGTCCGGCCAAAATCGCCAAAGCGATTGTAAGCGCCAGACCGCCTCGATTCACATTGTGAATGATTGTGTTTAAGCGCTCGATTACAATTTGGTTTTTGGCATAGCTCAAGTTTTCCACATACCGGTCGAGATTCGGCGAGGAAAGATATTGCGCGATTGAAGCATACTGGTCCGGCCGCTGCGCCTTAATGTTCAAGGAAGCTACGAGCGGATTGCCGGAGAGCTCGCCCAAGGCCTGGATAATCGTTTGGTCATCTTTGTGCGCTTCTTTAAATATCTCCAAAGCGCGGCCGCTCGAGATATATTCGACTTGGCGGACTTCCGACAAACTCTCCAGCGATTGCTTAATGTTCAAAATTTCGTCCTCGGGCGTGTTGGATTTAAAGTAAACGCTGATATCGATTTTATCCTGCACCGAAGCGACCGCCCGATCCGTGGCGACGTTGAAGAAAATAAGTCCGGCGGAAACTAAAAGCGCCAAAATCATGATCGCCACGGTGGCCGCCGACGGCCAAGCGTTCCGCCAAAAGTTTTGGATGCCGTAATGGATTATGCGCGAGATGACGGTGATCATATTAAAAATTCGAAATTCGAATATCGAAATCCGAAATGGTTCTTAATTTTTTATTGATTTCTTTCATTGTGAATTTGTTTCGAATTTCGTGCTTCGTGCTTCGAATTTACACGAGTATATATTTCCCTCTCGCTTCATCGCGAATCAAGCGGCCCGCATCGAGCGTAATTACACGCTTGTCGAGCCCATTAATGATTTCCCGGTCATGGGTGGCGAGGATCAAGGTGGTGCCAAGCTGGTTGATCTTTAAAAGCAAATTGATAATTTCCGCGCTGTGGAAGGGATCGAGATTGCCCGTCGGTTCGTCGGCGATAATGACTTCCGGACGATGGACCATGGCGCGGGCAATTGCCACGCGCTGCTTCTCGCCGCCAGAGAGCTCATGCGGAAAATTGGACATTTTCTCGCCCAAACCTACCATATCCAAAACCTGCGGCACAAGTTCGTTAATCTCCCGCTGCGGCCGGCCGGCGACCTCAAGCGCGAAAGCAACATTCTCATACGTATTTTTAGCAGTCAGGAGCCTAAAGTCCTGGAAAACGATGCCGATGTGGCGGCGGAAAAACGGCAGTTCGCTGTCGCCTAATTTATTCACTTCATACTGGCCGAAAAACACTCTCCCGCGCGTGGGTTTTTCTTCCCCGATTAAAAGCTTGATGACGGTTGACTTGCCCGCGCCCGAACGTCCGACCAAGGAGACGAATTCGCCCGGATTAATGCGGAAACTTACATCCTCCAGTGCGGTGGAGTGGCTGTTATATACCTTTGATATGCCTTGAAATGCGATCATTGCAATTTAGAACCTACCTACCTGCCTGCCTGCCTGCCGGTAGGCAGGAAATTCAGAACCTAGTACCTAGAATTGCTTAGTTTTTGCATATTCTAGATTCCCGCCAGAGGCGAGACTCGCCAAAAACGGCTATATTCTAGCTTCTAGATTCTGTCCCCAATTGTACCTCGGCTTCAATAAATTTGTCGAGTTCCCCGTTTAAAACATCTTCCACTTGGGAAGTTTCGGCTTCCGTGCGGTGATCCTTGACCAGCTGGTAAGGATTCAAAACATAGGAGCGGATCTGGTTCCCCCATTCCGGCGTAACCTTAATGCGCAGATTGGAAAGCTCTGCGACATGCTCGCGCTCCATCAGCTGGAAAATTTTGCTCTTCAGAAGCTTCAGGGCGCGTTCGCGATTCTGCGCTTGTGCGCGTTCGACCTGCGAACTTGCAACTAAACCTGTGGGAATATGCACGATCCGCACGGCGGTTTCCACCTTGTTCACATTCTGCCCGCCGGGTCCGCCCGAACGGTAAAATTCCACCTTTAAATCCCGCTCGGGAATTTGGAAAGCTGATTCTTCTTGCGCCGGCAAGTCGGGCACGATTTCAACCAGCGCGAAGGACGTGTGGCGCAGTTTCTGCGCCGAAAAGGGCGAGATGCGCACAAGGCGATGCACGCCGCCTTCATGTTTCAAATATCCATAGGCATATTTCCCCTTCATCTCGAGCGTTCGCCTGTTCGGATTGTTGTCCAAAATTGCAATTTGCCATTTGCGTTTAGCAGCGTACTTTTCGTACATTTCAAAAAGCATCCGTGCCCAATCTTCCGCGTCATCGCCACCCACGCCGGGATAAACCGAGATTACGGCCGACTGCAGATCATATTTGCCTTTGAAAAGTTCCTGGAGCTCCAGGTCGCGGAATTTTTTCTTGATCTCGAAGAAACGTTTTTCGTCGAACGCCGCGGCAAGACCCGCCACGCCATGCTCAATTTCATCGTACGCATCGGCCACTTCCTTCAGCTCTCCAAATTCTTTGATTGCCGCATCCGCCTTCGCGCGATCACCCCAAAAACCCGCCTCGCTCATTTGCGCCTCGATTTCCGCGATGCGTTCACGCTTGGCTTGGACCTCAAAGCCGCCCGCCTAACCGGCGGGCTTCGGTCGCAAGTTCTTCAAGTTCTTGTTTGTGGTCCATATTCAAAGTTTAAAACTTTTACTGCTTTTTCTCAAACACCGCCCAATACGAATCAATGGTCCCGCCCATCACTAAAATTTGAACTTTTTTGTCGGTCATTTTGAGCCGGAGAGAGGATTTGAACCCCCGACCTTACCCTTACGAAGGGTCTGCTCTACCACTGAGCTACTCCGGCGATGCATTCCTATTTTACTTATTTCCCCGGAAAGAGCAATGCGCGGATTTTATGCGATTATCGCCTTATCCAAAAGTTCTCTAAAATACACGTCTAAATTTTCCATATTTTTAAGCTCCTCGAGCGTGAACCATTTATACTCGCGGTGCTCTTCGTCTATTTTCGGCTCTCCTTCGATATTTGCCGTATAGGTCAGCCGTACCACATGCCGTCCCGGCACTCGCAAAATATCCTGGGCGTAAATCAATTTCGGCTCATCAATTAAATCGAGCCCCGTTTCTTCCTTAATTTCTCTTTTTAAATTTTCTATAAGCGGCGACCCGGGATCAATCCGGCCGCCCACGATATCCCACTCGCCCATTACGTCTTTATATTTATCCCGCGAGCGCAAAAGCAAAAGGTACTTGCCGTCCTTGTTTTTTAGCAAAGCCTTTACGCCGACTTGCAGTTCCATGTGCATTGATTATAACAAACCTCCGGAGTTAAATCTCAAACCATAATTCTTTTGATCAATGGATTCAGGCGAGTGGTAATTTCGTAGTTAATCGTGTCGCTTAAATACGCCAGCTCGTCAACCGAGATTTCCAGCTTTCCCTGTTTCCCGATCAAAACCGCCTCGTCGCCAATTTTTACATTTCTGACATTTGTAACGTCAACGCTAATCATGTCCATCGAGACCCGACCAAGAACCTTCGCCTCGTGGCCGCCAATCAACACCTTGCCGATGCCGGAAAGCGAGCGCGGAAACCCGTGCCAATAGCCAATCGGTAAAATCGCAACTCGGGAAGGACGGCCTAGTATTTCCGTTAGGTCATAGCCGATTTTACTTCCTTTGGGGAAGTTTTTAATCTGGCCGACAATGGTCTTCCACGCCAGAACCGGCTTAAGTTTCATTTTATCCTTAAACGCCGCTCGGGTTTCTTTTGACGGCCAAAGTCCGTATAGTCCGATTCCGACTCTGACCAAGTCAAAATGACTTTGAGGGAAAATAATCGTACCGGCCGTGGCTGCGGCGTGTTTTATGAATCCGCTAAAACCGGCTGATTCAAAAATATCAACGGCTTTTTTAAATTCCTCAATTTGATTAAGAGTTTCGGCCGGAAATGCTGGATTTTTGGCCGAAGCAAAATGAGTATAAACACCCTCAAGCGCCGCGGCGGATTGTGACTTTAAAATCTTGATGACGGCTGGGAGTTCCGAGACAAAAAAGCCCTGACGGTGCATGCCGGTATCAACCTTGAGGTGAATTTTTAATTTAGCGCCGCGTTGCTTGATATTTTTTAAATTTTTCAGGGCCGAAAAATCAGCGACGGTCAGAGAAATGCGGTTCTTAGCGGCGGCCTCCACCCTATTCTGCAAGGTGTGGCCTAAAACCAAAACAGGTTTTCTTAAACCGGCTTTTCTTAAACTTTCTGCCTCAACAATTGAATCAACGCCAAACCAATCCACGCCAAAATTTTCCGCGGCGCGGGTAAAATCAATCAAGTCGTGGCCGTAAGCGTTTGATTTAACAACGCTCATCAAAAGGCATTTTGGCCCGATCAGGCGCCTGAAAACATTATGATTGTTCTTCAAAGCTTGCTGATTGATTTCAATCCACGTTCTTAAATTTTGTTTTTGAGCTTCCTTGTTCTTCGGCAAAGTTTTCGCCCCCACCTGGAGTTCCATTTAGAAATAACAATAGCATGTTTTCACTATTTATAAATGCGCCAGCCGGGTGGCGCATTCGCAACATTCTCACATTCTTGAGAATGTGAGAATGTTGTCAGCGCAGTTGTACGCTCCGGAAAATCCGGTCGAGCACGCTATCAAGATCGGAAGTTTCGCGCTCGCCTTCACATTCGCTTTTCTGCGGTTCGTAATAGTTCACGCATTGAGGATAATAGAAAGACTATAACGCTCCAACCTTTTTTCGCATTTTATCAATAAACTCGGTCTTGAATGTGATATAAGTTTGTTCACCTTCCCGATGTTGATCCATATAACTTGGGAGAGGCTGTCGCTTGTGTATTTCAGAATCATCCGTGTCAGCTTCAATTCTCAGGCCTGGCAAGGGTACAATTCGTTGAGCAACTGCTTTCCCGACTTCCTTTCCACCCTTCTTAAACCTCAAGTGTATTGTCCATATGCTCAAGAATGGGTGTTCACTACTCACGTTCTTTCTAAGCAGATTAATCCACTCCTCGCTTTTTTCGTGATTTACAAAAACTAACAAACTGAACTTCAATGGCTTGTCGCCATATTGCTTCTGTTTCTTCTCAACAACTTTTAGGGCTTCGTCAAAAGATTTGAAATGCGGGTAAATGCCTGTTAGCTCTACAGACTCCATCTTCATATCGTCAGGATTTTCTGCAAAAGATATAAAATCAAAATCTGGGTAAGCTCTAGTGGCTTGGTCGTACTGCGCCAACCACCAATCTCTCCGTAGATATTGCTTTAAGGTAAGCGTGAAGAAATATGCCGCAAATCCTTCTCGGGCTTTCTTCACTTCCTCATCCGAGCTTGAAAAGAATTTTTCAGCGCCAACTTTTTCTAAAACCTTACCAACTTGGTCTAGAAGCGTATGTGGATGTGCAAAAAATATTCCTGTCATAATTATTCCACTTCATATTACCGATTTCCTTTCGCTCGATTATGTGTCTTACAAAGCATCTGACGGGGATTTCTCCCCAACCGCATTTTCCGCCTGGGGCGCCTGCCTGCCGGTAGGCAGGGACCCTGCCTTCGGCGGGCGAGTGCGGCCCATAAGGGTATTAATCCCTAGGCGGAAGGTGGAGGATTCGAACCTCCGAAGCCATTTCTGGCTTACCGCATTTCCCGCGCCCAAAGCGGTGGGGGTGAGATTCGAACTCACGATACCCTTCCGGGTATACCGCATTTCAAGTGCGGCGCTTTCAACCACTCGGCCACCCCACCGCTTTGTGCGGGATTGCGATTTCTCGACGAATCAAAGATTCATAGAAATCGGGAACAAGTGCGGCGCATTCGTCCACTCTGCCAACCTTCCTACCTGTGCGCTCGAAGCACGCGTGGACCCGGGCGGCCGCCCACTCCACATTGTCCCGCTGGACTTTGGTGGGCTCGTGTGGACCCGGGCGGGATCGAACCGCCGCTCTCCTCATTGCAAATGAGGCGTTTTACCACTAAACTACGGGCCCACCAAAGTCATACGGGATCCCGACTTCTTTATCATAGGTTATTTAAAAGTGCGTCGGGACAAATGAGGCCTGCCAAGCCAATCGCGGCCTCCCCGACTTGCAACGTCGGGGCTGAACTACGGGCCCTTGATGCTCTATGATATATCAAAGTTACCATCCTTTCCAATATTCAGCTTACCTTAGCCCAGATTACTCCAGATTACCAAATGACACCCTTAAAAACTTGAGAACTTGAGATTTTAAGGATGTTGTTAAATGCTTTGGAAAGATTTAAGAAAACGGACGAATATTTTGCCGTATGGAGATAGTGTATATTCCACAAATTTGCCTTGATATGATTTATTAACCAGCCCCGCTTGATGCAACCGCCTTGCATGTTCACCAATTGTCTTTTCATTTGCCTCTAGGGTTCTCGCAATTTCCTCAAAAGTTATTCCGTCCCTTTGAGCGATAAGCAGTAAAATGTTGATGCGGTGGTGGTTGGCCATCCCCTTTAAGTGGCGTTCCATTTGCCTCGCAGTTTTTATTTTCCCCATGATTTTATTATCGCACCATATCCTTAAAATCTCAAGTTCTCAAGTTTTTAAGGGTATGGTTTTATTGGCCGAAGCGGCGCGCGGTGTTTTTGAAATTTTCCAGGGCTTTTAGAAACTCGGTTTCGCTGAAGGCCGGCCAGAAAGTTTCCGCGAAGTGAAGATGCGCCTCGGCCACGTCCCACATGAGCATCCCTGCCGACCAATGCGGCTCGCCGCCCGTGCGGATCACAAAATCAACCGGCGGCAATTCCGCCGTCCATAAATTCATTTTGACAAATTTTTCATCAATGACGAGTTCGAGGTCCTTGCGAGCCGCATTCGCAATGCGGTTAATGGCGTAAAGTATCTCGTCGGTGCCAGTATAAGCAAGCAGCACCGTAAGATTGCGCTCGCCGTATCCCTCCGTAACTTTAATTATGTTCTCTACGGCGGCCACGGTCGGAGCCGGCAAGAGTTCCGCCCACCGCCCAAGTACGCGGACGCGGATCTTGTGTTCATGTAACCTGGGATGCTCCGCCAATTTCTTGAAATAAATCTCAAAAATTTCCGCCAGCGCCCCCACTTCCTCGGGCGAACGCTTCGTTAAGTTCGCCACGGATGCGCCCCAGAAAGTCAGATGAGTAATGTCGGTTTTAAGGGCGGCATCCAAAATCTTTTCCGTGGCCTTCGCGCCTTCCCGATGGCCCAAAAGCTCCGGCAGGCCCTGCGCGCGCGCCCAGCGGCGGTTGCCATCAGGGATTAAAACTACATGGAGTGGATTTTGAGGCATTTAAGTAATTCTGAATTATTTAGCCGTAAATATTCAAGTACCGCGGATTGCTTAGACGCGGGGTTAGCGGGTAAGAAAAGAGCTGGAATAAAATAATTGGCAAAATTAAACGGCTGTCAAAAAATGAAAAATTGAGCCAGATTATGGTTGCGGCAACCACCAGCATGAGGTGAACATAAAATGCCCATGCTTGATTTTTACCTACGCCCAGAACGACAGGAATGGTTAGAATTCCTCTTTGCTTGTCGTCATGCGCGTCTCTGAAATCGGCAATTACATTCCGGATAAAAATCAAAATAAATGCTAAAATTGCCAACTGGAAATTAAAACCAGCCGCGATGATCCCGTTTTGGAGAGCTCGCCACAGGGGAGCCGAAACACCCCATGCCGCATGCTGTTTTTTCTTGGTATAGAGGTAAGAAAAAAGCGCGAAGCTTAAACAAATCCAAACCGGCAAGAGAACCAGTGAAAACGCGAACGGCCCAGTCCATAAATACTTATTTATCTTTAACCTGAATTCGTCGTCGTGGCGGCTTTCCAAATAAAACAAAAAACCCAGCCATAAAAGCCCAATGCCAACAATAATATTTATTTCTTTTGTCAGCGCCGTTGCAAAAACCAACAAATCCAAAAAAGAATAGATTCTCAATTGGCCCAGATAGTTCAAAACCGTTTTCATCTTTTCTTTGATACAACGCGCAGATGGTCTGGAAGTATTTAAAATTAATTTTTCCCGTGGACCTATGGGGAATCGAACCCCGACCTCCTCCATGCCATGGAGGCGTAATACCATTTTACTATAGGCCCTTCAATACGGCTCAGGGTAACCCCCCCTCGTGCGGACTATAAATGCGAATCTGGACGAACTCGTCGGCGATTGAAAAATATCATAAAAATGATAAGCTTACAAACGATCTTCGCCCTCGTAGTTCAACGGAAGAACAGCCCCGTCCTAAGGGGTTGATGGGAGTTCAATTCTTCCCGAGGGCGCAACGAGGGAAGAATTGAACCGAAGGAGGGGTCGGGAGGAAAGTATAAGATTCCTCCCGTGTAGGAGTCCGCCAGCTGGCGGAATTCAGAACCGAGGGTTCTGAAGGAGGTTGCCTACGGCGACCGATGTTCGCTTCTTCCCGAGGGCACACTTCGATTAGCTCGGTATAAACACTTGATAAGCTAGAGTAAGCAAAGTTCTAAACACCGGGATTTCCAGTTGGAGTTTTCTTGCTAAAAACGTAGAGATACAGGATCTCCAGAATTCCGACTGTGTTCACGACCAAAAGCACCCAGAACCAAATTTTTTCTCGGCGGTCCGCAGCCTTCCACAACGCCAAACCTTTCCAAACGATGGACCAAGCGAGCAAGGGCACAAGCCCATACCACGGTAAACTGAAGTTAGGGAAAATTTGCATATTGGAGTTAAAATCTCGACCTTTATTGAAATCCTATCATTTTCCATTATATACTGTAGCCGGAATAAAGAGATAAGGTGGGTTGGCAGAGTGGTCTAACGCGCCGCACTCGAAATGCGGTTGGGGAGAAATCCCCTCGGAGGTTCGAATCCTCCACCCACCGCCAGTTGGGAAATGAAGTCATTGACTCGCCCACCCCGACTTCTGAAAATTTATTAAAATAAGCCTATGGAATCACCATTTGAAAAATCACCAACTGAATCAGGAGAAGGGCAAATCATTTTATTTTCTACGGCCTCACTAAAAAATCCGGCGGTGAGTATGGATCGAAATAAATCGGGGGAATATTCAACTTATATTTATGAAGCTCTAGATTTATTACAAAAAGTCCAAAAAGTTGGCTTTTGGTCACCGCAACAAGCCGAAACCTATGCAAAAGATTATCCCGGTCTTCCTAATGCCTTAGAAGTGATGAGAAGAAATACTTTATTAAAAAACATTGTTGAAGATAGGCCAATGGACATGACGTGGGAATATAAAGAAGGAAAAGATAATGATTTTATATATCAAGAATTAGACAAGATTGTACATTTCAATGAATTGGGTAAGGGTAGCTATCAAAAACAAGGATTCAGGGATACAATGGCTAAGGCGAACGCAGACTTGGAAGAATTCCTTGGGGTTGATACCGCTATAACTACCGGCCTTGAAAGAGTATATGAGGGATTTTGGCGGGTAAGTTTTAGCCGTACTATAGAAGGAGAGGATTACTCTTTCTGTGTAAATATTGACACAGATAAAAAGTCGGTTGCCATTCTAAGCTACATTCCGCCGACAGAGATATTATTTGCCTTTGGCGACTTAAAAGCCATGCCCTTAATAAGGGATTTGCTAGAGAAACATCCTCGGTTGAATATACAGCTTCCACTTGGAGTTGAAGCAAAAATTCAATCGCGACGTAAAAAGGAAAGGGAATATCAAGAAAAGATTGTCCAACTTTCAGCTACCAACGAAATAGATCAGGCCACAGAATCTGTTGAATCGGGTGTTTTTGTTAAGCAAGGCGATATTCAGATTATTCCAGCAGACAAAGGACCAATAGGAACTACTGGTGTTGGTCCGTGTGTGGTTATTTGTGCAAAAGGTAAAACAAAAGAAGGGGCAATGATACTCGGTTTTGCACATATGGAGGCAACACAAAATGAAACGGATATTTTGAGCAGGCTTGAAAGCGGCTTGGAATTGTCCGGAATTCCAAAGGATGAAATTGAAATGTTTTTGGTAGGAGGGTGGAGAAGCACAGAGGAATTACAAAAAAGACTTTTAGCTTTAACTGGTAGGTTTAACATTAAGGGAGTGAAAATAAATTTGAAAGAAAAAGGAACGGAATATCCCGAGAAAAAAAATTATATCGATGTTGTCATAAGCCGAGATGGGAAGGTGACGTGGGGAGAAAATGGCGAAGTTTTCAAAGTTAAAAAATGAATTTGCCGTCGATACGGTGCACAGCGTGCCACCGGATTTACGAAACGCCCTTGCTTCTGCTCCAGCGGCGCGGAGAGCGTGGGAGGATATTACGCCACTAGCACACAACGAATGGATCTGCTGGATTGTCTCCGCCAAGAAGTCGGAGACTAGAAAAAATCATATCGAGCGGACGATCACAGAGCTAAAAGCAGGAAAGCGCCGGCCTTGTTGTTGGGCTGGTTGTATTCACCGGACAGATAAACCAGTAAGCCCCTCGGTACAGAAAGTGGTGCTTAACAAACAATCTAAGTCCAAATAGTTTGTTTGCGGCCAAACCTGCCTTGCGAGTTTAAAAAATCGTTTTCGCCGCGATCGGCAAAATTTAAACATTTACGTACGGAATTACGTAATTCCGTACGTAAATTCTGGATTACAACATTCTAACATTCTGCAGAATGTTAGAATGTTGCTTTTTTAGCAACAATAAAAGGAGGTGGGAACAAATTCGCAAGTAAAGCAAGTAAAGGAAGTGGACAATTTCGATTGAACAATTCTATGGAATTGTTCAATGATTGAAGTATCGGCACACGCGCTCCCGACAACTGAAAATACGGCGATCCGCTTGCTACTGCAAGCCCGTACGAATACCGTATCAACCAAATTTCGTGGGGTATCTGGCTGTAGCACAGCGCTCCAGAGTTGACCCAGGACAACATTCCTCTAAAAACCCTACCTTCTCCACCGCGAGCCACCGAAACGGCGCTTATGCGAAGCTGGGCGGGGAGGAAAACCGGAGCGCGGCTGTGAGCGCGAGCCGCCGCCGAAACGGCGGGGAGCCTTATTAAACTGCGGAGTGAATTGCCCGCGTCCGGCAGGCGCGAATGTCCGCGCCGGCGGAAGATTAGGCAGCTTTGAAAGCGGCAGGACGGAACGGATCAGGCGTTCGATATCGCGCACATCGTTCCGCTCGTCCGGCGTGGCGAAAGAAATTGCGTGTCCGACGCCGCCGGCGCGCGCCGTGCGGCCGATGCGATGCACGTAATCTTCCGAACTTTGCGGCAGGTCATAATTCAAAACCAGCTCAATCCCCTGCACATCAATGCCGCGCGCCGCGATATCGGTGGCCACGAGCACGCGGTATCTGCCGTTCCTAAATCCGTCCATCGCTTCTTTCCGCTGGCCCAGGGAGCGATTGGAGTGCAGTTCCGCCGCGGCATAGCCCAGATTGCGCACGCTCGCCGCAATTCTTTTTGCGCCGTGCTTGGTGCGAGAGAAAACGAGCACCGAGCCCCGGTATTCGCCTAAAATTTTTTCCAAGAGCCGCGGCTTATCAGGCTTCTCCACGAAGAAAAGCTCCTGGGTAACCTTTTCGACTGTCGTGCCCGACGGCGCGATTTCAACCCGCGTCGGCAATTTCAAATATTCCTGCGCGATGCGGACTATATTCGCCGGCATCGTCGCGGAAAAAAGCAGAGTCTGCCGTTCCTTCGGCAGAGCGGAGATAATTCGCTTGAGCTGGGGCGCAAATCCCATATCGAGCATGCGGTCTGCCTCATCTAAAACCAGCGTCGCAATCTGTTTTAACGTAACCGTCTTCTGTTCCAGGTGATCAACAAGCCGCCCGGGCGTGACGATCAAAATTTGCGGATGCCTGCGCAGAGCCTGGAATTGCCTGCCGATAGACTCGCCGCCGATCAAGACCGCTGTCCGAATACCAAGCGCTGTCCCCACTTCACGAAACACGCTGTCCACCTGCAAGGCCAATTCGCGCGTAGGCACAACAACTAAGCCCTGCTTCCCGGCAAGCGCTCTCTGGATCATCGGCACGGCGAAGGCGAGTGTTTTGCCGGTTCCGGTCTGCGCAACACCGACAAGATCTTTGCCCTCAACCGCCGCCGGAATGCATTTCTCCTGGATCGGCGTGGGAATAGTAAATTTAAGCCGCTCGAGCATCTCCAAGATATTCGGAGCGATGCCTAAATTATAAAAACCGGATTTAGCCATGTGATTAGTATACAGTCATGGCAATTAATTAGCGATTTTTCAGTTTTCAATCCGCGTCGCGGGAAATTCTGCTATGATGTTCCCATGAAGCCTTGTGCCGCCTGCGGCGCCGTGCCCGTGAACCATACGACCGAGTGGCTAAGCGCCTTGCTCGACACCCTGCTCTATCCCCTCGTCTGGCCGTTTGAGATGATCTCGCGGGCGGTCCTGCCGCTATTTATGAAACTGCCTTTGCGGTATTTCGAATTTCCGCTCGCAAGACTTCTGGCCTGGATCGGCATGCTTGAATTTTTGCGCGAACCGGATACAAAAGATTCCCTGCGCACGAAAGCGATCTGGGAATCGGCCGCGAAGCGGGGCATTTCGCTTTTTGAGTTCAGATTATTCGGCAAACCCGAATCCAATTTCTTTCTCGCCCGTTTCGGCAAGGAGGTAAGAATTTTTGACGGCTTGCCCCGCCCCGAACATGTCCCGCCGGCATCCTTAGATTGGCTCGATGACAAGGCTTCGATCATTCCGCGCTTCAAAAAAGCGAAGATTCCCGTCGCGCGCGGCGAGCGCTGTTTTACGCTCGGCCAAGCCAAACGCGTGCTTGAAACGATCGGCCCGCCGCTCGTGGTTAAGCCGCACGTAGGCTCGCGCAGCCGCCACACAACCGCGTACATAACTAATGAGACGGAACTCCAGCATGCTTTTCGTATAGCCAAACAGCTCTCACCCTGGGCGGTGGTCGAAGAGCAATTGGCCGGTTCGGTTTTCCGGGTTACGCTTATCGGCGGCCGCGTGGCCGGTGTTCTGCGGCGCGATCCGCCACTCGTCCTGGGCAACGGCAAAAATACCATCCGCGAGCTAATTGAAGCGGAAAATAAAAATCCCCTGCGTACGGGCCCGATTTTTCATTCTCTTCTCGTTGATACAGCCGCGATGAGTAAAATCCAAACGCAGGGCTTTAGCTGGTCGAGCGTTCCTAAAAAAGGCACGAGTGTGATCTTGCGGGATTCGCTTTCGCGCAAAACCGGCGGCACCACGACCGATGTTACGGATTCCGTGCATCCCGAAAATATTTCACTCTTTGAGCACGCAGCTGATGTATTGAATGATTCCGTGGTCGGCATTGATTTCATGATCGGCGACATGGAAAAATCCTGGCGCAGGCAAAAACGCTGCGGCGTAATCGAATGCAACAGCCTGCCCTTCCTTGATCTCCACCACTACCCTTTTCGCGGGCGGGCGCGCGATGTCTCGGGTATGCTTTGGGAACTGGTTTTTCCTTCTATCAAATAATCTTTAGGATCCGCAACGGGCGCAATCCAATCTTTCAAATACGCAGTGAGCTCGGCGCGGCGTTCCGCTTCGCCGATCTCAAAAAAGTGTTTGAAGGGATGGGCCTCCGGAGTTTTTTCATAATGGCCGCGCACTTCGCCGTCCTTAAAAATACGCAGATGATACTGCTCCTCAAAATTAAGTTTTTTGCGCAGGCTCACGTACTGCCCAGGATCCAGCCAAGCGACGAAATGATTCGTAAATCCTTCGCGCTCGAGGAACTTGAGAAATTCAGGCATTGATTTGCCGACCTTGAGCTTGCCCAAAAGATATCGCTGGCGGCGGCCGCGGTATTCGTGCCCCCAGCGGCGCATGAATTTGAATGACCCGATCACCCTGCGCAAGAAAGGAAAGATGGGATAGATGCAGATCCGCCAAAAGGCATATTGCAGTTTTTCTTTGAAATTCCTGGGCACAAGGGCATTGTAGGCGAGGAATAGGCCCGAAGGCAAGCTATGAACAAATCCGGTTTGGCCGAAAGAATTAAAAATAGTAGACTTAAAGCACAGTGCGAAAACATAAAAACGGATTAAAATCCGGATTTACGCTCATCGAAATCCTGATCGTGGTGGCGGTCATCGGGCTTTTGGTCTCGCTCGTTTTGATCGGCCTCGCGCCCATGCAGAAAAAAGGCCGGGATACTAGGCGCCTAAGCGATCTGCGGCAGGCCCAGCACGGCCTCGAGATATTTTTTAACCGTTACGGACGCTACCCCTATAGCGGCGCGGGTTGCGCGGGCGGCGGCGATTGCGTACCTGCCTGCAACGGCACGACCGGCGGCAGTCCGGCCGACAACTGGAACAATCTTGTCTCCTGCCTTCAAAACTCCAATTTGGGCATCTCGAGCGTTTCGCATGATCCCCGCAATGTGCCCGCGAATGGATTTGTCTATCGCTATGGATCGCCGAACGGCAGTATTTATGTGTTGGGCGCGAAGCTCGAAGAAAATGACAACCCCGCGCTCGCCGAGGACAACGACAGTCCTAATCTTTACGGCGTAGACTGCCAAGACCTGCCTGATTCGCCGATCTATTGCTTGACGCTGTAGTTCAATTATGAGCGATATGACCTTTACCGGTATGGTCCAGCGCGGAACGGGCAGAGCTAGCGCCCTCGGCTTTCCGACCGTAAATATATCGCTCGCAAACAAGAATTTATCCGGCATTTATGCGGCAAAGGTGACGGTGGACGGGCGCGAGTATATCGCCGCGGCTTACGCCGATCAAAAACGCGGCTTGCTCGAAGCTTATCTCTTTAATTTTTCCGGCAATCTTTACGGACGCGAAATCAGCGCCGAACTCTATAAAAAGATCCGCGAGGATAAAAATTTCACGGATGATCTTTCCCTGCGCGAGGCCATCGCCGCCGACACCCGCGCCGTCACGGAATATTTTAAACCTTGATGTTCACGGGTATTATTGAAAGCAAAGCGCTAATCGCTTTAACGGCTAAGGCGAAAGCCTGTTTGCGCGTGCGCATCGAAAAACCGAAGGGCTGGAAACTTAAGCCGGGCGCGAGCGTGGCGGTTGACGGTATTTGCTCGACGGTCAAGAAACTTGGCGCAAATTATTTCGAGGTGGAATACATGCCAGAGACGCTCAAAAAAACAACTGCGGCTGCATTCAAAAAAAACCGCGAGGTGAATCTCGAAAAACCTTTATCGCTAAATGGTTTGTTGGACGGGCACCTGGTCCAAGGCCATATTGACGGCCGGGGAAAAGTTTCGAGCTTAAAAACTTACGGCAATTCGAAAGTTATCGAGGTAAAGCTCCCGCGCGAACTTGTTAAATTTGTCGCTAAGAAAGGTGCGGTTGCCGTAAACGGCGTAAGCTTAACCGTCGCGAAGAAAAATGCCGACCGGTTCACGGTGGCCTTAATCCCCTACACGCTCGCAAAAACCAATTTGGGCGAATTGAAACCCGGTGACGAAGTAAACATCGAAGTAGACATGCTGGCCCGCTATCTGGCCGCGCTCATAAATAAAGCGTAAAGTATTTGTATGCAAATAAGAGAATACGCCCGGAAGACAAACGCTAAAAATGCTTCGGCTCTCAAGGTTGGCGTTGTGATGTCGCGCTTCAACAGCGACATTACCGAAGCGATGCTCAAGGGCGCCTTGGAGACGCTTAGAGAATGGCGAGTTAAAAAGCAGAATATAACCATCTTGAAGGTGCCCGGCAGTTTTGAAATCCCTTACGCTTGCGCCCGGCTGATTAAAACGAAAAAGTTGGATGCGCTTGTCGCCTTGGGCTGTATCATCAAGGGCGAAACCAAGCATGACGAATACATCGCTTCGGCTGTATCCCACGGACTTATAAACATCATGCGCGAATACAATAAACCGATCGGCTTCGGCGTGATTACGACCAATAATTTAGCGCAGGCCAAAGTGCGATCGCGGGGCCGCACCAACAAAGGCGTAGAAGCCGCCATGACCGCTTTGGAAATGGCGCTTTTATAAATTACTAAAATGCGCTTCATTCCCGTAAAAACCCGCGCGATTTTGCCGCCCCGGGATAATATCTATCCGATTCTTGATCGTTATCTGCCCAAACTTAAAGAGCGAGATGTAGTTGTGATCACCTCGAAAGTCTTGGGCATTCACCAGGGCCGCACGGTAAAGATCGGCGGAGGTAAAACCCGTGATGATCTCGTAAAAACCGAAGCCGAAGCTTATATCCTGCGGCATCTTAATAAATTCCGGTTTTGCTTAAGCATCAAGGAACATACCCTGATCGCTTCCGCCGGCATTGATGAGTCGAACGGCAACGGCTATTACATTTTATGGCCGAAGAATCCCGCTAAACTCGCCCTGGAGATCTGTAACTATTTAAAAAAGAAGTTCCGTCTGAAGGAACTCGCCGTAGTTATTACCGATAGCCATACAATTCCCATGCGCTATGGCGTGATGGGAATCTCGATCGGCTTTTTCGGCCTCGTGCCGCTTAAGGACTACCGCGGGCATAAAGATATTTTCGGCCGCAAATTAAAAGTTACGCGGGCAAACGTTATCGACAGCGTTGCCTCCCTGGCTGTGCTTATTATGGGCGAAAGCAACGAGCGGACGCCGATCCTCGTCGTCCGAGACATGCCCAATCTGCAGTTTACGAACAAACCTACGTATAAAGAGCTTGTTATCCCTTACGCCGAGGACATTTACGCTCCCCTGCTCAAGGTTTTCCGCCGCCATCGTCCCGTTAGAAATCGCGGACGCAAGGCATGAAATTTCTAATAAAGTCGGTGATAGTGTATAATCTTAAAAAAGGCAGGGAGCGGAACTTATTGTCCGCGTCCTATTTCTAACGGGATGGACGAAAAAAAGCTTATCGCAATCATCAAAAAACTGATGCCGTCGGTCGTCTCCATTATGATCTCCAAGCATTTGGCAGATGTGGAAAAAGACATGGCGCACCAGTTTTATTCTTTTTTCCCGGGCATGCACCGCGTGCCGCAAAAGAAGTTCAAGATTCCCGACTTCATGGTGGACAGCCGCGGCATGGTGCAGGTGGGCGGCGGCTCGGGTTTCGTCGTGGATCAAAACGGGCTTGTTTTGACCAATAAACATGTGATTAGCGATCCCCAGGCCGAATACACGGTAACCATGAACGACGGCCGCAAGTTCCCGGCACAGATTTTGACCCGTGACCCCATAAACGACGTGGCTATCCTAAAAATCCAAGCTACCGCTTTGCCGGCCGTTTTTATGGGCGATGCCGCCAAATTGGAGCTGGGGCAAAATGTGGTTGCGATCGGAAATGCCTTGGGTATTTTTAAAAACACGGTTTCCCAGGGTATCGTCTCCGGCCTCTCGCGCTCAATTTCCGCCAAAGCCGATCCCAAATCGGCGCCGCAGGAAATGCGCGGCTTGATCCAAACTGACGCCGCCATTAATCCGGGCAATTCCGGCGGGCCGCTCGTGACAAGCGACGGGCTTGCGATCGGCATCAATTCCGCAATCGTTTTCGGCGCCCAGAACATCGGTTTTGCGATCCCCATCAATGCCGCCCGCCGCGATCTCGATGACCTGAATAAATTCGGACGGATCCGGCGGCCGCTTTTGGGCGTTCGTTATATCGTGCTCGATGAAAATCTCCAGCACAAAATGAAATTGCCGGTAGATTACGGCGCTTACATCGTGAATGAAACTCCGCATGACCACGGCGTCGTGCCGGGAAGCCCCGCCGATAAGGCCGGACTTAAAGAAAAAGATATTGTGCTTGAAGTGAACGACGCCAAAGTGGACCGCGATCATCCGATCCAGGATTACTTGGAAGACATGTCCGTCGGCGACGTAATGAACCTGCTTGTCCTGCGCGGAGATAAAAAATTGAATGTGCGTGTAGTGTTGGCGGAGCGGAAGTAAGTTCTTCAATAAATATACTCGCCTACCAAAAGCGCTTTCTTATCAAAAAGCAGCAAACGATCGTGCAAGGGATCTAAAAACCTATTCCCTGACCACGCCCACCACTCGCCGTTATAGAAATCCGGATCGCGCCGGTTGCGATTCACACAGCCCGGGTAATCGAGCGAATTTAAATATTGCCTGCAAGCATAATCATCCACGAGCACGGGCGGATTGCGCGAGGGTTCCTGGCAGGTAGACAAGGAGAAAATATAGTCTTGGCAGATGCCGGTAAAGGTGGAAACATCCAAGCGGTTGATCTGTGGACAGGTATCGGAAAATTTTGGCACAGTATTAAAACGGTTATTCAAATAGCCCATGCACTTGTTGATTTTAAGATTAAAAGTAAATGGCCCGCGGGTAGAAAAAATCTTGAGCGTGTTTTGTGACCGCAAAACGATATCACCTTCGACCGGCTGGGCTGCGGGATTGTAGAGCGCGACCGCGCGCGGGATGTAAAAGCTGCCGCGATTAGCTTTTAAAAACCAGCCGCTTACATTCACCGCTTCGCTCTCGCGCAAATCCGCTTTAATTACTACCGTATCGTAGACAATCCCCTGCGAAGGATCTTGCACGATGACCGAATCTATTTTTACGCGGTTGAAATACGGCGAAAGCTGCTTAAGCGTAAACCCGCGCGGAATGTCCTCCGGATTTATTGTCTGGCTCGATTGGCCCGAAGAAACCGGCGGGGTTGTTGTCGCTTGCGGCGTTGAGGTCGCCTGCGGAGCATAGTTGAAGTAATACGGCGAAGATGAAGAGTTGAAAAGACCTTTCCAACTCCACGAAGTGAACCGGCCAATTTGGCTCAAGAAAACAACCAGGATGATGATAATAACGATGCCGATAACTACTTTCATGCTGTTAATAAATAATACATGATTTTGTCTCTAACGGGACTCATGTAACTATATTAAGCAATCGGCCGGGAACGTAAATGACGCGCTTGGGGGTTTTCCCCCTGACCAAATCTTTGATACGGTCGCGCGTGAGAGCGATCGCTTGCGCCTCTTCCTGGGTAATTCCGGCGGCAACTTCCACGGAATCGCGGAGTTTGCCGTTTACCTGGATTACCATTAAGAATTTTTCTGTCTTCAGGGCGGATTTGTCATATTCGGGCCAAGGTTCGAAATCCAAAAACGTTTTATGGTCCAGCCGCGACCATAATTCTTGCGCCATGTGCGGAGCAAAAGGATTGAAGATTTTTAATAATGATTCAAAATCGGCTTGAGCCAAAGGCAGCATTTTGCCCTGCGCGGTAAGTTCATTCAGAACAATCATCAAGGTTGAAATAGCTGTGTTAAATTTAAACCCCGCAATATCCTCGCCGATCTTTTTAATGGCTCTGTGAACAGCGTCCCGCTTCAAGCCTGGTTCAGCAATGCCGCTATTTATCTGGCTCGTGAGCCACGTCGCGTATTCCCAAAAGCGATTCAGGAACCTGTGCGCGCCCATAACTCCGCGCGGATCCCAAGGCTGCCCGTCCTCAAAAGGCCCCATGAACATTTCGTAGACGCGCACCGTATCGGCTCCAAACTCCTCAATCAGCGAGTCCGGATTTACAACATTGCCTTTCGATTTCGACATTTTTTGCCCATCGGCTCCGCGGATTAGGCCTAAGTGGCGCAGCTTCAAGAACGGTTCGGAAAATTCAATATGGCCGGCATCGTGCAAAGCTTTTGTAATAAAACGAGAATAAAGCAAATGGAGCGTGGTATGCTCGGCTCCGATCACGTAAAGGTCGACCGGCAACCAATGCGCGATGGCTTTCGTGTAATTGGAAATTGGAAATTGGAAATTGGAAATTCCTTGCATAGCGTATGCAATGTAATACCAAGCGGAATCAACGAATGTATCAAGTGTTTCCGGATCACGCTTTGCATCACTACCGCATTGTGGACATTTCACGGCCATGAAGGTTTTTAAACTTGCGAGCGGCGGTTTTCCCTTCGGCCGATAATCCATCCTTTGACTTTGTTTAGAATTGGCATCATCCGGCAGAAGTACAGGCAGGTCTTTTTCCACGACGGGCAGGATGCCGCATTTTTCACAATGGACCATCGGAATCGGCGCGCCCCAATAGCGCTGGCGCGAAACGGACCAATCGCGCATTTTATACTGGACTTTTTTTGCTCCCCCAACTTCTTTCGTAATCGCCCATTTAGCAGATTCTGAATCCAGGCCGGAAAATTTGCCGGAGTTAATTAGAATTCCTTCGCCGGTCCAACACACGGTTTTCATTTCTTTTTTATCTTTTGGCCCAATCACCTGCTTAATTGCGAGTTTATATTTTTTCGCAAATTCAAAATCCCGTTCGTCGTGCGCCGGCACCGCCATAATCGCGCCCGTACCGTAGCTTGCAAACACATAGTCAGCAATCCAGATGGGAATTTCTTCTTTAGTCGCGGGATTTATCGCTTTTACGCCCTTAAGCTCCACGCCGGTTTTTTCGCGCGCTTCTTCCTGACGCATGAGCTCGGTCTTGCGGCTTGCCGCGCGAATATATTTTTTGACCGCCGCTAGATTCTGAATTCTGGATTCTAAATTCTTAAACAGCGGATGTTCGGGTGCCAATACCATATACGTGGCCCCGAATAGCGTGTCCGGCCGCGTCGTGAATACTTCCACCGACGCGGACTCTCGCTGACTGGACGCCGACCTACGCTGATTTTCCGCGTCAGTCCGCGTTTTCTCCGCGCCTGTCTGCGATACGATTGGAAATCGTATAAGGGCTCCTTCCGATCTTCCGATCCAATCCTTTTGCCGCTTAACCGTAGCTGCCGGCCAATCAAGCTTCGGAGTTAGAGCATCGAGATCATTTAGTAACCGCTCGGCATAATCCGTGATTTTAAAATACCACTGTTCCATCTCGCGCTGCTCAACCGCACTGCCGCAGCGCCAGCACTTTCCCGCCTCCACTTGCTCATTCGCAAGTACGGTTTCATCCTTAGGACACCAGTTAACCTTTCCTTTCTTCCGGTAAGCCAAACCGCGCTTAAAAAGCTCGATGAAAATCCATTGCGTCCATTTGTAATATTCCGGCGAGGCGGTATTGATTTCGCGGTCCCAATCATAAGAGAAGCCGAACATTTGCACCTGCCGCTTGAAATTCTTGATGTTATCAGCCGCAACTGTTTTCGGGCTTTTGCCGATCTTGATCGCATAATTTTCCGTCGGCAGGCCGAAAGCATCCCAACCCATTGTATAGAGCACCTCCTTGCCCCGCATGCGCGTGTAGCGGGCGTGGATATCTTCGGCGATATAACCCTTGGGATGGCCCACGTGGAGCCCGGCGGCCGAAGGATACGGAAAAGTCTCAAGCTGGTAGAATTTAAGTTTTTTGGAATTATCTTTGGCGGCAAAAACTTTTTGGTCCAGCCAAGTCTTCTGCCATTTCTTCTCGATTTTTTTAGGCTCGTACGCTTCTTTCATATAATTCACTATTGAGCATAGGCGAAAAAGCTTGAAAAATCAACAAAAAAGGACCCACGGTGTTATTATTCTCCGGTCAAATCTTGAAAATCCGCTTGGCATTCGCGAAAATCTGCGCGGCCATATCTTCCTGGCTTAAGTTTTTAAGTTCCGCAAGTTTTTTTACCACCTCGATTACATATGCAGGTTCATTCCGCTTTCCGCGGTAAGGGGCAGGCGCAAGATACGGGGCGTCCGTTTCGGTTAGGATCCTGTCGAGCGGAATGTATTTTATGACCTCGTCAAAAGCCGGTTTGTCCGGTTTGGGCTTGAAAGTAATATTGCCGGAGAAGGTAAAGTAGTAGCCCAGATCCAAAAGTTTCTTGGCTTCATTAACAGTTCTTACCATTTGATGAGCGACACTGGGCGGCGCGGAAAGGGCTTTAAGCATATCCAAAACATCCGAAAAAGCGTCCCGGCAATGGATCATGAGCGGTTTTTTAACTTCTTTCGCCAGTTCGATCTGCAATTCAAAAGCTTGCTTTTGTTTTTCCTTAAGCTCTTTCCCGTCGCCCTCCATCCGATAATAATCGAGGCCGCACTCGCCTATCGCTACCGTCTTCGGATTTTTCGCGAGGTTAAGATAGTAACCGTGATCAAAAACTTCGCCGCGACTCGTGAAAGACTTTGCCGCTTCGCCGCCGCCCAGCTCCTCTTCGTCGTGAAATGACTTGGACGTATGAACAGGATGGAGACCTATGGCCGCATAAACGCCCTTGTCATACTCGGAGGCAACCTCAACGGCTTTTCGAGATGTGTCTTTCTGCGTCCCGACCGTTACGAGCCAGACTTCGGCATCAAGCGCGCGCCTGATGACCTCTTTCGAATCCTCCTTAAAAGCCGCGAAGTGAACGTGTGTGTGGGCATCAAAATACATGATTGGCTTAGCGCTCATCGCAAATGGCTAATTGCATATACGACTTAATCCAGGCGCGGGAAAAGCGGAGTTAATTTTTTAAATCGCATTACTGGACCAAACACATCGTCCGGATGATCGGTATCAATTGACTCGGCAATTTTTTTTGCCGTTTCAGGCAAAAAAGGCGCGAGCATATTTGCGACGCTGCTTAAAATTTCAGCTAATTCATAAACTGCTTGCGTATCTTTTTCTCCCGCCTTCTTCCAGGGCTTCTTTTCATTTACGTAACCGTCACCGAATCGGATCAGCTGCCAAATGGCATCAATCGCTTCATTCAATTTAAACTCTGCAAATCTTTCTGTTAGCTCGGCTTTTCCCGATTCGATTTTTTGAGCAACCGTGTCGGACAGTCTCCGCTCTTTTAACGGTATTTTGCCCTGGCCTTCGCCCAGAGCAACTATCCGGGCGGCAAAGTTGCCCAAGCCGTTCGCAAGATTCGCATTATATGCTTCTTCAAATTCTTCAATTGAAAAATCGCTGTCGTCAAAAGGATGAATATGACGGGCCAAAAAGTAACGCACTGCGTCAGTACCGTACTTTGAAGCCAGGGCCAGGGGGTCAACTACATTGCCCAAGCTTTTGCTCATTTTTTCTCCGCCAATATTGATAAATCCGTGGATAAGAATTTGTTTGGAATTGGGAATTCCTGCGGACATAAGCATGGCCTGCCACATGGCGGCTTGCTGGCGTATCTGGTCCTTGCCGGCAATCTGCATGCCTGGCCAAAACTCGCTAAAGGTTTTTGATTCATCCGGCCAGCCCAAGGTCGAAACATAGTTCACGAGCGCATCAAACCATACGTACATAACGTGCTTCTCATCGCCGGGCACGGGTACGCCCCAAGGCATTTTTTCTTTGAGGCGCGAGATGCTGAAATCGTTCAATCCTTTTTCAATGAAACGCTTAATTTCATTGAAACGGAAGTTGGGGATTACAAAATCCGGATTTTTTTCGTAAAAAGCGAGTAATCTCTCACCATACTTGGAAAATTTGAAAAAATAATTTTCCTCTTCGCGAATTTCAAGCTCGCGGTTGGGATGGAGGGGGCAATGGCCGTCTTGAAGCTCCGAATCCGTTTTTTCCAGCTCACAGCCTACGCAATACTTTATTTTATACAGCTTTTTTTCAATATCGCCGCTTTGGTCGCAAAGCTGCCAAAATTTCTGCGCGGCTTTTTTGTGATGCGCGCTTGTGGTGCGGACAAAGTTCGTGTAGCTCAAGCCTAAAGCCGACTTTAAATCTTCGAACTTAGCCACATATTCATCAACATACGCTTGGGGATCTTTTTTTTCCTGGAGCGCTCGTTCGTAAATCTTCGCGCCATACTCGTCGGTGCCGGTGCTAAAAATCACCTCCTCACCCAAGGAGCGGTGATAACGCGCAATTACATCTGCCTCTAGAGCCTCCAAGGCGAAACCGATGTGCGGCGGCGCATTCACGTAAGGAATCGTCGTCGTAATATAAAATTTTCCTTCCATCTTAAGTAGCCGCCAGACGCGTCCGCTTACGCGAAGACCAGTCTTCAATTATTTCCTGGATGACCACGGCCGCAGGCACGGAGATTAAAATACCTAAAAGCCCGCCGACCTCGGCGCCGACTAAAAGCGCAATAATTACAATCACCGGATGCAAACCCACGTTTCTGCCCGCGAGAAGCGGGACTAAAAAGTGATTTTCAACCTGATGTAAAAAGAGGAATACTATCAAAGTATACAAAGCGGTGCTTGGAGAAACTGCGAGTGCCAAAATCACAGCCACGGCACCGGATAAGACCGGGCCCACATAAGGCACGAGTTCAAAAATTGCGGCCAAGACGCCGACCAGAAATGCATGCTTTACCCCTAAGAGCAAGAGCGAGATCCAAACCAGGAAGCCCATGGTCAAACTCAAAATAATTTGCGTCCGGAACCAAAAGCCGATTTTTTTCCGGGCCCGCGCGTAAATCCGAAGCACGGCCTCCTCGTGGTCAGCCGGGAAAACTGCGCGGATAAACCTTTCCACGCCGTCATGGGTAAGACTTAGGTAAAAAGAGCTGATCAAAACGGATAAGGCCAGCGCGATGCCGCCCACCACGTCGGAAAAAGCGGAGAAGGGCGATGTATCCCCCGCCAAGAACTGGCTGGAAATGCGGTTAATGATTGCTGTTAGGGATTGCGTGGTTTTAAAATTAATGAGCGGTCCCCACCAGGCTTTACTCGCGGCCTTGGTCAGTCCGCTAAAAATACTGCTTAGATCAACGATAATCAAGGGAATTACAGCATAGACGACGACAATGACGAAAAGTGCGGCGACTAAAAAGATCGTGATCACTCCCAAAGTCCGGGGCATGCCAAGCCGCTCCAAAAAGTCGACTAAAAATTCCAAACCGGAAGAAATCGCGATCGCCAAAAAAAGGCCTAAAAGAATAGGCAGGCCCTGCCAGATGACGCTCGCCAAGGCGACCAAAACCAGTACGCGCCAGAGGCTGATCCAGGATATTTCAAAAATTCTCTTTTCCATAACCGGCGTATTTACTTCAGCTTATACCGGAAAGCTGATTGTGCGCAACCCTAGAACTTGAGGATTTTCCGAAAAGACTCTGATTTTTTGTAAGGCCCGATTACGGCCAAGTTAAGCCGGTTAGCGGTAAAAATACTTCTCGCCACGGCCCTGATTTCCTCGGCGGTCACCTTGCGCACGAACTCAATCGTCTTTTGTGGATTAAGGAATGTGCCGGTAAGGACCTCCTGGCCCCCATAAAAACTGGCTACTTCATCGGATGTTTCGAGCCCCAAAATCAGCCTGCCAATCAGGTGGTCTTTCGATTTTTTAAGTTCTTTCGCTTCGATCAACTCATCCCGCAGGCGCCGCAACTCCTCCACCACTGCCCGGATCACAAGCTCGATTTTCCGGTGATCAACTCCAGCGGAGACATCAAGATAACCATGATCAATGAAAAATTCCGCGGAAGAGCGGATATAGTAAGCCGCACCCAATTCCTCGCGGACCCGATGCCATAGCCGCGAGCTCATGCCGCCGCCCAAAATATCGGCCGCCACCTGCAGAGCAAAACGTCGCTCGTCGAAAACGGAGAAAGCCCGCGCGCCCAAAACAAGATGGCTTTGGTCGGAATCCTTAAACTTTAGTAAGATCTGCGGTTTGGCTTGCCGGTCGCTGGTTTTTGGCTTTGCCGGCTTGGCGGCCCGCGGAAGTTTGCCGAAATATCTTTTTATATCTGCGCTGATTTTCTTTAAGTCAAAATTTCCGGCTACAACTACGATCGTCGCGGGGGCGATATAATGTTTTTTGCGGTAGGCCAAAAAATCCTTGCGATCAAGGCGCTGGATAATTTCTTTCTTGCCGACAATCCGCCAACCCGCCGGCTGGTCGCCGTAAAGCACAGTCATGAAAAGATCCTGCGCGCTCCACATCGGCGTATCTTCGTAAAGGTTCATTTCCTCGATCACAACGCCGCGTTCTTTTTCTATTTCCGCTTTATTAAAAACCGGGTTCAGATAAAGATCGGAGACGATATCCAAAATTTGCGGCAATTTATGATTTTCCGCTTTCGCCCAATAACCGGTGTACTCCTGTCCGGTAAAGGCATTATATTCGGCTCCCAAAGAATCCAGTTCTGTGGCGATCATTCCGGGCTGCGGTCGGTTCACGGTTCCTTTGAAGCACATGTGTTCTAAAAAATGCGAAAGGCCGTTGATCCGCCGGCTTTCATACTCCGACCCGGTGCCCACAAGCACGAGCACGGTTGCAGCCAGCCCCGCATGCGGGGCCAAAATTACGCGCAAACCATTGGACAATTTAAGCTTTCTTGTGGTCATCCGCTAATTATGCCTTGTTCTAGTCCGCAAGCAAAATCTCGATATCCTGCTGGAACCTCTGCGCGCGGCTTACTACCGCCTCGCCGTAGGTCCACAAATGGCGGCGCCAATTCGAACCGGCGTAATATTTAGCGGCCGCAATTCGCTCTTCAGCGACGGACCCGTTGGCAGCGCCGGCGTCTTTCAAGTAAAGCGCGGTGGCCGTGAACGCATCGGAGTGGTTCCAGGGCGAAGGCGGATTATTGCCGGTTGCTCTCGCAATCAAATCACGATAGAGTATCCAAGTCGAAGGAATGAATTGGGCGGGTCCCATCGCGCCGCCGTAAACACCGTCGGCGTTGGGGCAAGAAACCATCATTGAATCAGGACTCAAATTCAATTCAGCCGTGATCTTCAAAAAAATTTCCTGGTTTTTGGGGCTCATGGCTGTTTTATAGCTGCAGCGCCCCACGTTCCTCCCTAAGGCGGATTCGCGGTCGAGCACGGCCAAAATTAAAGCCGGGCGCACTCCGGTAGCGCTGCCGGCTAATTTCGCAAATTCATAAGCTTGCTCAAAACTCAATTGTCCGCCGCCCAAGAGCTGGAAAATTCTGCTTCTGATTTGCGCAGCCGTTTCCTTTGTTTGTTTTAAAAGACCCTGGTACTTCGTCTCCTGCCCCTTCGTCACGACTAAAAGATCATTTTTTTGTCTTTTTGTCTGGTCGGCTTCCAGCCGTTGTGCCGTTTGGTAGCTCTTCAATGTCGAAGCATCGGCGCGGGCGAGCGAAAACTGTTCGCGTTGATCTTGAAGCTTGTCCCGCAGCGCGGTTATTTCTTCGATGGTGATCCGTAAATTCCCCTGCAGCAAAGTGATATTGTTCAAGTCCGTGAAGAAATCCGAAAGCTTGGGATTTTTCAAAAATATTTCCATCATGTTGGCGCGATCGCTTTGATAAAGATTGCGCAAAAGATTTGTCAAAGCTTGCCGATGATCTTCGATATTGCTTTCCGTCACGTTGATCTGGTACTGCGTTTCCGTGATCTTTTTGTCCAATTGTGTAAGTGTGAGATTGATAGCCTTGATCTGGAGGTTAAGCTTGGAAATCTTGCTGTTTAGCCTGTCGACTTCGCCTTTCAACGTGCTGCCTTGCTTGCGATAGCTTGAGATCTGCTGTTCATATTGTCCGATCTGGGCCTCAAGCTCCCGCAGCTGGTTTTCCAGCTCTTCCCTTTCCTCTTGAGGAGTGCTGGCGGCTAAAGTTTGAATGGTGGGAGCGGCGACGGCTCCGAAAAAAGTCCAAATGGCAAAAAGCAAAACCCCGGCTCGGAACAATTTTTGCCAGGGCAATGAACTACTCCGTTTACTGCCTAAATTTATCCGCTTCGCGATTCCGGCAAATACCTCCCCGCGAGCACGCTGAACATCCAGGACGCGTTGCGGCTTTAATCTGTGGAACATATATAATAAATGACCTAACTTAGAAGGATTTCTTACTCCGGAGTCGATTCCTCCTTCACATCCTGTTCCTGTTCGGCTTTCTTTTCTTCCGTTTCAACCTTCACCTGGGTTACATCCGCCACAGGCGCGGGAGCCACCTCCTCTTTCTTGCGAGGCGGTGTCACCGTTACAACGACTGTTTCCGGGTCTACGGCCAATTCCACCCCGGCGGGAACTTGAATGTCTTTTATATAAATACTTTGGTTAAGCTCAACCAAAGGAGTGAGGTCAACCTGTAAACGATGCGGCAAATCTTTCGGCAAAGCTTCGATTTCAACTTCGGACATGGTTTTATTTAAAACACCGCCTTGTTCTTTGACGGCCGGTGATTCACCCGTGAATTCCAGTGGAACCCGCGCGGTGATCTTCTCATCCATGCGCACCCGGTAAAAATCCACGTGGATTATCTCGTCATGCAGATAATCTTTCTGAATGTCGTGGATCAAAACCGGAATTGTTTTGCCGTTGAACTGCAAATTTACGATCGTATTTTCCCCCGCTTCCGCGAAGACCTTGCGGAATTCATTGCCCTTAACCGCAAGATGTAAGTTTGCCGAATCACGCCCGTAAAGCTCGGCCGGAATAAGCCCTTCGGCGCGAAGAGCATTTGACGCTTTGCCAAATTTTATGCGTTCTGTTACGGATAATTCCATTTTGAAATTCAATAAGTAAAACGATGAAAGCCCCCGAAAGGGTACAAAAGAACCCCTTTAGCTTAGCAAAACCTGCTTATTTTGACAATATCGAGCTAAAACTAATCCCCCGCCTGGAAAAGCTTGAGGCGAGATGCAATGATATTTTTCATTGCTTCTACCGCCTTGGGCAAAATTTTATACGGCGCAATTTCTTCCGGATGGGATCTTAATCCTGCTTCCACTCCCTTGCGCCAGGCATATCTGATTTCTGTATTTATATGGACGATAGTGATGCCAGCCTTAACCGCGCCTACAAAATCTTTATCCGCTGTCCCCGAACCCCCGTGCAAAGTCAAAAACAATCCCGCGGCCGTGTGGATGTCTTTGATCCGTTTTAAATCCAGATGCTTCCAGGCTTTGCCTTCTGCCATTTTGACCGTCAGGCCATGCATATTGCCCACGGCCGGAGCTAGAACATCGATCTTAGTCTCGCGGACAAACTGTTCGGCTTCCTTGGGCGTCGTGTAAAGTTCTGGTTTCAAGGAAGCATCGGCCGGCAACTCCTTCATGATCTCCGAAGAGCTGCCGATGTAGCCCAATTCACCTTCAACCAAAACCGCGGGATTAAAAGTTTTCGCGATTTCCACCGCGCGCTTGGTCATTTTCAAATTTTCTTCAAACGCAAGCTTGGAACCGTCGAATAAGATCTCGTCGGCTCCCGCCTTGGCCGCTTCTTCCACTTTCTTCAAATCATGCGTGTGATCGGCGTTCAAGTATATCGGCAATCCCAGTTCTTCCCTGAAGTATTTGATCAAAACCGCCAGTGCTCGGATACTCATGAATTCCCGTTCACCTTCCGAAACTCCGATCATGGCCGTAAGGCCGGTTTCACGCACGGCTTCCATAATCGCTTTTACGGCTGACCACTCGGAGACGTTAAAATGGCCGATGGCCGCCTGGTGGGCCCGCGCCGCTTCCAGTTCTTCGCGCAAGGATTTCATAGCTCAAAATAACCTTTAAGCAGATTATCCCGGCAATAACGCTCCAGCTCGGCTTCGCCCATATACTCGGCAAAAAGCTTGTTCCACAAAGCTTCCTGATGATGGTAAAGATATTTCGACATTTCTTTTTGCTTTACCAAAGACATCACCGTGTCCACCAAATTAAAGCTGACAAGCAGCGGCGCTCCGGTTTCATCTTTGAAATAATCGCCTACCCATCCCAAATTGTCCCAGAAAAGCAGATCGCGCGCAAAACCATTGAGCCGCATGCCGATTTGGGCAAGATTCCTTTCCGCTTTCGCCCAATGAATCGCCTCGGGATTCACGTGCGGAAAGAAAAGCCGCCAGTCGTTTTCATCGTCCTTGGCCAAATAGCGCTGGACAACCAGCCACGCGGAATGGCCCGGCTTGGCCTCCGGAAGATGTTCGCAGACATCGCCGCGCAGAAGCGAAACAAAATTACGGCTGAAATTTTTTTCATCCTGGTGCAGTAAACGGAATAGATCCGAATAAAACGGTACTTCATATAAATAATGTAGCATCAAAGCGAACATGCGCAAAAGTTCGCCCGAAATGCCTAAAAGCGCAGGCATCACAAAAACTACTCCCAATTCCTTTAAATGGCTGATGTTATGCTTTTTCTTCACGACGAACCGCGCAGATTCTTTGCTCCATCTTTCGCTCAAAGCCTTGACCTTGATCTCACGCTCTTCAAAATCGTCCGGCGAAAGCGATTCATATTGCTTGAAAAACACTTCATTTAGCCAATCGCTCCCCTCGACAACCCGCAAGGCGGACATAATCTCAAAAATATCCTCGTGAGCCAGCATCGTTCGCACCGAATCATAGCCTAAACACTTGAGAATTTGCTGCGGCGGCTCTTTGGCCAAAAATTCCTCCGCCTTGGAAAGCTTCAAAAAGTAACCGCTCGGAGGATTGACGATTTTTTTGGCTATGTCTCCGACGTGTTCGCAGGCTGCGGAATTCCGGAAATTGGGCTCATCCAGAGCTTTAAAAATCTGATAGTCATCCGCCTCGATCTTGGAGATTAAGGCCTCATAAACTTCCTTGGCGCTCGATTCGCGAGGCACGCCGATCGAAAACAGCCGGTTAATCATCAAATCATCGTTTTCGGCAGTAATCTTTTGGAGAACATCCGTCTTGCCGGTAAGGCTAGCCAACCGGTCGATCACCGACTTTAGCTCCCGCTTATCTGCGCGCAGAATTGCAGAGATTTTATTTAATTCGGGAGGAATTTCCATTTAAGCGCGTCTTGTGTCGATCTTAAAGTTGCGCCAGCGCGGAGCAGCAAATCCACTGCTCTTTAAGATGCCTTGCTCTGCCCCGATCGCTTCCACCACTGAAGTTGCGTTTGCCGAAGCTGCACGAATTGCTTCTCGAATTTGACCCGCAGTAACACCACGTGCAGGATTGGCTCTGCTCTTAATCAGGCTTGCGACAAAAGCGCTGCCGAAAGCGTCTCCGGCGCCGGTGCGGTCAGCCACAAATTTTTCTTTGAAGGTGCCTGCATGATAAATAAACTTGCCATCCGCGACCATGACGCCACGCTTGCCCTCCGTCATGACCGCAACGCCCGGCGCGAGTTCATCCAAACGCTTGAAAATCCGGCGTTCTTCCCGATAAGGCACGTTGGTAAGCGCCGCCGCCTCTTCGCGGTTGAGAATAAGGACAGAAACTTTTTTAAGCAAAGGGGCGAGTTTTTTTACTCCAAATTTCAGATAATGCGCGGATGGATTCATGGCCACCAGAGCCCCACGCTCGCTCCAACCGAAAATTATTTTTTTGATTACCTTGTATGGAATCCTTCCCGGATTTACATAAATCCACTTCGTCCGCACATTTTTAAAATTCGCTTCACTGGTGGTCAAATCTTCGGAAGCGCCCCGATGGTGCAAAATCGTGCGCTCTCCCCCCGGCGAGAGCAAGACGACCGAGTAAGCGGTCATTTGCTTTTGGTCGTAACGAATAAGCGGCGAAATTTTTTCCTGTTTCAAATCCCTAAGCACCGCCTCACCGTTCGGATCTTTGCCGATCTTAACCAGTGCCGCCGCCCGCAAGCCCCTGCGAGCAAACGTAACCGCCGCATTCAAGGCGCCGCCGCCCAAAGTCAAGACCGGCGCGCCCACCTCCAGTTTGCCGCCCAAAGCCAGGCATTGGGCTTCCCCCGTTTGGAATCCCAACCTGCGCAAATGTTTGGGGTCGCGCAGAACCTTAAAAAACGTGCTACGCAAAAAAACATCGCGAGTCGCCGTGCCGATTGTGACCACATCGTACATTATTTTTAGTATACAATAATTACTGATTTTTAAGCAGAAGCTCTGTATATTTCCGTATGACTTGCGATTCCGGCTGCCGATCCAAGAGAATTTGCAGTTCCCGCAAAGCGTCTTTTTTCTCGCTTAGGGGTATGCCTTCGGGATCGCGGAACGGCTCCACATGGCTCAAGGCATATTTATCGATCAAACTGCGGTTGGTTTGCGTATCGCTTACGAAAATCAGGGCTGTATCATCCCAATAAATGAGCGCGAAATTCTCCACGAGCAGGCCTTCGGCAAAGCGTTTGCTGGCCTCATAATTTAAAACATTGCGATATGAAAAAATCACAAAGTCAATCCCATACTTTTCTTCGAGTAAAGCCTGCCAATCGTCCTTAACTTCAGTTATGGCTTTGTAATCATTGACTGTCTCTTCGTCGTAAACTTCGGAGCGGCCATCAATGAAAACTTTTTCGCCAGGCCATAACCGCCAAATGAGATATCCTCCATCATTGTAAAAATTAAAGAGCGGCCCTTTAATCCCTGCTTTCGCCGCAAAATCAGCCGCTTGAACCGGCAGCGCGAGCTTGTTAATAGGCCTTGAGTCGATCTGGGTTAAACGCACAGTAATCAAGAAAACGGAAAAAATGATTAAACCGATCCGAAAATTTTTACCGGCGGCGAATTCCCGCAACTTCGTGGATTCGGTAAGCGCCGCAGCGGCAAGCGGCGCAGCAATAACCGGCCAAAAGCCCACATGCCTAATCGCGACGAGCGGCAAAATGGCGGCAACACTAATTAAAAGTATTGGGAGTGCGTGCTCTTTGATTTTGGATCGCCGCAGATAAACGAGCCCGCCCCAAGTCATAAAGATCATAACCAGAAAAACTTTCACTTGGGGCTTGCTCCAAAAGTAGACGATCGACTTCCACTCCAAAATCGAAAGCGCATTTACAGCCGGCAAGATGTCCCACGCATATGTATAAATCCGAAAACCGTTCGGGTTTAAAAAAGATAAAAATAAGCTACTGCCAAAAGTAAGCCAGAGCAAACGAACCGGTTTTTTTGTAGCTTGCTCATAGCCCGCATAAAAAAGGATTATGATCAAGCCTAAAAGAAAACTGGCATGCATATTTGCCCAAAGCAAGATCAAGATCGGTAAACCGGTTATATATTTCGCTCTGCCGGTTTTACGGTAAGAATCCAAAAGCAGAAGCAGAAGCGCCGCCAAGAAAAATGAGAATACCTGCGGACGAGGTATCCAAAGCTCGAAGGTTAAAAGACCGAAGACGAGGAGCGCGAGCACCGTCCACTCCGCAGAAGCTCCTAGTAAACGTGAACGCAGCCACAGCAAGAAATAAGTTGCGACGGACAAACCGGCAATAAAAAAGATCACTGCCCATAAACTTATTTTTGCGAGCAAATAAAATATCACTTCCGCCAGCCACTCATGCGTAACCCAGGGCCGGCCGACGGCCGTAAAGGAAAAAATATCGGTTTGGGGAATCGCTTTTGCTTCCCAAATCGCCTGTCCAGTCTTCAGATGATAAAAGCTGTCAGCTTCCTTGAATTGATTGAAAGAAAAAATAAAAACTACCGTGAGAAAAATTAAGATCGCGTATCGCGAGTTCATACGGGCAGGCTTAACCTGCGCGCCGTTTAGCCCGCTTCGCCGCCGCCATAATTTCTTTTACGCTCATCCCGTATTTTTTGAGCAACTCCTCCGGCGGACCCGATTCCCCAAATACGTCCTTTAAGCCAACAAATTCCATGGGCATGGGTGATTTTTGAGCTAAGAGCTCCGCAACCGCACCGCCCAAGCCGCCCATTATTTGGTGTTCTTCCACCGTCACAACCGCACCGGCTTTCTCGGCCAATTTAATGATATTTTCTTCATCCAAAGGCTTAACCGTGTGGCAGTTAACAACTAACACTTGAATCTTTTCTTTTTCCAGTTCCCGCGCGGCCAAAAGCGACTGATAAAGCAGCGCGCCGCAGCCAAGGATAAGCACGCTTGGTTTGGGCGATTCCCAAAAAACTTGAATTTTGCCTGGCACAAAAGGAGTTTCTCGGGTTGTCAGCACGGGTGATTTTTCGCGCGCGAACCGCAAATAGACCGGACCCCAAATTTGGGCGGCGGCTACCGTTGCTTTCTTCGCTTCGATTGCGTCACAGGGCGCGAGCACCCGCATATTCGGCAGGGACCGCATGATCGCGATGTCCTCCGTCGCCTGATGTGTGGCTCCGTCCGGACCCACCGAAATTCCCGCATGGTGGCCGGCGATCTTGACGTTCGCATCGTTATAAGCAATCGTGGTGCGGATCTGCTCCAAATTCCGTCCCGGCGAAAAGGTCGCATAGGAAGCGATAAACGGGATTTTCCCGCTCACGCCCAAGCCGGCGGCAATCGTGGCCATGTTTTGCTCGGCCACACCGCACTCAAAGAATCGTTCGGGGAACTTTTTCGCGAAAGCCATCGTCTGCGTGGATTCGGTAAGGTCAGCGCAAAGCGCGACCACATTCTGATTCGCCTCGCCGGCCTCGACGATCCCCTCGCCGTAACCGGCTCGTGTCGGCCGCTGCTCCACGTCTTCATCAAAAATTTTCGGATTCAGTTTTGCCTCGGGATTTAACATTTACCTTTCTATTTTAGCATACTCAAGTGTACGGCTATCAATATATGCGGCCCAAAGTGGTGGCCGTAATTATCCTGGTTTCTCCCCAAAAGCCCAGGGTAATACTGCCGCCGCTTGTTTTGCTCGAAATCGGCTCAAAAACCAAAGTCGAACTGGCGCCTTCAGTGGGATCAATGAATAAAGTCGCTCCGTGCAAATAAACAGTTTCGTGCACGATCGTGCTTGAGCTTAAATACTCGCTGGCGGTCGAAAACAATTCATAATAATCTCGCTCGCCGTTTACAAAATGAACGCCCCAGCGCGAGCTAAGTTCGCCCGCTTGGGCCTTGGCTTGGGCCGAACGCAATTGCGTGATCACGTTGTCGGCTTCAGTGCGAAAAGCCAGATTTGACGTGACCCTTCCGTTGCCGCCCCAGACCACGAGGCCCAAAACAGCAAGCATCGCTGCCACGATTAAAATTTCCAAAAGCGAAAATCCTTTTTGTCTCCCGACCCTGGGCATTTTATTTAAATACGCAAAACGAAAAGTTTAAAGAGCTGGATAAATTTTTCTCCCCAGAAAACCTGTACCAGAACCGCTAAAATGAAGGCGCCGCCCAAGGTCGTATAAGCTTGTCTCCATATAAGCAGGCGGGAGATCGAAACGACAATGATGAAAATGAAAACGAGCGGAAAAAAAATCGCAAAACCCGGCCAGCCGGATAAAAATGCGGCCGAAAATCCGAGCTCCGGCTCTTCCGTCTCAAAAAAGCGCGGCGTCCATTCTTTAAGCACACGCAGGAAAATGTAAAAAATCAAAGCCGCTGCGAAAGCAATGAGTATGTTTAGCCAAAAACGCCCCAGCGAAAACCTCAAAAAATAATTCCAGGATTGGTAAGGCGGCAGCAATCTTTGGCCCAAAATATTTCCTTCGGCCGACCAAGTTAAATACTGCAAATACATTTGGCTCACGGCGAATAAGATCCGCCAAACGAGCAGTGCAACCGTAAGCCGAAAAAATGTGAGCCGCAGCCACGGATAAGTTATTTCCTCCTGCGCATTGCGGCTGCGTAAAATGTATTTTAAGGCCATCACGGCCAAAACAGCCAAAAAGAACGCTTTCGGCGCCCAATCCAAGTATATTTGCGTTCCTCCCATCTATTGATGCTCGCTCTTGATCTTCCCTCCTAAAGTCCTTAACTCATTCAAGGCGGCTTCCGCTTCACCGGACTTGAAAGGCTTGCTATGCCAGAGAAAATCTTTTTCCATAAAACTTACTCCTCGGCCTGCGATCGTGTGAGCGATAATAACGGTTGGCTTTTCATAAATGGCTCGCGCTTCGGCAATGGCAGAGACAAAATCGCGCACATCATGCCCATTCACTTCGAGCACATGCCAATTGAAAGCTTCATATTTTGCCCGCAGCGGCTCCAACGGCATTACATTTTCCGTGAACCCGTCGATTTGGATGTTGTTGCGGTCGATGACGGCCGTGATGTTGCTTAGTTGATTCTTTCCCGCAAACATAACCGCTTCCCATAGATTTCCTTCCTGGTGTTCGCCGTCTGACATCAGGCAATAAATGCGGTACTTCTTATGGTCAAGCCCGGCGGCTAAGCTCATGCCGATAGCCTGCGACAAGCCCGAACCCAAAGGACCGGAAGTGGTTTCGACGCCCGGCAAAACCTTCCTGTGCGGATGGCCCTGCAGCCGCGTGCCCAGCTGACGCAGAGTTTTCAACTCTTCCACGGGAAAATAACCTGAACGCGCAAGCGCGGCATAAAGCACGGGGCAGATATGGCCATTCGACAGGACCAGGCGATCGCGCTCGCCCCAGCCGGGACGCTTGGGATTATGGCGCAAAACATGGAAATACATGACGGCGAAAATATCGGCCATCGCCAAGGGCCCCGCAATGTGACCAGAGCCCGCGCCTTTAACCATGCGGATCACGTCTTCGCGGAGCGTATTCGCCATTGTTTCTAAAAATTGGATCTTTTTTTCATGCAGTCCTTCCATAGTTTTAGTTTAGCTTCGTTTTAGCGCTTCATACGCCTGCTTCGGATCATCACTTTTAAAAATATAGGAACCGGAAACGACGGTATCGGCGCCCGAGGCGTGCACCTTTGCCGCCGTCTCGGGCACAATGCCGCCGTCGACTTCAATTATAGCATCAGGGAAACGCGCGCGCAGCATTTTCATTTTAGGTAGAACATTTATGAGGAAGGGCTGGCCGGCGGGTCCGGGGTGCGCTTGCGCAAATACCTGGAAATCTTGGAAAAGCGCGAGTAACGGCTCTGCCATCTCCAAGGTGGTTTCCGGATTCAAGGCCAAAATCGGAGTTGCCTTATGCAAAGCGCATTTTTTGAGAATGAAATCAGCGCTGCCGCTTTTCTCGAGCGCCTCCGCATGAACCACGATCCGCTTGGCGCCCGCCTTAAGCCAAGCTTCGACTTGCGTCTCGGGCTCCGCAAACATCAGATGAACTTCGAGCTTCAACGGCGAATGCAGTTTTTGCCAGGCCGCCGGACTGCCCCAGCTTTTGTTGAAAGTAAAAATTCCGTCGGCCACGTCCAGGTGAATCCATTTAGAAAATTTTTCGATCTTGGCAAGTTTGGCCAGAGCACAGTCGTCGTCTCCGTAGGGACAATTTACAACCGGCAAAACCTCAAGCATTGTGCTCGAGCGAATTTATTTCATCGAGGCGTCGGCGGTAGCGCTCGTCGCCTCCGAAAGGCGTCGTTAAAAATACCGTCACCATTTTTTTGGCCGTTTCTTGGTCGGTAAAGTCCGCGGCCAAGGCAAGCACATTTATATCTTCATCGTGCCGCGCGGCGTGGACATGATCGGGCGACATTCCGGTCGCCGCGCGTACGCCTTTGAATTTGTTGGCCACGATCATGACGCCCACGCCCGAACCGCAGACGACAATCCCGCGTGAATTTATCGGATCTTCGCTCACTTTTTTTGCCACGGGCGCGGAAAAATAGGGAAAGTCGTCCTCCGCGTTATAAACCTCGTCGCCTAAATCCCCCACTTCATAACCTTCACCGCGCAGGAATTTTTCGATCTCCTCCTTTAGAGCGAAGCCGCGATGATCGGCTCCTAAATAAATAATCATGCATTTGTGATAGGTTAGTAATTCCTGAAAACCTTCCAATCCCCGATCTCCTGCCAGTTTGCCGGCGGGGCTGCGTGCGGCCAGGCCACAACTTCACCAGTGTCTTCCCCCAGTAAAGCTCCTGTTTCGTCGTCAAAGATTGTCGCAACCAGGTAATAATTTGAAGCGAACGGCTGACCATCCGGCGGAGTGGCGATCCAATAATAGAAACTGCCTTGGGCAATTATACCAGTGGGCTTGGTAACGATCGGCGAGCTTAAAAGGTATTTGAAACGGGCGGCACCCCGGAAAATATCCCTCCATTCTGACGGCGTATCCCCTTCAATCGCATAAACGGCCAGATTAGAACTGCGCAAGATGCCGCTGTAATCTATTTCATAACCCAGGGGAACCCGCGAATTTGCATCAGCAAAACAAGTTTTTATATTCACAGTGCCGCCGCTGCTCACCGTGGTCGGTTCGCCTCGGCAAACCGGCGCCTTTACGTTCAACGCATAGTCTTTGGTTACACCGCCGCCTTCGGCCCTAATCGTTACTGTCTTATCGCCAGCGGCGGTAGTTGGAGAAGAATTGAGGTTGTAGTAACTCGTAGGCTTAGCCGCAGTTAAAGTGTCTAACACGTTGAAACCCAGCGAGGCTGTCAGGCCCGCAGGTAAATTTGGGTAAGAGATTTTTACCGGCGTGCTGGTGGAAATATTCGCGTTAAAAATCCTGATCTGTTGGGGTTCTCCCGGCACGACATAAGCCGGTCCCACGATTCTTAAGCCAAACGGGTTCGTATTGTTAGTGGAAAGTTCGGTTCCGGGAGCCACTGTGAACAAGCGCTGGTTTAATGTTTTCGCAGTTGCCACCATTGTTTTCGAAATACCTGCAACTTCTGTTTGCCAAGACACAGTGCCGCCCAGCATCGCCTGGTCAACTGAAAATTCAGTACCGCCACAGTTGCCCACTGGCACGAAAGGGTCTTCATTAGAAGTTACGCCAGGAGCAAGCGCGTTCAAGGGATAGTAAGTAACTACGAAATAGCCCAAATCTTCAGTCGATACATTTTGTAAAACCCCGTTTACGGTTCTGTAGGAAAAATTGTATTTGACCGGCGTGTAACCGTCAGTCGAGCGCGCAAAGACGCCGCCCAAAGTGGACTTCGCGCAAATTTTTTCGCTGCGCGAGCTTTTTAGAATAATTGTTGGCTGGAATCCTACACTCTTTACGCCCGCTTGGAAACCATTTTTTATGACTTGGCCATTCTGGTCATATAACTTTATGCCAAACTTATCGCCGCCCTTAAGCGCGCCTGCATTCGCGCCAAGGGCAGGAAGGATGTCCACGCGGCTCACGACCGGCAGCTCCGGACTCGCTATGCCCAAGAGTCCCCCGAAGATCCGCACAGGATTATTTCCCGGCCCCTTGGCATCAAACTGAAAGTTAATAAATGTGCCCTCAATTGGTATTTGCCCTATGGGAACACTTAAAGTGAGTGTAAATTCAACCGGTTCACCGCTGAAGGTTAAACTCGCAGGATTAAAAACGTAATTCATTCCCGAAGGAATATTGCTGACTGCCGATGGCGCAAAAGTTACCGGCCCCGTAAAGCCGCCTGTGGGCGTAGCGCGGTAACGGAATATTTTCGACTGCCCCGGCAAGACGCCCCCGCTTATGTCTGCTTCATAAATAGCTTGAACCGTAAATGTTGCTCCGGCAGCCGGGCCAGGTGTAGCTACCATTAACGTCAAATTTTTATTTACGCTCGCGCCGCTTGCATCCGTCACGCGTGCCGCTACGGCAAATGTGCCGGTTGCGGAGGGAGTTCCCGTGATGCCATTTACACCGTTAAAGGTTAATCCTGTTGGCAGCGCGGCAACGGTCCACGTGTAAGGCGAAGTGCCTCCGGTGGCTCCCAGGGTTGCGCTATAACTTGTGCCCCGAGTCGCGCCCGGCAGTGAGTTTGCGGGAATCGCCAAAGGAGTGCTCGTATCTACAAAACCTCCCGTGTCTCCCGTTAGATAATCGCCCAAACCCAACTGCGCCCGTAAACTTACAAGGATACTATTCAAAACGCCCAGACACGAAATTAAATCACTGGTGGATGTGCCCGAACAAGATGCAGGCAGTTCCGTTGCATTGACCGTAACCGCCGACATGGCGAAAATCGCCAAAAGCGACGCGGAGCCGAAGACAAATTTCTTCATGCTTTCATTATACAACTTCGCGGGTAAGGCCCTGTTTATAACCAAAAACGCCCCGTTGCTAAAAATGTTTGGCGAATTTATATAGTTAATCCGCTATCACGGGTATGTAATCCGGCATGGTTATGCGGACTTTTCTTACGGTCACGCTTTTCACGGATTTATTATTAACTGTAACTTCAAGTAAAAGCCCTTCCGTCGTGCCGGCCCGCGTCATGTCAAAAATGAAATTTCCCAAGCTGTAGGCAATCCAGCCATTCTTATGTTGCTCCGTTTCTTCCACCACATGCGGATGATGGCCGGCGATTATATCCGCGCCGGCGTCAATTAAGGCATGCGCGATTTTCCGCTGGTTCGCACTCGCTTTAGTTTTATACTCATCGCCCCAATGAAAAGAGACGACAACAATATCCGCATTGCGCTTTAAATCCGCCACGGCTTGCGTAGCTTTAGCGAGCGAAAAATCGCTTATGCCTGGCAATTCGCCGTGCGCGATAAGACCCGAGGGATAAAGATCGGTGTATGCCAAAAAACCGACACGCACATCGCCGACGCGGAGGATTGCCGGCGCATTCGCTTCTGCTTCGTTTCTGCCCGCGCCTACGGTCGCGATGTTCTTTTCCCCTAAAAGCGTGACCGTATCCGCAAGCGCGTCACGGCCCCAATCCCAAATATGGTTATTGGCGAGCGATAAAACATTGAAGCCAGCGGCCGCGAGTCCCTCCACCACTCGCGGGTCGGCGCGGAAAGAATAGATGCTCCCCTGGTTTCTGCCGTGCGCGGAAATTGGGCCTTCGAGATTGCCGAATGTGAGATCGTAGCCCGCGAGCGCCTCTGCGGTCTCGCGGAAGGGATATGCAAAATCGTTCTCGCGGAGCATGATATCTCCCACTTCGCGCGAAAGCATAATGTCGCCAACGAAAGCCAGTTTAAGTTCCCGCTTTTGATTAACTAACGTATCGGCGAGTCGTGTCTTAACGATACTGGCTTGAATAGAACTTTGAATTGCCCGCTCATAAGCAAGATAAATCTCCTTGTAAGTGAAAAATACCCAAAAAACAAAGCAGCCAATCAGAGCGAACGCGACTAAAGAATAATAAACGCTTCTCACAAATTCCGCGCCACCGCCTCAAGATGGCGCACAAGAGTTGCTGCATATCCGTATTCGTTGTCATACCAGGAAAGCACTTTCACGAGATCCCCGTCCACGACTTTCGTGAAATTCAAATCCACGACGGCGCCATAAGGCACGCCGATCATGTCGGCCGAGACGACTTGGTCTTCGGTTACGGCTAAAATCCCCTGCCAGCGTTCTGTTTGAGCGGCTTTGCGCAAAATATCGTTTATTTCTTCCGCCGTTACCGGGCGCTTGGCTAAAAAAGTGATGTCGGCGATGGAACCAGCGATCACCGGCACGCGCAGGGAAACTCCGTCGAATTTATTTTCTAGATCCTTGATCGCGCGCGTAACCGCGATCGCGGCGCCGGTTGTCGAAGGCACAATGCTGTGAGCGGCCGCCCGCCCGCGCCGGAAATCCTGGCCGCCCTTCACGGGCCCGTCCACCAAATTTTGCGTGGCTGTATAACCATGCACTGTGTTTAAAACTGCTTTAACTATACCCGGATTTTCGGAAAGCACTTGGATCACCGGCGAGGCCGCATTCGTCGTGCAGGAGCCGTTCGAGGAAAGCACCGTGGTTTTCAAATCGTCCTCGTTTACGCCCATCAAGACGGTTTTGCCATTTGCGAAATCGTCATCCTTAGCAGGCGCAGTGATCACCACGCGCTTGGCGCCGGAGACAAGGTGCACTTTCGCTTTTTCGTACGATTCAAAAAGGCCGGTGGCCTCGACGGCAATATCAATATCCAGATCTTTCCAGGGCAAACTTGCGGGATCTTTAATCTGCAAAAATTTTATCTGCTTGCCGTCCACATCGAGTATTGAGTTTGCGGTGTCGAACTTCACGCTGCCGGGGAAACATCCATAGACACTGTCGTATTTCAATAAGTAAGCAAGATTTTCCAGATTGCCCAAATCATTTACAGCCACGATCTCGATTGCGCCCGGTTCGCTTTTGCGGAAACTCGGCAAGGCGACAAGCTGGCGTAAAAGCAAACGTCCGATACGGCCAAAACCGTTGATGGCAACTTTGACTGGTTTCATATTTACATTATAGGCGAATTACTCCATCTCCACTATGACCCGATCACCGGCCTTGAGGCCCAAGCGCTCGGCGGTGCCGGCCCTGACTTCGAGCACGCGGTTTATGGGCTCGGGCGGATAAAAAACATCCAGATTAAAAATGCTTTTTTCGGCCTGGGGTGAAACGCTGTGCGCCACCCCCGTGACAGCGTCATCTTTAATCCAAATGATATCGATCGGGAAAAGCATGTCCTTCATCCAGAATCCCTGCATGCCGTAATCGGGAAAAATAAACAGCATGCCTTCGCCTTCGCTCAAACCCGGCCGTCCGGAAAGCCCCTGCGTTCGCGCCGCCATCGTTTCTGCCACATCAACTTTAAAAATTGCGTCTTTAAGATTTACCGTTGCCTTGCGGTAAGTCTGCGGCCGCGACATGCCCCAAAAAAAATAAGCGGCGGCCGCGGCGGCGATGACGAAAAGAATGATAAGCACGGAATATTTGCCCATAGGTTGAATTATACAGCTTTGGACGAGCCTTTAACATATCAACATTGACACAAATTTCAAAAAATTATTATCTTAAAAATAGCAAGGTCGCCGAGGGAGGCAACGATGAGAAAAAATTCGAAGAGTGGGACGGCTATGCGCTCGGAGCCCTTGGAAGAGCTCCGGTGTTCGCCGGAATTCTGGGAGGCCTTTGTGCGCGAGTTCCTGCCGCTCATTACCGCGGCTTGCTCGCGCATCCTGCGCAATCCGTCCGACGCGGAAGACGCTACCCAAAACGCGCTTGAGCTCGTATTCAAGAACCTGCCGAATTTCCGGCAGGAGTCCAGGCCAACAACCTGGGTTTACCACATTGCCCAGAACGCTGCGCTTGACATCTTGCGGAGGCGTAAGGCGCGGCGCTCGCTCCTGCACGATGACCTCTCGCAGGTCCTTGAACAAGGGGATGGCAACGGTCGGTCAAGATTGTCAGAGGTTTTGACCGCTCCGTCGCCGGAGCAAGAGTTTGCGGCCCGGGAGATTTGGCAAGACGTGGCCAAGCGGTTGTCCCCCCAAGAACTCTTGATGGTAGAGTTGCGGGCGGAGGGATATGAGATGCGGGAGATCGCCGAAGCCCTCGGCCTCCTTGAGAACGCCGTCAGGACAAAATTCTTCCGTCTCCGCGAGAAACTGCCGCGCTCGGCCCAACGAGCTTGGCTTGCCATTAGTTATTAGTTAAACTAGACATCCAGGAAGCCTGCGGGCTTCCTTTTTTCGCGCCATTTATTTTGAACAGCCCGCGAGCCGCCCGAATTGACAAATTCTATGAACACCCTATCTTTAAAATGCTGTCCGCGAGTATCAAGGAGGGAATTTGGGGGATACCTTGTTCCCCACGTCAGCCCTCCCGTCTGAACCGCGGACACAGGGAGTAAGGGCGCCCGATCACGCCCTGCTCCCCTTTTTACTTTTTGTGCTCGCCGGAAGCAACCCAAACGTTACAATCCCCACCGCGACGCTCACGTTCAACGATTCTTTTCCCCGGCCGCGGCGCCGGGGATGGCGGGCTTCACGAACCACCGCTCCCCGCATCGGAATTTCCAGAATTTTATCGGCCTGTGCGAGAACCGACTGCGGCAGGCCTTTTGTTTCGTTGCCGAAAATCAACGCAATTCGAGTTCCTGCATTTAGGCCGACGCCCCGAACTTTGTCATACGGGATTGAGCTTTTGCTCTGCTCGACGGCAAAAATTCTGCAGCCTTCGCTTTTCAACTTATCAATCACACGCCGCGTCAGCGCGGCCTTTTCCCATTGAACGTACTTTTCCGCCCCCAGGGCCACTTTGCCGAACCGCGGCCGGACGTCGCCGAAGCGATCCAGGGGCGCGGGCGTGATGCCGCAGAGGTAAACTTTTTCGACTCCGGCCGCATCCGCCGTGCGGAAAATCGAGCCGACGTTATGCAAACTTCTGATATCGTGGAGAATAAGGCGAATTTCCATTCTTATTTTACTTATACTCTGCTTGCCGAGATTTGGCGAGAAAAAGGAGGCCCGAAGGTCTCCTAGGATGTTGAGGCGGCAGCAGCCTGCGACGGCAAGATCGGCTCTCGCCAGGTGAAATACCTTCCACCATCATAAGTGCCGACCTGGCAATGCCGGCAATACCAAAAATTCAGCTTGGCCGGGTGGTGGCGAGGTGTTTCGTTGCACCTCGGGCAATGCCAACCAAACAGCTCCGGCCACCCGAGAGCTGCTGGCTCCTCGAGTGAAATGATCACGGGAGCTTCCATGAGATCTCCCTTCTGCTTTTATCATAATGGTTTCCCGAAAAAAGTTATCCACCGGCTTAGTTTCTCTTTCCATCGTTTCCATTTTTCGGAATTATGTGATATAATAAGCCTACGTTCTTTGAGGGTCCCGAAGAAAGGAATTTACGGTGAATGAAATTCTCAAAGCTTTGCGCGCAGGCACGCCTCCCGGGTTGCTCCTGCGGCAGGCCGCTAACCTGGGCCGGGACAAATACGGTTTTACGTTGCTCTTCTTTGCCATCGTCTACGCCGCAACGGTGAGGCGATAACATCTTGCTCCTTCGGGGGCTTTTTTCGTTCCCGTAAAAATGCACCACCCCTTACCGGTCGCCCCTGGCGATCGGTTTTTTCATTCCTGTACTGCCCCCATCCTGCTCCGTATTGTTTTTCATGTATTATCAGCTGGTAAAGTTATAGGACATATGTACCTTAACTTTACCAACATTCATTAAGGACACTATTTTTTACGGCGCTTGCCGCAGCACGAAGTAGGCGTCCATACTGGGATCGGCGGACCAAAAACCGTCGAGATAAGAACCACCGCTTCCGCCCCAAATCACGGTTCCGTTTGTGGCATCGGTCCAAGTCGGCGCCAGCCAATAATCTTTTCCCGCCTCAAGCAAGCTTGGGGGCAATTCGTAAAGAAGTTCTTGCGAAGGAATGGGGCCGACGCCGGTTACGGTGCTTGAGGCAATCAGCTCGCCCCGGGCGCCTTCGACATCGCCAAAGATCTGCATATAGCTGTACGAACAGCAATACTTGCCTCCGTCGTTGCCAACCCACATTAAAACTCCGTTTATGGTGGCGGTGTTTTGCATATGTATTTTTTGCCCGGGGCCATTTGCCCGCCCGATCTTTTCTGAATTCAGAAGCTGATAAGGCAGCTCAATAAAACTAGCGGGAAATTCCCAGGTGGATGATGCAATTTCCGATCGCGTGCCATCGTATGCCACCGCGCGCACGCCGAAGCGATAAGAATCGCCATGCGAAAATGGAAGTACGGCAGAATGATCAGAACCGACGCTTTGCCAATCAGTAAATTCGGTCGAGGTGCTCTTGCTCACTTCGTATGAAATCGCCCGCCCGAAAGAATCGGCGTCGCCGGCCGTTCGCCAGGAAAGCGTTACGTACGGATGAACGTCGTCAAATCCAACATTAAAATCCGTTGGCATCTGGATTGGTTCATCGGGTGGCGCGGACTGCCAAAAATATTTCATTTTATCCACTGCCGCTAAACCGAAACTTTGTACACCTCCCCCGCCTCCGGCAAAACCATAAAAAGCAATTGTCAGATAATCGTTAGTGGAAAATCCTGCGGGCGTGCCTGCCGGCGGAATTAACTCCACGCGCATGCTGTTTCCGATCGGCCCCGTTGCCCCCGACAGCGGCCCGCCGCGCTGGCAGGAAAATTGATTCCAGGCCAAGAGCAAACCATTGTTCGGACTGGTTCCCCCGTGGCAAGCTCCGTATTTTACTTTGAACGCCCCTGGATCGCTCGGCAGCAAATTGTTGCTTGTGGTTAAAACAAATTCTTTGGGCGCGTCTTTGTTCAAATAGAAAACAATGTAGTTCCAATTCTGCGTATCGCTCGTGTCGCTTGGATCAGAAAATGGCCGGGTTGAGCTGGTCATCAAATCCAAAATGTAGCTGCTTTGAACCGGGTGGTTGTACCAAGATACTCCATCGAGAAAACTGCTGGCTCTGACCGTAATTGAGGAGCTTGCAGTTAAGTTTGTGGTCGGGTCGGTTGCGGAAAAAATGAAGTTATAATCCCGTCCAATTTCTTCGATTTTGTATTCACGACTCAAACTTGAAGTTCCGTTATAAATATTTCCGCTTTCGCCTTCCAGGCTGTAAATAATCGTTGATGTTCCTCCGGAAGCGTCGGTTAAGGCATCCCAATTAAATAAGATTTTTGGAGCAGGATTATAGATTGCGCTAAAACTGGAAATTACAGGCGGCAGCGGCCCGCTTGGGGTTGAAGCCTGCTCCGTTGAAGCTTGTTCTTCCGGATGTGCTCCTTCGGATCCTCCGCTCGCGGGCGGCGAACTCTGGCTTGGCGGAGAATTTGCGATGGCAACGCCGCCTCCCAGGGCCTGCGTCGGATCACGCGCCGCAATTAAAGGAGCGGCAGGCGGGATTATTGGCGCGTCCTCACTTGTTTCGGTTTGTTCTCCCAAAACAGCGGGTGGGGGCAGAGGAGGTGCTTGTGATTCCGGCTGGCTCTCGGGCGGAGGTTGAGGTTTCGTTGGAGCCTGAACCGGTGTTGGCGAAGCTGCGGAAATTGGCGAACTGATTTCCCCGCTTGGCTCCTGGCTAACAGAACTTATTAATGCCGGTTCTTCTCCTCCGGCCAGCCAATTCCAAGCGTTGCCGAATAAATTTTTTACGGAGTTATAAGTTGTGGCTGCTGTTTCTTTGGTGAAATTCCAAGCGTTTGTAAGTTCGGCGGTAAGCGAGAATGTGGGGATGGTTATTTTTTCAAGATCAAATTCGACGAGGTGCGCCGGAAATTCTTTATTCACCACGGCATCCGCCGCCTGTTTTTGAAAAAGTTCGATTGCGCCCGCGCCGTAAAGCACCGCCTGGCGCGAGAGATGGGAGAAATATGCGTCGAGGATGGGGTAATGTTCACTAATATTTTTGATTGAAAATTCCTTTTGAATTTTGAAATTATCAGTTTTAAAATCAATCTTCACTAAAGGAAACTGTATATTATTTTCATCTATTCCATATCCAAAAATATCGTCCTCTCTAACAATCTTAGGCTCTGGATAAATTTGGCTGTCAATCGTATCTTTGGAGAAAAAGCGAGAATTGGAATAAGTAGCCAGAGAAATAATATAATCTTCAATCTTATTCAACGCAGGAGGCGTTAAGCCACTCTTCTGCAAATCCTCCGCTACGCGCAAATTCTCACGCGTCCATTTACGCGTATAGCCCTCGTAGGGCGAACCGTAATCACCAGTTATTTTTGAAAATTCTTGAGCATGCGTATCGTTTCGCGTATGCTCGGGTACGCTTGCGTCTTCAATCAGATGCAAAACATATCCAAGCGTCATGTACGCTTCCTTTAAATCGCCGTCTGCATAATATTTAAGGCCGCGCTTCCATGTCCGATTGCCGCCATAGCGCGAATATTCCTGCTGTAAAAACTCATCGTTAACCCACTGCACGGAAGCCACGGGCTTGTTCAGCGTGAAGGCAAAAGATGAAAATATTTTAAGGGTCTCCGGCGAAACATCGCCCAGATTTTCGCCGCTCCAGCCTATTTTCCGCACCGGATCATAAAAATGGTTGATCCAGCGCGGAATCGTATCTTCTTCGATACTGCCCTGAACTAGCCACTCCTTTTGCTCCGGCGTAATCGAACCGGGATGAAGCAAATTTAAGTAATCAACTATTTCGTCGGTTAAGGCCGGATGGGTTGTGAAATTGTCGTAAGCTAGCGCACTTTGGTTAAGTGTGATGAAGAGAAAAAGAATGGTGAAAATCTTTTTCATTAATAAGTCTCTACATCTCTAAATATCGTTCAATTTCCAAATTGCGCTTGGGTATAAAACAAAATCTACAGTTAAAGGCCTACTGAAAGAAAATAAATCTTTATCCAGCGAGTAACTTCCCTGCGAGGTAACAGTTAATTTCAACAACCGAATAACGTTTTTCACATCCTCCGGGCGGCTGCTCTGTAAAGTCCTCAACTCTCTATCCTGCTTTTCCAGCACGAAATATTTGCTCGCGAGCTCGTAATCCCCGCGCTCGACGGCCGCGATGTAGAGGCGCAAAGTTTCCTGCGGAGTTTTGCCGCCGTAAGTATCCGCCGCCTGGCGCTCGTAGAAGAGTTGCTGTTCGCGCTCCAGACGCTTCGCCAGCTCGACCGCCGCGCGCGCCCGCTCGCCCGGCTCATAATAAACTTTCCAGTAAAGCAAAAGTCCGATCACCGCAACAATGATCGCAAAGAATGCTCCGATAAACCGCCAGTACTCGCCCTTCGGCGCTACATGAAAATCAGCAGCCATTTTCTTGATGTTTTCAGTATAGCAAACTGCAGATAACCCCTTTCGCCTAATAGTGCATATCTTGTGGTAAAGTTAAGAGCCATATGTAGTATAATTTTACCATGAAAGGCGGATTGATTATTGAAAAAATCCTGGAGTTAATTGAGGATGAAGCCAAGGGAGTATATGAAATTATGGACGCTATGTTAACCGACTATTCTACTTCCCGCCGCAAGTTGGGGCGCATAAGAAGAGGCCTGCCAACTTCTCTAAAAAGCAGTAGAAATGATGAAGATGCGAATCGCAAGCTTAGGAGCTTGCTGTATTATTTGAAACGCCAAGGATTCATCCAAAATAAATCTTCAGGCAAAACTGCTAATTGGCTAACCACTGCTCTGGGGATTAAAAAGCTGGAAGCGCTCAAACACCGCAACAAATACTCGAAAAATTCTGCGCGATACGGAAATCCCAAATCGGATCAAACTCCAAAATTGATAATTTATGACATTCCCACCAACGAACCGGTGGCCAAACGACATTGGCTGCGCTGGAGCTTGGCTAATTTAGGATTTAAAAATCTCCAAAAAAGCGTTTGGATTGGCAAATATACGATTCCAGAAGAGTTTTTGGCCGACTTGCACGACCGCCGCTTACTTGATTACGTTCACATTTTCGAAATCGCGAAGCGCGGGACTTTAACCGAAATAACCTAAACTTCTTAACTCCTTTTAACTCCTTTTAACTCTTTGGTAAAGTTAAGAGACATATGTCTCTTAACTTTACCAACCAGCCAACGCAAATACGTCGAACTGCCAGCAAGTACAAATCAGTTCGCCTTGTGCGGGTCGGTGCTTTTTTTGAATTCTTCCGCAAGCTCCTGAAGGCGCAGTTTGGCGGTTGCCTCCGCAAGTTTCCGCTCGGCAGCCTGCACGGCGGCCTCGCCTCCTTCAGCGCGGAGCCTGGCTTTTTCTTCCGGGCTCAAGCTGAATTTCCCAAGTCCAGGGTCCTTATCCGGATCCTCCAATTCAACCAGACCAACCCCTTCCGGAGCTAAGTCGTCAATCGATCCGGGCACAGCATTCGGCATGGATTCACCCGTCTTGCCTTCACGCAGAGCTTTTGCGCGTAGAGCCGCTTCCGCAGCCTGTCTCGCCCGCTCCGCCATCCCGCTTTGCTCGAAATTTCTTTCTATACTCATATGTTTACTCTAGCTTTGACCTTTAGTTTTTAAAGCTGGCCGCTATGAGGCGGCGGTAAGTTTATACTTCCTACCCAATACCAGGGCGTAAGCCCGTGGAAATTTATTTAACCCAGGTCAGCTTGGCGACAATCACTTTGTCGCCGTCCTTTTCACCTTCGATTTTTACGGTACTGCCAACGATATTCATAGAACTTTTGCCGCCGCATGGCGCAGGACCCTTGCCGAGGTTGCATATGCTCGCGCTCACAAAAAAGAGGTGAACCGACGAGCCGCCGTATGTGAATTTCCAGCCCACGGGCGCGTCATCCTCGGAAACAACAACGCCGGTTTCGGTGAAATTCACATTGACGGATTTTGCCGCTATGGAGCCCGGACCGCCCGTAGCCGATTGCGCCCTGTCTCCTACGCAAGGCGTCTGCGGCTCCGGAGCCGAGGGACTGCCGACCCTCACCCATTGGCTCCCCGTGCATATCCACTGGCCGCCGTTGCCACCGCCCGATCGAAACACGGCGAAAGCAACAAGCGCGATCGCGGCAACGACGAGAACTGCGTAGATAATCGTTTTTTTATTCATAGGTTACTGATTTACATTGTGCAATCTTATGAAGTCCGACTTCGTAAGACTGCTGGATGGGGGACGGATCAGGGGTCAAGCTTATTTTCTAGTAACTTCACCCGTTCTTCTAACGATTTATCCCTGGCTTTAAGCAGATCGTTTTCCGCCTTGAGTTCTTTCACGGCGTTTACAAGCGCGGCGGTGATGGCGTTCGGATCCAACCCCAAATATCCGTCTTTTTGAAGCGGCGTTGCTTCGGGAAGGAATTTCTTGACATTCTGCGCCGAGAAGCCAGCGTGAACGTAGTCCTCCCCTTTATATCTGAAATTTATCGGATTGATTCCCAATATTGCATCCAAGCCCGCAGAGTATTCTCCGTTTATGTTTTTGAGCCTTTCGTCGGAAGTGCAGATTATGCCTCCGCTCGCATCTGACGAGAGGCCGCAGTTTACGGCGTTGGTTTGCCTGATTGTGCCCACAACACTCAATGCTGTCGCCGGCGTGCTCGTCCCGATGCCGACGTTGCCGCTCGAATTCCAAGTCAAGACCTGCGTGCCGAGCGTTGAGGCCGAACTGCCCCAGCCAAGCCCCCAAACGCCGGAAGAGATATTCGAAATAGTTCCCCAACCGGCGCCGGTAGAGTTCATAATAAACCCATTCTGGCCGGTCACGCCGGAAATAATCTGACCGTTATCCACCACAATGCGTCCGGTGGCCGGCCAGCCGCCCCACGACGTTCCGGAATATAACGCGCCGCTTGTCGCAATAGAAACACTATAGGCGCCGTTGTACCAAAACGCCCAGCCATTAGCGGAGGTCTGGTTCGCTATATAAATGCCGTAGGAATTCGTACTGGCACCCGCCTGATTACCCACTTCAAGCCCGGTCGTGTATGCCACGCTTGTGCCCGTAGCGATAAACGGACTGCCCGCATAAAACGCCCTAGCGCTATTAGTCACCGTGCCCGTCGCGTTGATGCCGCCGGAAACGGCGGTCAGATTATAGGCCGTACCGGTCCCCACCGTCTGCGCCACGCCCGCAACGCCGGTCACAGAATCACCGTGGGAACCGCTGCTTACCGAAGCGCCGCCCAAAACGGAGATCAATGTGTCTATTCCGGCGGCATTATCAACGTGCGCATAGCTGTGGAAAGCGTCCAACTCCATCGGTTTTGCCGAGGCGTTCACGGCGCTGTCCAGGTAGAATGTTTTTGCGTAAGCATTCGCGGTGGAGGTCGTAAACGTCATACCGCCATATATCATTCCATAGCTGCCCTGACTGCCGCCGCCGGGAACGCCGGGGTAGCTTGTGTTCCGCACCTCTAACGTGGCGCCGGGGTTGGCGGTCCCGATGCCGACGTTGCCGCTCTTTATTGTTAC
>CAYIAX010000002.1:0-81989 GCA_964361595.1 uncultured Candidatus Saccharibacteria bacterium | reverse complement strand
CAAAGCAAGTATTATATTGATAATCTTTCGGAAAACATCAAGCGGGGCCACCGCCAAAAACTACGAAAAGGAATTTGGCCCGGTTTCGCGCCGCTCGGCTATTTGAATAATCACAAAACAAAAGCGATTGATACCGACAAAGAGAAAGCGTCAGTAATCAGAAAATGTTTTGAGTTATACGCCACTGGCGACAATACTCTAAAAAACATCAAGCAGTTTTTGGCGGATACCGGACTCGACAGCTACAAAGGCAATGTTCTTTCCTGTTCCTGTGTCCAGCGAATGTTGAAAAATCCATTTTACTACGGCGTTTTTAAATTCAACGGCGAAATTTATCAAGGTACTCACGAGCCAATTATTTCCAAGAAACTTTTTGACGCTGTTCAACAAGTAATGAATAACCGAGGCAAGAAAAAGAGAAAACGAAAGCACGAGTTTGCTTTTTCCGGCCTTATGCGTTGCGGTTCTTGCGGTTGTTTGATAACTGCCGAAACGCAAAAAGGACATCATTATTATCGCTGCACCAAGAAAAAGCAAACCTGCGACGAAAAGTATTTGCGAGAGGAAGTACTTGTTGAACAGATGAAATCTTTTATTCAAAAAGTTTCTCTGCCTGATGATTGGGCGAAAAATATGCTTGCCGAAATAGACAAGGAAAAAGAGCAAGCAAAAATAGAAAGCGTGGTTTTTGTTCAAAATCTCCAAAAAGAGAAAGGCGAAGTTGAGCAGAAAATGGATAAACTGCTTGACCTGTTTATTGAGGGCAAAGGAATTTCGCCCGAAGAATATCAAGCCAAAAAATCAAAACTGCTCAACGAGAAGTTGGATATTGAGCAGAAAATACGAGATTTTGAACAACAAGGAAATAATTGGCTCGAACCGATGAAAGAAATGATTTTACGGAGCAGCCAAGCCAAAATTCTTTTGTCGCAGGGCGACAAAACAGAAATCCGTCAATTTCTAAAAAATGTCGGCTCGAACTTTATTTTGAAAGACAAAAAATTCAATTTTGCGCCTAAAATCGGCTGGCGAGCCCTCGCAGAGGGCGAGCCAAACTTCGCTTTTTCCAACTGGCGGAAGGGGAGGGATTTGAACCCTCGATGCCGTTTCCGACATACAGTCTTTCCAGGACTGCCGTTTCAACCGCTCACGCACCCTTCCGTGGTTACGATCAGCGTTTATCAACCTATATATCTGCGTTAATCCGCGCCTATGATTGTCCCTCTAAATCCCTTTCCATTCAAGAGGTTGCGGAAATTTTTCAAATCCTTGCCGTTTATAATCACCGCCTGCATGCGGGCGCTATGCGCCAGCCGGGCGGCTACGGGATCAACCGGCGAATGGAAGCCCGGGATCCATTTCGCGGGGATCATGCGGCGATACGCACCCCAAGATAACTTCAAAAATGGATGCTTCATATCGAGAGAATACATCCCGTTAGAGGCAGAGGCGCGCTGCGAGCCCTTCGCGCCTGCCTGCCGGTAGGCAGGGCCTCTAACGGGATAAACGTAAGCTGGCTTTCCCGCGACTACAAATTCCTTAATGCCCAAATCATGCGCGATCGCCGCGGCCACGAAATCCGTGGACCAGCCCGGCCGCCAGCCGGAAGCGATCGTAACCGGATGTTTCAATCTTTTCATCTTGCCGCGCGAGTCGAAAACCACGGGATCGGCAATATCTTTCAAGATCGCCCGTAAGAGCTGGGCATTCATTCTCGTAGCGTGGATGCCAATCCAATCTTTTTCTTCATCAGGCAAAGATTTTTTTATGTCCTGCACGGCTTTTTGAAAAAAGCGGGCCAAGTGCCCGCCTCCGATTACAACGACGAATTTTTTTCCCCGCTTGATCTCCTGCCGCAAAAATACGTTGAACTTCCGGAGAAACGAAACGTCAATTTCCGCCTCCTTGTATGCGATCGAGCCGCCCAACGCCACCACAACCGTTTTCCCGATCCCGTTAGAAATAGGACGCGGACGCGGAAAATGTTTTCTAGTGTCCATGAGTTTTAATCTACGAGTGATCGGCATAAAAAGATTTTTAACCAAATGCGTCCGCGATTTCTAACGGGATTATTTATTCATTCCCCGCAAAATGCGGATGCGTTCTTCGATCGGCGGATGCGTGTTGAAAAGATTTGCGAACCACCCCACCTTGTCGCGGCCTTCGTGCTCTTTTAACGGATTCACGATATAAAGATGCGCCGTGGCCTTATTCGCGGCTTCTAGGGGCTCATGATCAGCGGCAATCTTCTCCAGGGCCCGCGCCAAGCCCTCCGGGTAGCGGGTTAAAAGCGCGCCCGAAGCGTCAGCCAGATATTCGCGCCGGCGCGAGACCGCGAGCTTAATCAAAGTGGCGAAGAGCGGCGAAAGAAGCGCAAAGACGATGCCGATCAAGGCGATAATTCCCGCCCCGCCGCCCTCGTTGTCCCGCCGCCGCCGGCCGAATCCCCAGCGCAGCATAAAGTCCGCGAGCAGTGTAACGATACCTACGAGCACAACCACCAATGTCATTAGGCGAATGTCGTAATTCCCGATATGCGAGAGTTCATGCGCGGCCACGCCTTCAAGCTCCGCCTTCTCCAGCTTGCCCAAAATGCCTGTGGTAAAACAGATGACTGCATGCTTCGGATCACGGCCGGTGGCAAACGCATTCGGCGCGGAATCGTCAATGAGATAAATTTTTGGCGTGGGCAAGCCAGCCGTAATCGCGAGGTTCTCGACGAGCCGGTACAAATCCGGCGCGGTTTGCCGGTCTACTTCCTTCGCACGCGAAATGGCGAGCGTAATCTTGTCCGAGTAGTAATAGGAAATGAGCGCGGAGAAGATGCTGAAACCAACGGCAAAAACCAGAATGCTGGGATCTTCATAAATCCGCGCGAACAAAAACCCCAAGGCGATGATAATTAGGAGGAAAACAAAAATAAGGAAAATCGAAGCGCGCTTATTCTTGCCGATGGCGTTATAGACAAGCATTATTACGAAATTACTAATGATTACGAATATACGAATTCGTATTCTCGTACAAACTTCGTACTTTCGTAAATTTTAAAATTGAACTTTCACCCGCTCGACTCCGCTCAAGGTCAAAATTGCACCTTGACCGGCTGGCCTTCCACGCCTTTCTCATCAATGTCGAAGAATTCCGAAGCGGTGAAGTGGAAGAGTCCTGCAATCGCATTGGTCGGGAAGTGCTGGATGGCGGTGTTGAAATCCCTGACCGTGGAATTGTAGAAACGGCGGGCGGCCTGCAGCTTGTCTTCTGTGTCGGTCAAATCCCTCTGCATCTGCATGAAGTTCTGGCTCGATTTCAAGTCGGGATAGCTTTCGGCGACGGCAAAAAGAGTTTTCAAGGCGCCCGAGAGCATATTTTCGTCCTTAAGTTTCTCGCCCATCGAACCGGCGCCCATGGCCAGCGTGCGGGCTTTGGTCACATTTTCCAAAACCGACGACTCCTGCCGCATATAGCCCTTCACGGTCTCCACGAGGTTCGGAATCAAATCATACCGGCGCTTGAGCTGGACTTCAATGTCCGCCCACGCCTCTTTGACCCGGTTTCGGCCCGTGATAAGCCGGTTATATGTGGCGATGAGCCACAGAACTACGACCGCGACGATTGCGATGATAATATAGGTCATGGCCGTATTATAGCACAATGATTATTTTTTAACTAAAACCGTGAATCGGTGCGGGATTTTGTTTTCCGAATCTACTTTCCCCTCCCTTGCCTCAATTTCCTGCCATGCCGACCGGTCAAACTCCGGAAAAAATGTGTCCCCGTCAAAGTCAGCGTCGACAAGAGTTAAATACAACTTTTGGGCCAAAGGCAAGGTTTGGCGATAAATTTCTGCGCCGCCGATCACAAAAACTTCTTCCCCGCCTGGAGCAGTTTCGGCCAACTCAAAAGCTTCGGTCAAACTAGCCGCTAACAAACAGCCTAGCGCGGAAAAATCTTTCTCGTGAGTAAGAATTATATTTGTCCTCCCCGGCAATGGGCGTCCCACGGACAGGAAAGTTTTCTTTCCCATGATGACCGGATGCCCCTTGGTTTTCTCGCGAAAGTATTTAAGATCGTCCGGTAGATTCCACGGGAGTTTATTGTCTTTGCCGATAACGCCGTTCCGCGCTACCGCCGCAATGAGCGAAATTACCATTAAACGGAAATTGGCGCCTTGATCGGCGGATGCGGTGCATAGTTCGTGAGCTCAAAGTCGGCATAGGTGAAATCGAAAATTGATTTTACACTGGGGTTTAATTTCATGGTCGGCAGGGGTTTAGGCTCCCGGCTCAACTGCTCTTTTACCTGCTCCACATGATTCAGGTATATGTGCAGGTCGCCAAACGTATGTACAAATTCTTTCGGTTTGAAACCGGTTACCTGCGCCATCATGAGTAACAGAAGTGAATAAGACGCAATATTGAATGGAACTCCCAAGAAAATATCGGCGCTGCGCTGATAAAGCTGCAACGACAATTTATCTCCTTCAACGATGAATTGAAAAAGCGTGTGGCAAGGCGGCGGCGCGTGATGATGATTGCGAATCAATTCCTGAATTTCGCCTACATTCCAGCCGCTCACGATGATCCGCCGCGAGGTAGGATCATTCTTTAAAAGATCGACTACATTTTGAATCTGATCAATTTCTTCTCCGTTTGGACCTTGCCAGCGCCGCCATTGTTTTCCATAAATCGGCCCCAGCTCCCCCCACTCCTTAGCAAAGGCATCATCACTTTTGATCCGCTCGACAAAATCCGCCATTTCTTTCTCCCAACTCTCGGAGTAACGAGGATGCTTTTCCACTAGGCCGTTTTTCTCCAGATAGATTTGGAAAGCCCATTCGTTCCATATCTTCACGTCATTTTTTGCCAAAAATTGGATGTTTGTGTCTCCGCGCAAAAGCCAGAGCAACTCATAAATGACCGCTTTCAGGTAAAGTTTTTTCGTGGTAACGGCGGGAAAACCTTCGTTCAGATTGAACCGCGTCTGCCGCCCGAAAACAGAAATTGTGCCCGTGCCGGTACGATCACTTTTCTTAGTGCCGTTCTCCAAAACGTCTTTTAAGAGATCCAAGTATTGGCGCATATCTTTGTTTTATTAAATCACTATATCGCAAAAATTCCGGCGGGGGAAGTTGACCGCAGAAGCGTTTTCAAATGCGCCCATCCGAATAGTTGCTTTGATTAGTAGTCTTCTCCTCCCATTCCCGCCATTCCGCCTGCAGACGGAGCCTTTTTTTCAGGGATGTTCGTAATGGCTACGCCAACCGTTAAGTAATTCGCGGCCACGGAGATGGCGTTAATGAAAGCGGTCTTTGTTACTTTCAAGGGATCGATGATGCCTGCCTCCTTCAAATCGCCGATCTCGTTCGTTACGGCGTTGAAGCCCTGCCAACGCTGATTCTCGTTCCGCTCCTTCAGCTTGTGAATTACGTCCTTGGGCGATTCGCCGCTGTTCGCAATGATCGAAGTCAACGGAGCTTGGAGCGCAGTTATAAGAATATTCTGCGCCGCGCCGGAGACGCCATCCGTCTTCGCCATATTCTTTAGATCGAAAGCAAAAACGTTAAAGAGCGCCACGCCGCCGCCCGGAACAATGCCTTCCTCCATCGCTGCCCGAGTCGCGGCCACCGCGTCTTCAACGCGCTGTTTCAACTCTTTCTGCGCCGATTCGGTGGGCGCGCCGACTTTGATCACGGCCACGCCGCCCGAGAGCTTGCCTAAACGCTCCTGCAACTTTTCTTTGTCAAAATCGGAATCGGTTTTCTGGATCTGCGCCTTGAGTTGAGCAACGCGGTTTTGGATTGCCTGCTTATCCCCTTTGCCGTCCACGATCGTCGTCGTGTCCTTGTTTGAGACCACGCGGTGCGCATGTCCCAAGTCTTCGACGCCAACTGAATCCAGCTTCTTGCCCAAATCCTCCGAAATGAACTGCGCGCCGGTTACAACCGCAATGTCCTGGAGCATTTCCTTGCGGCGATCGCCGAAGCCAGGCGCTTTGACGGCAAGCACGCTAAAGACGCCGCGCAGCTTGTTTACAAGTAAGGTCGCCAAGGCTTCGCCTTCGATCTCATCTGCGATAATTACGAGTTCCTTTTTTCCGCTCTGGACGATCTTTTCCAAAACTGGCAAAAGGTCGCTCACGGCCGAAATCTTGCGATCGGTAACCAAAATCTGCGGATCCTCGAGCATCGCCTCCATCCGCTCCTGGTCGGTAATCATGTAGGCCGAGACATAACCGCGGTCGAATTGCATTCCCTCGACAACCTCAAATATGTTGCCGATCGTATTCGAATCCTCGACCGTAACCACTCCTTCCTTGCCGATCTTACCCATCACGGTGGCGATCAGTTTGCCGATCTCGCCGTCTTTGGCAGCCAGCGTCGATACCTCTTCAACTTTTTTATTGTCGTTAATAAGTTCTTTTTGCTTTTCCAAACCAGCGAGCACGGCCGCGGCGCCTTTCTTCAATTCTTCGGCGAGTTGGATGACGTTAAAACCCTTATCACGAATCTCCTCCTCGCCTTTTTCGATCATGGCGTGCGCCAAAACTACCGCGGTCGTCGTGCCGTCGCCCACGTTATCGTTCGTCTTGTCGGCGGCTTGTTTGATGAATTCCGCGCCGACATTCTCGTATTTATCCTGTAACTCGATTTCCTTGGCGACAGTTACGCCGTCAAAAGTAACTTGCGGCGCGCCGTAGCTCTTCTCGATCACGACCGCCCGTCCGCGGGGACCCAAAGTCATCCGCACCGCCGCCGCCAGTTTATCGATCCCTTTTTTGAGCGCCACGCGCGCTTCTTCGTTGAATAAAATTTGTTTAGCCATCTTCTTAATAATTTCTAAATCCTAATTTCGAAATTCGAATTTCGTGCTTCGAACTTTCGCCATTATTCAATGATGGCGAGAATATCGTCCTCGTCGCCGACCAAGTATTTTTTTCCCTCATACTCCACCTCGTCCGGTCCGTATTTTTTGAATAGTACGACGTCGCCGACCTTGACCGACATGGAAACACGCTCTCCCTTTTCATTCAATTTGCCGGGGCCAACGGCGATGATTTTACCCCTAACCGGCCGTTCTTTCTCGGCCGTCTCGGGCAAAACAATGCCCGACTTGGTTGTTTTCTCTTCGCCCAAGGGCTCAATGAAGAGATGATTTGATAATGGTTTTACATTCATTTTAGCTTTTAGCTTTATTAGCACTCTCGACCGAAGAGTGCCAAGTCATTCTATGCGGATGATGAAGACGTGTCAATACTTTTGCTGACGGTAACTATGGCAATGCGAGTAATCCTTGTAATGAGCTAGCTTTTATTTCTTATGGAGAATCTCGTCAATATTTAGAACCGCCTTCACGGCGTCGCCCGCCGAAATGTTGTTTTGTTTATAAAGCACGTCCGTAACATCCCCCACCGCCCAAATTCGCGGGTGCGAAGTTGCTTGGGTTTTATGATCAACGATCACTTCGCCGTATTCGTTAAGCTTCACTAAATCTTTCACGATTTCCGAATTCGGCAAGATACCGATCTCAACGAAAACCCCTCCGACGTCCAAATTCTTCAGTTCCCCCGTCTTCAAATCCTTATATTCAAGGCCGGTGACTTTTTCTTCGCCCAAAACCCGTGTCGTCTCCGCCATTGTGATAATTTCGACTTGCGGATTGTCTTTGATTTTCGCTTGCGTTATCGGATCGCCCTTCAACGCTTCCGCATATTCAAACAAAAAGATTTTTGAAGCATAAGGCAAAAGATCGATCACCGATTCGACGCCGGAGTTTCCGCCGCCCACAACCGCCACAACTTTATTTTTAAAAATCGGCGCGTCGCAGGTCGCGCAGTAGGCCACCCCTTTGCCGTCGAGCTCCCGCTCGCCGGGGACGCCCAATTTGCGGCGTCTACTGCCGGAAGCCAAAAGCAGGAATTTCGTTTCGAATTCCGCGCCGTTTTCTGTTTTTACAAGCAACCCGTCATTTTTCTCTTCCACGCTTTTTACGAGGTCGCCATCCGTGATTTCCATATCTTCCTGCGCGCGCAGGTGCTCTTCGAGCATTTTGCCCAAATCAAAACCCGAAACGGATTTTGTCCCGATCCAGTTCTGCACGTCAGCGGAAACCAAGGACTGCCCGCCGAAGTTGTCGGTTATCAAAACCGTTTTAATTTTTTTCCGCGCGGCATAAACTCCCGCAGCTGCGCCGCCGGGGCCGCCGCCCACGATTATTAACTCATACATTTTTTTGAATATCACCGCCCAGCTAAGCTGGGCGAGCCTCGCTCCGCTGGAGCGGGTACATAGTTGATTAACTTACCTTCTCTTCAAGATGTAAAGCGCGAACCAATCCCTTGCGGTCAAAACCGATAAAAATTTCACCATCCACATCAATCACCGGCACGCCCATCTGGTGCGACTTATTCACCATTTCTTCCAGTGCGCGCTCATTTTCCGCTACGTTGTATTCCGTATAGGCAATATTGTGCTTGTTAAAAAAATCCTTCGCCATCTTGCAGTAGACGCAACTCGGAGTTGTATAAATTTTTACGTTCGCCATAGTTTTTAAATACTACAAAGTTTTTATTTGGTCGTCGAGCGCTCTCCCATCATCTGCCAGCCAGCGTCAACCGCAAGCAAGATGCCCACGATTACGTTACTCCATTTCATCACTGCGATTCCGCTAAAACCCAGGAGCCAGGGAGATATGAGCACCCATAATCCCAAGACAAGTTCTCCCCAGCGGCTCGACATAAAGTCGATTTTAGATGATTTTTATGCACAAGTCAAAATTCACAAAAAAATCCCCGCTCCGGGCTCGGAGCGGGAATTTCTGCGCTAGCGGGTAAACATTTGCCGGCGAGCGCGGTGGCAGTCTCGGCAAAGCAATTGGCTTAACCGAGCCGGATCAGGCTCGAAGGGAAGCTGATCGATTTTGTTGCCGCACTTGGCGCAACTCCAGTCACCCTTATACCATTTGCGTTCCCCCTGGCCCTGATTTTGATAGTCCATTTGAAAACGATAATACTATTTCGCCCTTTTACATTAACTTAGCCTTCCTTGGGCGAAATAGACTCTCCACAAAAGCCCGTGGAGCCTCGCTCGCGGCGCTAACTTAATTGCTTATATCTTACCTCCCAGCAAGCAAATTGTCAATAAGGGTCTTAAATTGGGCGTATGGCTGTGCGCCCTGGATCAGTTGGCCGTTTATAAAGGTAGTGGGGGTCGAATCGACTCCGTATTTTTGCGCATCGGTAAGGTCGTTCTCGATCAAGGATTTGTATTTGCCGCTGTCGAAGCACGCCGTAAACGCAGGGGTATCCAGACTCAACTCTTTGGCTAATTTCAAGAAAAGCTCGCGACTCAAATTGCCGTTCGACTCCACGCCATCGGCAACTTCCGCGCGAAAAAGCGCATCGTGATAATTCCAAAATTTTCCCTGGTCTTTGGCGCATTCGGCCGCCTCGGCCGCCGCTATCGATTCCGGTCCCAGAAACTGGAAATTACGGAAAGCCATTTTCACTTTTCCGGTTTTTATGTATTCCTCGCGCAAGCCCGGTTCAGTGTCGGTGAAGAAGCGTCCGCAAAACGGACATTGGTAATCGCCGTATTCAATGAGCGTAACCGGCGCATCCGCTTCGCCCAAGACCACATCGCGGTCGGAAGTTTTTTGAGCTCCACCGATTTGGACTTGGCCATTATCTGCCGCAGGATTGGGTTCGGACCGGACGTTCCCGCTCCGGACCAAATAAATGATCGACCCCGAAATGAGAATGGCGGCAACTAAAATGCTCGCCGGTAAAAGGTGATCACGCCCTTCACGTGTGTTTGTTTCCATAAACAATATTTTACAGGAGTAATCGCAAATAACGCAAATTAAAGAACAAATAATGCTAATAAGCAGATTAGCGTTATTGGGAAGCCTATTTGCAATATTGGCGATTACTCGCGTACAATGAGCACACATAATGACCCTGCGCAATAAGTTCCGTGTGGGCGTCCTCCTTTTTGGAGATATCCTTGCGTTATACCTAGCCCTTTTTATCACGCTGGGGCTTCGTTATAACGAAGATTTCTACAGCCAATTCACGGATATCCACCTCCTGCCCTTTAGCATCATTTTTCCGCTGTGGATCCTCATCTTTTATATTGCGGGGCTTTACGATTTCCGCCGCCTGCGCAACAACATCGAATTTTTGAAGATCTTGAGCGTGGCGGTGCTTATAAACACGATCTTGACCGTCGCTTTCTTTTATCTGATTCCGGTTTTCGGCATCGCGCCTAAAACCAACCTTTTTGCCTTCTTGGCTTTCTTTGCCGTGCTTGAAGCTTATTGGCGGCGGCTTTTTAACCGGGTTACCACTACCGCCGAACCGCTCTCCAGGATAGTCGTAGTGGGCAAAGGCGCGGAAGCTGAAACGGTGATGAAATTTCTAGGAGAAAATCCCCAGCTCGGCTATACGGTCTCCGCTTGGCTCAAGGAAGAAACGATGCCTGCGCACCTCGCCGCAATTGCCGACTGGAAAAAATTCATTGGTGCGCACAATATCGATTTGATCGTCGTGCCGGCGCACTTCAAAAAAGCGTCGGACTTGAACAAGCTTTTGTACCAGCTCCTCGCGGCCGGCGTGCGCGTGGAAGACTTGCCCGTTTTCTATGAAACAGTTTTCCGGCGCGTCCCCCTGTCGCTTCTCTCCGAAGAATGGTTTTTGGAAAAAATTCCCGCGACAAACACAATTTATGACGGCTTAAAACGCGCCGCCGAATTGGCGATTGCCTTAGTCCTCCAAATTATCCTTCTCCCCCTGGAGCTTTTGTTTGCGCTCTTTATTCTACTTACTTCTCCCGGCCCGGTCATTTACTCTCAAGCGCGGATTGGGAAATACGGCGAAGCGTTTACGCTTTACAAGTTCCGGACCATGCGCATGGACGCCGAAAAAGACGGCGCCCGCTGGGCGGCGGAACATGATGATCGCACAACCGCGATCGGCAGCTTTCTGCGGCGGAGCCACCTTGATGAATTGCCGCAATTGGTTAACATTATCAAAGGCGAACTCTCGTTCGTGGGCCCGCGTCCCGAGCGTCCGGAGTTTACGGGAGATTTATCCCGCACTGTCCCCTATTATGACATCCGGCACCTGGTTAAGCCGGGAGTAACCGGCTGGGCGCAGATAAATTACCGTTACGGCGCCTCCGTCGAGGATGCTTACGAAAAACTTCAGTACGATATCTACTATCTTAAAAACCGATCGCTCATTCTCGATCTGGCCATCATTCTAAAAACCTTAAAATCTTTTTTTGTAAAAAGCTGATATGAAGATTATTGTTACGGGCGGCGCAGGATTTATCGCTAGCCACATCACGGATGCCTATATTAAGGCTGGCCACAAAGTTGCAGTAATCGACAACTTAGCGACAGGTTTTCGACGCAACGTAAACCCCAAAGCTAAATTTTATAAAGCCGATATTCGTGATTTAGGTTTGATGGAAAAAATTTTCAAGCATGAACGTCCGCAAGTGGTAAATCATCATGCCGCGATCGCCGAAATCCTGAAATCCCTGCGCAATCCCCTGCCGACTTATGAAACAAATATCCTAGGGACCACGAATGTGCTCTTAGCTTTAGGCAAATACGGCAAAAAGCCGGCGAAGTTTATTTTTTCCTCAACCGGCGGCGCGATCTACGGCGAACCCAAAAAAATTCCCGCTCCGGAAACCACGGAATCGACACCGCTCTCTCCTTACGGGCTTTCGAAACACATCGGCGAAGAACTGATCCGTTTTTACAGCCGGCATTATGGATTTAAATATTTGATTTTTCGCTACCCCAATGTGTACGGGCCGCGCCAGAACCCCAAGGGCGAAGCCGGCGTAATCGCTATTTTTGGCGGCCTCATCAAATCCGGTAAGCGGCCGATTATTTTCGGCGACGGCACCAAAGCTCGTGACTACACCTTTGTGAGCGACATTGTGCGCGCCAATCTTGCCGTTCTCCGCAAAGGTAAAAATGAAATCTTGAATCTCGGTTGGGGCAAAAAAATAACCGACCAGATGATTTTCGACGCCATCGCAAACGAATTGGGCTTCGGAGAAAAACCGCTCTACGCCCCTTATCGCAAAGGCGAAGTTTACCAAATTGCGCTCGACGCCAAACGCGCCACTCGCCGCTTGGGCTGGCGCCCGCAGGTACCGCTCGAATCAGGCATTAGAGCAACGCTCAAAACATTGTAGCGATAAGCGATAAGCCAGCTTACCACTCCTGCATGGCGCGCTCCCAGCGCTCGAGAGTTCCGCAATCATACCAGCGGCCGTTTTTTACTTTAAACCCCGCGAGTTTCTGCGCAGCCGCTAAAGCCGGAAAAATATCTTTTTCAATCATGAGCGTTGGCTTGGAAAAATCCGCATATTCAAAAATTGTCGGCTCGAGCATGTAAAGACCGGAGTTGATATAGTTCGAAGGAGGATTTTGCGGCTTTTCCAAAAATTCTACTACATGATGATCGTTCAAAACCGGAACTCCGTATTCTTGCGGATTGGTCACTTCGACAAGCGCAATCGTTCCGACTGGTTTATGGGTATCGTGAAAGTTTTTGAGCGCCGTTAAATCGAAATCCTTAAGTTCGTCACCGTTGGAGAGAATAAATTTTTCGCCGCCTAACCAACTTTTTACTAGTTCCATGCCGCCGAAAGTTCCGCGTGGCGTCTCCTCAAAGAATGTGGTAATCTCCCGAGTGGGTAAATCATCCTCCCACGCCTTCCGCCAGCGCTTGAAATCTTCTTCATGATCGCGATTAACGAGCAAGGCAATTTCGTTAAAACCGTGTTTGTGAAAAAGCTCGATCAGATGATTTACAATTGGCTTCTTCTTCACCGTAACGAGCGGCTTGGGAATTTCGTAAGTAATCGGGCGCAAGCGCGTGCCCATGCCGCCGGCTAGGATTACTGCTTTCATTGCCAACCACTATAAAATAAATGCTTAAAAAGGTAAAGGCGCTGCTTTTCCATAACACTTCTTTTCGCCAAACCGTGGCGAAAAATACTTTTTGGCTGGGCGTGTCGAATATCGGCGGACGTTTGCTGCGAGCGATAATCATCATTTACGCCGCGCGCGTCTTGGGCGCCGAAGGCTGGGGGGCATTTTCTTACGCCATTACATTCGTAGCTTTTCTTACGATTTTTACGGATTCCGGCATTAACGCCATCGTTACGCGCGAAGCTGCCAAAGGCACCAGCCGCGAAGAGCAAGATGAACTCCTGGGCACGGCGCTCCGGCTTAAACTCGTACTCTTGGCGCTGGGCGTAATCCTCGTCATCTTTTTGGGACCTATACTCACCAAAGTTGAAAGTGCAATTCCTCTTTTGCCCATCGTTTCTTTGGTTTTAATTTTCGATACTTTGCGTGAATTCGGTTTTTCCGTTATCCGCGCCCGCGAGCGCATGGAATGGGAAGCTATGCTTTTTCTCTTCACAAACTTGGCGCTGGTCGGCTTTGGTTTCTTCTTCCTCTTAATCCGACCTTCGGCCCTAGGTTTCACTTATGCTTACACTTTAGGCACTGGTTTGGGCATGGCTGCAACATTTATTTTTCTGCGCCGGGATTTGCCTAACCCCTTTCGTTTTTTTTCGTTAAAAAAGACCTTTGCAATTTTGAATTCCGCCTGGCCATTCGCGCTTTCTGGAGTCTTGGGCGGCATCATGGTAAACACGGATATTTTAATTATTGGGGCTTTCCGCTCCGCCGCTGAAGTCGGTTTTTATTCAGTAGCTTTAAGAGTAATCCAACTGCTCTATCTATTTCCCGCCATTTTATCCGTAAGCATTTTTCCTGCCATTTCCCGCTTGGCCCACAACGCTGATTCCAAAGTGAAATCGGTTCTTGAACAAGTCGTCGCTCTGGCTTTTCTCTTGGCCATTCCCCTGGCGGTAGGCGGACTTATCACCGGCACCCAGGTGATAACTTTACTATTTGGATCAGCTTACCTGCCGGGAGCATGGTCGTTTAAGATCCTTGCCTTGACGCTGGCGGTAAATTTCCCGGCTGTAATTCTTGCGAATACCGTTTTCGCTTACAATCGCCAAAAGTTACTCATAATTTATTCGGCGATTGGAGTGATTTTAAATGTCATTCTCGACTTAGCCTTGATCCCCGTTTATGGAATTGCCGGCTCTGCCTGGGCAACTTTAATTTCGCAAATCGTCACAAATATCTACTTGTGGCGCGAAACTAAAAAGCTTGTTGATTTTTCCGTATTCTCCAAGCTCAAACGATTAATTCCCGCGAACATCGCCCTCGCAATTGTTGCTTGGTTCCTCCTGGCCGTGAAACTCCATGTGCTAATTGTGATTGCTTTATCTGGAGCAATTTACTTCGGCTTGCTTTTCACGCTTAAGGAACCTCTTTTTAAAGAAATACGGCTTATCCTACGAGCGCCCGCTTCAAGCGAGCCAGCGATACGTGAAGCGCCCGCCGAATAAATTCCGGCAGGAACGAGTACCAATACTGGAGCGTGTTCAATAAAAGCGCCGGATAGTAATGCGGATATTTTCCTTTGTACCGTTTCATGATCATGAGCGAGGCCTTGAGGTGCGGCCGCATGCGCGCAATTGAAGTATTGCCGCCCGTCATCGTGTAGTAAGAAAAATATTCCTTGAAGTTGCAAAGTTTGCCGCGCAAGCCGAGCTTGAGCCAAAAATCACGGTCGCCGGAATAGCGAGTGCCTTCATCATAAAGGCCGGTTGCCACCGCTTCTTCGCGCCGGAACATGGTCGTGCTGTTTGCCATTGGATTAGAAAAAAGCATGTATTTCCTGATTTCTCCATCGGTTGCGGGCTTGAAGTAACGATACATTTCTTTGCCGCTTCCATCCACGACAATTACGCCCGCACCGCAGCCGACGTATTCCGGATTTTTTTCGAGGAATGCCACCTGCTTCTCGAGTTTTTTTTCATCCGCCCAGGGATCATCATCGTCAATCATCGCCACATATTTTCCCCGCGCCGCGCGCAGGCCCTTGTTATAGGTTTTGGAAATCCCCTGGTTTACGTCGTTGGAAAGAAAAACTATGCGCGCTTGCCCGTCCTTTGGCGGGATTCTTTTTTGCCACTCCTCCACAACTTCTTTGGTGTTGTCGCTTGAGCCATCATCCACGATCACAAGCTCCCAATCCTTAAATGTTTGGGCTTGAACGGATTCGATCGCGCGCCGGATCATCTGGGCGCGATTCCATGTGGCCATCAGCACTGTTACTTGTGGCATAGCTTCAAGGATAGTAGAAAAAGGCCTTTTTATTGAATATCAAGCTCTTTATTTCTGCCGGGCCAAATAATCTTCTACAGCTCGATACCGCTCCGGCGTACCGACGTCCTTAACGTAATCAGATGTTTCAAATGTATGCATATTCTCTTTTGCGAGTGCAACTGGAAGCACTTCGTGATCAAGATTAGATGTATTCACATCTGGAATGTAATCGAACAAGCGGCGCGTAAAAAGATATGTGGCTAAAAGCTCTTTGTACCGTTCGGGCAGCTTGGCGTGAGGTTTGCGGTGCAATTTTACGATTTTCCCATCCACATCCAGTTCAACGATATCTGAATCTTCCGGATGATCTGGGTTGCCCACGACCGCGACGCCCAATGATTCTGGATTCTTATCATGCTCGGCTGCGAGTTTTTCGTAATCAAGCAGGCTGAACATATCTCCGTAAATTACGAAAAACCTATCTTTCAAGTCGCTCTCAAAATTCTTGATCCCGCCCGCGGTGCCGCGGATCTCCGATTCGAATTTATAAGTTACTTTTACTCCCCACTTCGAACCGTCGCCTACGTAATTACGGATCACGTCCGGCAGGTAATGAAGATTCAAAAAAACCTCGTCTACACCGCATTTTTTTAGCTGCTCCAAATGGTAACCGAGCAAGGGCCTGCCAAGAATGGGAACCATTACTTTTGGGAGATTGTCGGTTAAGGGCCGGAGACGCGTACCCAGTCCCGCCGAGAGAATAACAGTTTGTGTAACTTTAGACATGTTTCCTAATTACTTTTACAGCCGCTGCCAAATCGCGTACAACGTAATCCGGTTTTACATCGTGCTTGCCATCGCGGCCACCGTGGCCGGTCCGCACAAGAATGGTCTTGAGACCCGCGCGCTTACCGGTTAAAATATCCCGCGTCATATCGCCCACAAAGAAGCTTTTCTTCGTATTAATTTTAAAATCGCGAAGTGCGTTCTTGATCATGCCTAAACCCGGTTTACGGCACCTGCATTCGATCCGGTACTTTTTGAGTTTGGCCTTAGGATGATGAGGGCAGTAATAAACTTGATCAACGTGCGCACCTCCTCTTTTTAGCCTTTCAATCAAAACGGCATGAATGCGATCAAGTTCTTTTTCTTTCAGAAAACCTCTTCCCACCACCGGCTGGTTAGTAATTACAACCACCAAAAAACCAAGTTTGTTTAAAGCCTTAATCGCATTTGCCGTCCCGGGCAAGACACGAAGCTGTGAAAGTTTGAAAAGGTAATCAACTTCGTAGTTAATTGTTCCGTCGCGATCTAAAAAAACTGCGCGCTGCATGATCTAACTATGACCGATGATTATGACCACGACATAACATTAGCTGAAGTGAGTATCTTTAAAGATAATTTCCGAACCGGATTGTGAAAATCTAACAGGGATCTCGCAAAAATCAGTGAGTTCGTTCCGCTTGGCCACTTGCCTCATGCCTTCGCGTATCGCTTCGCGCTTCTCGGCCGGCGCGAGGAACATAATGCAGCCGCCGCCGCCCGCGCCGTTTACCTTGCCGCCCCAGGCGCCAGCATTCATACCCGCGCTGTAAAATTCATCCGTTATCGAGTTCGAGATGGAAGCGGCAAGGCTCTTCTTGGCCGCCCAACCGTCCTGAAGCATCGCGCCCAAGCCGGGCAGATCGCTTTTCGCTAACCGCGCATGGAATTCCGGCACCGAGTCCGCCATCGCTTTCATGGTTTCGATTTTTTGCTCGAGGTTGGCTTTTTGCTCGGCTAAAACCGCGCCGGCCGGACGCGTGGTGCCCATGAAGAAAACTAAAAGATGGTGTTCTAAATCCGCCTTAGTTTTGTAATCAAGATTAACAGGCTCCGCTTTAACGCTGTGGTCGGGATTGAACGTAAAAATATTCAAACCGCCGAAAGCGGCGGCGTATTGATCCTGCTTGCCGATCGGTTCGCCCACAAGTTCGATTTCCAAACGGCTTGCTGCATTGGCCAACTCGTTTTTATCTATGTTCTTGCCCAAAAACTCATGCAGGCCTTTTAAGAGCGCCACGGAAAAACTAGAGGATGAACCCAGGCCGGTTTTGGCCGGCAACGAAGCGAAAGATCCGATTTCAATGTTGTTTGTAATTCCCAAATCCGTGAGCGCCGCTTTGATGCGCGTGTGCTGAAGCTCGGAAGGATGATTGACTGTTTCTGACGTTGAATAACGAGCTGAAACCCGGTTCACAAGCGGCGTATGATTGATGACAAGATAAACGAATTTATCGATCGTCGCTGAAATCACCCGTCCGGGATGGCGGGTATAAAAATCGGGCAAGTCTGTTCCCCCCCCAACGAAACTCAATCTTAAAGGCGCGCGGACTACGATCACGAGGCTACTATAAAAGGAATTTTGTCTCTTAGCAAGGACGCATTAAAAATTCGCTTTGTACCACGCGGTGTACTCCTTGACCGAATCCTTCGGCGTGTATCTTGGCCGCCAGCCCAAATGTTTGAATTTGGAAATGTCCGAAACCGCATTCCGCGTATCGGTCCGGCGATAACCGCCGATTGCAATCCCGGATTTTGATTTTGTGAGTTTCTTCACTAGTTCCGCAAATTCGAGCACTGTCCACGCCTTGCCGCCGCCGACATTCAAGATCTCAAAATCCGCCTTTGGTTTTAACGCCAAGAAATTAGCGCGGACCACGTCCTTCACGTTCACGAAATCCCGCAGCTGCTTGCCGTCTTCATAGACGGTGATCGGTTTATGTTTAAGCGCTTGCGTGATAAAAATCCTCAAAGCGCCAGAATAAAGATTGCGGGGCGATTGGCGAGCGCCTTGCACGATTGAATAGCGCAAGATGGTTGTGGGAATGTTGTAAGTTTTACCCAAGCGCAAAGCCAAATGTTCGAGCGCCTCTTTGGATAATCCGTAAGAGTTCGTGGGTGTAAGCTTCTGCTCCTCTCGGAACGGCCGGAAGCGCGCCGGTTTGCCGTGCGCGCAAAGAATCTCGAATCTTTTTTTCTTCAAATCAGCTTCTGCGCGCAATTCCGGATAGAAAATTTTACGCTTGTGCACGCATTCATACTCGCCGTCGCCGTAAACGAATTGCGAACTAGCCAAGACAATTTTTTTCACGGGCAGTTTATTTTCAGCGATGATTTCATAGAGCAGTGCCGTGCCCATTGTATTCACCTCGAAAAACTTACTGAAATCCGGCCGCTGGTCCTGGTAGGCGGCAAAATGGAAAACCACGTCCACGCCCTGGAGTGCCCGTAGCCAATCCTTCTTAAAACGCACATCTCCTCTAACTAGGATGAACCCTTTGTTTTTTATATGCGTAGGCCAAACTCCGCCATGCACAATGTGTTCAAGGTTGTCTAAAATTCTTACGCGATAACCGGCTTTTTTTAAGGCATCAGCAGTGTGACTGCCGATAAATCCCGCACCGCCGGTAATTAATGCTGTTTTCATAAGTTATGCTAATATACTAATTTTATGCCAATCACGCGAATTGCTAATAGCTAAGTTATCCCTGGAAATGCTGATATGCCAATTTCATGCCAATAATTCGAATTGCTAATAACTGACCGAGGAGTTTAAAATTCTTCTTGGTCGAAGATATTTTTCTCGAAAATTCGCGATAATTCCTAATTTTTTCTTTTCTGCTTCCAAATATCGTCTCGTTTGGTAATACTCTTCCCGTCCCAAAACTCGTTTTGCTTTCACCTCAACAATAATTTTATTATCCGCCAGAAAATCAACTTTATTTCTTCCCTTTAGCTCGCCTTCAAAAGAAGCTGGCAGAAACTTTTCTCTTTCATATGGAATATTAAATTTCTTAAAATGCTTTTCTATGCAATCTGAATATTGTTTCTCGTTGCAATACCTGCCCAATTCATTGTGAACCGCGAACAGAATCCCTGAAACTTTATAGGATAAATCTGGATAAACTAATTTTGTTTGATTTTTATCCATTCGCAATTAGCAGATTAGCATTACATTCGCAGATTGGCATCATTTACGTTTGAGTAACGATCTCTGCCTTCTTACATGATAAGCCCTCAAGACCGCGGCCAAAAGGCCGGCCGGGATAAGCGCCAGTGGGAACCAAAAAAGCCAACCCCAGATCTTCCCCCAGCGCAGACTCTTGAATGCCGTCGTGATGTAACCTCTGGCATTCCGCTTGTCTCCGTTTTCCAGATACGCCAAACCGGTTTTAAAGCGATAACGCACGAGATTATGAAGCAGGTTCAAGCGCTTGCGTTCCGTCTCACTCACTTCTCGATTCAAGGCCTCAAAAATCATGAGGCCAGTGCGTTTCACTTCCGGCTGGCTGCCAAATCCCTGTAGATTATCCGTCCGGCGCAAACGCAGCTTGGCCAAGCGTTCGGACAAAAAACAGATGCGAGCCCCCTGCTTCAAAATCCGCACCAGAAATTCCAAATCTTCGGAGCGCCGGAATTGTTCATCAAAAACTCCGAAGCGTTCGAAAACCGATTTGCGTATCAGCATGGTTAGGGGCGCGATAAAATCCCGCTCGATTAGCCGCGGCAGCACTTCATCGCCGGAATAGTATTTGTAGCCAAGTTCCAAAAGCTCCTGCGGCCGGTCATCCCAAAAGTGGTAGAGGTCAGAATAAGAAATGTCGCAGCCAGGATGGGATTTTAAGAATTCGACTTGCTTGGCGATTTTTTCCGGCAGAAAAATGTCGTCGGCATCAAGCAAAGCAACGAACTCCCCCGCTGCCGCCGCAATTCCGGTGTTACGCGCCCCGGCCAAGCCTTTATTGGCTTGGTAAATATAATTTATTTTATCCCCGTATTTAGCAATGACTTCCTTGGTGTTATCCGACGAACCGTCGTCTACAATAATTATTTCAATTTTCGGATAAGTTTGAGCGAGCGCCGAATCTACCGCCTCGCTCACGAATTTGGCGGAATTATAACTGGGAATAATTATTGAGACTAAAGGATCCTTGTTCATAATTAAATGGAAAAATTAAATATCAAAAATCAAAATGAAAGTTTAAAGTTAAAAATTTTTATAATTTTGAATTGTCGTTTTGCACTTTGATTTTTACACTTTGATTTACCGATTCAGACCAATAATTTTGAAAATCTGCTCGAATCGGATTTTGTATGTGTGCTCTTTTACGGTTCGCTCATAACCTGCCTCGGCAATCCGGCGCCGTTCTTCCTCGCGGGGCAGATAATAATTTATTTTATCAACCAAATCTTTAATGGTTCCGTCATAATAAACTATTTCTTTGCCGTCTGCATAATAATGCTCGACGTCGTCCGCACAGGCGGAAATAAGGAACGCTTTGGAACCTAAAATTTCGAATGGCCGCGCTTTAATCTGCGGAATGGACATGTGCCGCCAGGTTGAAATGTTCTGCGGCAGCCTCCTTAAAGAAGGAACGATCTTATTCAAAGAGCGGCGGAAAAAGATGCGCGCGAACATGCGCGGATTAAAAAGCGGCGGCGGCGTATTGAAGTTAAGGTTGATTTTGCTGCGGGCAAAAGCCTGAATTATTTCCGCGTGAGAAAGCCGGCCCTCCGGCCAGCCCCAGCCGCGGACCCAAACATTTACGCCGGCCTTGCGGAGTTCTTCGATAATTTTCCCACGGGAGGAATTATATTGTCCGACGAAAGAAACATCTATATCCTGACTCACCACCTCGGCAGGTTTCCATTCATTCGTATTGCAGGCCCACTGCGAACGGATTACATTTTTTATGCCGTAATCAGCATAAGCCGCAGGAGCCTTGGACCAAGTGGTAATATTCCAGGTGAAATGAGGCGCGTAATAACGCGAATAATTCCAAAGCCGCCAATGGTCATCGGCAAACCAAGCTACACTCGTCGTTAAACGTTTGATTTCATTTAGCACAGCGGGGTCGAGCTCGTCGGAAAGCATGAAAGCGAAAAACAAATCTGGTTTTTCTTTCTCAACCAAATCAAGAAGCTCCTGATTGAAGCGCTTGCGGCCGATTTGGATAATCGGATCGAAAGGATACTCAATCACCTCGATTCCCGGCAAAGTTTTCAAGGTCAGATAAAAATTGCCGTATTCAAAACTCCGCCCCCGATCGGGATTATAGTTTTCGCGCTGGATGCCGCTGTAAATTATTTTCACCTTAAAAAACACTTACCCGCAATTCGGGAAACATGACAAGCTCAATTTTATGCCCTATAATCCGGCAATACACTACAATCTAGCAGAAATTATGGCCAATAACAAACCAGAGAGCCGCAACGAAAACATAGAAAACCATAAGGTATGCGCGCTTATCCTTACCTGGAATTCCGGGGAAAGTATTCATACGAGCCTGCCGGCCATTTCCGGACAAGTTGATGAGGTTGTCGTAATCGATAACGGTTCGAGGCCGGACGAACTCGCCGTGGTTGAAAACGCCGTCAGAAACTTTAAAAACGCTGCCCTGATTAAGAATTCCCGAAACGAAGGAGTCGGCGGCGGGTTCAACAGCGGCGCCGAATACGCGCTTAGAAAAGGTTACGGCTGGATCATCACCCTCGACGATGCTGCTAATCCCGAAAAAGATCTTGTAAAAAAGCTGTTCGCCGCTTACGCTTCGCTTTCGCCCCAAGACCAGGAAAAAACCGCCGTGATCGCACCGAATTATACAAATCTCAAAGGAACAGTTTATCCGGGCAAGAACCCATACTTCGTGCCAACTACCGTTCAAACCGGCCAGCTCGTTAAAACTTCTGTCTGGAAAACCAGTGGCAGGTATAAAGAAGACTTGTTCGTCATGTGGGTAGATCATGAATTTTGCCTCCGGCTGCTTCAGGCAGGATACAAAATCCTGCTTGTCCCCGATGCCGTTCTTGAAGAAACGGCCGGTCCCAAGCCAATCTTAAAATCGTTCCTGGGGAGAAAATTCGTCGTACCGAATTATTCGGCTGCGCGCTATTATTACATGTACCGGAACAGCGTTTATATGTATAAGACTTACTGGCGCCTGGTTCCCCGCTGGCTCTTAAACAATTTAATGAGCGAGGTAATGAGTTTTGGGAAGATTGTCCTATTTGAAGACCATAAGCTTAGGAAAATCGTCTCGATCGTACGGGGCTATTTCGACGGTATAAGAAATAAATTCGGCGAACTGACAGCATAGCTTCAGCCGCTAAATCTCTTTAAGCATTTCATCGAAAGCGGGCAGATTGAGTTCCTTATTGAAATCATAAATAGTAGCAAGCGTACGATTAAGTTTTCTTGTTTCGTCCTTACTGACCTCGCAATCGATACTAAATTTCTCTTTGAATTTCAAAAGCATTTCGTATTTGGAAATCGTGGTGGAGAAAACATGAAATAAACCACTCCGGGGAAACTTCCCTGGATCGCTCATAACCTTGTCGCAAATTTTGGCGAACTGCTTGGCGGTAATGCCGTTCCAAAACTGATTGGCGAAGCCGGTTACGGTTTTGCCTTGTTGGGCCAAGAACCAGTCTAAAAGGCCGGTATGGCCTTCAAGCTCCCTGCCCACGATGGACGTGCGAAGCGTGAGGCAGCCCGCCGGTTCGCCCAATATTTTAGAAAGGCCGTAGATATCAACCGGTGATTTCGGCGATTTTTCGTCGTAAGGAAACCCCTCGCTGCCGCTGTAGGCGCAGTCCGTGGTGATCTGGATCAATTTTCCGCGGAACGCACTCGCTAAAAGATGCGGTAGGCCGCCGTTTATAAAAAAAGTAAGGGCTGGGTTTTCCAAGACAAATGGAATAGTAACGCCGATAGCGTTAATGACGTAGCGAACATCACCGATTCCGGTCAGCAATTCATTCCAGGAGGAACTTTGCTGGCCGTTCTCCGCCGCGAAATCTCGATAGAGAAGAGCGGCATCGAATTCTACGACTTTATGCCTAGCCGTGCCCCCGTAACGGTCCTCTAAAAGCTTTATTTTATTTTTGTCACGCACAACCAGCGTGAGCTCGTAGCGGTCTTTAAGTTCGTCGTAAGTTGCGCTCCCGAGCATGCCGGTCGCGCCGAGGATAGCAACTGTCTTCGAATTCATTAAACTAACTTAGATATCCGCTCCTTTTTAGCACAGCCTCTATTTCTTTCTCTTCGAGCAGTGGTATCGTCCCTGAACTATAGGCGCCCGCGAGTTTAGTCATCTTTCCAGTGTAGCCAACAAACTTTTCGTGTTTGTTTAAAAAATCATAAGGCAAGATCACGAAATTTCCCGGGAATTCCGCTACGCGATCGATCTCGCTCTCGGAGATAAGAAGTTCGTGAATCTTTTCTCCCGGCCGCATTCCCACGTATTCTATCGTAGCGGTACCCCCGCTAAGCTTTTCGATCATAACCTTGGCAAGCGTCTCGATGTTGGCCGACGGCATTTTGGGGATAAAGATCTCTCCCCCGCACGCCTCTTCAGCCACCCGCAATAAAAGTTCGATAACTGGTCCAGACAGTTCAAAGAACCGCGTCATGCGCTTGTCGGTCAAGGTAACTTTGCCGGAACTGCTGATTTGCTTCTTAAAGAAAGGGATGACGCTGCCGCGGGTGCCGATAACATTTCCCGCGCGCAGACAGGCGAAACGGGTCTTCCCGGGCATAGAATTCGCGGCTACGAAAAGTTTTTCGGCAATCGCTTTGGTTTCACCGTAGAGATTAATCGGCTCCACCGCCTTGTCTGATGAAACGTATACCGCCACGTCAACGTTGTTGAACAGCGCAGCGCGGACCACGGCGTTCGTTCCGTAAATATTGGTTTGTACGGCTTCCCAAATATGGCGCTCGCAGATGGGCACATGTTTCAGCGCGGCTAAATGAAAAACTATATTAGCTCCCCTCATGGTTTCCTTCAGACGCTCTTCGTCACGCACATCACCTATATAAAAATCCAAACGCGGGTCGCCAAACTCTCTCGCCATTTCGATCTGCGCATGCTCGCCGCGGCTGAAGATTCTGACTTCCGCTGGATCTTGCTTAAGTATCTGGCTCGTGAGTTCGTAACCCCACGAACCTGTTCCGCCGGTTATAAAAATTGTCTTGCCCTTAAGCTGTGACATAAAGCCAACTGTAACGTAAATTTCTTTTAATGTAAAACTGGCGGCGGAATTGTTCCTAGCGGCCCAGCTGTTTCCTGGTACAGAAATTTCTCTCGGGCGCCGCGGAGGCGAGTAAGCAACGAGGAGAGCAAACGAGACGGCAATAAACGGAAGAACGGAGTCAACAACCAGCCGTAACGCCATTTTTTAAGTTCTCGGATTCCGCTTTCTTTGTCTTGTAAAATAAAATATCCAAGCGCGAGGCGACGGCGCGTGACGGAAAGAAAATCCGGCAGGTAGCCCCTCGCGAAATCATCTTTTGCGAGTTCTTTGTCGAGCCAGTCGAAAATTTGTAAATTTAATTCCGCCGCTTCTTTCAGGTGAATACCCGATCTTGACAGGCTTTGCGCTCGCAAACGCGAGATTGTGAGCGGTTCTTTAAGATGTTGAAAATAGGCGCCGCGCACCGCCAGCTTCAACCAGAAATAGTAATCTTCATTCCTTCGCCAGCCATCCGGAAATCCGCCGTATTCTTGAAAAAGCTCGCGCCGGAAAAAAGCCGCCGAGGGGCCGATGCAGTGCCCGGCCATCTTGATAAACGGCTCTTTCAAAAAGCCGGATAAATGTTCAATGCCGATAACTTTCCAAAACTTTCCCGGTTCCTCGTCTCTTATAAATATCAACTCGTCGTAGGTTAAATCGCATTCCGGGTGTTTTTCGAGGTAAGCAACGTGCCGCTCAAGTTTTTCCGGCAAAAAGAGATCGTCGGCATCCAAAAGCGCGACATACTTGCCGCGGCAGTGCGCCAAACCGAAATTCCTTGCTGATGCCAAGCCTTTGTTTGCCTGGTAAAAATAATGAATTCGCTTGTCGCCAAAAAAACTGGCCACCGCTTTGGTGTTATCGGTTGATCCGTCGTCGGCGACTACCAACTCCCAGTTTTCGTAAGTCTGCGCCAGCACGCTTGTGATTGCGCCTTTTAGGTATTTAGCGTCGTTATAGGCGGGCAAAACGACTGAAACCAGAGGCCGGGGGACTTGGGCGGCAAGCTTCCGAAGCTCGGGGTTAATGATTTCAAGAAGTTTTTCTGCGAAAAAAGCCTGTGTAAACGGCCGATCTTTCCCGCTGCGGAGAAATTCGGAGGCCGCGCGACGATAGGCCGCGAGATCCTGCTCGGTCAATGATCTCAAAAATTCATCCAGTGCCGCGTAAGAAGAAAAGCGCCGGAAATCCACAAAACAATCGCCGGGAATGTGCGCGTGGATGTCCGGCGCGCCGAGATAGACAGGGACAACGCCGCTTACGAAACAGTCGAAAATTTTCTCGCTCACGTAGCCGGGATAAGCGCAATTTTCAAAAACCAAAGCGAATTTATACCTTGAAAGTGTTTCGAGTTTGTCCGGTGGCGCCCCGCGCCAGGCTTTTTTAACAAAACTTCGCCAAAACCACCACCACGGATGTCGAGGGGGCCAATTCCAGCGGGAGCCATATAAATCAAAATCAGGGAAGCGGCTGAAAAATTTAATCGCCTTGATGCGTTCGCCTAAAAGCGATCCCCAGAACTCGTGCGGGGCGTTGTTCGCATTGATCATGCACAAGTATTTGTCCTTGGCGAGAGCGGCATATTTTTTAATCATCTCGCGTTTGTCCCGGCCGTTGTAAATGTCGTAAACGGGCGCCACATAGCCGAACTTTTCAGGAAGGTCGTTGACGATAAAATATGCCTCGGTGTAAAGTTTCGCCAAACTCGGCAGCCGGCGGTAAGTGGCGGGAGCCACAACCGGCGCCTCCAGCTGCAGCAAAATTTTTCTTTTAAAATAAGCGTGCACCGCAAAAAATATTTTGCGTTTTCGCCAAACGAATCCACCTTTCGATTTCCTGTATTTCCAAAGGTAATACAACCGCCACCAAAAACTTTCCTCCGGATGATTTAAAACCAGGAGCGCGTCGTCTGGCTGGGCACGCTTGGGGTCAAAGAAGTCAATCGTCTGAAGCCGAATTCCTTGCTGCGCGCACTCGGCCTTGAGCTTGCGCCAAAGGATCACGGTGTGTTTCCAAGCAAGCACCTGTGCATCGCTGAACAGCTGATCGCCAAGCTCGTCTTCGGAAAATGGAATGATGTAGACGTTCATAATCTACAGTTTCAAAACCAGTCTAGCATAGACCGCTTAGTCTAGGACTGCTGATTTTCCAGCCAATTCTTTGTTTTGGTTTTCGGCGTCCAAAAAGAAACCGACGCCGATCAGAATCCACATCAACCTGAAAGTGGACATATTGTCGAAAAATGCAGCCGTAGCGAATCCCGCCAAAACAGCCAGAAGATAGATCGGCCAGACTGCTCCGTAGCCGCTTCTCCTCGCTTGGGTTGCCGCGTTCTTCACCGCTACAAGGAAAAGATAGAGGAATCCGGCCAAACCGAAAGGGCCGGCAACCAACAATAACTCGAGCAAGGTGTTATGCGGACCTTTTGATTCATCGCCGAGCGTAACCGGCGGATAATCTAGGCCCAATCCAAGCGGATTTTTTAAGAGCAAAGAAATGTATTTTTTCCAAATAATGATACGATTGGGATCGCTTAAATCTGGCATCAAATCTGTTTCTAAAATATTTTTTATCGTAGCCGCCGGTGCCTGTGCCCAAATATCAAGTTGAAGCTGGGGAAAAAATCTCGTTAAAACCTGGTTTTTGACGGGAGCAGATAACAACAAAAAACCAAAACCGATGCCTAAAAGCGCAGTGAAAAGTCCGACCGCGGCTTTTTTGATTTTTGACCGGCGCTGCTCACCGGGGACAAACAGCCGCGTAAAAATAATCAGCCCAATTGACAGCAAAACTGCCAACCAGCTTGCGCGCGACATCGTCCATAAAAGGATGCCGCCCAGGCCGGCGAATAAAGCGAAGTACAGCGCTGACCGCGCCGGGCCGGAAGCGCGAATGGCAAGCCAGGTATAAATCATGCTTAGGCTCGCAATCAGATAGTAACCGGCGTTTGACGGCCAGTTCTCAAACAGGCGGAAGCGGCCTTCAGGCGCTAATGCCGGATAAATTAGAGCGATTAAATAGATCAACGTGGAGAGCTGGGCCAAAGCAGCTTCTTTTAAAAACCTGGGATCCTGCTTTAGAAAAAAACCCGCGAGCAAGAAAATAACGGCTACCTCGATGAATCTGCCGAACGCTAAAACGCCGGCGGCGGTAACTTTGGTCCCGTTGAGGAAATAAGCGAAAGCAGTTGCAATCAGAATACCGCCGAAGATCAGCAAAAAGCCGAAAATGCCTTGACGGATTCTGCCGACTTTCCAGGGTTTTTCGCGAACAAAACTTGAGCAGGCCAAAAGCGCCGCTAAAAGAAACAGAATATCGCTTGCGCGCTTTAGGGGCCAAGGATAGCTGTTGCTGCGGATAATGAGCAGTGCTATGCCGGCAAGAAACAGCCATTTCCCTGCGGTTAAAATATTTTTACTGCCCATGTTTTAAGGTGCTCAACTTACGATCCGCCACGGCAACCCGCTCATCCGAGCGCTGAAAATTATGTTTTCCATGGCGAAATTATTCGCCTGCGCGGGCTTAAACGGCTGCAGCTGCGCATTAAAATCCTTGTCAGCAAACATGCGATAGGCCTCGTAGCCATGGACTCTAAGAAAATCAGCGATGCGATTATATTCTCCGCTTTGAATCTCCGTCTGCGACACTTCAATGACAACGATGGGTTGCTTTGACTTAAGCACCGCTTGCGCTCCCAAAAGCGCGTCGTATTCCCCGCCTTCAAGATCGAGCTTGATAAAATCGGGGGTGATTCCGACTTTTGCGCAATAGTTGTCAAGGCTCACTCCTTGAACCAGCAGGTGCTGGCCGTGATTTTCTCCCCTTTTTCCCGGAAGCGGCTTCGCCTCGGATACGACGGCATTGGCATAGCCTAAGCCCTTGCCGAAATCATAAAATTCAATCTGGCCGCTTTGTTTATAAAGCGCGGCGTTATTCAAAAAAATATTTTTCCGGCCGGCGATATTTCTCCTTAAAACCGGCAGGGTCCGGGCAGTCGGTTCGAAAGCATGGACACTGCCGGTACTTCCCGTAAGTTCTGCGGCAAGAAGCGTGTACCAGCCGATATATGCCCCGCCATCGATTACGGTTACGCCTTTTCGGATCGTATCGATAAAGAACTTTGTGGTTAAAATGTCGGTGCCGCCGCCGATTACTCCCCAAGTATCCATGCAAAATTTGTCGCGCCGCAATACTTTTATCGGCGCGCTGAAAAAAGTTTTAGAGGCTGCAAACTCCGACGCACCCAGCAGATTCGGTATCCGCACGTCGAAAAACTGGCTGATTCGCCGCCGCAGGGCCTGCCAGGCGGCGCCGAAGGGGTGTTCCCTGAATTTTGCCCGCCGCTCCGAAAAAAGAATCAGGTTGTTCCGGCTGACGCGTTCTTTAAGCAACGCTCCCAAATCCATAGTTCAATAATGCGACTGGGCAGCCGCCAAAAGTTTTTCGGCGTATTTTTCCCAAGTGAAGTTTTCTTTCACGAAGCGCTGGCCCTTGAGCGCAATTTGCTCGTACATTCTGGGATTCTTGAGAGCTGTCTCAACCTTGGCTGCAATATCCTCGGGCTTCGCCGGATCCGTAAACAAAGCATGTTCCCCCTCCGTTAAAACGGCGGCGTTGCTGGTTACGCGGGAAACCACAAGGAAAAGCCCGGCAGCCATGGCTTCAAATGCCGCCATGCTCCAAATGCCGATGGCGTTGGGCGAAACGTAAAACTGGCTCTGGCGCTGCAGCTCGCGCAATTCATCGTCGCTCGCGCCGGCAAAACGGAAGTCGATGTCGGCCGCCGCGCCTTGCGCTTCGGCAAAACGGGAAATTTCCTCTTGGTACGAGACTGTGTCGGGAGAAACTCTGCAAACTAACGTTGCTTTTGCCGAAATTCCTCTTTGCTTCAGCAAGGCGACGGCTACAATGATGTCCTCGTAGCGGCGCTGCGGCGTCAGCGCGCCGACGCTCATAAGCCTAACCTCTTCAACTTTGGCTATGTCCCTCACCGGAAAGTAAAATTTTTCCTCAACGCCGCTCCAAAAAATTTTGGTGATTTGTGAATCGGCAAAGCCCAGCCGCCGCGCGACCGGATAGTTGCGGTTTTCCAAAAGTACGACATTGTCCACCTGATTGTAGAATTTCTTTTCCAAAATTTCTTCGAGATATGAATTCAGCCGCCGAGGTAAGTCGTAGAGAAAGCGGCCGGCCGGCCGGTGAATCCAAGGAACATCGTACAGGCTCCAAATTACTTTCACGTTTTTCCTAACGCGCTTTTTATAAAGATAACCGACGCGGTAGGTGTAAAGATTCTGGCAATCAATGATGTCGAAATCTTTATCCATCGCCTCCGCAATCAACCGGGAATTTTCCGCCGCCAGCGCTCGCCGCTGCCAGCGCTGGACTAGCTTGCCGAAAACGGTTCGCGCGCCTTTTAAGTCTTCTTCGCGAAGGCGCGGCTGGACGACTTTAACATTCAGACCTCGCGCCAGTCCGGAAAAAATATCCTCATTGAACTCGTTCGTATAGATCAAGACCTGATGCCCCAGTTTCTGGAGGGCCGCCGCAACGCTCAAGGCGAACCTCGAGGTTCCGTACGGCAAACTAAGCACCGGCTCGATGATGGCTATTTTCATTGGATTATTGCCCAGCCGTTTTGGTTTTAAGGGAAAGCAAGTAATCACTTAAAGCCGCCTGCCAGCTCCGCGGAGAAAAAACCGCCGATGGCATGAGCACGCCGAAGCCGCCGCCGCGAGGCGGGGCGGCAGCGTCATCCGGACCGGGCGTGATGACCGTGACAGTCGCGGCTGGATTCAATTGTTCTTTTATAAAGGTTGCTGTCTCGTAGTAAGACGGTCCGCCGCTTTCGGCTAAATGAAATAATCCATGCAGGCCGTCTTCGATGACGAGCGAAATGCCGTCCAAAAAGCCTCGGATGCTGGTCAGGGAAAACTTTCTGTCGTCGCGCTCCGCAATACTTTCGCCTTTTGCGATGCGCTTGGCAACCACGTTAATGAAGCTGTCTTCGATGCCTTCGCCGTAGACGAGGCCCAAACGGACAATCGCATGCCGTTTCACCAAGTCTTCCACGATGAGCTCGCCCGCGAATTTCGTCTTGCCGTAAACGTTAATCGGATGCGCAAGATCGTTTTCGCGGTAGGGCGCGCGCGCATTGCAATCGAAAACATAATAGGAAGAAGCAAAGATGAGCGGGATGTCACGCGATCGGCAGGCTTTGGCGACATTCAATGTGCCTAAAACATTGACGTTATAAGCGTCGGCCGGATGAGCTTGGCAATATGCCTTGTCTTTGAGCGCAGCCAGGTGGATGACGAGTTGCGGCTCGTGCTTCGCGAAAGCCGCGTTTACGGAATCTTCCCGCCGGATGTCCAAATCGTCCCGATCAAGCTTGATGCCGAACGGAATGCGGCTGCCCATCATCCCCCGCCCCCCGGTTACGAGAACTTTTGACTTGTCAATCATACTATCTGCGGAATTGGAATCGGAATGATAAACTTGCCGCCATGCTTCCTGAACTCCTCCTCCTGCTTTAAAATTCCGGCCGCATAATTCCAGACGAGCAGGAGATAGCAGTCCGGCGGCCCGTCTTCCTCGATTTTCTCAACCGGAAAAACCGGGATATGCATGCCTGGGGTGAATTTCCCGTGCTTGAAATACGTTTTGTCGATGATGTAATCGAGATATTGGGTGCTGATGCCGCAGAAGTTTAAAAGCGTGTTGCCCTTGGCGGGTGCGCCGTAACCGACGATTTTTTTGCCCTGCGCTTTCAAATCTTCAAGGATCTTGATCAATTCCGTCTTGACCGTTTGCGCCCGCTTAGCGAGCTCCAGGTATGTCTCTGTCTTCGCGAGCCCCAGCTCAAGTTCGGTCTGGATCATTTTGGCGACAACGGGCGCGACAGGATAAGGGCCGTTTTTGTGCTTGGCATACACGCGCAGGGAACCGCCTTGCGTATCCACTTCTTCGACGTCGAAAATCTCAAGCCCGCTCTTTTCCATCAAAAGCTTGAGCGGCCGCAGAGAGTAGAACGAATGATGTTCGTGGTAAACGTTGTCAAACTGATTCTTAAAAAGAAGATTCGGGAAGTACTGGGCCTCGAAGATAAAAACCCCGTCCGGCTCAAGCAGAAGTTTTACTCCGTCCGTAAAACCGCGGACATCGTCAACGTGGGCAATAACATTATTTGCGAGGACGAGGGAGGCTTGGCCCCGCTCCTTAAGAATTTTTTGCGCGCAAGCGATGTTGAAAAAATCTACAATCGTTTCAATGCCCGCCGCGTTTGCAACGACCGCGACATTTTTCGCCGGGTCGATCCCCAAAACTTTCGCTCCCATTTCCTTTAGGGGACGCAGCAGCACGCCGTCATTCGAAGCGATATCAATCGTAAGTTTTTTTGCCAGCGCGGGAAAACGCTCCATCACCGTATGCGCATATTTCCGGAAATGCGCGACGGCCTGCGGGGAGCCCGAAGTGTAAAACGCGTAAGTGTCGCCGAAGAGGACTTCGGCCGGCACGATGTTTACGAGCATGACCAAGCCGCAGTCTTCGCAAACCGCGACGTCCAGCGGGTACTTCGCTTCCGGCTTGTCCAAATCCTCCTTTTCAACGAAAGCGTCGGCGAGCGGCGTCTCGCCGAGGCTCAAAAATTGGAAAAGCTTGCTGCTTCCACAGATCCGGCAGGTTGTCCGGCGCGAACTTGGCTTGTTGTTTTCATCCTTCATCGCCGTGATGGGCTTCATCATAGGACATCCGGCGTGAAGAATCAATAAAGCTGGCGAAGCTGCTCGCCCGCAAAGATTTACCTCGTCGAGGTCGCCGTGCTGGTGGTAGAAGTTGGAGGCGGGCTATAGGAACCGGCGTAGTAAGGCAAGGCATACTTTTGCGCTTCGGTGAGGGATTTGTAGCTGTTTATGGTTGTGCTGTTCCGAATATCAGAGCTTAAAAGTATCTCTTTCGGATAAGCCATTTGCAGTACGCGAACCCGAGAGTCGTTCTCGGCTAAAGCACGAAGCTGAATGCTTGATAGACCCTGATTATCGCTGATTAACTTAGCGCCCACGCCTGGAAAAGAGAGCATCGTGTAAAAATCATCCGGCTTGATATGCCGTGTCGCCAAAAGGTATGTATATCCCGGCTGAAGTAGATATTTTGCTTCGGATTCGTTGGTGGGGCCAACTACGTCGCCGAAGTTTATGCCGCCGACCACGTATAATATGCCGTTGAGGTAACCGCCCGTTTGGCTAACAATGACTTTCCCGGATAAACTGCCTTTGATATTGTAAATAATCTCTGCTTCGAACTGGGTTTTAGGAGCACTTAAACGACTCTCGTTGCCAACTTTTTTTATGATCTTGGCAACAAATATATTATGCGACCCCCCCACTAATATTCCGTCATTCGAAAAATCGGCTTCGTATTCCTGTTGGATTTCTCTTATCACCAACGGACCGCTTTTTCCTGTTTCGCTTGATGAGGTTATTTCCTGTGTAACATCGGTCGTCTCGTTAGGTGTTTGCACTATTCCTTGTTCACCAACAGATGGTGTATTCTCAACGATGTTTGAAGCGGGGAATCCGTGAAAATAAAAGTAAGCACTAAGGCTTATAGCCACAATTACCACGGCAGCACTTCCCACAAATAATATTGGTTTACCCATGTTCACGTTATTGTAGCATTTTGTGTTATTATTTCCGACTTTTTTAACCTACGGCCAAAAATAATTGAAGTCGTCAATATCCTTGTTTCCTAACCAAGTCTGTGTCGTTTGTATGTAATACATAACGTTTCCGAATATGCTGTGGGCCAGCCCAAGGGCGTGGCCGAGTTCATGAGTTGCGGTTTTTTGTGTAGAGGAGGAAGTGCCGCCCGCCAATTTCGGCAGATTTAATTCGATTGTATCAGGAAGTCCAACGAGTGGCGTCCACACCCCAGTGAAATCTTCCAGTGGCTCATTCACATCATACACCTTCACATATGCTGTGCTTGAAGGAGTAGTCGAAGAAAAAGTGATTTTCCCTAATGCGTTCCATGCAGAAATAGCGCCTAGCCATTCATTCGAATAGGTGGTGGAAGCATGCCATTTAAGTTCGCGCGTGCTCGTGTTCACAGAAGTCGGATATAAATTCTGGTCTAGAATAAAGTGTCCGAACGGGGTATAGGTTGAAAATGTCGGATTTCCGCTTTGTCCCGACGTCGAATTGCCTGTCGCAAGGTCGGTTGAAGTGCCGTTGAAACGCCAGTAACCTTTGAGTCCGCTGCTTGTGGAAGTTACCTCTTGACCGCTGTATGTTTCAATACTCGAAGATGACCTTTCTGCGTTCCAGATTCTCACTTCGTCAATATAGCCGTTGAACAAACCGATAGAGGATGAAGGGTTGCCGCCTATCCAAATGGAATCGGTACTCGTTGCGGTATAACATTTGCCGCTTGTTTTCTGGTTACCGTCGACATACAGCTTGAATGCGTCCGTCGACGAAGCAGTAGTACCTTTTGTAATCGCAACGTGATGCCATTCATTGTACACACCGCCGGTGCTCGGGTTGATTCGATTGATCACGCTTGCCGCTCCGGCCACCTGAACGGTGGTGGTCGAGTTATCGCAGTTGAGCGAAGTATTTATCCCGTTAGCATCACGCCACATGGCGAACCCGTTTTTGCCATTCGTCCTCGTATCCAGGAACTGCATGGCACGCCAGTACGCTCGGCTCGATTCCAATTTTAAGAGCGGTGCCGGACGCCGCTTAGAACGCGCTCACTTCACGCCACAGGATTTCGGCAAATTTGCGCTTCGAGAAAATATTGTTTTTTTGGCTCAAGAGATACTGTCTGATTCGCTGCCGGTATTCTGCGCACTCGGCCGGCGAAAGTGACCGCAGGTATTTTTCCAATTCGCCGTAATTTTTGAAGTTCCGCATATCAATGAAACAATCCGCGGAGACATAATCGGTTACATCGGGCGCGCCCAGATACACGGGTATGCACCCCGCGAGGAAAGAATCGAAAATTTTCTCGCTCAAGTAGCCGGGATAGCGTGAGTTTTCGAAAGCGATCGAAAATTTATAAGCAGCCAGGGTCTTGATTTTATCCCCATCCACGTAGCCTCGCCAGCATTTTTGGACCGCCGAGCGGTAGTGCCAGAAAGGGAAAAACGGGCGCTTGTCCCAGCGGCCGCCGTAGAGATCGAAATCATTCGCCTGGCTCAAGAACTTTATCGCCCGCAGCCGCTCGCTGTAGAGTTCTTTATTGAAAAACGCCCGCGGCCGCGCGTTGTGATTCATCATCACCAGAAATTTTTCCTTGGGGACGGCGAAAAATTCTTCGAACTCTTCCCGGAACTCGCGCGGCCAAAATATATACTTAACTTTCGGAGATTCTGTTGACATCTTATGATACAAAAAAATGACATCATAAAGCTCGTGGAGCAGTTCTAAATGTTTGTAGGGGTAAGGCATATTGATCGGCGGCTCGCATTGGAAGAGGACCCGCTTGGAAAAATTTTTGGCGATGCGGAAAAGCTCTGCTCGGGTGACGGCGAAGCGTTTTTTTCCGCGCGCGGTGTATTTCAAGAAATACAAACACCGCCAGAACAAGCTGTCGTCGGGGTGGTTGATAAAAACCACCGCATCGCCAGGATTGTGCGCCTTGGGATCCCAGGCGTCGATAGTTTTAACTTCGACTCCCCGCTCTTTAAAGAATTCCGGGAAGCCGCCGCCCAAGGCGGCGGTCGGAGAAATCGGCGGGTTGGGCTTGAATATTTTCCCGCCTAAACCCTCGGGTCCCGATGGCACGAAATAAATTGTTTTAATCGGAGACGCCATTAAGGAAGCGGCGACCAGGCCACGACCGAGTAGCCTTCGATAAAGAGGCTGCCGATGTATGTCCGCTGGGCTTTGTGGATGACGAGCTTGCCCGCTTTCTCGAGCCGCCGCAAATAGTTCAAAAATCCCGAAAGATAATTTCTTTTCTCGAAATACCGCAGCGACAAGTAATCCAGGAGGTTATGCTCGTCGAGCAACTCCCCGATTGGCTCGGTGTGAAAACAAATTTTCGGCTTTTGTTCAAGCAGATATTCCACAAACGCTTCGTAAGCTTTTCCTGTTTGCTCAAGCGCAGCCACCGTATAAACCGCGCTTTCGGGTTGAAGCTTGAACGCATAGTCCGGATTGAAAAAATCGAAGCGGCGCCCATTCACTCCGGCCTCCGGATTCCGCCTGGCCAGCTCGGCGATGATTTTCTGCGAGGAAGTTGCCCAGTCAAGGCCCCAGAGCGGAGCGGATTTGTTGACGCGGCGGACATTGAGCAAGTGATGGCCGGTGCCGCAGCCGAACTCGTAAATCGCTTTCGCCTCGGGCAGGTATTTTTCGAAAAGCCATTCTTGGATTATCCGCAAAGTTTTGCTTTCAAAATTTTTCGTCAGCGGCTTGATAAATTGCTGCCGCCAGCGCAAAACGCCGAACTTCCCGAAATATTTCGGCAGCAGCGGATCCGCTTCATTCTTCTCCAGATTCTCCAGGTTTTCACCCCAGCCCGTTTCCCATTGCGGGAGGCGGTGCGGTCCGGCCGCCGCGAGATTCGCGTCTCCCAGCCGCTTTAAGATCTCCAAAAGATACCGGTCGCGCTCCTCCGTCCCGACCTCCGCATAGCGAAAGTCGAATGCGGCAACGAGCCGGCTGATTTCAGCGCTGATTTCTTCTCCAAAAACTTGTTCAAAGTCCCGGGCGGTTAAAATTCTTTCTTGCGCGCCTCTTGCGTTCATGCTTTTTGCTTTTCCGCTTCCACCGCCAAATTCCATTCGATCGTCCGCTGGAGCCCCTCCTTCATTTTCACGGTCGGCTTGAAGTTGAATTCAAATTCCAGTTTTCGCATATCCAAACAAACGCGGTTGGGCGCTCCGATGACCTCGGTGGTTTTCCCGCGGCCGACCACCGCTTGGGCGGACATAAGTTCCCCGATCATCATCGCCAAATCTTTAATGCTGATTTCTTCCTGCGAAGAGCCCACGTTGTAAATCACGTCTTTGCCGAACAAAAGAATATGCACAAGCTGTTTTATGACATCGGAAATATAGCAGAAACAGCGGAGGTCCCTGCCGTCGTCAATCATCTCGATTGTCTTTAAGGTATGAGCTTTTTTCATGAACTGGCCGATTACCCGCTGGTCGTCGAAGGACAAACCGGGGCCATAGGAAAGCGCCGGACGGGCGATTTTAACGTTCATTTTATAGAGGTTGATGTAAGCCAAAGCCAGCACCTCCGAGAGCCGCTTTGATTCGATATAACAAGCGCGGTTGTTTAAAACCGAACTTCTGCCTTCATAAGTTTCCACGGTGGGGATCTGGTCTGCCGGCGGCGAACCGTAAATCTCGCTGCTGCTTAAATATAAAATTTTTGCTGCCGGATTAACCTGCCGGTAGCTCTCCAGAATGCTCTTGAGGCCGATGTAGTTCACATCGATGACGTTAAGCGGTTCCTGTAAAAACCTGCTGGGAGCGCCGTAGCCCGCAGCATGCACGATATAATCATATTTTTTCACATAGACAGCCGGCTTCGCCAAATCCTGCTGGATCAGGTTGAAGTTCTTGGCGTCCTTTAAGTCATAGATGCGCTTTTCGGGCGTGATTTCTCCCCGTGTGATGAGATCGGCTTGAATATTGTAATCAAAATTCTCATTCAAATAATTGATCAGGTGGCTTAAGTAGGCGCCGATGAGGCCGTTAGCTCCCGCAATCATAATGCTCTTGCCGCGCAACTCGCTTAAGTCGCTCGTGTCGCAAATGCTCTTGATGTCGCTATGAATTATTTTTTGACTTAATTTCATGAACGGTTTTGATAATTCCGTTTTTGGTCAAACCGTTGGCTTCGCAGTGTTCTTCGTAGGTTCCATAGTTTGTCAAAAACTTGTCGCGGATGCCCAAACGCCGCTCTTCGTATTTAATTCCCTGTCCGATCGCCGCAATTGCGTCGGCAACGCCGCCGATAATCGAGTGTTCCTCGACGGTAATGAGCGCACCGGTCCGATTCAAACTCTCGCGGATCATTTCCTGCGACGCCGCGGAGATGGGTTTAATGGTCGAAAGATAAATCAAATCGCAAGTGATTCCCATTCCGGATAAAGTACCGGCGGCTTCATAAGCGTTCGCCACCTGTGGGCCAATAGCAATTATGGTTACATCTTCGCCGGATTTCAACTTCTCGGCTTCGCCGAAACGCGGATGCGTTTCCAAGCCGTGGGTTTTGGCCGGCAGTCGGAAGTACGTCGGCTCGCCGTTTCTAAAAGTTTCCTTGAATAAAACATCGAACTCTTGAGGCGAGGCCGGGTAAATAATTTGCATATGCGGCAGGGCCCGCAGGATGGCTAAGTCATCATAGCAATGATGGGTGCAGCCGAGCGAAGCGTAGTCAAAAGCGCTGCCAACGCTTACAATTTTCACGCCCAAATGCTGGTAGCAAACGTCGTCTTTGATTTGTTCGAAACAGCGCTCCGTCACGAATGGCGTAATGCTGTGTACGACGGGAGTGAAACCGTGCATCGCGAGGCCCGCCGCCATGCTCATCATCGCCTGTTCGGCAACTCCCATATTGTAAAAACGCCGCGGATATTTTTCGGCAAAATCCTTGAGCAAATAATGGCTAATGTCGCCGATGAGAATAACCAACCTCTCGTCAGCGCCAAGCTCCTGCATTGTTTTTGCAAATTGTTTTCTCATGAAAATATTTCCTTTTTGAACTCTTGGAGTTCCGCCTCGGTTGGCGCTTTATGGTGCCAGGAAAACATGTCGGCTTCCACCTGTTTTACGCCTTTGCCTTTGACCGTATGCGCAACGACGCAGTAAGGAGAAGTTACGGCTGCGGGAGAAAATATGGCCTTATTGATCGCCTGCAGGTTGTGTCCGTCCACGCTTGCCGTCTGCCAGCCAAAGGCTTCGAATTTCCGCTGGATGTTAACCGAAACTTTTGCCCGCACTTGGGAATTATTTTCGTCAATCACGCAAACCAGGTTTTTCAAGCCCAGCTGTTCGGTATACATCGCCGTCTCCCAGATACTGCCTTCGTTCGTTTCGCCGTCGCCAACCAGGCAAAAAACCCGGCCGGGTTCGTTTTTTATTTTCTTAGCCAGAGCATATCCGGCCGCCATCGGAAAACCGTGCCCCAAAGAACCGGTCGCGGCCATCACCGCTTGAGAAATTCTATATGGATGCCCGCCGAGCCGCGAGTCGTATTTGCAATAACCGGCCAGCTCTTTCCGGTCGATGTGCCCGAAATGCGCAAGTACCGCAAAGAGCGCGGCGCTAGCATGGCCCTTGCTCAAAAAAAACGAGTCGTTTTTGTCCATCCCCGCATAGATTGCGTAAAGCAATTCCACGACGGAAAAAGAGCTGGCCAGGTGCCCTTCGCCGGCCGCATGAATCATTTCCAGAATATCAACGCGGATGCGCTTTAAGTCGTCCGGATTCATAAATCGCTATTTAAAATTTTTCAGATACCAGTCAATCGTCGCTTTCAACCCCTCGTCAAATCCGGTTTTCGCCTTGAAACCGAATTCCTTTTCCGCGCGGCTTGTATCGAGGAGGCGCCGCGGCTGGCCGTCCGGCTTAGTTCTATCCCAGCGGATTTCGCCCTTGAAATCCATGTATTTGCAAATGGTTTCGACCAGATCCTTGATGGAAATTTCTTTGCCTGATCCCAGATTAACGGGGTCGCCTTTTTCGTATCTTTCCAAAGCAAGAATGATGCCTTCGGCCGCGTCATCTACATATAAAAATTCCCGCGTTGCCGTGCCGGTTCCCCAAACCTCGATAAAGTTTTTTCCGTTGGCTTTGGCTTCGGCCGCTTTGCGGATCAGCGCCGGGATCACATGCGAAGTGCGGAGATCGAAATTATCCCCGGGGCCATACAGGTTCACCGGCAGAAGATAGATGCTGTTGAAATTGTACTCATCGCGATACGCCTGCGACTGCACAAGCGCCATTTTTTTGGCTAGACCGTAAGCCGCATTCGTTTCTTCCGGATAGCCGTTCCAAAGATCTTCTTCTTTAAACGGCACGGGCGCGAACTTGGGGTAAGCGCAGATCGTGCCGACGGCAACATATTTCTTGACTCGCGCCTGGCGGGCTGCTTCCATCATCTGCGTCCCCATCATCAAGTTGTCATAAAAGAATTTTCCCGGATGCTCGCGATTCGCTCCGATGCCGCCGACTAAAACCGCGAGATGAATAACAAGGTCCTGTCCGGCGGCAACTTTCTCACAATTCTCCCATTTCACGAGATCATAATCCTTGGAACGCGGCGCGAAAATATTTTCCAACGGCACTCCGCGCCCCAGCAATTTTTCGACGACAACCGAACCGAGGAATCCCGCCCCGCCCGTAACCAAAATCTTTTTATCATTGATTTCCATGAAAAAACATCTCAAAACTACCATTAGAAACTGCCGAGGTCAACCTTTACAGAACTGAAAAAAAGCGTATAATGTGGCCAGCGAAGGAGGGTGGTTATGACTGAATTCGCCCAAGCCATCCAGGCTTGGTTGAGTCCTATCTATGTCTCGCCGCATGGCGAAGGCGGGCACGATCTGATCCACGTCTGCGCAATCGAAAAACTCGGCTTGCGGATTGCGCAATTCTTAAGCTTCGATCCCGAGGAGTACCGGGTCGCGTCTTGGTTACACAACCTTGACCGCTGCTTCGCCCTTCAACCCGAAATCCAAAGGGCAGGCGGCCTCAAGCAGTATCTCGGCGCCATTCTGGGCCGCAGTCCGTTCAACGAAGCAAGCAGAAACCGCATCGTCGATGCGATACTGCAGCATTCGAAGCGGTTGGATGAGCCAGCGGATTCGTCGCTCCTAACCGCGCTGCGGATTGCAGACAGGGTTGAGCGGTTCACGCCGCTCAACATCATTGCCAGCGCCGCCCACCGAGGCCATGAGCTGCCGCTCTACGACAGGAGCCAGCCCTTTGGCTTCAGGACGATGCGGCCTTGCGTTTTCAAATTTTTCTTCTGGAACCTGGAATGGGTTGGTATGCTGCCTTCGGATGAAGCGCGCGCTCTCATCAACCCAGCCTACTTGAGGTTCTTTCTCGATTTTCTGCGACTCCTCGGGCGCGATATCGCCGAGCGCGAAGGGATCGAGAATCGAGTGGAGGAAGATTTGAAAGCCGCATTAGGAGCTTACTATGAAAAGTGGGCTCTGAATCACTAGCTGCGCCCCCGTGGCCGCAGCTTTTTTATTTATTTAAATCCCGCCAGCCGCAGCATTTTTTTAACGTAAAGCGGCCAACTTTTGTTTATGCGCGTAAACCATCGAAACTCGTGATAATCGCTATGCTTGGTCATGCTTCCTGGCTCTTTTGTCTCAACCAAAAATACCGAATTGACCGTGTGCGCGGGCACACCGAAGGCGCTGCTTTTAAAAATAGTTTCTTGGGCCGCAAGCAACTTCTTCACGCGGAAAATTTTAATGTCGCTTTCCTCATTTAACTTTCGGCGCAATGCTCTTTGCAAAGTTTCTCCTTTGAAAATGCGGCCGCCGATAAACCACCATTTCCTCTGCGCGGGTTTATTTTTTCTTTTTACCAAGAGAAATTTTCTTCCGTTCGCAATCACGACATCCACGCAAGGAATCGGAACGGCGGCAAGGATTTTTTTATACAAAGCGGCAGGTATGAAGCGGCGAGCCCCCATTAAGCAGTCCGGATCTGGTCGGCAGCCTTCACGATCTCCGATTCCTTTTCGGATTTGGCATTAATTTTTTCAGCTGCCTCCCGCAAGCCAAGCAGTTCCAAATCGTGTTTAAGCATCATGCGAATCAACTCTTCGAAGGAAGTTTTATGCTGCCAATTGAGTTCTTTGTGGGCTTTCGTCGGGTCGGCAATCAGGTTTTCCACTTCCGCCGGCCGGTAGTAACGGGGGTCGATGCCGATATAAGATTCCCAATCGCTCAAGCCAGCCTCTTTAAAGGCCATGGCCACTAAATCACGGACGGAATGGCTTTGCCCCGTACCAATCACGTAATCGTTTGGCTTTTCCTGCTGGAGCATCAGCCACATCGCTTCCACGAATTCCGGCGCATATCCCCAATCGCGACGGGCATCCAAATTTCCCAAATAGATCTTTTTATCCAAGCCCGCCAAAATTCTCGCTATGCCTCGCGTAATTTTGCGGGTTACAAAAGTTTCGCCGCGGCGCGGAGACTCGTGATTAAAAAGGATCCCGTTCACGGCAAAGATTCCGTAGGCCTCGCGATAATTTTTTGTCGTGTGATAGGCAAAAACCTTGGCTACGCCATAAGGGCTTCTTGGCTCAAACCTAGTTAATTCGTTCTGCGGCGGCGGCGCGGCGCCGAACATTTCCGAACTCGAAGCTTGATAAAATCTCACTTTCTTGCCGACATATTCTTCGTAATCCTTAACGGCTTCAAGCACGCGCAAAGTTCCCACCCCAGTTATGTTCGCGGTGTACTCGGGGATATCGAAACTGACGCGCACGTGCGATTGGGCGCCCAGATTGTATATTTCCTCCGGCTGGACTTTATAGATGAGTTTGCGCACCGTATTCGCGTCCGCCAAGTCACCGTAATGGAGAATCAGCCGCTTGCCGGCCTCGTGCGGATCCTGGTAAATATGATCAATCCGAGCGGTGTTGAAGGTAGAAGCGCGGCGCATAACACCGTGCACTTCATATCCCTTCTTGAGCAAAAACTCGGCTAAATAACTGCCGTCTTGACCGGTAATGCCAAAAATTAGAGCTTTCTTCATTTGTCCGAATACCTTAAAACTTACACCTCTGATTGTCAACCAAGCTTAGGGGTTAACGCTGCGGCGGCGTACCTCCTAAAAGGCTTTTGATCTGCGTATCGTTCGGCCAATACGTCAAGATTTGATTCGCGATTTCCACCGCTTTTTGAGTATCGCCTTCGGCTCGATATACGTCAAAAAGGCCATAGAGGAATTGCGGCCGCCGCGGGCCCAACTCATGGCCGCGGCTGAAATAATTCTTGGCGGCCGCAAGATAAGCCTTATCTTGGGTTTGCAAAAACGCGATCTCGTTCAAAATGCCCAACACGTAAAGATTCTGGGAAAAACTCGGGCCTTTCCCATAGCTTATAATTGGATCGTAGTAACCTTGCAAATATTCAATCACGGAGGCCACAAATTCGGGCCTGCCTTGGCCGTTGCGTTCCACTAGATTTGTGACTACGCTCGCCAAGTTGCGGACAAGTTCGTCCTGTCCGATCGGCGAAGTCATCTCAAGCGGACGCGACATGATGGTTTTGAATTCATCGAGCGACTTGGCGGAGTTTAACCTGCGCATGGCCTCGATGAAGGCCCCGGATTTGCGGTACGGAAGTATGGAGCCGTAGATTGCCACGGCCACAAGCCCCGCGACGATCAGGATGCTGATTGTTTTTTTAATGGCAGGATTCATCCCGTTAGAAAATTACGAAGCCATCCTTTCGACTGAAAGGAATTATTGCAGATAAAAACTTTTGCTTGTGAGATTAACATTTTTGTTAATTTTCTAACGGGATTCATGGCTAAAAATGTACACGCTCATTGCGAGCACGATAAAAATATTTAAGTAAATCGGCAGCACATCGAAAAGCACCAACCCCTGCACGAGGTAACCGCCCAAGATCGCCGGGAAAAGCGCGGCGGCGGCCGGCGAGCGCCCATTGCTCAAGCCATTTTTGAAGAATTCCCAAGCGAAAGCGGCAAAAATTCCGATGTAGGCTAAAAGTCCCAAGATCCCTGTTTCTGCTAAGTAGTCAAAGAGAACGCCGTGTGCGCGATCAAACCAAGTTTCTGAATTTTGGCCGGGTATATAGTGTCTTATGTCGAAGTGTTTGTCGAAAACCGTGCTGAAATTTTCCGGCCCCCAGCCCAAAATCGGCCTATCTTTGAAGCCGCGCCACGCCGAACCCCAGGTCCAAAGCCGGGTTTTTACAGTTTGTTCTCCAAAAGAAATGTTAAAAATCCTGGAGCCCGGCAAGGCGCGCACGAAGCCGGAATTGCGATTGGCTATAAGTAGCCCTCCCGCCACGAGGACAATCGCGAGGCCCAGCAAGGCGGGTTTGCGGAAATTTTGCCGCGAAAGAGCGAGAATCAAAAAGTAAAGGATCAAAGAGGCGCCCAAGCCCAAGAGCGCTCCGCGCGTTTGGCTCAAAACGAAAAAGAAAAGGAAGGAGAGGGCGAGTGCGATGTAGCCGACTCCGCGCCAGCTCCAGATTTTTTTTGTCAGCGGCGCAAGCCAAAGATATAAAGCAAAAAAAATCGCGAACATCAAATACGGCGCTACATAAGCGGGGTTACCCAGGGAACCCTGAAATCTAGCAGATGCGAGCTTTCCCCAAAAAGTAGGAGGAGGATCTGCTCCGTAAGGACTTATAAAAGTTATACTCCCAGTCGAACCTAGTTGCGCGATCAATCCGTAACCAATCATTAAGGCCGCTGCAACCAAAGAATACACAAAAAGAGTTTTCCATTTCTGCTCGTCTCGAAAAAGCAATACGAGCAAAAGGAAGAAAGCGTAATAATGCAACATTTGGAATCCGCCCTCCCCTCGCTCATAATTTGACCAGAAAGCTACTTTGGGATCGTCAGCAAAAAGTGCAGCCAGCACGAAAACGATAGCGAAAACTGAAACCAGAATGAAAAGCGGATTTTTGAGCAACGGTTTGAAAAGCTTTTTTACCTCTCCGGCTGAAGCTTCAAACCCCCACCAAAGGGCGAAAAATATTATCCCCAGCTCCACGCAAATTCGGAAAAAATAGTATTTGCCTCCGATGAAAGGGAAAAATGTCCTCGCCAAAACTACAACAACGCTGAAAACAGCGGTGTAAACAAAAAAGCGGGAAAGTTTAAGCAGCATAAGTTAAATTTCCAATATCCAATTTCTAATCTTCAAAACGCCGCACGGTAACCACATTTGGAAATTAGTAATTGGAAATTAGAAATTGATTGCTATTATCTGGCGTACTCAACGGCTCTTATTTCACGGATAACATTCACCTTAATCTCACCAGGATATTGTAACTCGGATTGGATGCGATTGGCAATTTCACGCGCAAGCTCCAAGGCGCGGAAGTCATCAATCTTCTCCGGCACAACAAAAACCCGCAATTCCCGCCCGGCCGCGATCGCATAGGCTTGTTTTACGCCGGGAAAATCCGTGGCGATTTTTTCAAGATCGGTAAGGCGCTTTACGTAATTTTCCAAGCTGTCCCGCCGCGCGCCGGGTCTCGCGGCGGATAAGGCATCCGCGGCCGTTACGATGTAGGCTTCAGGGCTCGCATACGGATAATCTTCATGGTGCGACTGCATGGCTTGGATAACCGCTTCGTTCACGCCGTACTTGCGAAGAATTTTCATGCCGAGCTCCACGTGCGTGCCTTCCACTTCGTGGTCAATCGCTTTGCCGATATCATGCACGAGCGCGCCTTTCTTAGCGACCTCTACGTTTAGCCCCAGCTCTGCCGCCATCATTGCAGAGATATGAGCCATTTCGATCGAATGGACAAGCACATTCTGGCCGTAGCTCGTCCGGAAATGCAGTCTGCCTAAAAGCTGCAAAATTTCCTTTGGCAGGTCATAGACGCCAACCTCGGTTGCCGCCGCTTCGCCAATTTCTTCGATACGTTTTGCAAGTTCAGCTTTAGCTTCCTCCACTTTCTCTTCGATTTTCGCGGGTTGGATGCGGCCGTCCTTGATGAGTTTGCCCAAAGCTAAGCGGGCAATTTCTCGCCGATACGGATCAAAGGAAGAAATGATGATGCTGTCGGGCGTTTCGTCAATCACAAATTCTACGCCGGTTGCGCGCTCCAGGGCGCGGATGTTCCTGCCTTCCCGCCCGATGATCTTGCCCTTAAGCTCTTCGTCGCCTAAAGGGAAAATCGTGGTGGTAATCTCGGCCACGTGTGAGCGCGCATAACGCTGTAGAGCGATTGTGATCACATCCAAAGCTTTCTTTTCGATCTCGTCGCGCTTTTCTTTTTCAATTTTCTGCAAAAGCTGGCCCAAGTCTTCTTGCCCCTTCTTTTTAATTTGATTGAAGAGTTCCTCCCGGGCTGCCTCCTTGGACAAGCCGGCAACTTTTTCAAGCTGGGCTAGAATATCGTTGCGTAAAGATTCGACTTTGGCCTCGGCCTGCTTCAGCTCATCGTTTTTAGCCCGCAACTTGGTTTCTTCTTCGGAAAGGCCGATGAGCTTCTTGTCCAACATTTCTTCGCGCTGGAACAAGCGCGACTCCAAGGACGTAATCTGGCTCTTTCTTTCTCTTTCTTCCTTCTGCGCTTCGCCCAAAACCGCGGCGGCCTTTTCTTTGGCCTCGACTATTATCTTTTTTCCTTCCGTTTCCGCTTCGCGAACCTTGCGCTCCGCTTCCGATTCTAAAGATTTACTGTCGCGCGCCGCAAGATAACGACGGAGAAAATACCCCGCGAGGAGCAAAACTACGGATCCGCCGATTAAGACTGGCAACGAAATTTGCATGGTTTTTTATTTGTTCTTCAACACGCCAAATTGCCGCCCCAGGGCGGTTTGTCGCAGCCAAAACTGTGATGACGTTCAAATTTGGCACTGGCGCGTTTAAGACATAGATTAGTGACTCTTTGGTTTAAGCATACAGCCTCTCGTTCCCTGCGTCAATCTTTCGGGTTGTTATACAAACCACTGAAAACTGGATTTTCTTATCTTCCGCGTATTCCCATGCTTTAGAAGTCCCAGATATGAATTCATTGTTTCCGGCGATGGCAATGTTTTAATCCGCTTCAGCATCCGCCGCTTCGTGCTTGTCCGCAAGACCCGGTGATCGGGAAAATGAACCCACCCAAGATAATCAACTCCGGAAGCCAGGGTTTTAATCGAGATTTTGTTCGGATGCAGGTTTAATTTTAATTTCTCAAACAGAAATTTTTGGATGATCGGGATTAAATGTTCAAGCCATTTTCTGCTATCCGACAGAATTACAAAATCGTCCGCATAGCGGATATAATATTTCGCTCTTGCCTGCGGTAAGCTCCTCGAGTCGAGCTCGGAGTCGAAATTTGTCGAACCGTGTTTCATAAACTGGTCGAATTCATTCATATAGATATTGACGAGCAGCTGGGAGGTAAGATTGCCGAGGGGAAGGCCAACGCCCGGGCGGGTGGATGAAAAACTTTCGATGACTTTTTGGAGCAACCAGATCGTATCCTCGTCTTTTATATATTTCTCGAGAATTCTTGCGAGGACTTCGTGATCTATGCTTGCAAAGAACTTGCGGATGTCGCACTTCAATACCCAGCAGGTTTTTGTATTATTTTGGCTAACTTTATACGCAAATGCCCGGAATTTGTTTAAGGCCCGGTGCGTCCCTTTTCCCAACCGGCAGGAATATGAATCGGTAATGAAAGTCTTGTCGAACAGCGGGTATAAAATGCGGTAGACGGCATGATGGAGCAGGCGGTCGCGGACGCCTGCCTTATGGATATCTCTCGGCTTCGGGTCGGAGATCCGGAAATGCTTGTAGCCGCCGTGTTTATAGGTTTTGTTTACAAGTTCGTCCCGCAGTGCGAAAATATTATCCATAAGCCGCATTTGGAATTCCTGCACATCCGGCTTCCCGCGCTTGCCGTAAAGGAACTCCCGCCAGGCCATCAGCAGGTTTTCAGCCGAGATGATTTCCTCAAAAGTGTTTCTGAATTTCATAATCCATGCAAAACTCATTCCACGTAACCCCCCCCCCGGGAACCTCAATCTGCCGATAATCGAGCGGCTCGTTCGGGCTTATGAAATTTGGCATGAATTTACCGTTCATATCCCGAAAATATCCCGTTATACATTGGGTGATAAAATAGATTCATTGTTTATTGAAACAATCGAATCGGTATATACCGCGATTTTTCTACCGAGGGATAAAAAATATCCCTATATAGAGCAGGCGGCGGCCAAGTTGAACCTTGCGAAGTTTTTCCTGGAAATCGCCTGGCGCATAAAATCGCTCGACAACAAAAAATACATTATTTTATCTGAACCATTGGACGAGATCGGCAAGATGCTCGGCGGCTGGCTACGCCAGCTATCCAAATAAACATTCCGCCGAGCCCTGCCTTATTTCCTATTGCTTCTGGCCAGAGGCGATCCGGCCGTTCGAGTTCAGATCGTTGTCGATCCAGTTCAAATTCAGGTTCCACCGCTTGCCGTTCTGATCAAGATACGGGAAGTTCCGGTTGCCGTCATCGTTCACCACCACAATTGTGCGAAAAACCGCCATAACCACCATCCTTCGATCCGCCAAAAAGGTCTCTGGATTGAATCGTATCCGGAATCTGTAATTCCTTAGTTTTACGCACCAAGCAGCAAAAGAAATTTGCGAACCAGCGCCGCACACTGGGAGAAGACTTGTCCGCTCCCGTTCCGGCAGGTGCTGTCCGGGAATTCGGCCGTGCATAACCTTGGCCATACACAGATCGCCTACTATCCGCGTTGATCATATCACGATTGAAAAAGCCCTTGCGCGGAGCGCAAGGGCTTGGTGTTAAGGGTTTAAGGGATTAAAAATCCCAAGAACCCAAGAGATTAAGATTTACTGCTTACCGGAGGCGATCCGGCCGCGCGAGTACAGACCGCGGCCGATCCAGTGCAAATCCAGGTTCCACCGCTTGCCGATCTGATCAAGAGACGGGAAGTACCGGACGCCGTCATCGATCACCACCACAAGGCCCGGGCCGTCGATATAAATCTGTCCCAGAAGAGCCTTGAAAACGGGGTGCTCGTCCTGATGCTCGACGAGCCAGGCGAGTTGCTGGTAGCCGAAGAGCGGGCGACTGACGAGCGCGAGGCGGCGCTCGTATTCCAGGCCGCTAATCGACGGCTCTCCTTCACGGAGCACCGTACCCAGAACAAGCGTTACAGCTCCCTCTGGGGAGATGTCACGCTCAATGCCGTTCTCTCCTCGGATCCAGGGAAACTTTTCCCGGAGTTCCGCGAGAGTCGGGCGCGGGAGGGCGGGGATTTGGATCATCGTTCCCGCGAGTTCGCCGGTTTCGCGGAAACAGTCGCCGACGTGCTCGATGGGCTTTTTCGGTTCGGGTCGTTTCTTCCCAAGCTCGACCAAAGCCGCGTCGAGGTTCTCGCGAGTCAGCGCCCGCTCAAGAACAATCGCGAGAGCGTCGGCGTTATTGGAAAAGTCGAGCGCCAGCTCGGAATCAATCTCGGGAAGATTGAGAACTACCGTTCCCGATAGCTTCCGCAAGCGCACAGTCGTCAGAGGTGTTCCATGTTCCGACATGGGGTGTCTCCTTTTCTGCCAGTGGGCTCTCCGACTGTTCGGAGTTTGCCATGGCTGAAAAAGCTCTAAACAAAAGCGCTTTCAGCCATGGCAAATATCGCAAGTTTTTTATTATTTCAAAGTACCTTTAAATTATACCATAATAACAAAATTATCGCAAATAGACGGCTTTGGCCGCGCAACACAGCCACGGCGAGGCCTGCCTGCTTCTATATATTCGAAACAAGTTCTGGTTTAAACTTAGATTAATGAAAAGAAACGTCGTCATGATCATCCTGGACGGCTGGGGTTTGGGTCCGGCCACAGAAGCAAATCCCGTCTACATTGTTAATCCGGAAAAATTCAATTGGCTCGCGGAAAATTATCCGATGACGAGTCTGCAGGCCTCCGGCATCAGCGTCGGCCTGCCCTGGGGGGATGTGGGCAACAGCGAAGTGGGGCACCTCACTTTGGGCGCCGGGAAAATAATTTACCAATACTTCCCGCGGATCACGATGGCAATCCAGGACGAAACTTTTTTTTCGAATCCGGCGCTGGTTTCCGCTATGGAGCACGCCGAAAAAAATAAAACCGCCGTGAACCTGGTAGGACTTTTGACCAAAGCCACCGTTCATGCCTCGCTTGACCATCTTTTGGCTCTAATCGAGCTTGCCAAAAAAAAGCAAATTCCCTTCAAGCTCCACCTTTTCGCGGACGGCAAGGATGGCCCGCCGCATTCCCTGGAGGAACTGCTCGAGAAAATCCCGATGGAAAATTTGGCGACCTTAACGGGCAGATATTACGCCATGGACCGGACAAAAAAATGGATGCTTACGGGCCGCGCGTACGAATGTTTAGTGGGCGAAGGCGGCAACTTGGTTCACGACTTGGGCGCGACGATCCGCGAAACCTACGCCAAGGGGTTTACGGAAGAATTCATTCCGCCCTTGCGGCTCAAACCGGACGGAGCGATTAAAGACAACGAGAGCCTGATTTTTTTCAACTTCCGCGAAGACAGCATGCGCCAATTAGTGGAAGCTTTCGCGGGCGACCTGCCGCAACTGCTACGCAAACGCATTGCCAACCTGAAGCTCGTTACCATGACCCGCTATGAAGAAAGCTTGAATTTAGATGTGGCGTTCCCGCCGGAAGGAGTTTTAGAACCCTTAGGCAAAGTTTTGAGCGACGCGGGCAAAACCCAGCTGCGCTTGGCCGAAACCTACAAGTACGCCCATGTTACTTTCTTTTTTAACGGCCATCGCGAATCTCCGTTTAAAAATGAATATCGCGTGCTCATTCCGTCCTTGGCCATTCCCCATCCCGACGAACGGCCCGAACTGATGGCCGCGGCGGTAAGCGACCGCATCATTGATTCCGTCCAAAATAACGCTTTCGATTTTGTTTTGGCCAACTACTCGAATCCCGACACGATTGCGCATACCGGCAATTATGAAGCCGCGCTTGAGGCGGTTAAGGTTATTGATCGCGAGATCGGACGCGTACTCGATGCGGTTTTGAAAACCGATACAGTCCTCATTATCACCTCCGATCACGGCAATATTGAAACCTTATTCGATCCCTTAAGCGGCCGCGCGGAGACAGGCCACAATCCCAGCCCGGTGCCTTTTTACCTCATTGGCCGAGAGTTCAAAGGCCGGCGTTTCGTGAACTGGCCTAATCTCGCCCAAGAAACTGGCGGGCTCTTGGCAGATGTTGCCCCCACGATCCTGGAGCTCATGGGAATTCCCAAACCGGAGGACATGAACGGCCGCAGCCTGCTTAAGGAGTTGATGCATTAAACTATGCGCTATAATTAGAATATGCACTTCCTCGCCCGCGTTATTACCGCCACTGGTTTTTTCGCTACCGTACTTCTCTTAATGAACAGTCGCTTGCCCGGATTCACGCTCACGGGAAATTTCGAACAAACCTTGGTCTTGGCGCTCATCTTTACGCTCTTAAATATTTTTGTAAAACCGATTCTTACCCTACTCATGGGTCCCGTGATCATTCTTACGCTCGGCCTGGGGTTTATTATTATCAATGTAGTTTTTCTTTTCGCGCTTGACTTTTTGTCGGCAAATCTTACCATGGGAGGGATTCTTACTTACCTATACGCGGCGATTGCGCTGGGAATCGCGGGTGCGGTCATCCACTTAGCCACAAAAAAATGATCCCGTTAGAAGCAGTAATCAAATTTAATATCCACCAATACCAAAAGATGAACACTGCCCTCGGGTCAATAAAACTTTACAGATTGATGATCTGCTTCTAACGGGATGATTCTTGCCATCGCTCACATAATCGTCTCCATCGCCTTAATCGCTTTGATTTTGCTTCAAGAGCGCTCCGCCGGTTTGTCCGGCATCTTCGGCGGCGAAGGCGGGGGTTTTTACCAAACCCGCCGCGGTTTGGAAAAGTTCATTTTCATCGCCACAATCGTGCTTGGCATCGCTTTCGTCGCTTTGGCGATTCTGAATTTGGTCCTTTAGTTTCCGTGGCTTTATTTAAAAAAATTTACGGCGCTTTGAATCGCGCCGAGCGCACAATCTTCATTGCCGCTTTCGCGGTTTTGATCTTGAGCGGAGCCGCCTGGGGAATTCTGGCTTTGGGAACTTATACGCGGGTTGTTCCGGCCGAAGGCGGAGAATTCACCGAGGGCATCGTTGGCCAGCCGAGCTATATAAACCCAGTAATGGCCGCGAGCGAAACCGACAAAGCCATGGTACGCCTCTTATTTGCAAACCTCACGGACCTGGCCGAGAAGATCGAAGCCGACAAGGGCGACCGCACCTGGCGAGTGCGTTTAAAGGAAGGGCTCACTTGGTCGAACGGCGAAAAATTGACGAGTGACGACATAATTTTCACGGTGCAAAAACTGCAGGACCCGGAAAGCTTGTCGCCTTACACGCAAAGCTGGTACGGAGTTACGGCTTCGCGCGTCAGCGAACTCGAGCTCACTTTCAATTTAGCTTCGCCTTATCCGTTTTTTGCCGAACACTTGGAAAATCTTTACCCCATTCCCAAACATTTATTCGCGGAAACTCCGCTCTCGAACTGGCGGTTGTCGGAATATAATCTGAAACCTGTCGGCAGCGGCCCTTATAAGTTCGATACTTATGAGAAAAAAGCCAACGGCTTCATTGCTGGTTATAAGCTGGTCAAAAATCCTGGCTTCGCGGGAAAACAACCCTTGATCCCCGTCTTCCTCATTCAGTTTTTCGCGCAGAAAGATGACGTCGTTAAAGCATTCAACACGGGCAAGATCGATGGCTTCGCGGATATAAATGAGCGCACCGACAAGATCCAGCGTCCTTATCAGGTTTTTTCATTTTATCTGCCAAGCTACTATGCGGTTTTCATTAATCAGAACCAGCATCCGGCCCTAAAAGAGGTGGTTGTAAGAAAAGCTCTTTCCGCGGCGATTAACCGCGAGGAACTCGTGAGTGAAATCTTTAACGGGCGCGCTTTGCCTGTCCTAAATCCCGTGCCCAAACCCTTCCAGATCGCCGCAACTTCCACTCCGGCCGACCTAAACGTGAATGAATTGCTCGAGCATGCCGGGTGGACCCTGCAAGCTGACGGCCATCGCGAAAAGACGATCGGCAAGGACAAGGTAATTCTGGAATTGGATTTCACCGTCCCCAATCTGCCTTTTCTTACGGATACCGCCGCCCGGCTTGCTTCAGCCTGGGGTAAAATCGGCGTGAAGGTGAATGTGAATTCTTTATCGGTTGCGGAAATTTCTGACCGCGCCATTAAAAATCGCGAGTACCAGCTCCTGCTTTTCGGGAACGTCTTGAATCCGGCCGAAGATCTTTATTCTTTCTGGCATTCGAATGAGCGTTTCCATCCAGGACTTAACTTGTCTCTTTACTCCAACCGGCAAGCGGACCAGCTCATCGAAAGCATCCGCCGAAATTTTGATCCGGTGAGCCGCGAGGCTCAATTACAGAACCTGGGCAATGTGATTGCGGCGGATTATCCGGCCGTTTTCCTTTTTTCGCCGGATTACCTTTTTGCCGCCAATAAAGATCTGCACGGCGTCGAAGAGGGGTTCATTCGCGAACCCGCCGACCGTTTCCGTTCGGTTTCGTCCTGGTACGTGAAAACCGCGCGCACTTTCAAAGATTGACCCGGCTCGGCTGGGTTGACCGAGTTAAGCTTGGTTGACAAGAGGCCGATTTTGGCTTAAACTACACTTTCTACCAGTCAATTTCTTATATTCCTAAACCACGAAGGGATTCTTGAGTTCAACAACTCCATCTCCATAGAGCACACAATAGTTAACCCTGCGCGCTGGGGTGGCGGAATTGGCAGACGCACTGGCTTCAGGAGCCAGCGGTCGCAAGACCATAGGAGTTCGAATCTCCTCTCCAGCACCAATGTATACTGTATATATCCTTCAGAGCTTAAAAGATGGAAAGACTTATACGGGATTTTCGGAAAATATTATAAAGCGATTTCAGGAACATAACTTGGGTAAAGTAAAAGCAACAAGAAATAGAACACCATTTAAGATTTTATATTCCGAACAAGTTTCCAATCTCGGTTCAGCTAAGGAGCGCGAAAAATATTGGAAAAGCGAAGGTGGTCGAAGAAAACTAAAACAATTTTTTAAGTAAGAGTTCCCGCCCATTGCAAATGGGCGAGGCTCGCCCATTTGCAATGGGCGGGAATCTCCTCTCCAGCACCAAATAAAAATATGGACACACAAAGAAAAGACGGCCATCGGCGCGGTCATTCGTATCAGCGCGCGAATCCGCCGAGCCATAATCAGCATCTGGACAAAAAATTTAAAAGCGCTTCCCGCGCGCGTATTTTGCGCACGCAAAAAAACCAGCCCGCTCCGGCGGCCGAAAAGAACTCCGCAAACGGCATTGCGCCACTGCGTTTCGTCCCTCTGGGCGGACTTGAAGAAGTCGGCCGCAATATGATGTTTTTTGAATATAAAAATGAGATCGTCATCATTGACGCTGGCCTCCAATTTCCCGAAGAAGAAACGCCGGGCGTGGACTATATAATTCCTAATGTTACATATCTCGAGGAGCGCAAAGCGAATATCCAGGCTCTAATCCTCACGCATGCCCACTATGACCATATCGGCGCCCTGCCGCATATTTTGGAGCGGATCGGAAACCCGCCGATTTACGCAACTTCGATCACAAAAGCCATCATTGAGAAACGGCAGGAAGACTTTCCGAACACGCCGAAGATGAATGTGCAAATTATAAAAAACGGCATGCGCGCGCGGCTTTCAAATTACTTTGAAGCGCTCTTTTTCGGCGTGCCGCACACCATTCCCGAAACTACCGGCGTGCTGCTGCGAACGCCCGTGGGCAACATGGTCCACTTCGCCGACTTCCGCATTGATTACGACGAAAATGAGGAAGCGCAAGGGCTTGATGAGTTTGAAAAAATTGCGGCCATGGGCGTGCACAGCTTTATGATCGACAGCACGAACGCCGAAGAAGAAGGGCACTCCCTTTCCGAACGAGTAGTTGAAAAGAATCTGGAAGAGATCTTCCGCAAAGCCGAGGGGCGGATCATTGTCGCAACTTTCGCTTCGCTTTTGACCCGGATCGCCGAAATCATCAAAATCGCCGAGCATCTGGGCAAGCGCGTGGCCTTATCCGGCTATTCGATGAAAGCCAATATCCAGATCGCGCAAAATCTCGGCTTCATCAAGCCGAAACAAGGCACGATTGTCCCCTTGGAAGACATACATAAAATTCGCGATGATAAATTGCTGATCCTTTCGACCGGCGCACAAGGAGAGTCGAACGCGAGCTTGATGAAAATCATCAATGGCGAGCACAGGCAAATAAAAATCAAACCCAGCGACACCGTCGTCTTATCTTCTTCCGTCATTCCCGGAAATGAACGCAGCGTTCAGGTTGTTAAAGATAATCTTTCCCGCCAGGGCGCGATCGTCTACCATTCGAATCTTATCGACATCCATTCTTCCGGCCATGCGCCCAAGGGAGACTTGAAGCTGGTGATGGAAATCATCAAACCTAAATTTATCATTCCCGTCCACGGCTATTATTTCATGCGCGCCGCGAATACCCAATCCGCGCGGGAAGTAGGAATTCCCAAAGACCATGCGATCTTGATGGACAACGGCCAGGTAGCCGAACTCACAAAAGATACTTTCCGCGTTACCGGAGAAACCGTACCGGCTTTTTATGTGATGGTTGACGGCTTAGGCGTGGGCGACGTTGAAGAAGTTGTGCTCCGCGATCGCCGCAGTTTGGCCCAAGAAGGCATGGTTGTAATCATCGCCACGATTGACCGCGATCACGGCCGTCTCTTGAAAAATCCCGATATTATTTCCCGCGGCTTTATCTACCTCAAAGAAAACCAGGAAATCTTGGAAGATATTCGGAAGCGGATCCGCGGCCTCATTGCGCGCCTGCCGAGCTACCAGCCGACAGAATCGGATTATCTGAAAACCTTGATCCGCGACCAAATCGGCCAATTTTTGTACAATAAAACCAAGCGGCGGCCGATGATTTTGCCGGTGGTTATAGAAATATAACAATGCCACGAATGCAACGTAGATTCCGATTTAAGATCAAATCGGAAGTCGTGGTGAATGAACGTCCAGTTAACAAACCTAACCATAGGGGATACCGCGCCGAAAAGATGATTCAAAAGGGAGTTACCGATATCGGACCGCGGTTCAGATTCTGTTATTATGTTCATACCCCGAACAACAGAAGGGTCTTTGGCCAATTTGCTTCCGAGTATCGTGAAGGTGACTTAATAAAACTATTAGAAGGCGCGGTGCGTAAGGGCATGTTCCAGAATAATTCTCTCATTAGATTAAATAAAGTAATAAAAGAATTTTTATTAAAACAGTGACTAAACCCGTTTTAGTATCCGGAATCCAACCAACCGGCAGATTGCACATAGGAAACTATTTGGGCGCGCTTAAAAACTTTGTCGAGCTGCAAAATTCGGGAAAGTATTATTGCTATTTTTTAATCGTTGATTTGCATTCTTTGACCGAACCCTTCGAGCCTAAGGAAAAATCAAAGCAAATTCTTGAGCTTGCGGCCGAATACATGGCCGCCGGTCTTAATCCCAAGCAATCTATTGTTTTCCTCCAATCGCAAATTTCCGCGCACAGCGAGCTCGCCTGGATCTTAAACACGATCACGCCAATTAGCGAGCTTCGCCGTATGACACAGTTCAAGGGAAAAAGCGAGGCAGAAAAAGAAAACGCGAATGTCGGCCTCCTCACCTATCCCACGCTTATGGCCGCCGATATTATTCTTTATGACGCAAAATTTGTGCCGGTTGGCGATGACCAGCTTCAGCACCTGGAACTCACGCGCACGCTTGTGCGAAAATTTAATTCCCGTTTCGGAAAAACATTCGTGGAGCCGCAGCCCATTCTTACCAAAACCCCGCGCGTGATGAGCTTAGCAAATCCCGCGAAGAAAATGTCCAAATCTGATCCTCAAGGCTGTCTTTTTATTGACGATTCACCGGAAGAGATAAAAAAGAAGATTTCCCGCGCCGTTACGGATTCGGGCTCGGAGGTAAAATATGATCCGGAGGCAAAACCGGCGATTTCGAATCTGCTCGAAATCTACTCCGCCGTTTCGGGCAAAAATATTCCCGCGCTCGAGAAAATGTTTGCCGGCAAGGGGTATTCAGAATTCAAAGCGGTTTTAGGTGAGCTTATAAGCGATCACTTCGCTTCCTTCCGCAAAAAGAAAGCGGAACTTATAAAAAAACCTGCTACGCTTGTAAAAATATTGGATGCAGGCTCAAAAAAAGCTGGCCTAATTGCCAAAAAGAAGATTATAGAAGTTCAAAAGAAAGTTGGACTTAGATAGACTGTTTTATCTTTCTCACGCCGAACCAAACTTTTTCGTTTTCGATCTTGGTTTCAAGTTCGGCATCGAATTTCGCCTGCCGCTTGAACTCTACGAGGTTGGCGTTCAATTCCTTTTTCAATAACCATTCATTTTTTGCCACAAGCTCGCGCAACGCATTGGGCAATTCGAACATCAGCACGATTTTGTGCTTGGGTTCATAGCCCGCCTCCTGCCGCAAATCCTGCACCGTGCGCATGATTTCGCGCAGGGTTCCTTCGGCTTTCAACTCCGGCGTTATCTTCGTATCGAAAACAAGTTCTTCTTTAAGCCTGGGGTCAACATGTAAGGCTTTGATATTTAATTCTTCTTTCAGAACTTCAGCCAATTGTTTTTCTTTCGCAAGCTGCGGAATGGCTTTTTTTAGCGTAAGCGAAGCCAAAGGCTGCTTTAATTTGATTCCCAGCTCGGCGCGTTTTGCCAAAGCCGCGCTTGCGACTTTACGAACCTCTTCCATTCCGGCCAGTAATTTCTCGTCAGCAGATTTTGGTTTCAATTCCGGCCAAGTTTCAAGATGAACCGATTCCGATTTGCTCAAATCTTCCCAAAGCGCTTCGGCAAAAAACGGGTTCATCGGGGCGATCATTTTTGCGGTTTCGCGCAAAACATATTCGAGCGTAGCCGAAGCGTTACGATAATCGCCCTGATTTGTCGGCCGCTGGAAGCGGCGGCGCGAACGCCTGATAAACCAGCGGGAAAGATCGTCCGTCAAGGCTTCGAGCGCAAGCGCGGCTTCGCGCACTTCATAACGGTCAAGATGGAGTGTAACCTCCGCGCCGGTTTTGGCGAGGAGCGCCAAAATCCAACGATCAAGCACATGGCTCGGCCGCGGCGCAGCCGTGTTGCTGCGGGGCTTGCCGTAAGTCTTGAAGAAAACGAATGAGTTGTAGAGGATAGCGTGCAGCTTGCGGAAGGTTTTTTTGACATCTTCCTCGTCGAAATTTTTGGGTTCGCCCGGCGGAGTTGCGGCATAAAAATACCAGCGCACCGCATCAATCCCGTATTTTTCCATCATCAGCCACGGATCAACCACATTGCCCTTGGATTTTGACATCTTGCGCCCGTATTTATCGTGAATGAGGCCCAGTGATGTAACATTTTTATACGGCGCGCCTTGCCCCAAAAGCGTTGCCACCGCTAAAAGAGTATAGAACCAGCCGCGGGTCTGATCCATCGCTTCGACGATATAATCGGCCGGATAAGGTATTTTTTTAACAAGTTCGGGGATTTTGCTGGTCAAAGATTTTTCCGATTGCCCAAAAGGAAAATGCATTTGCGCAAACGGCATTGCGCCGGAATCGAACCAAACATCCGCCAGTTCTTTGATGCGGCCCATTTTGCCCTTGCCGCATGAGGTGCAAGCGTACTTTACGGAATCAATATAAGGACGATGCAAATCCAGCTCGCCGGTTTCATTGCGCGGGCCGGGACGGTAGTTCACCTTTTGAATTTCACCCGCGGCGATAAAATCGGAGCCGCGCTTTTCTTTTTCATAAATCGCTTTAGATTCATCCCATCCTTCCACCGCTTGCGCAAGCATCCAGACCGGATATTCGTGGCTTACGATCAATATCTTTTTGCCTGCATATTTTTTCTCCAAAGTTTCAATGCCCGCCCACGTGCGTTTCCGTAATTCGGTCAAAGTCTCCCCGCCCGCGGGCGCCCCCTTGAATTTACTTTCATAAGTCGGGAAGGCTTCATGATAAGTCGCCGAAGGCTTGCCCGAAACATCGCCCAGCTGGATTTCTTTGAACTGTGGCTCGGTTTCGATTTTAACTCCGGCTGCCGCCGCCACGATTTCCGCCGTTTCTTTTGTCCGCAGCACCGGCGAGGAGACAATCAAGTCCAATTTAAGTTTTTTAACCGCTGCCGCGGCGCGTTCGACTTGCGTCCTTCCCTTCAGAGTCAAATGGAAACCGCCTTCGCCGTTATCGTGTATGCGTTTCAACTGCGTGGCTGACTCGCCGTGCCGCAAAACCCAATAAGTGTTTTTAAGCCCGCCGGTTTTCTGGCCAAGCTCCGAGACGCTGCCCAAGGCTTCTTTGTGCTCGCAGAGATCACAACGCCAGATCGGCAAAGGCGTGCCCCAATAGCGTTCGCGCGAGAAGTTCCAATCCTTTGCTTCGCGCAGCCATTCGCCAAACCTTCCTTCTTTTATGTGCGCAGGTGTCCAGTTCACCGCTTTATTATTAGTGATAAGTTCCTTGCGCAATTTGTTCATCCCCACAAACCAGGAATTGCGGGCGTAATACAAAAGCGGTGTGCCGCAGCGCCAGCAATGCGGATATTCGTGCGTGTAAGATTCGATCTTAAGCAAATTGCCGTTCTTTTCCAGATGCTCGAAAATCTTTTTTTCGGTTTCTTTGGCCTTAACGAACATGCCGCTCAATCCTTCGACTTCTTTCGTGAATTTCCCCTGTTCGTCCACGGTGTGATGCTGGGGCAGACCGACTTTCAAACCTAGCTGATAATCGTCTTCACCGTACATCACAGCCGTATGCACTACGCCCGTACCGTCTTCGGTGGTAACAAAATTCGCAGTATAAACTTGGTGCGCCGCAGGCGCATTTAAAGCTTTGACCTGAAAGAGGGGCTCGTATTTCAAGCCGACGAGTTCGCTCCCGGAAATATTTTCGTGTACCACTTCGATAGTGCGGTCTTTTAAAACTTTTTCCACCGTATTGGTAGCAAGTATCAAAAGTTCTTTTACTCCGTCCACGCGCACGGCGCTGTATTTTATCTTCTCGCCGACCGCCAAAGCCACGTTACCCGGTAAAGTCCAAGGCGTGGTCGTCCAAGCCAGGATGTAAGCTCTGTCTTTCGTCTCGTAATCCTTTCCCCATTTCTGCCCAGGTTTTAATTTGAACTTCACGTAAACCGATTGATCCGTAACTTCTTCATAGCCTTGCGCAAGTTCATGTGAGGAAAGCGCGGTCCCGCAGCGCGGACACCACGGCACCACTTTATGTCCCTCGTACATATAGCCTTTGTCGTAAATGGTTTTAATTACCCACCAAAGCGTCTCGATGTAATCGGTCTCATATGTAATGTAGGGATGCTTCATGTCGAGCCAATAGCCCATGCGCTCGGTAAGCCGCTCCCACTCGTCTTTGTATTTCCAAACAGACTCCTTGCACTTGCGGTTGAATTCGGCCACGCCATAAGCTTCAATTTCTTTCTTGGACTTAAGTCCAAGCTGTTTCTCCACTTCAAGTTCCACCGGCAAGCCGTGCGTATCCCAGCCGCCTTTTCGCGGCACGTAATAACCACGCATCGTTTTGTAGCGCAGGATTACGTCTTTAAAGGAACGCGCGATCACGTGGTGGATGCCGGGCCGGCCGTTCGCGGTCGGCGGACCTTCATAAAAGACGAAAGTCTTGGTCTGGGCAGCGGACTTTTTCTTGTTTTTAGCAAGGGATTTATCGAAGATCCGGTTCACTTTCCAAAAATTCAAAACTTTCTCCTCGATTTTGGGCAGATTCCAGCCTTCAGAAAAAAACTTTTTTAGTTTTTGTTTGGGCATGAGCAAGAACTCTATCACATTTTCTGCGGAGCGGAAATTCCCAAGAGATCGAAAAGATTTTTTAAAACTACGGCGGTCGCCGCAACCAAAGCGCCGCGCGCGCGAGCCAGTTTCGGTTCCGCGCCGATGATCCGCTCCCGTTCATAGAAAGCGTGGAAGGCGCGAGAGAGTTCGATCGCGTAATGCGTGAGCCGGTGAACGCCAAAATCCTGGGACGCGCGCTCAAGAATATCCGGAAACTGGGTGAGTTTGAAAATTAAGGCAATCGCATCCGGGCCGGTGAGTAAAACGAACTCTTGCGGTTTTACTCCGCCCTTAATCTGGGCTTTTTTGATGATGCTCATTGCCCGCACATACGAGTATTGGACGTAATAGACGGGATTTTTCAACGAGCGCTCCTTCGCAAGCTCCAGATCGAAATCCATATGGGTGTCTAAAGCCACCATTAGCATGAAAAAACGCGCGGCATCAAGGCCAACCTCATCCACTAATTCCTCAAATGCTATGAATTCGCCTTTCCGCTTGGACATTTTTACCTCTTCGCCGCGGCGGATAAGCCTAATCGCCTGCGTAACCAGCACCTCGGATTTTTTTAGGCCAAGGATTTGCGCCGCGGCTTGGATCCTTTTTACATAACCGTGATGATCCGGGCCTAAAATATTGATTTTCCGGTCAAAACCGCGCATTTTGGTTTCCAAATAATGTCCGGCGTCGGCTAAAAGATATGTAGGAAATCCATCTGTTGTAATCAAAACCCGGTCTTTATCGTCGCCGAAGCTTGTGGTCCGCAGCCAAACGGCACCTTCCTCTTTATAGACTTCCCCGCTTTTTTTAAGCGCAGCCAAAGCTTTTTCAACTAACCCTTTTTGGTGGATGTGGCCGTACTCCGAAGTCCAGCGATCGAATTTGATTCCGGCTTTTGCGCCAAGCACATGCTTGATGTCCTTCAAAAAGTCAGCGGCGGCCAATCGTCCCAGGGCGTGCGGATCTGCTATGTGCTTTTTTATAAGTGCTTTATGCGCTTTTGCCCAACCCGCGACATAAGCAGCTTTATAAAAATTTTCTTCGATGGGAATTAAGCCTGCCGCAGCGAGCACGGATTTTCCCAACACCACGATCTGATTACCCGTATCGTTCACATAATACTCGCGCTCAACTTTGTAGCCCTGCGAGATGAGCGCGTTTGCCAGCGTATCGCCGAAAAATCCACCGCGGCCGTTCGCAAGTGTCAAAGGCCCGGTGGGATTCGCGGAAACATACTCAAGCTGGATCTTTTCTTTTTTTGCCGCAGACCTGCCGTATTTTGCTTTTTCTTTATTTATAATAGAGAGTTCCTTCTGCAATGCGCCGGGTGCAAGCCAAAAATTGATAAATCCCGGCGGCGCGAATTCTACGCGCGAGAATAATCCAGGCATAAGCTCCTGCGCGATCGTTTCTTTTAACTTCGCCGCGGCCTCAAGCGGAGCTCGCTTTTCAGTTTTTGCCAATCGGAGCGGCAAAGTCGTCGCAAAATGCCCGAAATCTAGCTTTTCAGACACAGTAATATTCCAATCATAATCTTTACTCTTAAAAATCTTCGCCAGTTCTGATTCTATTTTCTTTCTCATGTCCCTCTACCTTACCGCAAAAAAAGCGGTGAGACAAAGCGGCTACAGCAATTGTATAATGCAACTATGCAGTTTCTATCTGAAAACCGCCGCGCTTGTTTTGATTACGAAATTTTGGCAACACTCGAAGCTGGGATCGAACTATTGGGACATGAGGTGAAGAGCGTAAAAGCCGGACGCCTAAATTTGAGCGGCACGCATGTTTTGATCCGCGGCAACGAGGCGTGGCTTTTAAACGCACAAATCCCTCCTTACCAGCCGAAGAATATTTCCGAGGCTTACGATCCAAAACGGGGTCGGCGGCTCCTCTTGCGGCGCGAGGAAATTAAAAACTTGTCGGGAAAGCTCACCGATAAACGCTTTCATCTTATCCCCCTTTCCGCTTACCTGAAGAAAGGACTGATCAAACTTGAGCTTGGCTTAGGCCGCAGCCGGAAGAAAGAAGATAAGCGGGAGCTCCTGAAGAGCAAAGCGGCGGAGCGGGAGATACGGCGGGCGGGTAGTTGACCACTCACACCGAAAGGAGTATAAAAAAATGAGCAACTTTCTGCGGAGGGATTTTCGTGAATAATGGTCGGTTGACCGTAGTTGGCGGCGGCTGTTCTTGTAAAGAACGCTGCAATCACGAATTTATCATGAAAAGCGGCAACAACGAGCGCCGCCAGGAAATCCTCCAGAAGCGCGGGCGTGGAAAGCGGAGAATCCGCATCCCCACGCGCATCGTTTACTGCCGTTTGTAATCATCCATCACCGCTAGGCGCTCCGGCGCCTTTTTTGTTTTCGCTGCAGCGAAAACATCCTGAACGAATCCGCAAATTTGCGGACGAGTCGAAGGATTTTATTTTTCGTCCTAACGGAACCGTACGATGAGCGCAAAAGCAACAAGAAAGCCCACGAGCGTAAAGAGCATGCTGACCAAAACCCAATGCAGCGTATGAAAGCGGTTCACCAAAATAAACTGGCTTTCGAAATCCTTGAGAAACTTGGCGACGTTTTTTTCGAGTTCCTGGTGGTTCCCTATATTTTTCACGACCGAAGGCGAGCCGAAAAACTTAATGAGATCGCGCCGCGCTAAAACGCCTGCGAGTTTGCCGAAGTCGTCAACCCCGATCAAAAAAGTCAGTTCGGGGTTGGCGTTGAACAATTTCCAAGCTTCTTCTAGCGCGGCGTCGGATTTAATAACGGGCACGGACGAATTCATCGCGTCCTTTACGCGCAGGTTCAAAATTTTTTCCACATCTGGACGCACCGCTTTCAAATCCTTGCTGTAAACATGAAATTCCTGGAGTAGTTTCAAAAACGTCGGCAGATGCACGGAGCCCTGGAAGGTAAGATCGCGATCGGTCAAGGCGCCGAGCACGTTTCCCTGCGAGTCTACGACAGGCAAACCGTCGAAACCGTTCTTCAAAAGTATATCGATGGCCTTAAGGAGCGGCGCGTCCGGATCGACGGCGATAATTTTCGCATTCAGGTAATCCTTAACCAAAACCGTGGCCATACAATTAATCATAACAAAAATACGGCGCCCAAGCGCCGTACTTCTGCTCCATGCAGGTTCCAGCTTATTGGGCCGAAACCGTGGTGGGAATTTCGTAGAACCGCAACTGGACGAGCTTCAGGCCGTTGTTGTCGTACTGCCAATAATAGTCCTGGAGAGCAGAGTCGAAGAGCGGCACGCGGTTCAGCTGGCCGTCGCCGTCAATGTCGGCATAGATATAAAGCAGCTGTTTCGTGACGTTATCAAACGAACTCTTGCCCTTATTGCGAACCATTACCATCGAGTAAACCGAGCAGTAAGTATCGCCGGTTGCAGGATCGGTTGCGCAGGTCGTGGTTTCCGAACTGCCTCCCGGTTTACCCAGAGCGCGGGCAAAAACGGAATAAATCGTAGTCCCGTCGTTGTCCGGATCGGGATTCGGCAATTGGAATCGTCCCGTGCCGTCCGTGCAGTTGGCGTCGAGCACCTGGAACTCGCCCTGGGCCAACTGGATTTGGCAGGAACCCTGAAGCGGAACGAAAATCCGGCGTCCCTGGCTGCCCGTCATATCCGCGGTTTTATCTTTGGGCACGCCGATCAGATTAAGGTTGAAGTGCGCGCCGGAAGGCGCGCCGCTGCCGGCTTCAGAAGTGGTGTACTGCACTTTACTGCCAGACCCGAACGCCCAAAAAGCCAATCCGCCGATAATTATTCCCACAACTAACGCAGCAATTATGTTTTTGTTCATCAATTTTTGGTCAATTTTAACGCTTAGAAGCGATGCTTCTAATCGACCTTTGCCTAGTCTCATTATAGAGGAAATTATTAAGGGCTTATCCACACCCTTTCACGGTTTGTCAAGCCCAGCCAAATCAAAAAGCCGACGCGTGGCGTCAGCTTGAATCGGCGACTTGGCCGTTTTGCTTGGCCGCGACCCAGTCCTGCATGTCGCGGACAATGGCGTCGGGCTCGTAACCGACGAGTTCGGCCAGACGGATCGCGTTTACGATCATCTTGCGCGCGAGCACGCGAACTGCGCCTACGTTGACCTCCGAAACTCGCAGATGGTCCACATCTTCGAGTTGAGCGGCGATGGCGCCGACGGACTTCATCATGTGCTTCAGCACATGATTCAAGCCAAAAGCGAATTTTTTCTCCCGGGTAGCACCTTTTAGTTCCGGGTACTCGTCCGCCTCAAAGGGCCAACTGCCTACAACCAGTTCATAGACTGCCGCAAAGAGCACGGGGGGTCTCCTTTCTATAAGTACTATCCCATTTCAAACTCAAGAAATCAAATATGGTATAATATGAACGAAAAAGATTTGAACTTTATTCCCTCGCTTTTTGGGGCGAGAACACGGGAAAGGTCGGAGTCTAAAAAATAAATATGGGAAAGCTATCCGGATCGGAAAAATATTTAATCATCGTCTCCGCGCTCGTGATTGTGATTTTCAGCGCCCTGGGATTCTACCTGATCGACGGCGCACCCAAAATCAAGAGTCTGGTTGCCGCAGGACATAATCATATTTTGAGCTTTGCCTATGGCGCTTTGCTTTTTGCCTGGGTCATACGGCGAGCGACCGTGAGCGAAGGCGTGAAAAAAGGATTGGCTGTTTGGATGAGTCTGACTTTTTTGGGGCCTTTGGCGCTGATTTACGCCGGCTTTACCGGTAAAACCGGCTTGCTCGACACGACCGGCGTCCTCTTCGAAGGATCGTTTGTCGTGCTTTGGCTTATCGCTGCGTACTTAATTGCCACGCGCAAGGAACCGGCGGTCTAACCAGACACTTGGATCCCTGGTACCTGGAACCTGATTAGATTGCGACGGAGACGGCGATAATCGCGTACCAGCCTAAGAGTGAAACGTAATCCGAAACGACGGACAGGGTTTTTAGTTCACTTCGTTTTGCGCGCAAAAACGCATTTAAAAAAACGTGGTTTAAAAGCAGGACCAGCACAAGCGCAATTTTAATTATAAATCCCGTCGAGGCGTTAAACTCGGCTGGATTTGCCAAATACAGCCCGAAGCCGGAGAGAATAATTACCGCAAAGCCGATGTTTAAGAGCGGCGTAATTACGGGCAACGAACCGCGCTTCGCGATTTCCTCCGGATGCGACCTAAAATACAGTTCGCGGGCATAAGCCGTGGTAACCGCACCGGCGCCGATAACGGTGCCGAAAATGTGGAGCGCGATCCAGACGGAATGCATGTTCGCTTGTATTATAACAAAAAAGCCCCGCCGCGATATGCAACAGGGCAAATAACTTTATCTGGTTTAGAAGTCAGGTTTTCGGCGAAGCCACGCGGAGTCGCGGGCAAGCGTAGGGCTTGATCCGTTCGTGGTAAAACTTGCTCCGGAACGCCCGTGTGACCATGTAAATGGCCGTGATCACCCCGAGCATGCTACCGCCGATCCAGAACCAGAGACTGATCCAGTCTAATTGCGTCTCTGTGAGATGGTAGCCCGCGAGGCCGGAACCGCCGACGATTGCGATGGCGAACAGGATGCGGTAAGGGGTCGCCAGCCGTGGATAGCGATAAACCAATTCGGCGGCGCCGATAACGCAGGCCAGCAGAACCACGACGCAGGCAATCCCGGCTCCTAAGAATGCCCCTGCTTCGCCGAGTACACTCCAATCGCGATATTGCCAAGAGTAATACACGGCAAATACGAAGAGTACCACGAGATCAACGACGCCGAAGACCACTAATGTCGGGAAGAAAGTGCACCAGTACATCTGGCACACTTTGGGTTCGCCACCGTCGATCTTCTCGTACAGACGCCAAGCTGGATTGTTGGCGCTGTAGACAAGCTCGCCGGTTTCTTCGTCACGCTCCACCCGGAAGAGGGTTGTGACGAAAAGGAAGACCGCCGACGCGAAGAAAACGCCAACGAAAAAAGTCGCGACGTATTTGATGTTCGCATTCAAGTACATGCAGAGTGCGAACATCAATCCCGCGAGTACCAGGCCCAACAGCCCGAAAATCAGACGCGCGCGTTTCATACACCTATCCTTTCTTCCTTTCTTCTCAAGTTAAAGGACCGAGATTATCATACTAGAATCTTATTATCTTGTCAATTCCACCCGTGCTCGCTGTAGAAAATCTTGGCGCGGTAGGAGTTTGTCGCCTGCGCGATATAGGGAATTGTATTTTGCGGCAGCTTGTCGAGGTCAAACCAAGCAAGCTCATCGCACTTATTCGGCTCCATGATTTTCGGTTCGCCTTCCCATTTCTCGCAGGCAAAGAATACATCATAGCGTTCGTCGTCCGGCCCCTTGCGGTGCATCAAGTGAACAAATTCGATGTTTTCAGGATCAAGCTCAACGCCGATCTCTTCTTTCACTTCCCGTAGCAGGGCCGCCGTAGAAGTTTCGTTTCCCTCGAGATGTCCGGCGGGAAAACTGTATTCACCGTCGCAGTAGCCGGTATTATACCGGCGCGCCAAAATAATCTGGCCGTCCTTCATTAGCATCACGTACACGGAAGGCACAATCTGGAAGCGCTGTTTGGGCATGAGGATAGTATATACTCAAATTTAAGTCTGCCTAAGCGTTGTAGTAGATAAGCACACCGGGTAGAATTTTAATAAGGATGCTCCGACGCTTCGGCCGGAGCACTTGAAAATCTAATCCCGCCTTTTGGGCGGGAAAGATTTTCTAAGTGGAGATGGCGGTGTTGAAACCGCGTCTAGGAAATGCTATCGGTGAACCTTCTACGAGCGTAGCCCTTCGATAAACTCAAGGCGAGTTCTGATTGCTCAGAATTGGTTCTTATTTTTGCTCCGGATTAGAACCATCGTCCGGAACTAGCCTCCTTGTATACGACCGGTATTAGCCTAAGAGACCCAAGCTAGCCGATCCCAACTTACGCGTAAGCGTAGGCTGGAGCTGCAACTTTGAAGTTGGCAGTTATTGTGAATGTGAGTTTTACGAGATCACGCTCGGCTCGCCAGCTCACGACGCATACCTATCGAAGCCAATCATCCCCGCGGCCATATTCTAGCACAGAAATAGGAAAAATCAAAGCCAAAAGAAACAGCCGCGCAGGTAACTGTCGCGGCTTTTTGTTTCTAAAAACTGGTAGATTTGGGTTTCAGCACACGCACTGCACCTCGGCTTCGTTGCAGGCAACGCATTTCGGCATGCAGTGGCGATCCGACGGCGGGACGCCGTGGCAATGGGAAACGTCATGCTCTGCGGACTCGACTTTGCAGATCGCGCACTTGAACCCCTTGGCTTCGCCGTTGCATTTTGCGCAACTCATTTTGGTATCCATATTTGAGCAATATACTTTTCGACTTTGACTTTATCATACTACGAATCCTGCAAATCTGCGAATTTTCTGATCCGAATGATCTTCGCCCGCTTTTGACAGTCAAACAAAAATTTCGTAAGCTAAATGAAAATACAGCCATAGTTACCAAACCCAGGATCAACAACCAAATAAGCGCTCCGCAAGTCCGCGTGATCGGGTCCGCAGGCGAAAACTTCGGCGTGATGACGCGGGAAAAGGCATTGGCCTTGGCGCGGCCGGAAGCGGGATTGGACTTGATCGAAATCGTCCCCAGCGCCAATCCGCCCGTCGTCCGCATCATGAGCTTCGACAAATTCCGCTACGAGCGGGAAAAAGCGGAAAAAAAGGAGCGGCAAGCGCAAAAAGGCGCAACATTGAAGCAAGTGCAGATCAGCGCCCGCGCCGCCCGCAACGATTTATTGATCCGCCTGCGCCAGCTCGAAAAATTTTTAGGGGAAGGGCATCCGGTTGAAATCCAAATGCGCCTGCGGGGGCGCGAAAAGGGCAACAAAGCTTGGGCCGCCCAAAAACTTGATGAATTCCTGAAAATGATTACAATAGAGCACAAACTGTTAAGCTCTCCGAAATTCGGCGGCCGCGGGATGGTGGTCCAGATCATGAAGAAATAACTAAAAAGCAATCCTAATCTACAAATGCATCCGAATGCCACGAATGAGTTTTTTCGGATAATTCGGATGTAATTCGGATTTTTCGGATCGCTACCTATGAAATGAAAACACGAAAAAGCATAACTAAAAGGATAAGAGTAACCCGCCGCGGGAAGCTGATCCGCCGTCCGATGGGCGTAAACCATTTCCGCACGCGTAAATCCACGCGCAATTTGCGCAACAAACGCAAGGTTATCCACCTTAATTATCCCCTCGCCGGAATCTAAGCGTTGCTCGCCCAAATAAAAAACGAATGAAACTAAATTTCAAACAAATGCGTCGATTCGGTAAATATTCGGAAAAATTCGATCTAAATTAGAGCGACCCACGATGCCCAGAGTCAAACGAGGAAAAATTGCGCATAAGCGGCGCGAACGTATTCTAAAGTATACGAAGGGTTTTCGCTGGGGCCGCAAATCCAAAGAACGCGCCGCCAAAGAAGCCTTACTGCACGCTTGGACGCACAAGTTCCGCGGCCGCAAACAAAAAAAGCGCAACTTCCGGAAACTATGGAATGTGCGCTTGAATGCGGCTACGCGCGCGAACGGCACAAAGTACAGCAAGCTCATTTCCGATCTGAAAAAGAAAAATATTAAACTCGACCGGAAAATCCTCGCCGAGCTCGCGATCCACGAACCGGAAGTATTCAAAAAGATCTTGGAAAAAGCCGCTTAAGCAGCGGCTCTTTCTTTCTTCAACAAAATTAGCTTTTTACGCGCGCCCCAGCGGTAACCGCCGCTTTGGCCGTCCGAACGGATGACGCGGTGGCAGGGCACTTTCATCTTCTTTGAATCATAAGAGTTCAAAATATTTCCGACCGCCCGGAACGCGCGCGGACTGCCCGCACGCCGCGCGACTTCTTTATACGTTAACGTCCGGCCGCGCGGGATCTTCGAGACCACGCTCAAAACTCTTTCGCTGAATTTGCTCATTTTTGTTCTTTCTTTTCTTCCGCTTGGGGCCTGCGGGGAGCGCGCAGGAATTCATAAGCGGTCTTCAAGACGCGTTCGCTGTCTTTGTAGCGCGTGAGCGTCCGCTTGGCATCTTCAAAGAGGTACCAGGCATAACCGTTATGCTCCGCGGAGACCTGGATGCGCGGATTGCGGGTCTCGGCTAAAAAGAAGATGACGATTTTAAATACACTCTGGTTCCCGCGCCTGAAAGTAAACCGCTCATTCACGCGAAAACCCGGGAGCAAACGCAGATCGCGGGCCGTTAGCCCCGTCTCCTCGCGCGTTTCCCGGAAAGCCGCGGCCAAGCTGCGCTCCTCGCTTTCGATTTTTCCCTTGGGGAAATTCCAGTAATTATGCCCGTGATACAAAAGCAGGAACTTCAGCCCGTCGCGCGTGCGCCGGAAAACAATAATACCGGCGGAGATCTCCCGCCGGGTTCTTCTTTCTGGTTTTTCGCTCGGATTCATCCCGTCAGAAAACCAAACTGGCGCTTGCCCGACTGCAAACGATTTAGGCGATATTTAAATATTACTGCACGATGCGTAATTTCTTTTGATTTTATAACGGGATTCATCACTTAAGCATAGCTAACATTTTCTCGACTGGCCAACTATTCACGATATCTTTACGCTTCGCCCAGCCCCGCCTGGCTTGGGCCACGCCATAATCAATGAACTCATAATGGGACGGAGCGTGCGCGTCGGAATCAACGGCTAATTTCACGCCGGCCTCGACCGCTTTCCTTATATATTCATCTTTGAGGTCCGAGCGGTCCGGGTAAGCATCAATTTCGAGCAGTGTTTTCGTCGCCTTCGCGGCCTTGACAACCTCATCCAAATCAAGATCGCAAGCCTCGCGCCGCTTCAAGATTCTGCCAGTAGGATGGAAAATCATGTCCACATGGGGATTTCGCATTGCGCGTTTTACCCGCTCGGTCTGTTCCGCCCGCGGCAAGTGGAAGAAAGAGTGGACGGAAGCGCCCACAAAATCGAGCTTTGCCAAAACTTCATCCGGCAAATCAAGCGTGCCGTCTTTTAAGATGTCGCATTCGGTTCCCTTGAGGATCTTAAAACTCCCGCCTAATTTTTTATTGAGATGGTCTATCTCCGCCATTTGCTTTAAAATACGCTTTTCATCGAGGCCGCCGGTCATCGCAAGCCGCTTCGTGTGATCTGTAATCGCAATATATTGGAGTTTCCGCCGCCGCGCTTCCTCCACCATTTTTTCGATCGAAGCCGAACCGTCCGTCCAGTCGGTCTGCACCTGTAGGTCCCCTAAAATTTCGCCGTAACCGATAAGCTTCGGCAGCGCGTGCTTTGCCGCCAGTTCGATTTCGCCGGTATGCTCGCGCAGTTCCGGTTCTATGTAGTCGAGGCCCAAAGCGGCGTAAACCTCTTCCTCGGTCGCGCCCGCAACCATTTTTTCTTTGCCGCGGCCGACTTTGAACAAGCCGTATTCGTTGAGCTTATATCCCTTTTTAATAGCGACCTGCCGCAGAGCGACGTTGTGATCCTTAGAACCCGTGAAGTAATTCAAGGCGGCGCCATAAGATTCCTTGGGCACTATGCGCAAGTCCACATCCAATCCCATCCGCGTCCGCACCGAGGACTTGGTTCTGCCCTTCGCGTAAACGCGCACAACTTGAGCCATGCTTGTAAAGTAATCCATGATCGGTTCCGGTTTAGTTGAAACGACGAGGATATCAATATCTCCGATTGTTTCTTTTTTTCTGCGCGCGGAGCCCGCAACCGTAAGTTTCTCCACCTCCTTTAACTTTTTAAGCTGTTCCTCAATTGAATTTATCTGCGGCATGGCAAAACCCAAAATTGCGCGCCCGCTCGAGCCCTTGAGAAATTCGATGCCCTTCAAAATATTTGCTTCCGTTTTTTTGCCGAAACCGGAGAGCCCGGCAATCTTTCCTCTTTGCGCCGCTCGCTCCAGATCCGCCAAACTGCGAATGCCTAACTCCTCATATAGCTTTTGAATTGATTTTGGCCCCAGGCCTTCAATGCCGCGGAGTTCCCCGAGGTTTACCGGTGTTTTTTTCTTAAGTCCTTCATAATATTTCACTTTGCCGGTCTTAATGAGTTCCTCAATTTTCTCCGCAATTGATTCGCCGACGCCCGGAATGTCTTTTAAAGCCTTGATGCCGCCCTCGCGGTAAATTTCCTCCACGCTTCCGGCGAGTCCTTCAACCGCTTGAGCGGCCTTTTCATAAGCGCGCGGCTTAAAGGACACCTTTTGCATGTCCAAATATTCCCCAATTTCGTAAAGCACCTGGGCGATTTTTTGATTGGAAATGGGCATATTTACTTGCCGATGCCGCCAGGGTGGCTTACGGGCGGAGGAACGGGCCCGCGCCTATGCGGCAACACCACTTCGGGAATCGTAAGGAGGATAAGCACGCTTACAATCGCGAGGAGTCCGGTCAGAAGAAAAACCATCTGAAAACCGAGATATTTTGCGATGAGGCCGCCGACGAGCCCCGCGGTACCCATCGCTATCCCCACAAGCGTGCTGTCGAGCGACCAGTCGAAGGAAACCTTGTCGCGATCCAAGTGGCGGGAAAAAATAGCCATCCACGAAGGGAAATACAGGCTAAAAGCGAAAGCCTGGATTATTTGCGTAAGATAAAGTTGCCAAATTTCCCGCACGATCAAAAACGAAAAGGCCGTAAATCCCGCCACGAGCAGACCAGCAGCCAAGGCGTAAAAGTCATCCCGCTCTCCGGGAGTGCGATCTAAATAGCGGGAGATGGGGATCTGTAAAAGCGATTTCAAAATCCAATAAATGGCGGCGGCCACGCCAACCGTGCCGACCGTCGCCCCGGCGACTCTCTCGATGATAAAGATCGAGAAGATCGGCGAGATCAAGCCCCAGCCAGCCCAAAAAACGAGATCGGCAAAGACCAAATATTTTACAATTTTGCCAACCGAAATATCGAAAATTATTTTCATTGTTTTATGAACTTAAAGGTTTCCGCGAACACTAATTTTATTTTATCTCCAGCCGTAAATTCCTTGCGCAATATTTTTTCAGCCAAGGGCGACCGTATTTTCTCCTCGACTGCATTCCGCAACGGGCGCGCGCCGTACATCGGCTCATAGCCAAGTTTCGCGAGCTCCGCCACCGCCTCCGGCTCGAAAACAAAATCTATATTTTGCTCCTTAAGCTGTTCAGCCAAGGATTTAAGCTGAAGCTCTGCAATTGTAACAATTTCTTCCATTTTGAGCTCGCGGAAGACCACGATTTTCGAGAACCGGTTCAGCAACTCCGGCGGGAAAACATCCACGAGCTTCCGCTTCAGGTACTCCGAAATGGCTTCGACCGATTCCCCCTGGCTTAAGGCCTCGCTCACGATCTCCGTGTGCGCATTCGAAGTGGCGATGATAACCGTGTTTTTGAAATCCACCTGCCGGCCCGCGGCATCCGTTACGCGGCCTTCGTCAAAAATTTGGAGGAAAAGATTGCGGATCTCCCGGTGGGATTTTTCAAATTCATCCAAAAGAATCACGCTGTAGGGCCGCCTCCGCACGGCATCCAGGAAAACGCCGCCGGTTTTTCCGTCCGCGCTGCCAAGCATGCGCGCAAGTCCGTCTCCTTCGGCGTATTCGCTCATGTCTATTCTCGCCATCGCGTCTTCCGAGCCGAATTGTAATCTGGCCACGTTCTTTGCAAGCTCGGTCTTACCTACGCCCGTGGGGCCGACAAAAAGAAAGCTTGCGATCGGCCCGCCTTTGCGCCCCAGGCCGCTTCGGTATTCCCGAAGGGCGGTGGCCACGGCCGTAACGGCCGGTTCCTGGTCAATGAATTTCTCATGCACCAGGGCTTCGAAGTTAAGAAGGCGTTCAGCTTCCTCCCCCTTGGCCTCATGAAGCGGAATGTTTGTTTTCTCTTCCGCCACCTTCAATACTTCCGCTTCGCCCACGGCTTTGCGGTTTTCCGCCGCCGCCCGGCCGAATGCTTCCTCCAAAAGATTAATGGCGCTGCCCGGCAAGGGCGCGTCTTTTATATGCTTCTTTGATACTCCTACGGCGGCTTTGATCGCGCTCATGCTGGACTTAAGCCCGTGTTTGCGCTCAAAGACGAAATTCATCGGGATCAGAACATTCGCGGCTTCTTCTTCGTTTATCTCCTCGACGCGGATCACTTCGAAAATGGAGCGCAGATCGCTGCGGGATTCGATATTTTCTTTGTATTCGCGCGGGTAGGTGGAACCGATAATCGGAAAAGCATGATGCGAAATAACGGGCATCAAGGCGTCGGCGGCCGAGAGATATGCTGTGCCCGAGGTGTGCACCAATTCATGCATATCGGGAATGAAAATGATGATATTACCCGCCTTCATAATTTCTGCGACTATCGTTTGCAGTCTTTTGTGCAATTCTTCGGGCGCAGCTCCGGCCACGAGTTGGCCTAAATAGATCGCGACCAGGCGTTTGTCGAAAAGCGCCGGCGGCACGTTATCGCGCGTAATCTCGTAGGCCAGGTGCTTCACCATGGTTTCTTTGCCGCTCCCTGCTTCGCCCACAAGGAGCGCATTTGGATTTTCGGTTCGCGCCAAAACTTCGGTGAGCCTTTTATACTCTTCGCCGTGTCCCACAAGCAAACTCCCGTCGCCGCTCCGCGCGAGGTCCGTAAAATCTTGGCTAACCTTGTCTAGAGTTGGGGTTGGCCTGCTTGTCCAGGCGCGATTTACCACGCGGTGGCGAAGTTTTTTCATTCTAATTTCCGGCTCACGCAACTCTCCCATTAAAAGCGCGTGTTCGGCATCCACTGCCGAGACCGAGAAAACCGCCCACAAACGCATAACCTGGGGCTGGCTTGAGGCCGCAAGCGCAGCGATAAGGTCCGGAATGCCGATAAACGAGTGTCCGCGTTTTAGAGCCCGCAAACAGGCTTCCCTTACAACCACCTCGCAAATGGCGCGCCTTTCTTCTTTTGTATTTTCTCCTTTTGCTTCCTTCGCAAAATCAGTTAGCTTTGCGGAAAATTCCAAAGGGTCGATCTCCAGCCGCGCGAGCATCTCCTTGCCGATTTTTTCATTCATGACTTCACGGAGAAGCTCGACCATGGGATCGATCTTTTTTATCCCGCTCCGGTCGAACGCGCGCTCAAGCGCCGAAAATGCCTTGGCCGTAAGATACGAGTCTAAATTAATCCGGCCTGATTCCGGTATTTCCCAAAGCGGACGGTCGCCCTGCCCGTGATGCAGTAAACGGTCGACGAGAAACAAAGCGGTTAAGAGGCCCACCGAAAACAAAACCTTGAGATCCGCGAGCAGTAAAGTTACAGAGAGCACAATTAAGAAAAGATAGAAAACGTAGCTTGCGATCCGCACGAATAGGCGGCCCATAAGCGTCATCCGCAAACGCGGGTCGTCGAAATAGAGTTCTTGTTCAGAAGTACCAGGCATAGGAAATTATTGAAACGGGGACGGCGAGCCAAACTAGGCAGATCGCGAGAAAAATAACCATGACAATGAGATAAACAACTCCGCCAATGAAGACCCGCGCGCTGCGAAAAATAATGCCTAGAATCCTGCCGACAAAAGAATAATCGCCGTAAAGCGGCTCGCCGAAGTGGCGCAACGTGATTTTAACCGCAAACGCGCGGTCGAGATACGCCAAAAATTCCAAAAAGTAATGCCACGCCCGCCGTGAAGCGTCAATATACCAGTGATGGAAAAAATCCGTTACGCGGAAAAACGCGCGGCCAAAAAGATAAACCAAGGAAAAGCTCATCCCGTTAGAAGCCGCAATCGGCTAATTAGACCCAAAAAAATCTGGCTCTTTTCGTAGAATTTAACAAACAAACCAAGCTTTTCCGGTGTTTTCAGGGATCGCGATCTGCTTCTAACGGGACTCATTCTTTCATTATACAGCAATACTCGGTATCCGCGTTTATCCGCCTTATAATCTGCGTTTATCCGCGTCCCATCCGCGTTCATCCGCATCTGATTATCCGCGTTTATCTGCGTCTGATTGTCCGCGATTGTCTGCGTCTAGTCCGCGTAGGTCTGCGTCTGATTATTCGAATCACCAATTCGGAGCATTCGTGGTAGTTAGAAGAGCTTAGGTTGAGTGCCCTTCACTTTAGCCGGCATGGGCGCCGGCAAGCCCGCCTCTCCATCCTTACCCCAGCGCGCCACAACCTCCGGCAGTTTCTTGAACCCCGCCCGAAAAATGTTCATCACCTCCGTCCCGCGCAGGGCCGCCGCCGGATGAAACATGGGAAACACGATCCGCTTGCCCACCCGAAAAGCCTTGCCTTGGTCGCGGGAAATCTTGGCTTCAGGGAGAAAATAATTCATGGAAAACCTGCCTAAAGGCACGATTACTTTGGGATCAATGATCTCGATTTGGCGGGTCAGATAAGGCTTATAGGCCTCGATTTCTTCCGGCAGGGGGTCGCGGTTCTCCGGCGGACGGCGCTTCACAATATTCGTGATATAAACGTCTTCTTCCCTTGAGCCGATGCTCCGGATGCATTCGCGCAAAAGCTGGCCGCCGCGCCCCACAAAGGGACGCCTCTCTACGTCTTCGTTATAGCCAGGCGCTTCGCCGATGAAAAGCACTTCGCAGTCCGGATTCCCTTCGCCGAAAACCAAATTCGAATTCAACGGCAAAGATTTATCCTCCGCCATTTCGGCTTCGAGTTCGCGGAGGATTTCAAGTTTGTTCATGTGTAGAATTATACACTTTGCTCGAACATTTTTTTAACGGAACTGACCGCCGTTTGGTTCGGCTTCGCTCACCACGGGTCGCTCCGGCGGAACGCTCGGATGCGGCGGAATTCCCCCCATACCTCTTCGAGCCTGAAGACTCATCAGAATCTGAACGACCCCCTTCCGCCGCGCCCTCGCTTGGGCTTCGCAAATTTTTTGGCGGGGCATTATTATACAACTTTCGACAACTCTTTCAGTAAAAACCACTCTCGTTCAAAAGACCAACTCCAACCATTTTGTTTGTCATCGTATTTTACTTTATACTTTTTACATCCATATTTTGATGCGGAGATCTCAACAATTTCGGCCCTGATTTGATTTAACACCACAACTCTGTCTCCGACAGCGAGCAATAAGTTTCGCGGCAAGCTATCTGTTTTGAGACCACTGATTGCCTCTCGAATATCGTGATTACTGATAGTGCCATCACCAATCACGATAAGATGCTTCAAAATATTTGACGCAAGAACCGCCGCTCTAGCGTAAATAGCCCAGATTTCTCGGTGATAATTTCGTAAATTGAAATTAGGGCCGCCGGAATAACCATGTATAACCTCGCTGGTTTCAGCATATATTTGATACGATTCACCAACTACTGCTCTAGGTCCTTCTGCCATTTTCGGTAACGCCTCCTCAAAAAGTTTGAAAAATGACTTTACCAAATCCTTAACTTCATTATCCTTCTTGTAGTTTTTACCATTGGCGAGGTAAAACGGATTTTGAGTATTGATACCGTCTAGTTCGGCTCTAATCTCGGAAATTGCTTTTGTATCAAATTCAAGGTTTAAATCACAAAACTTTTCAGTATTGCCCTTGCGAGAGTGAAAAGCTTTAAGATTTTTTACCAAGAAAAAATATCGGAGCACTTTTTCTTTATCGGTTTTAACTTCTTTAAAGTGCCAACTTTCAATAAATAACTCTAATACTCGTCGCAAAGCTAAACGCGCTTCTATTTCAAAATTTCTACCGACTACTTTTCCTATCTTTTTATTTAATTCATCATCTGAATAACGCCTCAATTCCTTTTTGTATTTTGCATAAGAAATGCCGACAATCTGAAGTGCCTCGCATGCGTCGTAAATGTATTTTTGAACATTCTTATTCTTTACTAAGTAATCTTTCTCCCAATCAGTAATATCAGCATCTGTTGAGATGTTTTCTTTAAGTACATTTGGAAACAGAAACAGAATTGGCCGGAGAAAATCCTTGTCAATATCAGAAACCCTTTTACTTTTTAACAGATTTCTTAACCAATGGAGTATTTTTTTCATTTCAATCAGCTTGCTGTCTCAAAAATTTTCTTAACAAAACTTGTTCGCTTCATATGTGATTAAAATAATCTTTTTGTTCATACATTATTTATATTCCAGATTTAGTTCGATTGTGTTCCTTACATAGCATTTGGCAATTCTCTGCGATTGTTTTTCCGCCTTCGTGCCACGGCGTTATGTGATCAGCTTCCATCTCTGAAATATCCCATTGTTTTTTCTCTTTTTTCTGCTTTTTGCAAAATGGACAAATACCGCTCTGTTTTTCATACGCTTCACGCTTCATTTTGTCAGTAAAGGCACGAATAGAAAGGTATTTTTCTTGCCTCGTCAAAACATATGGATAAATGCCGGACTTCTTCGTAACATCTTCGTCCTGCATCAACTCTTTGATCTCGACCTCCAACTTGGCGGCGTTCAGTTTTTTATCCTTAAGTTGATTGTACAATTCACCCCACTGCACACTATTCATTTCTTTGCGATAATTCGTAAATGTTTTTCTTACCCATGCGATAACATCCTGAAAGTATTGCCATAACTCGTCAGCATTTTTATTATGCTGATGCTTGGCCATGTAATCCTCTATTTTGCCGTCATTTATCCACGAAAGCGCTGTTTCTAAATACTCCTGCCGGATTGGCGAACCACTAACTAATTGCCCGCCATCGTTTGCCAACAGATACGCCGCACAATTTGATTTACTAAATTTTAGTTTTGCGTCGGAGAGCCACGGCCCGGTATAAACCGCGTTGCGAATTTCTTGGTCAGTTAATTTTTCTCCGGCTATGTTGATGATTCTGAACCAATCCAGCCGTTCTTTGTCCGTGCCTTCGCAGAAATAAATCATTAGTTCATAATCTAAAATTTTATCCTGCTCCTCTTTTGTTAGATTGTGAAAAAAGCGGTCGTTCAACGAAAAATCGCCATTAACATATTGCCCGACGCTGATAGTGCGCTGTTGGCCGTCCAGCACTTCGTAGCCACCATCCTCTCTAATCATCCAATACATCACATTAAGCGGAAAGCTATTTTTGATTGTTTCTATCACGGCATCGCGCTGTTTTTCCTTGTATACAAACTCACGTTGATATTTTGGGCGAATATCCAGTTTGCCATCATAAGCCACTACGCCTTCCTCGGCGCTATCTTTGTAGCTAGCTACCACTTTACGAATTGGAATTTTATGTAATTCGATTTTCATATTATTTTTTCTTAATTATTATTCTTGCATACAAAATAGATAAATATCCATTTGTATTTTCAGCAGTATAATAGATGCCGCTTGGTTTTTTTCTTGAAAGCAATGTCGCACGCGTATTTGCTTTGCTCCCATTTATTTCTGAACCATCGGGGTTTATTTGTTTTGGATTTACATACCGTTTGGTAGGAATAGCTTCAAACTCATCTCGTCCTGATGTAAGCCCCAAAATTTCAAATTGCTCAGGATTGTATTTATCCAAAAAAGTAATCGGTACACCCATAGACTCGCCATAATCACCAGGGATGTCGGAAGTTTTATCCACATTTATGGCATCGTAATTGTCATATTTCGGATATTCTTCTGGCAAATATTTCTTATAAAGCACCAACTTCTCATGGCGCTCTTTGTAATCCAAATTTGTGAACCAACGTACCCCTTTGACACGGATATATTTGTTTCCGTTCTCATCAACTCTATAACCCGCAGCTTCTAATGGATAATTATCAGGTACACGAAACTCACGGTCGCCACTGTGAATACTTGCCCCAAGCCACACCTTATTATCTTTTATTAGCTTAAAGAATTCTTTATAGGTAATTGCATTAACATTGCCAATTATCAAAAATTTCTTATTATACTCCATCAACTGCGCAACATACTCACGAAACAAAGAAAATGGCGGATTGGTCACGACTACATCGGCCTGTTTGAACAGTTCGATGCACTCGTCGCTCCGGAAATCGCCGTTGCCGTGCAGAGGTGTTGCGGTGTTTTTGTCATGCTTGAGCAAATATTTAACATCATCAAGGTCTATCGCGCCATCACTATCAGTGTCCGGCACTTCTTTGATTTCGATTTTGAACGGCTCTTTGCCCGACGGCTTCAGCCCTTCTACCTCAAATAGCGGTAACTGCCCGCCGACAATCGGCGATTTAACATAGCTTGTGGTAATAAGTTTCTTTAGCTTTAGTGCGTTAAAATTAGCAGCGAAATATTTAAAAAAATTACTCTCGAAGGGATCATCGCAATTGCAGTAAACAACCTTGCCCTGAAATTGTTCTTTATAGTGCTTTAACTCTTTTTCAATATCAACGAGCTGGGTATAAAACTCGTCATTCTTAGCGGCATTTGCCTTGTGCAGGTTTCTATTTAAAGATTTCGTTCCCATGTTTTTATCGGTGCCCTCGGCTGGAGTCGCCGCCCGCCTTAGGCGGGCGAGCCTCGCCCATCCCGACAAGATGGGCGGGAACCTTGTGCGCCCACGGGGAATCGAACCTCGATCTCATCCTTCGGAGGGATGCATTCTATCCATTGAACTATGGGCGCTTTGCCGGATTAGTGTATAACGAAATTATAAATTTCGTAAACCATTCCCAAGAGGAAGGCTGGAACAATGAGCCAGGTATATAAACTCGGTCCCGCGGCTTTCCGGCCGACCCAGGCGATTAAAATATATTGAAGCGCCACGAAAATTCCACCGGCCAAACCGACGATGGCGACTACATTCGTAGCGCCCAAAAGGAAGAATATGATCGGCAAGCCGATTACGAGAACTCCGGAAAATCTTTGCGTAACGGGCAAATTCTTATGAAGCTCGCCCATGGCTTCGCGCCCGATGGGAACATAGGAGGTCCAGATCGCGAAAAGTCCGAAGATGATAAGCAGAATTACTTTCCACCCCGGCCAGGCCGTAAGCCCAGAGAGCGTATCGGGGGTAATCAAGGAAGCGGATCCTACGATTGCCAAAATAAAAATCGCGTATAGGATTGCGGAAATTACAGTTCCCCAAGCTATGCTCGCCTGCCGATTTTTTTTCTCAAGTTCCAAGATCGGCGGCACCGCTGTCCAGGCGGCCAGGGCGAAAAGCAGATGGCCGAAAGGCAAGAATATTTCTCCCGTCGCGGCCGGACTTTTGAAGATAAGCGAGAGATCGTTCGCGCCTACGGCGATAATCACGATAATCAAGGCCATCGCCGCCACGCCCAAAGTTTCGAGCCAGCTCAAGCGCCGCGTGTTTAAAAATATCGGCAAAGATCCTAAAAACCAGAAACCAATGGCGATAAACGCGGGATTTATAGCCGGCAAAAGCACGGAGATGAACCGCGTGGCAAGAATTATGTAAACAAGGAGCGTGAGTAAAAGTCCGCCCACGACAGCGAGCACGCCCAAAGCCGCGCCCATGGGCCCCAGATACTTGCCTGCCGCGCCAGTGAGCGTAGTTTGTCCGGATATGTTCAAGGTCCTTGCGTATAAACCGTGGGCGTAAATTAAAAGCGCGGAAAGGATGACCAAATAAAAAAAGGCTGTCCCCCAGCCCGCGCGCACGGTCATATAAGGCAGCGTAAAAATACCGGCACCGATGGTGGTAGCAGCCAAAAGCCCCGCGCCTTCCCACTTAGAACCCATCTTAAAAATATTTCCAGCCCGCGTTGCGAGCGATTTTATCGTATCCGCGAGGCACGACGAGAAAGGTGTAGCCTTGAGCTACTCCAACGAGACGGTAACGAAGCGGGAGGAGAAAATCACCGCAACCCCTTAGGGATATGGCCAATTTATGCAATACCTGCGTCGGCTCCTCCTTGGAGTACATGGAGTACGCCTTCGTCGTCGCTCCTTGGCCTTGCCTAAATTGGCTCATATCGCGGACGGAGATATTTTTAAGATGGGTTCCAGGCCAAAGCATTACGCGGCAAACACTTCGTCGCCCTCGCGCACCTTGCCCGATACTTTAATGCCGACTTCCTGGCCTTTTTTGGCCTCGCCGATCGGCTTGTGATCGAACTCTATGGAGGCGATCTTCTCTGCGAAATCGGTGGTTGCGCCGCGGAAGCGGACTGCCGCGCCAACCGGAACTGTCTGCTTGAATTTCACGATCGCCACGCCCAAGTGTCCGTAAAAATGTGTGACTTCGCCAATCGGTTTCGGTGCTTTTGCGGTTGCCATGATTTTTTTATTCTAACGACCTTTGTTATAAGCTGGTTTTTTGTCCTCGGTCATAAGCAAGTCTACCAGTTTATCGAGCAAACGCTTTGGGTCGTTTTCGAAGACAATTTTGCCAGGACCGCGGTGCGCGTCATTAATTATTTCATCCAAGAGATCGGTTGTTCCACCCGTGCCGGTCAAAACTCCTTGCGGCTTCATGTCTTCAAAAGCGTCCGTGAACTCGTTTAAGGTTCCCATGCGCCCGCAAACGGTGATAACCGCGTCCGCCGAACGCGTAAACAGCAAATTCCGGCCGGCATAACCAAAACCGGTGTAAATTATGAGATCATGATAATCGAGCGGCAGATGATAAACGTTCACGTGCTCGGCTTTGGTTGCCGCGGGGGAAATGCCGATGACGATGCCGTGGGCGAGTTTCGCTCCTTTGGCCGCCCAGTAAGGCGCGCCGGTCGTGGCGCCGGTTACAAGCACAAGCCCGCGCTCGGCGATGTAACGACCCAAGGCTTCGGTTTTGGGCAGTGCATCCGGCGAGCAATGCGCCGTTTCGGCCGCGCCGGAAATGGCTATTTTGTATTTAGGTTCCAAATTCTCTTCGGACTTGGGCACACGATGATTATAACACAGCCTCGCTGCCCCCTCCCGGAACTTCGGCTGGAATCGCAAGCTCGTCCCTGGCTTTCTGCGCCAAGGCGGCGCTGACTTCGGGTTCGCCTTGGACGACAAAGAGCTTCTTAAGCGTCCGGCGCATGGGCGAGAGCCACGCCAAAAGTTTAGGCTGGTCGGCGTGCGCGGAATAAGCGCTTAACGCTCTTGCTTCGCAGCGAACGGGCACGCGCTCGCCGAAGATTTTCACTTCAGGCGCGCCCTCCAAAACCATACGGCCCAGCGAACCCTTGCTTTGGTAACCGATGAAAAT
>CAYIAX010000001.1:0-222088 GCA_964361595.1 uncultured Candidatus Saccharibacteria bacterium | reverse complement strand
CGGAGCGTCAGTTTCGTTCAAAGAAGGTTCGCGCATTTTCAAACAAAGGGCACCATTGAGGAAATTGCAAGTTTGAGATAGCCGCCTCGCTTCGCTCGGCAACCCAAAAAGAAGACACTCCTTGCAATTCTCTTTTGCGCGGGATGAATTTTCTTTTGCTCGGCGCCCGCTTGACCCACTTCACGATTGCGCCTTGCGTGAATCCCATGTGTCGTGCGACCTTTCTCGTCAACCATCCTGACCGAACCAAACGAACTGCCTCCATACTTGAATCAGGGATGTGGTGATTTCAAGCCATTGAACCATTACGGACTTTTTGACTTTTCCCGCAAATTTTCTTAGAATCTTTGAGATTATGCGGCGTAATCCGGGACTGGTTTTGGCTATAATCGTAATCCTTGCTTTGGCGGCAGGTTATTTTGTTTATCCGCGGGGCTGGGGGGCGGAAAACCGGCCCTGGCGTTTGGGTTTGGATCTCGTGGGCGGCAGTCACTTGGTTTACAACGTTGACCTTTCGAACATCCGTTCTGAAGACCGCGACTCTGTACTCGCCGGTTTGCGGGATGTGATCGAGCGCCGCGTCAATCTTTTCGGCGTGGCCGAACCGCAGGTCTTCATTGCCGAGACCGCGGGCCAATCGCAATTAGTGGTGGAACTCGCCGGGATTAAAGACGTGAAGGAAGCGATCAAGCAGATCGGCGCCACGCCGAGCCTTGCCTTCGTGGAGGTCATCCAGAACGGTTCGAGCACAGCGTTTGCGCCCACGGCCTTAACCGGACGTTATGTGAAATCCGCCAGCTTGGCCTTTGATCAAACCACGCAGGCTCCGGAAATTAATTTCGAGCTTAACGATGAAGGCGCTAAAATTTTTGAAGACCTGACGGGCAAGAATGTCGGCAAACCGCTTTGTCTTTTTATCGATAATGAACCGATCATCCCGGACAACATTACCGACAGCTGCCCGCGAGTCCAAGACAGGATCCCGGGCGGCAAAGCTCGCATCACCGGACAATTTTCGCTGCAGCGCGCCAAAGAAATTGTGGAGCGTTTCAATGCCGGCGCCCTGCCCGCTCCTATCACCTTAACTGACCAGCTGACCGTAAGCCCGAGTCTTGGCGCCAATTCTTTGATCAAGGCGATTGTTGCGGGGATTGCGGGCACTTTGCTCGTAATCGTTTTTATGCTTCTCTATTACGGCGGTTTGGGCATTTTCGCCTCGCTCGCGCTTCTTATCTATATCGCGCTTACGCTCGCTATCTTTAAACTCGTTCCCATCACCTTGACTTTGGCTGGCTTGGCCGGTTTCATCATGACGATCGGCATGGCCGTGGATGCCAATATTCTTATTTTCGAACGCATCAAAGAAGAACTTGCCCGCGGCTTGTCCAAGGCAGCCGCGATCGAGGAGGGCTTCCGGCGGGCCTGGCTCTCGATTCGCGATTCGAATACGAGTACGATTATTACGGCAATTATCCTTTATTTCTTTACTTCGAGTTTCGTCAAGGGATTTGCCTTAACGCTTTTAATCGGCGTAGTCGTGAGCATGTTCAGCGCGATTACCACTACCCGCCTCTTCCTCCGCGTATTTTTAAAGGACAAACCAAAATCTGCTTAATATGTTACGCATTATCGAAAACCGTAAAATTTTCCTGACCATTTCGGCGATCGCCGTGATCGCCGCTTTGGCCGCGATCGGAGTTTTTCGTTTGCGGCAAGGGATAGATTTCAGCGGCGGCACGCTCATGACCTTTTCCATTAAGGACGAGCGTCCCGGGGCTAGTTTAGTGCAAGAAGCATTGGTGAATGATTTGAAGCTGTTGGATGCGCGCGTAAATTACGATGCGCAAAACGACCAATTCCTCGTGCGCGTAAAATCCTTGAACGAAGAGGAGCATCAAGCGGTGTTGAAGGCCCTGGAGCAAAAATTTCCCTCGCTTGAAGAAAAAAGCTTCCAGTCCATCGGGCCTTCGGTAGGCGAGGAACTGCGAAAGAAATCTCTGATCGCGATTGTGCTCGTTTTGATTGGCATCTCGCTCTACATCGCCTTCGCGTTCCGGAAAGTTTTCCGGCCCGTGAGTTCGTGGAAGTACGGCTGGATCACCTTGATCACGCTGGGACACGACGTGGTCATTCCTGCGGGGCTTTTGGCGATCCTAGGTAAATTTTCGGGAGTGGAGATCGACGGCAATTTCGTCGTTGCGCTTTTGGTCATCATGGGCTTTTCCGTCCATGACACGATCGTAGTATTTGACCGCATCCGTGAGAATTTACTGCTCGATCGCGGCAAGTCGGATTTCGGCGCGGTTGTGAACACGAGCGTGAATCAGACTTTGAGCCGGTCGATCAATACTTCGCTGACCTTGATTTTCGTGCTGTTTGCGCTTTACGTCGTAGGACCTCTGAATTTGCGATTTTTTGTCCTGACCTTGCTCGTGGGCGTGACGACGGGTATTTATTCCTCAATTTTTGTCGCGAGCCCCCTCCTTTACGCCTGGCAGCGCTGGAGCGCCAAGGCCAGCTAAGCCAGCTAAACTGGCCAAGCAAAAGGGGCCTAATCAGGTGTCAAGTTACCCACAGCTTGCCGCCCTTGACCAATTTTGATTCATCATTTATAATAAGCAATAAGTCAAGGCTTTAAAGGCTGGCTCTAGGTTCATGGTTTCGATCTCTAAATTATTCAATTCACTTTGGGAAGGCTTAACCCCTCGAGAAAGGGAGGTGATTATGGGCCGTTTTGGCCTTGATAAATCCGGCAACCCCCAAACCTTGGCCGCTTTAGGCGGTCGTTATAATGTGACCCGCGAGCGTGTCCGCCAAATTGAGGTTTCGGCTTTGGCCGAGTTGAAGCGCAAGATCGGCGAGAACAGCCAGTGCCTAGAGATTTTGGAGAAGGGCAAAAAAGTCCTTAAGGATGCCGGCGGTGTCTTGCGCAAAGAAGCGCTCTTGGGCGAGCTCCAGAAATCCTATGAAGGGCTTACGGAAAATCATTTGCGCCTTTTGATCGAAGCGGCTAAGGCCTTTTTCGAGCATAACGACGACCGCGACTATTGGTCGTTTTATTATCTGGATAAGAATGCGGAAAAATCCGCGGGGAACTTTATTACGCAGTGGGCCCAGTTTTTGAAGACAAAGAAGGAACATGTTTTGAGCGGCAAATATGAGGAAGAATTGCGCGGATTTTTGAAACGGAAGAATATCTCGGCTGATCATGCTTTGAACTTTTTGCGGCTTTCAAAGAAAATCCATCAGAATCCGTTTGGCGATAAAGGACTTACGGAATGGCCGGAAATCAAACCCCGCACCATCCGTGATCGCGCCTATTTGATCTTAAAGAAAAAGAATGACCCGATGCATTTCCGCGTGATTACAAAGACGATTAATGAAACCGGTTTTGAAGCTCGCCAAGCTTCGGCGCCGACGGTGCATAACGAACTGATTAAGGATGATCGTTTCGTGCTTGTCGGCCGCGGCATTTACGCTTTGGCCGAACACGGTTATGAACCCGGTACGGCGCGTGAAATTATTGCCAAGGTTTTAAAGAAGCACGGGCCGCTACGCCCGCGCGAAGTAATTTCGGCAATCCAACGGGAGCGTTTCTTCAAGCCCAATACGATCCTTGTTAACCTGCAGAACAAGAGTTATTTTGAGCGCCTGCCGAACGGCAGCTACCAGGTGCGTGAATCTTAATTTGGCTACGAAATACCCGGCCTCGCGTCGACGCGCGAGTCGAGGCGGGCAAATTTTTTACCTGCCTACCCTGCCTACCGGCAGGCAGGCGAATATACGAAATTTGTATATTCGTACTCTTTCGTATTTCGTAGCATGATTTTTCGTAGTATAATTTAGGCATGGATCAGGCTCTCCGGATCATCCTTGAATTTTTAAGCTTGAGCTGGTGGCTTTGGCTGTTTTTGATTTTGCTGCCGCTCTTTAAATCCACTTGGCTCTTTTGGCGGAACGAAGTTTATGAACACTCCGACGAAATGCGCATGGTTATGCTGGAAATGCGGATTCCGCGCGAAATCCGCAAGAGCCCCCGCGGCATGGAGCAGGCTTTGATGTCCATTCACCAGCTCGGCAATTACCCGAGCGATTTCCGCGAAAAATGGTGGGACGGCGAGATTACGCGCTGGGCCTCGCTTGAGATGGTGAGTTTCGGCGGCGAGGTAAAGTTTTTTATCCGCTGCTATTACAAACAGCGCGGACTGGTTGAGTCAGCCATTTTCAGCAACTACCAGGATATTGAGCTGGTCGAAGTAACCGAAGATTATGTGAATCGTTTTCCGCAGAACGTGCAGGAGATGTACCGGCAGGGCTATGATACCTGGGGCACGGAAATGATCCTGACGCGCGATGACGCCTATCCCACCAAAATCTATACCGAATTCGAAGCCCCGGATGAGGAGCGCCAGTACGATCCGATCTCAAACTTTTTGGAGGTGTTGAGCAAGCTCAAAAAGGAAGAGATTGTTGCCATTCAGTTCCTGATTGCGCCCCAGCACATGTCGAAGTGGAACGACGAATGGGATGATTTGATCGCCAAGCTCAAAGAAACCGATCCCAGAAAGGGGAGCGGGGGCGGCAGCGCTAAAAGTTTGCTGGATTTCCCGGGCGGTCCCTTGCCGGCTTTAAGCGTAAAAGGAAAAGAAGCGGCCCCGCAGCCGGTGCGCTTTACAGTGCGCACGCCCGGCGAAACCAGCGTTTTGGAAGCGGTGGAACAAAATCTTTCGAAGCTGCCGTTTCAGACCTTGATCCGCTTCATTTATTTTTCGCCCAAAGAGCTTTTTTATGACAGCTTTCCGCGCCGCGGTTTGGTGGGCTCATTCAATCAATACGCCGCGCTTGATCTTAATTCCTTTGTGCAGAATTATGCCGTAAGCACGCGCACCCGCATTTGGAATTGGCCGCATATTTTCCCCAAGATCAGGAATGAGTACCGCAAACAGCGTTTGCTTTTTAACTTCCGCCGCCGCAAGATGCCGCCGGAGACCTGGATGGGCAGGTTAATCACTTCTTATCCTTTCAATTGGAATTTTGTTTCGCATCACATCGTTTTAACCACGCAGTGCCTGGCGACGCTTTATCATCCGCCCACGTTCTTGGTTTTGACAGCTCCACATATTGAGCGTGTGGAAAGCAAGAAAGGCGGAGCGCCGGCAGGCGTGGCCATTTACGGCGACGAGAGCGAAATCGAACGTTTCAAGTAAATGCAAACTGCAAATATTAAATACCTGGCTACGAAATACGAATTTATTACAAATATACGAAATTTAGTATATTCGTACTCTTTTGTATTTCGTAGCTACTCAATAAAATTCGTAATTTCGTAGAGATATCATATGGACCTGCTTTCTATCTTTAAATCTGGCGCCTGGAGCACGGCCTACTCGACCATCCGCGGCATTTTCATTTTCCTTGACATCGCACTTTTCATCGGTTTTTTATTCGCCTTGGGCAAGGGGTTGAAATACAGGCCAAACCTTTCCATGGGACAAGGCAGAAAAAAAGAGACCATTGTCACCCTGCGCAAATCTTTCTTCGAAGGACAATGGAAGGCGATTGAACGCAAGGTCCGTGAAGGCGCGCCGGATTCATTCCGGATTGCAATCATCGAAGCCGATGCCTTGGCCGACAGACTCTTGAAACAGATCGGTTTGAAGGGCGAACACATGGCCGACCGCCTGGAGCGGATCAGTTCGGAAGAATTGAAAAGTATCGAACGGCTCTGGCGCGCCCACCGCATGCGCAATAATCTTGTGCACACACCGGGACAGGCGGTAACCTACGAAGAAGCTAAATCGGTTCTTAGCGATTATGAGGCGTTTTTCAAGGAAGTAGGAGTCATCAATTAATGCAAGGTGTAAAAATCAGATATAAAATACCAATCTACGAATGCACGAGAATGATACTAATAATACAAATGTGAAAAATTGGGATTAGTATTATTCGTATCATTAGTACAATTTGTATATTAGTATTATAGTCATGGCTCGCGCCGGAAAAGTACAAATAATTAGATACGCGCCGCCGCCGCCGGAGCTGCCGATTTACGGGCAAGTTGATCCGGCGCAGGTTTCCTTCATCGGCCGGACCAATTATGTGGCAGCCCTTGAAGAGAAAAAATTCATTTTCGGCATCAAGCGCTGGGACCGCCGTCGTCATCTTTATATAGTTGGCAAAAGCGGCGTCGGCAAATCCAAATTGCTCGAACTTTTGATCCGGCAGGATATTGCTTACGGGCACGGGATTTGTTTGATGGATCCGCATGGCGATGTAATTGAAGCGGTGCTGGATTTTATTCCGGAAAACCGGATTGAAGATGTGGTGGTAATTAATCCAACTGATATCAACCATCCGGTTTCCTTCAATCCACTCGCGAACGTTGATCCGACCTTCAAGCACCAGCTAGCGCAAGGACTCATCGAAGTCATGGAAAAACAATTCGGCGCGAACTGGACGCCGCGGCTGGAACACGTCTTTCGGTTTACGGTGTTGGCCCTTTTGGATTATCCCCATGCCACAATGCGCGGCATGATTTCAATGCTCACCGATCGCAATTATCGCCAGAAGGTAGTGGAATACATCGAGGATGACATGGTTAAGCGCTTCTGGGCGATTGAATTCGCCGACTGGTCGGAAAAATTCGACACGGATGCGATTATTCCGCTCGTGAACAAACTCGGCCAATTTTTATCTGATCCACTCTTGCGCAATATCTTCGGCCAGAAAGAGAATAAGATCAGGCTCGAAGAATTGATGCAGCAGAAAAAAATCGTTTTCATTAATTTGTCGAAGGGCAGGCTGGGCGAGGAAAATTCGAGCTTCTTGGGCTCGATGTTCATTACGAAAATAAAACAGGCTGGGATGGCCAGGGCTTCTTTGCCGGAAAAAGATCGGCATGATTTTTACCTCTATGTCGACGAGTTCCATAACCTGGTTACGGAGACTTTCGAAAATATCTTGTCCGAGGCGCGCAAATACGGGCTTTGTCTCACGGTTGCGCATCAATACATGACCCAGTTGATCCCGCGCGTGCAGGCCGCCGTTTTAGGCAACGTCGGCAGCATCATTATTTTCCGCGTCGGCGGCGACGATGCCGTGCACCTGAAGCCGGAAATGGCTCCCATCTTCGAAGTCAAAGACATGATCAATCTGGGCATGCAGGAATTTTATATCAAAATGACGGTTGATGGCGAAACTTCCGATCCTTTTTCCGCGGAAACCTTGAAGATTTTGCCGCCGACGCATGCTTCTTATACGGAAAAGATTGTCGAACGCTCGCGCGAGAAATACACCATTTCCGCCGATGCGGCCAAGCGCCTCATCCAAGAAGAAGAATCCACCATTATCCGCAGCGCTCAAGAAAAAGCAATTATCACCGGCAAGAAAGAAGAGGCGGGGGAAGATCGGAATATCGAACCGCTAATCTAGCGACATGCGACATGGAGCATGATACGTGGAATAAAGATAAATTTTATATGAGCAAAGAACGTTGGTACGCTTTCAGTAAGCGCGAACAGCTCCTCTTTATCGGTTCGGAGTTTGAGCGGGCGCGCGTGTCGCAGCTGGAAGGAAAACAGGAATATTTGCAGAGTGCATTGGAACGCGCGCTCGCTTTGATTGATCTTTCGCTTGGCGATCCAAAGTGGAGCAAAGAAAGGTACCGCTTGTGGGTTCTCCGCGATGCGGTGGCGGAATATTACGCGGGCAAGGACGGTTCAGATATAGGCATGCTTTATGCGGTTTTATAGCTTAAGCGTTCTCGATGGAAGCCGAAACTAGAAACTGCGCAAATTGTAAAACTGGCTTTACGCTGGAGCCGGATGATTTTGGTTTTTATGCAAAGATGGGCGTGCCGCCGCCCAAGCTTTGTCCCGAATGCCGGTTCAAGCGGCGTTCAGTGTTTCGAAATGAACGGACGCTTTATAACCGCAAATGCGCTCGCTGTGAACGGTCAATTGTCGCGATGTACAATCCAAAGTCTCCATACGTAGTTTACTGCAATGATTGTTGGCAATCCGACAAATGGGATGGATTCGCATATGGCAGAGATTATAACTTTAATCGACCATTTCTCGAACAACTACAAGAACTCGTGAAGGTTGTTCCAAAAGCGGCAACTTACAGCAGCCCGCTTACCGGACCCAATATTAATAGCGAATACACAAACTTTTCTGGTGGAAATAAGGATGGCTATTTGCTTTTCAACAGTGGCCCCGGCAACGATAATTGTGCATATTCCCGCGGCCTTATCAATAATAAAGACACCTTTGATGTTTACTTTGCTGATGAAGTGGAACGTGGCTACGAGGGAGTCAACGTGCATAAGTCGAGCGGCATTGCTTGGGGGCAAAATTCCACTGACTGCGTGGATTCATATTTCCTTTTAAATTGCGTGGGCTGTCTGAATTGCTTTGGATGCGTAAATATGCGCCATAAATCTTTTTGTTTTTTTAACCAGCAACTTACAAAAGACGAATGGAAAAGACGCGTTTCTGAAATTTTAGGAAGCTATACCAAGATCCAAGAAATCCAAAAACAATTCGAAGCTCACGCCCTCACTTTTCCGCGACGGGAGAACAACAATTTAAAAAACGTAAACTGTACAGGCAACTACATTTTTGAGTCGAAAAATTGTTTTTCTTGTTTTGAGTTGTCTTTCTGTGAAAATGTAAACTATTCGTTCTCCGCCAAATTTGCTAAAGACTCGTACGATTTATTAGGGCATGGCAGGAAGTCGGAGCTTCTCCTCGAAGGAGTAGGAGTGGGGCTGGCATCGAAAGTAATTGGCGGATGGTGGGTTGAGGTTTCTCATGATGTAGAGTACTCGTTCGCAACACGATCGAGCGAATTTTGTATCGGTTGTGATGGCGTAAAAAATGCAAAATATACGATCTTAAATAAGCGCTACGATGAAACCGAATACAGAAAAATTCGCGAACATATCGTAAGTGAACTCAAATCGCTGGATATTTATGGACTTTTTATGCCTCCCCAACTGGCTCTGTTTGGCTACAACGAAGCAGTCGGCCAGGATAATTTCCCGCTCACGAAAGAAGAAGCAGTTGCGCAGGGATTTCGTTGGCAGGACGACATACAGATGACTAAGGGCAAAGAAACGATGCAGGCCAAAGATTTACCGGATCACATAAAAGATGCAGAAGATTCTATCGTGAAGGAGATAATTGCCTGTATGGATTGCGGGCGCAATTACAGGATTATTCCGGCGGAGTTATCTTTTTACCGGCGGCAAATATTGCCTTTGCCGCGCAGATGTTTTAATTGCCGTTTTTTGGATCGGATTAAGCGGCGTGGACCGTATAAGCTTTTCGATCGCGCCTGCGCCAAGTGCGGCAAGGGGATCAAAACAAACTTCGCGCCGGATCGCCCGGAAATCGTTTATTGCGAGGCTTGTTACCAATCTGAAGTGATATAAAATAAATTCTGCCTTCGGAATCGCCGGAAGTGTTTGCTTCGAGCTTGCCTATCCGAATAGGATTGAGGGGCTGAAGGCGTTTACCCCGAGTTTATCGAGGGGTAATTGCCTTGGCCCCTAAACAGTCTATAATAGGGTAGAAAGGTCGAAGCTAGAACCTTTCGGTTCTAATTTATGGTATTTATTTACAGCACTTGCAAAGACAAAGAACAGGCGGAGACGCTCGCCAAGGCGTTAGTTCAAGGCAAATTGGCGGCCTGCGTTGATATGTGGCCCACAGAAGCGATTTATTGGTGGGAGGGACAGCTTGTGAGAAGCAAAGAAGTTATGCTGCTTGTGAAAACACTGGAGCAGAAGACCGCCGATGTGGAAGAGTTCATAAAAAACAACCACACATATAAAATTCCGATCGTCGCTTCGTTCGATGTCCGTCGCTTGAACCGCGATTATAAAGAATGGATACCGACCGTCCTCTAACATGAAATTCCGCGAAATTTTATCGCTGCCTCGCGGGGGAGCGCTGGTTTTGCTTATCCACCAAGGGGAGCCGATTGTAAAGCACCCTTTTTTTCGTCTGTCGCCCAAGGCTGATCAGGATTATTTAAATCTTTTCGCCGCGAAAACTTTTTTAGCCGAGGAGGGAATTCATCGCGCGCTCACATCTTCCGGCCGCGATCTCATCATTTTGGTTTTGCCTAAACGCGGAGAATTTAATCATCGCAAAGCGATTTTAGCGGCACGCCAAATAATTAAATTTGCCCGCGCCGAGCGCCTGGCTGAACTTATCTTTAACTTTGATGATTTTCGTTCGCCGCTCTTTGTACGCAAGGAAGCAGAACTTGCGGAAACTTTGGCCACGCAGATGGTTTTGGCTGATTTTGAGTTCATCAAATATAAAACTCCGCCGCCTGCCGGCTGGCACTTTGTTGAAACTATTGATATTTTTTCAACCGATCCGTTAAAAATTCTTAATAGTCTTGCGCGCGGCGTCATGATCGGCGAGGAAATAAACGCAGCGCGTGCGCTCGCCAATACGCCCGGTGGTGATATGACGCCGGCTAAGCTCGCGGAAGCTGCGGTCGCCGTGGGCAAGCGGGCTAAATTTAAAGTTGAAGTTCTCGATGAACCTAAAATTAAGGCGCTTAAAATGGGCGGGGTACTCGGCGTCTCCAAGGGTTCGGCGGAACGCCCGCGCTTCATCGTGATGGAGTATTTAAAAGGGGATAAAAAAGATAGGCCCATCGTGCTTGTCGGTAAAGGCATAACTTTCGATACGGGCGGTCTTAATTTAAAGCCGAGCGAACATATTTACGAGATGCACATGGATATGTCGGGTGGGGCGGCAGTGATCCATGCGATGGCCGCGCTCGCGCGCCTGGGCGTAAAGAAGAATTTTATCGGCTTGATCCCGGCCGTCGAGAATATGCCGTCAGGGTCAAGTTATCGCCCCGGCGACGTGCTTACCTCAATGTCCGGCAAGACTATCAAGGTGATGGATACAGATGCGGAGGGGAGAATTATTCTCGCCGATGCTTTAACTTATGCTGAACGCTACAAACCGCGCCTCGTGATTGACCTCGCAACTTTGACCGGCGCGGCCACGGTTGCCTTAGGCCAGCATGCTTCGGCCTTATTTACCCCGGACCCGCAGCTGGCCGGCGCTTTGACGGACATGGGCGAACGCAGCGGCGATTATGTTTGGCCGCTGCCGCTTTTTGAAGAAGTCGAAGGGGAGATTAAAGCCGATTTTGCCGATTGGTCCAATACCGGCAAAGACAGGTACGGCGGTGCGCTGCGCGGCGCCACGTTTCTCCGTCAGTTCATCAAAAATTATCCGTGGGTTCACCTCGATATCGCGCCACGCATGACCGCCACCGACAAGGAATTTTTAGCCAAAGGCGCCACGGGCACGGGCGTGGCGCTCCTAGCGCGATTTTTACAAATTTTCTAGCCGAAAATGTCGACTTCCGAACGCCGGACGTGCCAGAACTGCAAACAGGAATTCATAATTGAACCGGAGGATTTCGGATTTTATGAGCGGATGCAAGTACCCCCGCCGACTTTTTGCCCGCAATGCCGATTTCAGCGTCGACTGATGTTTAGAAACGAGCGGCGCCTCTATAAACGAAAATGCGGACTTTGCGGTAAAGACATAGTTACTGTGTTTGCTCCCGATAAGCCTTTGACTGTTTACTGCCAGCCCTGCTGGTGGTCGGATAAATGGGATCCGCTTGAATACGGGCGCGAATATGATCCGGCGCGGCCGTTTTTCGAACAATTTAGAGAATTACAACTTAGAACTCCATACATGAGTTTGATTACGAGTTACCAGCAACTTGTAAACAGCGAATATATAAACCATGCTGGAAATTCCAAAAACTGCTATTTGATTTTCAATGCCGATTACTGCGAGAATGTTCTCTACTCAAAAGTACTGGTCAATAACAAAGATTCGATGGATTGTACAATGCTGGGAGAATCAGAGCTCTGTTATGAAAACATCAATTGCGGCAAATGTTCTCGAGTATTTTATGCCGAGGATTGCATGAGTTGCCACGATGTGTATTTTTCAAAATTACTGACGGGATGCACTAACTGTTTCGGTTGCGTGAATTTGCGCAATAAAAGTTACTGTATTTGGAACCAGCAATATACAAAAGAAGAATATGAACAAAAAATCAGAGAATTCAACTTGGATTCTTATAGTTCAATCCAAGAGCTAATTTCACAAGCGCGAGCATTCTGGCAAAAATCTCCGCATAAATTTAACCATGGTCTGATGAATGTCAATTCTTCGGGGGATTATATTCACCAATGTAAAAATTCTCGTTATATGTACCAATGCCGATTTGCTGAAGATTGCAAGTTTTGCCAATTCATCACGATGAAAACCGCAAAAGACTGTTATGACCATTCCGAATGGGGGAACGGCGCCGAGCGTATTTATGAATCCGCAACCGTTGGCGAGGGCGCAAGCAACGTACGGTTTTGTTTCGGCGTTTGGTTTCCGTCTTTGGATGTGGAATATTCAATGTTTACGCTTTCGTCATCTCACATGTTCGGTTGTGCCAATATCAAGAGTAAGGAATACTGCATTTTAAATAGACCCTATGCGAAAACAGATTACGAAGCATTGCGCCAAAAAATAATCGAAGATATGAATACCCACCCATACATGGATAATCGGGGGAGAGTTTTTAAATATGGTGAATATTTCCCCTACGACTTCAGCCCGTATGATTACAACGAGACCGTTGCGATTGAATATATTCCTGCCGCTAAAGAAACAGTGCTTGAGCTAGGTTGGCGCTGGCGGGAACCGGAATCGCCAAAATATCAAGTTACTCTTCCCGCCGGATCGATTCCGGACAGAATAAACGAAATTGGAGACGAAATCCTGGATGAAATTCTCGGTTGCCTTGAATGCTCGAGGCCGTATAAGGTCATCAAAGCAGAACTGGACCTCTTGCGTCGATTTAATTTGCCGCTGCCCCGAAAATGTTCGGACTGCCGGGATCGAAATCGCCATTCACGCATCAACCCACCCAAATTATGGGATCGAACCTGTGCAAAATGCGGTGCGGCGATTCAAACCACTTACGCCCCCGACCGGCCGGAAATCGTTTATTGCGAGAGTTGTTACAACAGTGAAGTTGCATAAGGAAACATGCCGATGCCTCGCCAAGGCTTCAGCGAAGGCGGGCGAAAGTTGCTACAACAGTGAAGTAGCTTGAATAAAAACAACCGAGGTCTCGTCAAATCTGCCAAGCTGGCGGAGAAAGCAAACGCGGCTTGCTGCAACGCTGAAGTTACTTAAGGCAGGCACAAAATTTCTTGAAAATTCCCTAAGTCGTCATTAGGTCGTTCTTAAATATTTCTCTTACTTTCTAATTCGCGCGAATTAGAAAGTAAGGGCGTGGTCATGCTGTCGCTATGCTACAATAAAAGCAAATGAATGAAGAGACGCGGAAATGCCAAAATTGTTCAACTGAATTCAAAATCGATTCGGAAGATTTTGCTTTTTACGAGAAAGTCTCCGTGCCGCCGCCGACTTGGTGTCCGGACTGCCGTCTGCAGAGGCGACTGATGTTCAGAAACCCCCAATCACTCTACAAGCGGGCATGCGGGCTTTGCGGCAAGGACATGATCACGATCTACGCTCCCGAAAAGCCGCATACGGTTTATTGTCAGCCCTGTCGGTGGTCGGACAAGTGGAATCCGGCCGCTTACGGCAAAGAGTATGATTTCACCAGACCATTCTTTAGCCAATTAAAAGAGCTGTACGAAAAAATGCCGCTGCCGGCCTTGAACACCAATTATACGACGCTTTTGAACAGCGATTATACGAACCAGACTGGAAACTTAAAGAACTGCTACCTGCTCTTCAATTCCGACTACGACGAAAACTGCGCTTACGGCACCGAGATCGAATCAAGCAAAGACTGTTTTGATAACTTGATGATTGACGGCTGTGAGATGACGGCGCAGAGCGTTAACTGCCAAAAGTGCTACAAGGCTTTTTATTCCGTTGACTGCGAAGGCTGCCACGACATCTGGTTTTCGAAAAACTTGATTGGCTGCACCAACTGTTTCGGCTGCGCCAATTTGCGCAATAAACAATATCATATTTTCAACGTCGGTTATTCAAAGGATGGCTATGAGCAAAAATTGGCGGAACCGGGACTGGGATCCTGGAGCGGCACCAAGAAATCTCTGCGCCAAGCCAGAGAGTTATTCCAAAAACTTCCCGTCAAATTCATGCACGGCCGCCAGAATACTGGCGTAACGGGGGACTACATTACACACTCCAAATACGTGCGCAATTCATACATTGCGACGGAAGCGCAGAACTGTCGGTATTGTTTATGGTTGATTGTAAAAACCACGCGGGATTCTTGGGATTACGCGGAATATGGCGATAACGCAGAACTGATTTACGAAGCCATTAATTGCGGCGACAACGTTTCCAGAGTAAAATTTTCAATGTTTATTCTTTCCGGCAGCAGCAACGTGGAGTATTCCCACATGTGTGTTTCCTCGCAAAATCTGTTTGGCTGCATAGGCCTGCGCAAGCAAAAAAACTGCATCCTGAACAAGTCCTACTCCGAAGCGGAGTATAAGGAACTGCGTGAAAAGATAATTGCCGAGATGCAGGCGAAACCGTACGAAGAGCAGGGAAAGAAATATGCTTACGGCGAATTCTTCCCGATTTCGATGAGCGCGTTTGCCTATAACGAATCGACTGCCCAGCAATTTTTCCCGCTCACTGCCGAGGAATGCAAAAATCATGGTTACAGCTGGCGGGACACGACGGAAAGAAATTATAAAATTACCACCCAGCCTGACGAATTGCCGGACAATATTCGCGATGCCACCGATGCGGTTTTAAATGAAGTCATCGGCTGCGCGCACGGCGGTACCTGTAACGACCAATGTACAACCGCTTTTAAACTAATTCCGCAGGAATTGGCTTTTTACCGCCGGATGAATTTGCCTCTACCACGGCTTTGTTTTAACTGTCGGCATTATGAGCGCCTTAAGGAACGAACTCCTACCAAACTCTGGCAAAGACAGTGCCTTTGCGCCGGAGCAAATTCCCAAAGCGGAATTTACAAAAACGCCGCCGCGCACTTCCACGGCGATACTCCTTGCCCGAATAAATTTGAAACCAGCTACGCACCGGAGCGAACGGATATAGTTTATTGTGAGACTTGCTACAATGCTGAAGTCATTTAGATTAAGAGCAAGAGGAAACTTCGCCGACTTGTTCATCAAGGCTTTAGCGGAGGTGGAAGTTTTAACGAAGGCGGGCGAGTAACCAAATAAGACCTATGCAAACCGAAGTGAGAGCATGCCAAAATTGTAAAAACGAATTCGCTATCGAGCCAGATGACTTCGATTTTTACAGCTCAATTAATGTGCCGCCGCCGACTTTTTGTCCGCAATGCCGGATGCAGAGGCGGATGGTGGCAAGGAATGAGCGGGCGCTCTACCGGCGCGCATGTGAACTCTGTAAAAAGCAGATGATTTCGATGTATTCGCCGGACAAGCCGTTCACGGTTTATTGCCGCGACTGCTGGTACGGCGATGGCTGGGATCCCCTTGATTACGGCGCTGATTATGATTTCAGCAAACCCTTCTTCCGGCAATTCCGCGAACTCATGGAGCGCGTGCCGCGGATCGGTCTTATGCATTTGGGCAACTCGAACGTAAATTGCGATTACACAAATTTCGTCTTTAACAGCAAAAATGTTTACTTGGCTTTTTCCGTCGTGCAAAGCGAAAATATTTACTATTCGCGGCTCTTGGATCGCAGTAAAGATTGTGTGGATTGCTACCACGCAAACGAAACTGAACTTTGCTACGAGAACGTGGACGCCTCCCGCAATTACCGCTGTATCTTCACGCTCGATACGCGCGATTGCCTGGATTCGTCATTTATCTACGACTGCACGAATTGCCAGAATTGCTTCATGAGTTCGAATCTGCGCAACCGCCAGTATGTTTTCCGCAATAAGCAGTATGCGAAGGAAGATTACCAGCGGGCGATCGAGGAGTTGGGGATGGGCAAATACGAGAATCTAGCCGCGCTTAAGAAAGAATTTGCCGAACTCCGAAAAAAATCATTTCATCGCTTCGCAAATGTTTTTAAAGCCAATGACTCGACCGGGAATAATCTCGAAAACGTCAAACGGGCTGTTTGCGCCTTCGACAGCTACAACCTGGAGAATGTTAAATACTTTGTCCGCAGCTTCAGCACTAAGGATTCGTACGATGTGCTGGGCACGGCGCACAGTGAACGCATCTTTGAGGCTGTTTCCGCGGGTTTCGGCAGTTACAATGCGCGTTTTATTACCTTCGGCAACGCCAGCCGCGACATGACTTATGCGGATTGGTCGCAGGATGGATCGAATTTATTCGGCTGCATCGGCGTGCGCAACCGGCACCATTGCATTTTGAACAAGCAGTATGGCAAAGAAGAATATGAGCGGCTTGTGCCAAAAATCGTTAAACACATGAATGACATGCCCTATAAAGATAAAGCCGGACGGACATACGGATACGGCGAATTCTATCCGATTGAAATTATGCCGTTTGCTTATAACGAGACGATTGCCTATGAATTTTACCCGCTCACAAAGGAAGAGGCCTTGGCCCAAGGTTACGGCTGGCGAGATCCGGATCCTTATGTGCATGCGCCGACCATTAAGGCGGAAAGTTTGCCGGCTGACATCAAGGATGCTCCAAATTCCGTGATCAGCGAAATTGTCGGCTGTCCGGAGTGCGGACGGGCTTATCGGATCCTCGAACCTGAATTATCTTTGTTAAGAAAATTTAATGTCGCCTTACCACGCAAGTGCCAGGATTGCCGCCATCGGGACCGTTTTCTAATGCGAAATCCCTATAAACTTTGGCGAAGGCGATGCATGTGCAGCGGGGCAAATAGCGAAGGGCAGATAGCTTATCCTAATACAGCGAAACATCCACATGGCGATGGACCTTGTCCGAATGAATTTGAAACCAGCTATGCGCCGGAACGGCCGGAGAAAGTGTATTGCGAGCAGTGTTACAATGCGGAGATAGTTTAACGGGTGCTATGCTATAGCATAGCACCCAAATAATTATATGAATCAAGAGAAAAGAATTTGCCAGAATTGCCACAACCAATTCATAATCGAACCGGAGGACTTTCAGTTCTACGAGCGGATCAAGGTTCCGCCGCCGACGTTTTGTCCCAATTGCCGTTTCCAACGAAGATTAGCTTGGTTTAATCTCATAAATCTATATAGACGCTCGTGCGACCTCTGTAAAAAAGATACAATATCCATGTATTCCCCGGAAGCGCAATGCGTTGTCTACTGTCCTCGCTGTTGGTGGTCAGATAACTGGGACCCCCTTCAATACGGCCGGGATTATGATTTCTCGCGGCCGTTTTTCGAGCAATTTGGCGATCTATTGCGCGAGGCTCCATTATTAGGTCTTTCGTCCGACTTTTTCAGCGATTCATCGCCTTATACAAATTTTGTTGGGCACGCCAAAAATTGTTATCTGCTTTTCTGGTCTGATTTTAGCGAAGATTGCGCTTACGGCTTTTATCTTTTTCATGATAGAAACCTCTACGATTGCTCCTTGCTAAAGTCGTGCGAAAAGAGCTACGAACTTACGCATGCCTATAAAACAGCTTATTCGGTGGGATCACTTGACCTCACGGAGTCGCTTAATTGCATTTTTATGCGGGATTCCCGTAATTGCCAGAATTGTTTTGGTTCCGCAAATCTTCGCAACAAAAAGTATTTTTGGCTTAACAAACAGTTAACCAAAGAGAAATACCTCGAAAAAATAAAAAAGTTGGATCTGGGATCCTATCGGGAATATACAAACTTTAAAAAAACCGCTGAAGCTAATTGGAAAAATTTTCTGCCGCAGCCATATTTTGAAGAATTTAATATTAACTGCACCGGCAATAGGATATATGAATCTAAGAACTGCCGGGATTGTTTTGAAGCGGCTGGCGCGGAAAATTGTAAATGGGTTTCCATGGTTTCTGATCCATTCACAAGGGATTCCTACGACATTTCGGGGTGGGGGTTTAATCTTGAATTGTCATACGATTGCGGCGTTGTTGGCGAGAACTCAAGCGGCCTTAAATTCTGCCATGATTCCGGTATAAATAGCTTCAATTTAGAGTACTGCAAACAACTATTCGGCGGCTCAAATCAATTCGGTTGCGTGTCTACGAAAAAAGGCAGTTACTGCATTTTAAATAAAACCTATACCGAATCGGAATATTGCGAACTCCGAGATAAGATCATTAGCCATATGAATGTTATGCCATACAAAGACGCACGGGGAATTACTTATCGGTATGGAGAATTTTTTCCAATAGAATTGAGCCCAATCGCTTATAATGAAACGCTCGCGAATAAGTTTTTTCCGCTTTCAAGTGCCGAAGCTATCCGCCGAGGATATAAGTGGCGCGAAGCGGATGCGCGGACACATCCAATTACTTGTCCGAGCGACCAGCTGCCAGATCATATTAAAGATGTCCCCGAAACTATTTTTGATGAGATCATTGGCTGCTCAAAATGTCCGCGGGGTTTCAAAATTATTCCAGCAGAGTTAGCTTTTTTAAAGCAGATTAATCTACCGCTGCCTCGGTGCTGCCCCTTTTGCCGAATTGAACAAAAAATCGATGTTTGGGTACAAGAGTTCAGTCTTGTCGAACGAATCTGCAATCAATGCGGCGCCAAATTTCAAACACCGCAACGTAACCGCGATATAGCCAAGTTATACTGCAAGCCGTGTTATTTGGAGACGATTGAGTAGACAAAAGTCGAAAATTGCCAAAACGCTAATTTTGAGCTATACTATTAGCAGTATGTCCCGCAGTAGAACTGCGATCCTGGCGAGGATTGCTCTTGTTCTGCGGACATAGAAAGGTCATGATTTATATAAATCAAAAATGCGATATGGCCAGCATAGATTGTTATCGCAGTTTCACTGCCGGATATGGGTTTAGATCCTGAACATGATGTAATTTATTTTGCCCGGACTGATTTTCGCAATAAAAATCAGCTCTTCGGCATCAAGCGCAATGACCGCAGGCAGCATGTCTACGTTGTCGGTAAGACTGGCACCGGGAAAACCGCGCTTTTGAATAATATGATCGTGCAAGACATCGCGAATGGCGAGGGAATTTGCGTTGTCGACCCGCACGGCGAGCTGGTGGAGGGGATTTTGGAAAAGATCCCGCCGGAACGCGTGAAGGACGTAATTTATTTCAACCCGGCGGACAGCGATTGGCATATCGGTTTTAATATTTTGGAATTGCCCGATCCCAAGTACAAGCACTTGGTGGCTTCGGGCCTCATGGGCATTTTTACGAAAATCTGGTCGAACGTCTGGTCGGCGAGAATGGAGTACATCATGAATAACGCCGTCTTGGCGCTCTTGGAGACGCCCAACTCCACACTCCTCGGCATCACGCGCATCTTGGTTGACAAAGACTACCGCCAGCGCGTGATCGCAAATGTAAAGGACCCCGTGGTCAAAGCTTTTTGGATCCACGAATATGAAAGCTGGCGGGACCAGTTTAGGAACGAAGCGATTGCGCCGATCCAAAATAAAGTAGGCCAATTCCTTTCTACGTCTTTAATCCGCAATGTAGTGGGGCAGGCGAAAAGCACAATTGATATTTTCGAGTTGATGAATTCGGGAAAGATTTTCCTCGTGAACGTTTCCAAGGGCCGCATCGGCGAGGATAATTCCGCGCTCTTGGGCGCAATGTTGATTACAAAAATCCAGCTTGCCGCCATGGAGCGCGTCCGCGTGCCGGAAGAAGAGCGCGTGGACTTTTATCTCTATGTCGACGAGTTCCAGAATTTCGCCACCGATTCCTTCGCGGGAATTCTTTCCGAAGCGCGCAAATACCGCTTGAATCTAATCGTCGCGCACCAATACATCGGCCAGCTTGTGACGGACGTTTCGACCAGGGTGCGCGACGCTATTTTCGGCAACGTCGGCACGATGATCCTTTTCCGTATCGGCGCGGCGGATGCCGAATTCTTGGAAAATGAATTCGCGCCGGAATTCGTGCCGCAGGACATGGTGAATCTGCCAAACCGCTGTATTTATCTGAAACTGATGGTGAACGGCATCACCTGTCGGCCGTTTTCGGCCTCCACCCTGGCTCCTTTCAGGCTTCAAGTCTCGCATTCAATCGCGGAAGATATTATTGAAGAATCGCGCAAGCGCTACGCGCGGCCAAACCGAATTGTCGAGGAAGAGATTATCCGCTGGACTGGTATGGCTACGGGCGCGGATGGTTCGCTTATGGTTTCTGGCGGCGCTCCCGAGAGCGGCCCCGCGCCGGTTGTCGGCCCCATCGGCGGAGGAAAGTTCCAGTCAATTTGCTCTTCCTGTGGCAAAGCCGCACAGTTGCCCTTCGAACCCACGCCGGGACGTCCGGTTTACTGCCGCGACTGTTTGGCCAAAATCAAAGCCGGCGAACTCCAACCCGTACGGGCCAGGAAACAGAAAGAGCAATACGCAGATGCGCTGGCCGAGTTGGGCATTGAGTTTAGTGCCAAACCGCCAGAACCCGCAATGCGCCCCCAGAGCCGTCCTGCCCAAGAGCGCGAGCGGGGAGAGCGCGGAGGGATTCCTTCCGCTCCGCGGCCGCTTCGTGCCGCGTCTGTGCTCGAGAAATATGACGAGAAATTGGCCGAGCCGGAAAATTCCGCGACGCCGCTTTCGCTTGCCGACCTTAAGCCCGTCGAGAAAGTTCCCAAAGGAAAAATGTCCCAGGAAGTCAGCATTGATGAATTGCGCAAAGCGATTTCTGAAAATCTGCACAAAGACAAACAACCCGGAGCCGAGCCTCCGCAGACGTGAGATTTGACATCGTCACAATTTTTCCCAAGATTTTCGATTCCTATTTGAAGGAATCAATGCTTAAGCGCGCACAAGAGAAAAAATTGGTCAAAATTGCCGTCCATGATCTGCGTGCTTGGAGTACGGATAAGCACCGCAAGGTGGATGACCGGCCGTTCGGCGGGGGACCGGGGATGGTGTTAAAGATTGAACCGATTGATCGCGCAGTCAAAAGCATAATGCGACACGCGACAAGGAAGACTCGGGTGATTTTATTTTCCACGCGCGGGAAAAAGCTCGACGCAAAGACCGCTAAGCGATTAGCGAAATACGATAAGCTTATTTTCATCTGCGGCCGTTACGAGGGCGTGGATGAGCGCGTGGCCCAACATGTTGCCGACGAAGAAATTTCGATCGGGGATTTTGTGCTCTCCGGTGGGGAATTGCCTGCCTTGGTCGCGCTTGAAGCGGTGAGCCGTTTTATACCCGGATTTCTGGGTAAATTCGAGTCCTTGGAGGAGCTAAAGGGCTCCTATCCAGTCTACACGCGGCCGCCCCGCTATTCGCCAAAGCGAGGAAAAAGTTGGTCGGTGCCGGAGGTGCTTATTTCCGGTGATCATGCCAAAATCAAGCAATGGCGAGAGAAGAGTTGATCTTCTACGTTGCCGCCTCGCTCCTCTTGGGAATTTTTTTTGCGGGGCTCACGGCATCCTTCTGGTTAATCGGTTTAAGTTTAGCGGCTGCGGCCGCATTTTTATTTCTGCGCCGCCGCTGGCCGCTTCTGCGAATTCTGCTCGCGATCATTGTCCTTATGGCCGGATTTTTTTATTTTCATATTTTTTTGAATTTTAAAGTTGCCAAGCAGAAACTGCCAACCGGGGAAACTGAATTTAGCGGGCAGATCGCAAGTGAACCCAAAATCTTCGGCAAAGTTCAAGTCTTCACGCTTAAACTTAAAGAACCGTTTGCGAGCGAGATCGATGTACTAACCTCCCCGACACTGAATTTCGACTACGGCGATTCGCTGGTTCTGCGCGGGATGGTAGAACCGGCGCAATCGCCCGTAGACAATCCGCAAAGCTTTTTTCCGGAATTTATCGAACGAGAAAAGTCGTCCGGCTTTTCGCTTAAGGGATCGCTTTTAGAATTCAAGCACTTGATCATCGCTGATTTTAAGCATTTACTGCCGCCGGATGAAGCTGCTTTCCTGGGCGGGCTGACCTTCGGCGCGCGTTCGGAGCTCTCGCCGGATTTGCGCGAAAAAATGCGCCGCAGCGGGACCACGCATTTGGTCGCGCTCTCCGGTTACAACATTGCGGTTTTGATCAGCGTCGTTGGTTTGATTTTGCAACGCCGGATCGGCAAACGGATTACATTCTTTACAACCGTAATTTTAATCGTGCTTTTTGTGATGATGACCGGAGCCGAACCATCGGTGATTCGCGCCGCGATCATGGGCTTCCTTCTGATTCTCGCGCAGGAAGCGGGGAGAATTTACAGTCTGCGCAACGCTATCGTTTACGCTGCGCTCCTGATGGCGCTCGCCGATCCCACGGTGCTTCTATTCAATCTTGGGTTTGAATTATCATTCGCGAGCTTGCTGGGCATTGTGCTTGTCTCGCCGCAGCTGCTTAATTTCGTTAAACGCCGCATAAAGAGTGCGTCCTTGATCTGGGAAAGCGCTGCAACAACCGCCGGCGCACAGCTAGCGGTTCTGCCGATCTTGGTCCTGAATTTCGGCGAGTTTTCGCCGACTGCGCTTTTGGCGAACGTGCTCATCCTGGGATTAATCCCGCTTACGATGGCTTTGGGTTTTATTCTTGCCGCCTTGGCGCTCGTTTATTTCCCCTTGGGATTTTTAATTTCGATTGTGGCGAAAATTCTGCTCGCCTATGAGATTGCGGTTATGTCGGTTTTTTCAAAACTTTATCTGCCTTTGGGCGGTTGGCTCGAAAATTGGTTTTTAGGCATGCTGTATTATGGAGTGTTAGGATTAATCGTATTGGCAATGGCTAAGCAACAAGCACGACAATGATACCAATATACGAATTGTACGAATGATACGAATAAATACTAATCCGGTTTACATTCGTATCCATTAGTATCATTCGCATGCATTTGTATATTGGTATCTCATAGTTTATGAAACAAAAAAATATTCTCATCGGAATTCTTATTTTGGCTTTTGCGGTGGACGGCTTCATTTGGTTTGAAATCTTTGCCCAACTTCCCCAGAATGCTACGATTTTTTCCTTCTTGGACGTGGGGCAGGGTGATGCTGAACTCGTTGAATTCAGAAATGGCAGCCGCTTGCTGATCGATGCCGGCCCCGGCACAAAACTCGCGCAGGAATTAAAATCCGCCTTGGGCGAAAATAAATATATCGATCTCGCGCTCGTCACGCATCCGGAATTGGATCATTTCGGCGGGTTAAGCGATGCCTTGGATCGCTACACCTTGGGAGCCGTGATTTTTAGCGGCCGTGACCGAGACGCCCTGGAATGGGAGGGGTTAAAGAAGAAAATCGAAACCATGAATATTCCTGTTGTTATACTTAAAGCCGGCGATAAGATCCGCATCGGTGAGACGGTCATCGATTTTTACTCGCCGACATCCATGCTCATGCAAAGCGCCGAGACTAATGATACGAGCCTTGTTTTTCGCCTTGACTCGCCGGATGCCGATGTTCTTTACACGGGGGACATTGATTCAAAATTGGAAGCAAGGTTGATAAAAAGTTACGATCTCGCGGCGGATATTCTTAAAGTTCCGCATCACGGATCCAAATACAGCTCCTCGGCCGAATTTTTGGCGGCCGTGAACCCTGCCTTGACCGTGATTGAAGTTGGTTCGCGGAATTCCTACGGCCATCCTGCCCGTGAAACTTTGGAACGTTTGGAAAAATTTGCCCAAGTTTTTCGCACGGATCGCGACGGCACCGTAAAAATCGAAGCGGTTGCGGGGAAATTGCGCCTATTCACATCACGCAAATAGTTTCCAGGATCCAGGACCCAGGTTCCAGGCATTAAAACACCTGGTCCTAGTCCCTGGTTCCAGGTTCCCGATTCCAGGTTATAATAGAACGTACATGAGCTTGCTTTTGAAGAACGTGAAGGTTTTGGGCGGCAGCCAGAACCTGCCGGAATCTTCGGATATCTACATCCGCGGCGAAATGATTTCCGCCATCGGCAGTTTTCCGCACAAGGAAACCGCGCAGATGATCGACGGCAGGGGATTATATGCAGCGCCGGGCTTTATCGATATGCATGCCGAATCTGACCATTACCTCTCGCTTTGGCATTATCCCAGCCAGGAGGATTTTTTGCGCCAGGGCGTTACCACGATCTTGGGCGGCCACGGCGGGGTGTCCTTGGCGCCGCTCTTATACGGCGAGCTAAAGTCCCTGCGCGAGTGGGTGGCTTCGCCGCGCTTGAACATAAATTGGCATTCCGTCAGAGAATTTTTAAGCACTTTAAGTAAACGGCCGCTGGGAGTAAACTTTGCCACGCTCGCCGGCCATACATCGATCCGGCGCGCGCTGACTCGCGATCTTCCGCGCGAACTTGCGAATGGAGAACTGATAGTATTTGAAAAACTTTTGAATCGTTCGCTGGGCGAAGGCGCCTATGGCGCGTCGCTTGACTTGCGCTCTGTTTATGCCAAACAAATTCCCTGGGGCGAACTTAAACTCTGCGGCCAGGTAAGCCGCAAACACAATGGTTTTCTTTCGCTTTCGCCGCGTACGAAGCAAACGCAGGCAGATGGCCTCAAGGAAATTATTAAGCTTGGCCGGGAAACTGGAGTTAAAATTCTTGTTAACGATATTTTTCCGCGCAAGCATGACGAGGATTTTGAACAGTTGCTCGCGCTTATTGAAGATGCTTCGCATCCCGAACCGATGCACTTTACGACCGGTCCCACTACCGCAGCAGTTTTACCGCTTTACACCTTCTTGCCGAACTGGCTGCAAACCGCAAGCTTTGAGGAGATGCACGAACGTTTGCTGGACGAGTGGCTGGCACCGCGCGTGATCCGCGATTTGCCGGAGATTGACGCCGGCCGTTTCCGGGTCCTGAAGGCATCCAGCCATGATTCCTTGGTTGGACATACGCTGCGAGAGTTGAGCACAGAGTACGGCGCGAAGAGCCACAAGGAAATGCTGATTCGCCTGATGCACCTTACGAAATTAAAAGCCTGGATCGCCTATGACTGCATTGATGACAAAAAGATTGCGAATCTACTCGCGCATCCGCGCTCGCTCGTTAGTTCATTTAGCGCCAGTTTTGATGATTTCGGGCGCGAGCGGATCTTAAAAACCGAAGCGGCCGAACGCGGTTTTCCGATCTTCCTCGAGAAGATGCTGGCCGAGAAAAAACTGGCCCTCGCTGAAGCGATCCGCAAGATCACGCTCACGCCCGCCCGTTATTTGGGGTTAAAGAAACGCGGCGAACTCGTGGAGGGTAATTACGCCGATCTCGTCGGTTTCGCTTTGGAAGGAAACAGGCCCGAGATCCGCTTTGTTATCATTAACGGGAAAGTTGCAGTGCGGGACGGTGAATATACGGGCGCCCTGGCTGGTCGACCTCTGCACCACGCTGGGTGAGAACAGAATCTAGAATCTGGAACTTAGAACCTAGAATTTAGCCGCCTTGGGCGAGCCTCGCCCAGCTAGCTGGGCGGGAACCCAGAATCTAAAATAAAATTATGCAGCTAAAATATTCAAAATCCGGCCATCATCCTGACTACTTCCTCCTAGCCTTAGTCTTTATGCTTGCCGTGGCCGGACTTGTGATTCTCACGAGCGCTTCGTCGGATCTCGGCAAACTCAAATGGAATGACAGTTATTATTACTTAAAACACCAATTGCTTTACGGGCTTTCCTTCGGCCTCGTCGGCTTCTTCGTTACTTTTAAACTTAATTACCAACTTTATCGGAAGATCGCTTTTATTTTTCTGCTTTTAAATCTCGGCGCGCTCACGCTTGTCTTTACAAGTTTGGGTTTGCACGCCGGCGGAGCTGCGCGCTGGCTGCAGCTGGGCCCGATTTCTTTCCAGCCATCCGAGCTTTTGAAGCTCACGTTTGTTCTTTATCTGGCCGCCTGGCTCGCGAATACCAAGATGAACCGCACGAATCTGGCCGAAGGCGTTCTGCCGTTCCTGCTCATCTCCGGAATCATTTCCGGCTTGCTTGTGCTCCAGCCCGCTACGAGTACGGTGGGGGTGCTTCTGCTTGCTGCGGCCATAATGTATTTCGTGAGCGGCGCGAAGATTACGCACTTATTGGGTATCGGAGCGGCGGGACTAATTGCGCTCACGTTGCTTATCTGGTTCACGCCCTATCGGCGCGAGCGCATTCTGGCATATTTGAATCCTTCGAAGGATTCCGAAGGAGCAAGTTTCCAGGTCACACAAGCCAAGATCTCGATCGGTTCCGGCAAGCTCTTCGGTTTGGGTTATGGCAAGTCAACCAATAAAGCAACTTCTTTGCCCGCGCCGCTTGATGACTCCATTTTTGCAATTGCCGCTCAAGAATTGGGCTTCGTTGGCGCTGGGAGTTTAATTGTGATCTTTTGGCTTTTTGTCGTCCGCATATTCCTCTTGGCAAGAAAAGTTCGTGACCGTTTTGGCCAAATTGTGCTTGTCGGTTTCGGGTCAATAGTGGCTTTGCAATCCCTGGTGAATATGGGCGCGATTTCGGGCCTCTTGCCTTTGACCGGCGTACCGTTGCCGTTTATAAGTTATGGCGGAACCGCCTTGGCCGTATTCCTCACGATGAGCGGCGTGGCGGTAAATATCTCGAAGTACAGTTGATTAACTCTTAATTACCAATTTCTAACTAAAACTTTCTAAAACTTCGCACATAAACATTGCTGCGCTACAGCACAGCGCCCGACATCTATGAGCCAAAAAAACAAACAACTGTAAAAACTGCAAGAATTCGTTTGTGATTGACGCCGACGATCAGGGTTTTTACGAAAAGATTGGCGTGCCGCCGCCGACTTTCTGCCCGCGCTGCCGCAAGCAGCGCCGCCTGGCCTGGCGGAATGATATGTCGCTTTACTCGCGCAAATGCGATCTCTGCGGCAAGAAAATAATTTCCGTTTTTTCTCCGGACAAACAGAAAGTCGTCTATTGCCAGAGATGTTGGTGGTCGGACAAGTGGGAGCCAAAATCGTACGCCCAGGAATATAACTCGGACAAGCCTTTTTTCGTTCAGTTTGCCGAGCTGCAGCAAAAAGTTCCTGCCTTGGCGCTTGTGAATGACGACGGCATCGCGAGCGTAAATTGCGAATATACGCAGGACTTCGCATTTGGCAAAAACTGCTACATGGTTTTTATCGCCTGGAAAATTGAAGATTCGCTTTACACGATGTACGTCGTCAAAGGCAAAGATTTGATAGATTGTCTCCATATCTCTGACAACTCCGAGCGGATGTATGAAGCGGTCTACGTCAAGCAATGCTATAACTCCAAATTTGCCTACGACGGCGTTGCGGTCGTAGATTCGGCTTTCTGCCACGGTTGCCACGACGTCTCAAACTGCTTTATGTGCTACGGTCTGCGGCATAAACAGCATTGCTTCAAAAACGAGCAGTACACAAAAGCAGAATACGAAAAGATTCTTGCCGGTTACCGCTTGGACACCTGGAACGGCCAAGAACGCGCCCGCAAAGAATTCGAGGAGTTTCGGCTGAAGTTTCCGCGCAAATTTTCCAATCTCTACAATTCCACGAACTGTACCGGCGATTATATCGATCACTGTAAGAACGTGCGCGACAGCTTTAATATCCAAAAAGGGGAGGATTGCCGTTATTGCGAGGGCGATGACAAGCCGAAAGATTCCTATGATTTGAGCATCGGCGGGGAACTCACGCAATGCTACGAAGGCATCACGCCCGATCATTCAAACCGCAGTTTCTTCTCGATTTTCTCCTGGAAGAATAACGACGTGGCTTATGTGGACTCCTGTCATTCCTGCGCCAATGTTTTCGGCTGCGTGGGACTCAAAAAATCCGAGTACTGCATTTTAAACAAGCCTTATCCCAAGGAAGAATATGAGGCCTTGCGCGCAAAAATCATCGCGGAGATGAACGCTAAGTCATATACCGACAAGCAGGGGATTGCATATCCCTTCGGCGAATTTTTCCCGGCCGAACTTTCCTACTTCTCATACAACGAATCTGTGGCGCAGGATTTTTCCCCGCTTACGCAAGTGGAAGCCGAAAAGCGCGGCTACAAATGGCAAGCTGAACTGCAATTCACTAAAGGCAAAGAGACAATGAAGCCGGAGCAAATTCCGGATGCGATCGGCGATGTGCCGGATTCGATTTTAAACGAGATTCTTGCTTGCACCGACTGCGGCCGCAATTACCGCATTGTCCAGCAGGAACTCAAATTCTACCGCCGGCAAAACATCCCAATTCCGCGCCGCTGTTTCTATTGCCGCCACAAATACCGGCTGACTGTAAAAAATCCTTCGCTCCTAGTCCATCGCCGCTGCGAGTGCGCAGGCGAAATGAGCGGGAAAGGCGGGTACAAAAACACTGCCAAGCACGTGCATGGCAGCGCGCCCTGCGCAAATGAGTTTAAAACCAGTTATCTGCCCACGCGCCCGGAGATCATCTATTGTGAAAAGTGTTATTTAAGCGAATTTGCCTAATGCCCGCCGGCGTAAAAAATATAAAAATCGCGAAAACAATTTTCTTTAACAGAAGCAATTTAAACAACCGCTATGCTATAGCATAGCACTTAAATAAGTACATGAATTCAGAAACAAAAACACATTCGACAGACTCGGTGCAAGCTTGTCAAAACTGTCCCGATAAATGCAATCAGGAGATTGCTAATTTATCGAGGATCCTCGACCTGCGGTCGGGATAAAAAGTATGAATAATACTGAAAATAAAATTTGTCAAAATTGCCATAGCAAGTTTACGATCGAACCTGACGATTTTGCGTTCTACGAGAAAATCAAAGTCCCGCCGCCGACATGGTGTCCGGACTGCCGGTTGCAAAGGCGCATGAGTTGGAGAAACGATTGGCATTTATTCAAAAAGAGAGATGAACATAACGGACAAATGATATTTTCTTTTTTCCCAACTGAAAGCGAAATTAAAATATATGAGCGCAACTATTGGAATTCGGATGCTTGGGATCCGCTGTCCTGTGGACGAGATTATGACTGGAACAAGCCATTTTTTGTCCAATTTCAAGAACTTATGCGAAGCGTTCCTTTTCCGGCTCATTCTATTCGGAACATGTCTAACTGTCTCTATTGCACGAATGCCCATTCTTTAAAAAATTGCTATTTGGTGCGTGCCTCAACCTATACTGAAGACTCAGCGTATCTAATTTGGGATACGGCTTCAAGGCGGTGCTTCGACGGCCACATGACGACTAACTGCGAGTTGTGCTATGACGCTTTAAATTGCGAAAGGTGCTATAAATCATTTTTCATTACCGATTGTGAAAATTGTCAGAATGTCTTTTTCTCTAAAGATTGCGTAGGCTGCAATAATTGTCTTGGATGTATCGGTCTTCGTCGAAAATCATATTGTATTTTCAACCAACAGTATTCCAAAGAGGAGTATGGTAAAAAATTAAAAGAATTCAATTTCGGTTCTCGTAAATCGGTTGAGCAGATTAAAAATAATGCCAAAAAATTATGGCTAACTTTTCCCCGTAAGTATATGCATGGATACCAAAATGCAAACGTAAGCGGAGAATACATATATAATTCTAAAAACGTTTTTAACTGCTACAGAGTTCATGGAATCGAGGATTCGAAATACTGCCAGAATATGCTGAGCGGACCGGTAAAAAATTGCTATGATTATACGAATTGGGGAGAGAACTCGGAGTTAATTTATGAGTCTCTTGTTGTTGGAAGCGGCGGCTATAACGTGAAACTTTCCTGGAATGCTCATTCAGGCAGTAAAGATCTTGAATATTGCATGTTTTGCTACACTGCCTCAAATTCATTTGGCTGTATCGGATTAAAAAAGAAAGAATACTGCGTATTTAATAAGCAGTATTCTAGAGAAGAATACCTCGATTTAATTCCCAGAATTAAAAAACATATGGACGACATGCCTTATGTTGACGCAAAAGGCAGGGTTTATAAGTATGGGGAATTTTTTCCGATAGATTTTTCACCGTGGGGATACAATATCTCGGCAGCACAGGAGTTTTTCCCGTTAGACAAAGAAGCGGCCATAGAAAAGGGATTTTCCTGGAGTCCGCAAGAGACTAAAAAATATGAGGTTACAGTTGAAGCTGACAAAATACCCGACCATATCAGCGACGTTACAGAAAGCATCTGCGATGAAATTATCGAGTGTAGCCATAAAGGCGCTTGCCATCATGAATGTGTAACGGCATTTAAAATTATTCCAGAAGAAATCGCTTTTTATAAAGAAATGAATCTGCCGTTGCCAAACTTGTGCCCCAACTGTCGGCATTATGCAAGACTTGCGGAGAGAAATAATAATAAACTTTGGCGGCGCAACTGCGAATGCGGCGGCAAAGAGAGCAGAGGATACTTGAACACAATCGAACACTTCCATGGAAATTCGCCTTGTCCCAACGAATTTCAAACCAGCTACGCGCCGGACAGGCCGGAAATAGTCTATTGCGAAGCTTGCTACAATGCTGAAATTGCGTAAAAAAACATGTCGAAGCCTCGCCGAAACTTCAGTGAAGGCGGGCGAAAGTTGTTATAATAGTCCAACATTAAATCATATTTTCTAATTCGCGCGAATTAGAAAATATGAGAAATATGAGAAAATTGAAAACAAGAAAAAACAAGTTGCTTTTCTATCCTAACTTACGATCGTAATTTAGGATAGTAAAGTTATGATATGCAAACCATAACCAGCTTAATTTGTTTGATAGGTGGTGTGCTATGATTAAATCATGACCACGGCGCGAGTGCTCTTAACGGGCGGAGGGAGCGGGGGACACATCTATCCGCTTTTGGCTGTCGCGCAGGAAATCAAAAAATTCGCCGCGGAAAACCAGTTTGCGCTCGATCTGCGCTACTTCGGGCCGAGCGATGCCTACGCCGAGCTGGTTACGTCCGCCGGTTTGAAGACCGTAAATATTGCCTCCGGCAAGCTGCGCCGGTATTTTTCGATCCTGAACATTGTTGACGTGCCCAAATTCTTTCTTGGCCTCTGCCAAGCCTTATGGAAAGTTTTTTGGTTTATGCCGGACGCGGTTTTCTCGAAGGGCGGCACGGGCGCCCTGCCGGTCGTGCTCGCGGCCTGGTTTTACCGCATACCGGTTTTAATCCACGAATCCGACGCCGCGCCGGGGCTCACGAATCTTGTCTCCGCCCGCTTCGCCAGGCGGATCGCGGTGAGTTTCGAGCGCGCCGCAAAATATTTTCCCGAATCGAAAACTGCGCTTACGGGCAATCCGATCCGCAAGGAATTCGCAACTTATCAAACCTCGGAAGACCGCGCCAAGGATGAACTGGGGTTTAATCCGCAGAAACCGCTACTCTTAATTCTGGGCGGCTCGCAGGGTTCACAGCGCCTGAATGAATTTATCTTGACTCTCTTAAAAGAACTTCTCGAGGCCACGCAGGTCTTGCACCAAACCGGCGCAGCTAATTTCGCCGAGGTGAAGAAGCTTTCGCAGGCGGCGCTCGCGGACATACCCCTGCGCACGGAAGCCGTTTCGCGCTACGACGCGAAACCATATCTCGATGAGCATTATAAAACAGCTTTGCGGGCTGCGGATGTGATCGTCTCGAGGGCGGGCAGCAATATTTTTGAGATCGCGGCGATGGGCAAGCCGGCTGTGCTTATACCCCTTGCGGAATCGGCTAATGACCACCAGCGCGTGAATGCTTATGAGTACGCCAAGACCGGAGCCGCGGCCGTGATCGAAGAACCAAACCTCTTGCCGGGCATTTTCGTGAACCAAATTAAGGAGATGTTGAAGAATCCGAACTTGCTTGCCCAGATGTCCGCCGCGGCGCAAAAGTTCGCCAGGCCCAAGGCAGCAGAAGTAATTGCCGAAGAGATCTTCCGCCTGATGGCCTAAATCCCGTTACAAAGCAGCCACGAGATTACGTTCATAGTATTTTGTCTCGAAGACCATATGCACGACGCTATCAAAAGGTCTTGCGCCGCAGCTTCCTTGTAACGGGGTAAATTAGGCTATTTATAAGTCCTTTTTTGGCCCAAAATCCTTTGCTGGAGCCGTTTTTAATGCTAGACTGGCCTCATTATGGTTTCGACCGCAAAACCGGCTATTAGAGTGCGTTTCCCGCCTAGTCCGACCGGCCATTGGCACCTGGGAGGAGCCCGTACAGCCTTATTTAACTGGCTTTTTGTCCGTAAGCATGGCGGGGCTTTTATCCTGCGTTTTGAGGATACCGATCTCGAGCGATCTGCCAAAGAGTTCGAAACGGAAATCGCCGAAGCTATGGCTTGGCTCGGCCTCAACTGGGATGAGGGGCCCGACAAAGGCGATTATGGACCTTACCGTCAGAGCGAACGATTGCCGATTTATCGCAAGTATCTTGAACAATTATTAGCCGACGGCCGGGCATATTATTGCTACTGCACCAAAGAAGAATTGGAAGCCGAACGGCAGGCGCTTACAGCCGAAGGTTTGCCGCCGAAGTACGGGGGCCACTGCCGGAATCTCACTGCGTCACCCACCGGCAAATTGCCACAGGCAATCCGATTTAAAACTCCCGAAACCGAAATCGAATTCAAAGATTTGATCCGCGGCACCGTAAAGTTCGATATGGGGCTTGTGGGCGACATGGTCATTGCGCGGCATCTTGATTCGCCGCTTTACAATTTTGCCGTTGCCGTCGACGACGAACTAATGGGCATCACGCACGTGATCCGCGGCGAAGAACACTTATCGAACACGCCCAAACAAATCCTCATCCAGCGCGCGCTTAATTTCCGCGAGCCGCAATATGCGCACTTGCCGCTGATCCTCGCGCCGGACCGCAAAAAACTTTCCAAACGCTATACGGAAACTTCGCTCTTGAAGTACCGTGATGAAGGCTACTTGCCGGAAGCAATCATGAATTTTTTGGCGCTTTTGGGCTGGCATCCATCGCATGACCAGGAAGTTTTCTCGCAAGCCGAACTAGTCAAGGAATTTGATCTAAAGCGCGCGCAGAAAGCCGGCGCGATTTTCGACGAGCATAAATTGAATTGGCTGAATCGCGAACATATTAAATTATTGAGCAATGACGAACTTAAGGAACGTTTGCGGCCTTTTCTTAAAGAGGAGCATCTCCAAATGCCGAATGGCCAGTTAGATAAATTGGTTTCACTGGGACGCGAGCGATTGGATCGGTTAAGCGAATTTCCGGAACAGACGGAATTCTTTTTCTCGCTGCCGGATTATGCGCCTGAACTCTTGCTGTGGAAAAATGATCTCCCCGCGACGACCCAAACTATTCTCAAGAAAATCCAAGCCGCGCTAAGCGAACTCACTGATCTCGACCGGCAAAAAGTGATGGAAGTTCTGGCGGGAATCGAAGAAGAGTACGGCAGGGGATCAGTGCTCTGGCCTTTGCGGGTGGCAGTTTCGGGCCTCCGGGCCTCGCCTGACCCCATCCAGATCGTCGAAGTCCTGGAGAAAGAAGAAACCCTGCGAAGGCTCACGCTCGCGCTCGCCAAACTTGCTTCAATTCTATGAAACGCTTGATTTCAATCATGGTTGCCGGCGCGGTTCTCACGCTTATGCCTTTAACCAGGGCCGAAGAAGCTACGCCGGCACCGCTCGCTGTGCCAACGAGCCGCGGAGAGCTGGAACAACTGATCCGGTCGCGCGCGGAAGAGCTGGAACGCGTAAATAAAGAGCTCTTAACTACCCAAGAGAGCCTGCGCCAAACCAAAGATCAGCGGCTTTCGCTGCAACGCGAACTCAAAACCCTGGAGCGCAATATCGACCAACTCGAGCTTTATATGAAATCCGACGAGATCACAAGCCAGAAACTCGGTTTTGAGATTGATTCCTTAGGCTACGACATCCAGGATATCGAAATTTCCGTGGATGAGAAACGGGAAGCAATCATGCACATTCTGCGCGAGATGCAGCAGAAGGACCGTACTTCGCCGCTCATTATGCTCTTAAAGAACGGCAGCCTCGCCGACAGCGTATTTGAGGCGCAGTCGCTCACAAATTTGCGGAGCCAGCTGGCGCTTGATATTGATAATTTGCGTTTATTGCACGGCAGATTAAATGACAAAGTGGAAGAAGTGGCCTCGAAGAAAACTTTGATCGAACAGCGTCGGCAAAGTCTGGAAGTAAGAAAATCGCTCGTTCAAGATCAAAAAGAAGCCAGGAATACGATCTTGACCCAAACCAAGAGCAAAGAATCCGTTTATGAACAGCAGGTCAGCGAGCTTAAGAAGCAACAAGATGCGATTGAGGATGAGATCGCTCGCGTCGAAGAAAAACTGCGCTCGGAATTCGACACCAGCGTTTTGCCGACCGAACGCGCCGGCGTCTTTGCTTGGCCGATTAAGATGGTGGATTTTGGCGGCCCGGGACGCATTACCCAACATTACGGCGAGCGTTCGTATCTTTACAAAGGCAAACCTCACAACGGATTGGACATCGGCATCCCGATCGGCACGCCAGTTTATGCCGCGGCGGACGGAGTTGTAATGGCCGTGGATAATAATGACAGAAGCCGCTGGAGCAAATACCAGTATGGCAAATATGTTTTAGTGCGCCATACGAATGACTTGGCCACGCTCTATGCTCATCTTTCCAAACAACTTGTTGCTCCCGGCCAAGCGGTCAAGAGGGGAGAATTGATCGGCTACTCGGGTTCCACGGGCTATGCCACGGGGCCACACCTGCACTTCGGCGCTTATTGGGCGCCTTCGATCCAGATGAAATCCGTACCGCCCGCGGCCGGCTTGGTCCCGGTGGGCGTCGTGCTGAATCCGGAAGATTATTTGCTTTAACGTGGCGCTTAGCGATCTATATCGAAAAGTTGACCGCTGCAATTTTTGCCGCCTAAGCAAAAATATTTTGCGACATATTCACGGCTCCGGCGCGCGGCGGCCCAAATTCCTGCTTTTATTCGTGAATCCCACTTATCGAAATATCAGTTCGCGCGCCGGTTACCGCGGGCCGAGATTTCCATTCATCGGTGTCCGGCAGCTCTGGCAAATTTTGGCAGCCGGCGGCTTGATCAATAAATCAGTTGCGTTAAATTTACCGAACGCCAAAAATTGGTCAGCCGAACATACGCTTAAAATTCAGCGCGGATTGCTAAACAACCGTTTATACCTGACAAACATCGTGAAGTGCTGCTTGCCTCATGGCAATTACCCCGAAATCGGGCTTATAAAGGCCAATTTGAGGCATCTACGGCCCGAATTGAGGATCGTACGGCCTAAGCTAATTCTGGCTTTCGGAGGCCTGGTTTTTAAAACTTTAACCGGCAAGAACATCAAGCTTAAGGAGTACTGGTCCGGCCGTGATAAGACAGAAAAGGAGACTTACCGAGAAATTATTTCGGGGCTTAATTTTCCCGTGATTCCTGTTTATTTTCCGGTGGGAAGAGGGAACCCGCGATTAGCGATTCAAAACGCTTAAAAGTATCAGCAAGGCTTAATCTGAATATATATGTCGTAAAAGATATAATGTGCGACAGATATAATAGATCAACGCCCTATCTCCCCTTTAGGAGTCGATTTCAAGTTTCCGCTAAGGCTTGCGCTTGGCTAATTGCTCTTTTAATTGGGCCAGCAACTCGGCAGCGTTCTGATGCAGAGGCAACAAATGATTGTCTTTTAGATAAGATAAAGCATATATCGCTTTGGTCATGGCGGCCTCGGCTTCTATATCCAAATGTTGTCCGGTTGATTTATCCACATTATCCCGCAACTGGCCTTTTAGCTCATCAAGGTTAACCGGCAAATTTTCTTTGATAATCCCCTTTTCGATGAGGTATTCCAGCGAGTCAACCGCCAGCTTGGTCTTGAACTGTTTCATTTCTCCCGAAACTTTTGCGCGCCTTAAAGTCTCTTCGTGCAAACCTTTTAGTCTTTCTTTCAAGTTTATTTCTTTCTTTTCTTGGGGAGCGCGTTTAACCCATTCATTGACGCTGGCTTGAGCATTGAGCTTTTTCGCCTCAAATTCCTCCCCGATCTCGCGGGCGGCTTTTTCGATTTTTGAATTTGGATTTTCGTTAAAACTTGGTTTCATTGATTAAATTTCGTTGATTAAAATGGATTGGCTTGTTTCCTTTTATCCCTCCTCTCGTTCCATTGCTTCAATTTCTCTTTCTTCCACAGTGAGCTCTTCTTTCTTGGCTTTTTGTAAAACTATACTAACTGCTTCCGCTAGTCTAGTTCTATCTCCGCCGAACGGCGCAAAAATATTTGTTCCATCTAAGAGGGTTATTTTAAGGTGGGGATGATATGAATCTCTTCCCCTTCTTGGTATCCGCTCTAAAAATATTTTATATGCATTCACTTGATTGGGCTCTATCTCCATATGCGCGCGGGGAAGCAAGTATGTAAAAAGCGGATCGTTGGACAGCGTGGATAAGGGAATGTCGAGTCTGTCTTCGTAGAGCTTGAGCGGGCGGGCAAATATTGTACCGAGGAGACGAATGGAAATATAAACTATTCCCGTTGCGAAAACTCCGAAGGTCAATCGGAAGATGGGAGTCGCCTCCGGCGGATTAACGGGCAAGACCGCAAACATCGTAAGAACTGGAAGAAAAAGCCGCAGGAAAAATGCGAAGATAACTAGAAATATCACAGCAACTATATTCCCGCTCAAGTTATCCCTAAGAATAAGTTTGCCGGGCGGCTGCACGGGTTTCGGCCATTTTTCTTTTTTAAAAAGATATGCATACCAAGTCATTCTTTTTCCTTCAAAGACTGGTTTATTGCCACTGGGGCTTGATTCCGAAACCCGCTTGGTGCGTATCGTTAGTATTTCCAAGATAAAGAACCAAAAAAGGTAATAGCTCAAAAATTGATTATTTTCCAATTGCGCTGGCAATAATTTGAATGCCGCTAAAACCCCGTAACTGAAGAATGTAGCCCAAACCGTGAAAAAAGAAAGTAAAAACTGTACAAAAATTTTTCGCTTTAAAGAATCAGTTTGTGCTTTTGAAAAGCCGAGTGAGTAGATTATTTCCGCTATGAAAGAAATTGCAAAGAGGAAAAGAAAACCATAAAAAACGCTTACAAATAGGCCGAGTGGCGACTTCCTTAGGCCAAATAGTCTCAAAATTGGATCTACTGGAATTAGTAAAAAATTGCTGAAGACCTGCAGAAAGAATACGATTGCCAGCACACCAAAAACTATTTTCAAGAACCAGTTCATATATGATTTATACCACTTCCGCTTGGTAACACTGTTCATAATACACGATTTCCGGCCGCTCCGGAGCATATGTTGTTTCGAATTCATTCGGACACTTCCCTGCTCCGTGAAAGTGCTCTACCGTGTTTCGATAGGCGTTTGGCGGTTGGCGACTAGCACTTAGGCATGCACAAGTTCGGTGATACAGCTCGGGCTGATTCCTCCATTTTATTCTGTCGATATGCCTGCAATTGAAACACATCCTCGGCAGAGGTAATTTCATCGTTTTATAAAAATCGAGTTCTTGCTTGGTTATTCGAAAGGCGCTCGCGCAATCAATACCGCATTCATGCGGATGCTTCTTAATTTCTTCATGTTCGCACTGTATAACCTCACCAAGAATTGATTCGCCAACTTCATGAATGCTGTCAGGCAAATCAGCCGAACTTTTCGTTATTTTGTAATTTCTTTCTTCCAGAGACTGCCACCTGTAACCCATTCTCCGCGCTTCACTTTCCGTCAAAGGAAAATATTCAAATGCCTGCGAGCGATTATATCCATGGGAACTCATATCAAAAGGAAAGAATTCTCCATAGCCGTAGACTCGGCCCTTGTCGTCAACATAGGGCATATCTTTCATGTGTTTTTTTATTTTAGGCAACAGTTCCAAATATTCTTCCTTGCTGTACTGCTTATTCAAAATGCAGTAGTTCTTACTTTTCAAAGCTATACAGCCAAAAAGATTAGTAGCTTGTCTGCAATTGATCGAATAATAGCTATCGCTTATATTTGCACATTCAACGGTTCCCACTGTTTTTCTGACTCCGCTGCCGCATGTAAACGTTTCGTATGCGAGTTCCGTTCCTTCGCTCGAAGTAACATCCATACCATCCTTGTTCGGCGGATATATAACGCTTTGGCAATACCTCATGTTCTGGGCATTGCCGACAAAGAAACAATTCACCAGTTCCGCTCCGTTGTATAAATAATCGCCGGAGCTTCGAGAAACTTGGACGGCATGCCAGAATTTGACCGGCGATCTTTGCCAAAAGCTCTCTGCCAATTCCCTGGCTTTTTTGATGCCGGACCAGGAATCGAGTTTCATTTCATTTAACTTTTCTTCATAGGCCTGCTTATCGTGTTGTTCGTTGAATATGCAGTAGCTTTTATTGCGCAGGCCGCTGCAACTGAAGCAATTCGTACAGCCAATGCAATCCTGACTGAACCAAACATCGACGCAGGCGGTGCAATTCCTTGAAAAGAAAGTTTTGAAAGACTGATTTGTATTGATTGAGTAATAACAAAGCTCGCAATCTTTTAGGTTAACTCCGTCGAAGCATTGTTTGCTATATAGAATAGTGACTCCGTAAGAACAGTCTTCGGCATAGCCAGAATCGAAGCAAAGATACAGATTCTTCGAGAAAGCTGTTTGGCTGTATTCGCTGTTCACGTTGTCCATGGACCACATCACTCCCCAGGGCACGGAATTATAAAGTTCCCGAAACTGCTCAAAGAACGGTCTTGAAAAATCGTAATCCCTACCATAATCAAGAGGATTCCACTTGTCGCTTGCCCAATACCGATTCTCGTATACCGGCATCTGTTCCCGGGGAGGGATCAATGTGTATATTTTTGTTCCGGTTGCGTTGCAATTCCGGGCGTAAAGATGCCGCATATTCCGGAAAGCCATTCTTCGTATCGCCCTGCATTTCCAGCAAAACGTCGGCGGCGGCACCTTGATTTTTTCGTAGAACGAAAAATCGTCCGGTTCAATCGCAAACTGCTGTTTACAATTTTGACAAATCCTCGTTTCTTTCTGCATGATGCTTGTCGCTAATTTACGCTACTTCGCTTTGATAACATTGTTCGTCCGCCTTCTCCGCGGCGAGCGGATGCGGCGAGACTTCCCGCCCTTGGGCGAGGCTCGCCTCTGGTGGCAGTTTACTTCATATTTAAGCTACTTCACTATTGTAACAACTTTCGTCCGCCTTCACTAAAGTTTCGGTGAGACATCGGCTTGTTCCAATCTATGCAACTTCTGCATTGTAGCAAGCCTCGCAGTAAATTATTTCGGGCTGATCCGGCGAATAGGATGTTTCAAATTCATTCGGACAAGCTCCATCACCATGCGGATGCCTCGCTGTATTACGATAAGCTATCTGCCCTTCGCTATTTGCTCCGCCGCACATGCATTTTCGCTTCATTAACCGCGACGGGTTAATACGCGCCAAGCGTTCCTTGTAACGGCACTGCGAACAGGCGCGCGGCAGAGGCAAATTGAAGCGGCGCAGCAATGTAAGCTCGAGCGGGATCACCTTAAACGGCCGCTTACAGGTGCCGCACTCGATAATTTGGTCAAGAATAGCATCCTTTACGTCGCCGATGCTATCCGGCAGCTCTTGGGCTTTGATGGTCGGCTTATACGGATTAGGTTCGCTCTCATACCAAGAAAATCCCTGCGCGAGCGCCTGTTCCTTGGTGAGCGGGAAAAAGTCAGCCGCATAACTTTCGTTGTGGCCGAATGGACTAAGCTCGTAGGGCAAAAACTCTCCGTACTTGAAGACGCGCCCATTCGCATCCACGTACGGTTTTTCATTCATATCTTTGATGATGCGCTCCCGCAGGGCCTCGTACTCCTCTTTCGCATACTGTTTATTCAAAATGCAGTATTGCTTGTTACGCACATTTGCACAGCCGAAAAGATCGTGCGAGGAAATCGCAAAAACCGAATACTCGATATTGCGCACGTTCGGCCAGCACTGGGAAGAGAATTTCACCGTGTCCGCGCCTTCGCCCACAATCATGCATTCGTAAATCCGCTGGGCACCGTTGCCCCAAATCGTGTAATCGTAAGAATCTTTGACGGACGGCATAGTAATAATCTGGCAGTAACGACAATCCTCCACGCCGACAGTGTTCCAGCAATTTCTTGAGTTTTTTGACCAAATGACATTTTGGCCGGTAACGTTTACGCTTTTTGACCCGGCCTGCATGAATTTACGGGGAAATCTAAGCCAAAAAGCATGCGCTTCCTCTTTGTATTTTTCGATGGATTCAAATGAACCCAGTTTAAAAGATTCTAATTTCTTAAAATATGAATCTTTATCGTAAGGCTCGTTAAAAATATGGTAGCTTTTTCTTCTTAAATTCATGCACCCGAAGCAGTTCTGGCAGCCGCGACAATTGTACGAAAAATAGAGATCGCTCGAATCTACGCAATCTTCCGAGAAAAATACCTTGCTGCAGCGAGCGCAATTTACATTGCCGCAGCATAATTCCAGATTTTGCGAGCGCGTACAATCCATGCTGTCCCTGATATGGGCCAGAATTTCCGAGTAAAGCACGTTCTCGCACTCATCGGCCGTATAAATGAGATAGCAATTCTTGGCCGTGGCCGCATGGTTAACGTATTCGGAATTAACGAGCGTTGGATAATTTACCTCCAGGGCCATCTGCGGCGTGGCCTCATTCAACTCCTTTAACTGCGAGAGAAAGGGCTTGGCGAGATCGTAATCGCGGGCATATTGCGTGCCGTCCCAATTTATCACTCCACCAGCACGGATTGCAGTAAACCCTGAAGGATTTGTCCTTCGGGTACATCGCAACCATGTTCTTGCCGCACAAATCGCAATTCCGCCGATAAAGTCCGCGTTCGTTCATAAAGAGCAGCCGCCGCTGCAGACGACAATCCGGGCACCAGGTCGGCGGCGGCACGTTCAACTTTTCGTAAAAGGCAAAGTCTTCACTGTCGATCGCGAATTCCTTATGGCAATTTTGGCAGTTTCTAATTTCAGAAGTCATTGCAATCTTTATAGGCTAATTCGTGCGAATTAGATAATTGGATAAGACGTGCTTAAGGAGCGAAGAAGGAGAACCCGACAGGGAATAAAACATTTGCAAGCTGCTCTGAGTCCGCTCCAGAATATCTGCGGCCAAAAGCACGCTTAAATGTCGAGATGTCGATTTGAACGATAATCCGATCTCGGCAGAAATTTCACCTACAGACGCTTCTCCCTGGCGCTTCAAATACTTTAAAATCGACAAACGTCTTCGATTAGCCAACGCCTTAAGCTGGCGCTCGAGTTCTTTCATTGTATTCATTATATCATTTTTATATTCGCCAAATCACAAATTGATTCTTCCGCCTTATTGGCTAATTCGTGCGAATTAGCCAATAAGCGAGTAAAGGAGATGGGCGAGAAGAAAACAAAAAAGCGGCTTCCCTAGGAAACCGCTACATCTTGAATTCCGTACAAGGTTCCACCTCTTCAAGCGGCGGTGTTCTGACCGCGATACTCCCCTTGATCGGAATGTCCGATTTAAGGAAGTTAATGATGGACCCAAGCTTGGTAGTAATCTCGATCTCCTTCTTGCAGCAGGGGCACTTCACCTGCAGGAGTATGCCGGTTCCCACGCAAAACATTACGGTATATGGCGTGGTGATGTTGCACTTCTTGCACGTATTGTGCAGAAGGAACCATTTTCCGTCCCCTTCCATTTCACCCTCCAAGTGCATTTCGAAATGAAAAAAGGCATCTAAGTCCATTATATACCACACGATTCAGCTTTGTCGAAACTGGAAATTATAAGCTGAAAATTCAATAATGTAATCATGAAACCGCACGTCCATTTTATCGGCATCGGCGGTATCGGCATGAGCGCACTCGCGCTTTGGTTTCGTTCGCAGGGCTGGACGGTCTCCGGCTCGGATCTTACGGAAAGCGAACTGACAAGAATCTTGCGCCGCGAAAACGTTAAATTAACCATCGGCCACGATAAGCGAAATTTGCCCGAAGAAACGAAACTCATAATCCGCACGCAGGCAGTTTCCTTGAAAAATCCCGAATACAAGGAAGCTTTGCGCCGAAGACTGGTTGCCCTTACCTACCCGGAAATGATCGGAGAGCTCACGCGGCATTATGAAACCCTCGCGGTTGCGGGCGCACACGGCAAAAGCACGACCACAGCCATGCTCGCGTTAATTTTAAAACGCGCAAAATTAAACCCAACCACGGTTGTTGGCACTTTGCTAAAAGAACTGGATGGAAAGAATTTCGAAGCCGGCAGCAGTCCTTATCTTGTGCTTGAAGCTGACGAGTATGGCCGCGCATTTTTGCACTACTCCCCTGCTCTTGCGGTTTTAACTACGATCGACAAGGAGCATTTGGACACGTACAAAAATTTAGCCGGAATAAAAACAGCTTTTCTGGCTTTTTTGCAAAATGTTAAGCCGCATGGAATTTTTGTTTTAAATCAAGATGATGAGTTTATTCTATCGCTCAAGTCCCAAATTGCCGCCATTGCCAAGCGCAAAAGCATAAAAACTTTTTGGTTCAAGACCAAAAGCAAAGCTGGCCGGCTTGTAAAATCAGTTTTGCAGATTCCCGGCTCGCACAATGTCTCGAATGCGCTAGCCGCCTTTACCGCTGCGCAAGCTCTGGGCACCGACAAAAAAACTGCTTTGGCGGCGCTTAAGAGTTATCGCGGCGCCTGGCGGCGGCTTGAACTCAAGGGAAACTTTTTTGGCGCTCCGGTTTACGACGACTACGCCCATCACCCGACAGAGATCAAGGCCACGCTTGCGGCTTTGAAAGACGCCTATCCCGAACGCAAAATTGTCTGCGTTTTCCAGCCCCACCAGGCGGAACGGCTAAAAGCACTATTCACTGATTTTAAAACCGCCTTTGACGGAGCGGATGAGACTTTAATTCTACCCTTGTACCATGTAACCGGTCGCGAGGGAGCTAAGAATAATGTCACGTCGGAGACGCTCGCCCGCGCTATTCAAAAGCAGCAGCCCAAAAAAGCTTTGTTTTATCTTCGCGAACCAGAGCATATCCCCCACGCGATTTTTGCCTTGGGCGACCCCGCGGGCAAAGTTATCGTCATGATGGGCGCGGGAGATATCGTAAATTATACGCTGAAACTTTTACGCGCCAAACCGAAGCGTATTTCCCTGCGCGCCTGTTAAATCTTTGTTTCGTTCACAGCCTGGGTTATAGTTAGACGAATGTTCGATTACTACGATTCGCCCGAAAGCTTCAAAGAAGCGAACGGTTATACGATTGATGATACTTGGTACCCCAGGGTAACTAAAATCGTTTCCATCAAAGCCAAACCTGCGCTTTACCGCTTCTACGGCGAAGCCGCTAATTTTCGCGCCGGCCAGGCAATCACGCAAAAATCCGCCGAAGAAGGCACGCTGATCCACGAAACCGTAGAGGCCCTATTATTGGGACAAAAACCGGAAATTCCCGCCGCGATTGCCCCCGCCGTAAACTCGTTTTTAAATTTTATCGAACAACGAAATATCCAGGTTACCCCGGAACTGATTGAGAAACGCGTTATCAGCTTTGATCACCGGTACGCCGGAACTGTGGACGCGCTTGCGTTAATCGGAGGAAAGTTCGGAGTTCTCGACATCAAGACCTCGCAGGCCATTTACCGTGATTATAATTTGCAGACTTCCGCATATCTTGACGCCTTAAAGAATCAATTTGAAAACCTGCAGACAAGATGGATTTTGCGAATCGACCAAATCCAGCGCTGCGGCAGCTGTGGCGCCGTGAGAAGAATTAAAGGCGGGCGCGAGAAGATAAGATTTGCGACAAGCGACATGGGGAATGGGAGAAGGCGGTGTGAGGAACACCAATGGTCAGAACTTACGGGCGATATCGAACTTCAGGAATTTCCCTATTGGCAAAGCGATTTCGAGGCTTTCTTGGGCGCGAAGAAGCTTTGGGAATGGGAAAATGAAGTTTGGTTAAAGAAAGTTGGATACATCTAGAAATTCTCAATTTCCAATTACCAATTTCCAATTTCCGGTTGTAGCTTGATACCTGGCAATTGACAATGCTTAATCCACACTGCTCTTCTTGATCACGATCGGGACGTGGTTGAACTCGCGGTTGGCCAGATACCCTAAGCCGAAACTAATGGTGGCGACGAGAAAAATAATGAGCGCAAAAACCAATTCGCGTTTGTGGAATAAAATCCAATCGCGGCGGCGGTTTAAAAATTCAGATAAGTTTCCCATTTTTTAAATAAAGCTTGGGTTGCTTTTAGATCGCCCACATTGTATTTGGCGATATCCAAATATTTCTTTTCTTTGAACAGCCTGCCGACGTCGTCCCCTGTAATACCGCCGGATTTCGGGCTTTCGATACCGAAGGCCCGCGCCCACAGGTGCAATCCCCCGCGCCGCCGCAGAGCGCCGTAGAAAGTAAGCTGATCCTGCAAATCAATATGAATGGCATCGGCATTATGCTGGTAAAGATAACGGCCGCGCATCAAATCCTTGCTGGGGCGGATGCCGTGCACCGCGGACCGGATCATCAAAAACGGGACGTCGAAACAGCGGCCGTTAAACGTAACGAAATGCTGGTAGTGCCTTGCGCCTTCCCAAAATTTTTCGAGCATTTCCTTTTCGCTCATCGGTTTGAAGGTGATGCTGCCCTCTTTTGATTCTCCTAATTTTTCTCCGGGCGCCTGGAAATAGACTACGCCTTCTTCTTTGTAGTGATCCAAAACCCCGATCGCCACGATCTCGCCCGTCAGCGGCGAAAAGCCGAGCCCGTTCTTTAACTCCTCGAGCGCCAGATTATAATCCTCTTCGCTTTCGGCTTCTTTCTTGATCCAGCGCGTCAAAGCATCCTGCGTGGCCTTGTCCAGGCCATTAAAATCTTCGCCGACTGTTTCGATATCGAATATTAACTTTTGGCTTTGCACGTCTAAAGTATAGCAAACCTGGATTTATTGACATCCCGCCGCCGCCGGCCTATACTCTTTACCGTTAGCGGGAAGAACGGCTATCCCGACCGGAGAATGCTCATCCCTCACCCAAAGAGGATGGGCAACAATCCGAAGCCGAATTTTAATCTAACAAGCCATGTTTCAAGCAAACAAAAGGTCATTTAATTGTAAAGAGGAGTTGCAGGCTTCGCAATCCTCTTTGGGTGAGGGATGGCACATACTAAAGCCGGAGGTTCAACTAAATTAGGGCGCGATTCGATTTCGAAGCGCTTGGGCGTGAAGATGCAGGACGGCCAAAAAGCATTTGTGGGCCAGATCATCATCCGCCAACGCGGCACCAAATATTTCCCCGGCCGCAATGTCGGCCGGGCCGAAGACGACACGCTTTTTGCAATGTCTGCGGGCGTCGTTCGCTTCTCAACCCGCAACAAGCGGCATTTCGATCGTTCGAGCCGCCGCGTTACGGTTGTAAATGTAGATTCAGAAAACTAGCTCTGGGCGGACAAAATTACCTTCAAATTTGCCGTAATTCCTTTTTTCAGATCGACGGGCACCATGTGCTCGCCGATTGTTTTTAAGGGGTGCGCCAAAACTATTTCCACCCGCTCCTTCCCCAGCCATTTATGCTCGCGCATCGCTTTTAAGATCATTTCTTTATTCACCGAGCCGAAAACGGCTCCTGTGTCGTCCGTTCGCATCGGAAATTCGATATAACTTTCATTCAACTTGCGGGCGAGCTCCGTTAAATTCTTCCGTATTTCTTCGTCGTTTAAAACCGCTTCTTTTTGCGTTTCTGCCAACTCTGCAAGGGCTTTAGGCGTCGCAACTTTAGCCAAATTCTTAGGCAAAAGAAAGTTCCGCGCGTAGCCGTCGGAAACATCCTTGATTTCGTATTTTTTGCCCGTGCCGCGCACGTCAGCGAGTAAGATTACTTTCATTGTTTTTTTAATTGCGATCCCAAAAATCCGAATTACATCCGAATGCCACTAATTTTGGGGTTAGTAGCTAGGAATTGGTTATTTCCGACCTAAGGACTTCGATCGCTTTATCAAGCTGTGGATCTTTGCCGTCCTCCGCGTCTTTTTCAGTAAGCTTCACTTCATAATCCGGTTTAAGTCCGGTTTCTAAAATTTGTCCTCCCGGCAGAACCCAATGCGCAATCGTGAGCTTGATCGTCGAATCGTTCTTGAGGGGGATTATTTGCTGTACGGTCCCCTTACCGTAGCTCGTTTCCCCTACAAGTTTTATCTGCCGCTGGTCGCGTAGCGCTCCCGCTAAAATTTCCGACGCGGAAGCCGAACCGCCGTTGATAATAATTACCGTCGGGATCTCCGCCAAAGCCGCGTTTCCGTTGGCTTTGAATTCTTCGGATACCTCTGTCCGTGTAGCTTCGCTCACAACCAGCGTTCCTCGCGGCAAAAACCAGCCGGCCAAATCAACCGAGACCTCGAGAAATCCGCCAGGATTGTTGCGCAAGTCGAGGATTACCCCTTTGGCATTTTGTTTGGAAGCATTATAGATGGCCTCGTAGAAAAGCCGGTTTGCGTTCTCGTTGAAGCTGTAAAGCTGGATGTAGGTAATGTCCCCTTCCTTCATTGTTAAGTCCAGCGTCGGAATAATGATCGCGGCGCGCGTAATCTCAAATTCCTTAGGCGCGTCCCAGCCTTCGCGCAAAATCGTTAATTTAACCTGTGTGCCCTCCTCGCCGCGGATCATCTGCACGGCCGCATTCACGGTCAAGCCCTCGGTCGAAGAAGAATTAATAAGTAAAATTTTATCGTTCGCGCGCAAACCGGCGCGGCTGGCGGGAGTATCCTTTAAGGGTGCCACAACGACAAGCTGATTGCTGCGGATCCCGATTTCCGCGCCAATGCCGCCGAATTTGCCGCGGATGTCTTCTTGGAATTTTTTATTTTCTTCGGGCGTAAAGAATTCCGAATGCGGATCGCCGAGCGAGGCGACAAGGCCCTTGATCGCGCCATAAATCTTGGCCTGCGCGGCGATGTCCTTGTCCTTCAGATAATTTTCCCGGATCACGCTCCAGGCCTGCCAGAATTCGCCGAAGTCCACCGTCCCCGGTTTCCCGGTTTCGGCATTCGCAACGTCTTCAAGCTTGATCGTGAGCGGATGCCGCTCACCCAAGCGGTAGCCCAAAAAAGCGCCGCCGGAAACGAGCGCCGAGACCAGGATCACCCCGATTAAGACCAAGAACAGCCTGCTTTTAAGCATAGTTGAGCAAAGTAACTCTAATTATAGCAAATCGCGTTTGGATTGCCCAGATGCCTCCATTTGCTTAGAATGAAAATGTGCGGGAAACAGGTTCATATCTAGAGGAATTACGGCGCCGAGCCCGCAAATCGCGCGTCTACAAGCCGTATCAGTTGACCGGTCTCGAGCTCTCCCGCCTCCTTGGAGAAACAACGGCCAAGAAGAAGGCGCTTTACATAAAGATCGCCCGCGAGTATCCCGCCGGCCCGCTCTTGGGCCTAGCCAAAGAAATTTCCCAGAATAAACGGGTTACGAATAAAGCTGCATATTTCATGTCGCAACTGCCAAGTTTAAAAGCCATGCGCAAACGGGAAAAGAAACCCGCCCGACGGCAACTTAAATTGCCGCTCAAAAAAAGCAAATGACCGGAATCTGGCTCGTCACAAACAAAACCCAAGAGCGCTTTCTGCGCAAGAAAACTGTTCCGTTTTCTTTTTCCGGACGCGGCGAGCCGCAGCACGAAGGAAAAGCCTTCACCCGCAAGGAAATGGAGAGTCTGCTCAAAAAAATGTACGCGGCGATGAAAGCGGCTAACGGCGTCGGTCTCTCCGCCAACCAGATCGGGCTTCCTTACCAGCTTTTCGTCGCGGCCGTTCCCGATGCCCAGGGACGGCAGAAACTTTATGCGGTTTTAAATCCCAAGCTCGAGAAAGCAGGTTTGGAAAAGAGCACCGCCGAAGAGGGCTGTTTGAGCGTGCCCGGTAAATTCGGCGAGGTAACGAGACCCGCCCAGGTAACCGTGAGCGGCTGCGACAAGAATGGCAAAGCCGTGAAGATCAAGGCCTGGGGTCTTTTAGCCCGCGTCTTTCAGCATGAAATTGACCACTTGAATGGCGCCCTCTTCATCGACAAAGCCAGAAATATATCGGAAGCTGCAGCGTCAAAAACATAGATATGCGCTATGTTTTCTTCGGGACGCCGAACTTTGCCGCACGGGTCTTGCGCAAATTAATTGAAGGCGGCCAGCCGCCCCTGGCCGTTGTCTGCAATCCTGATCGCCCCACCGGACGCAAGCAGATCATTACGCCGCCGCCGGTCAAAACCGTCATTGCCGAAAAATTGCTCGCGCACGAGACCCCCGTGCTCCAACCCGAGGAACCCGAAGCCATCGCGGAAAATCTGGCCGCGCTCGCGCCGCAATTCGGCCTGGTTGCAGCCTACGCCCATATTCTGCCCGCCTTTATGCTCCATTTGCCCGCCCGCGGGTTTATCGGCGTCCATCCGTCGCTTTTGCCGCGCTATCGCGGCGCCTCCCCGGTGCAGTCGGCCATTTTAGCCGGCGAAAAAGAAACCGGGGTGACTTTGTACTTAATGGATGAACGCATGGATCACGGACCAGTTCTCGCAACTCGCGCCATCGAAACCGATAAGTTAAATTCGGAAGAACTCTTGCTGAAACTCGCCGACTTGGGTGCAGAACTGCTTTTGGAAACCGTACCGCAGTATTTGGATAACAAGCTGATCCCCTTTCCCCAAGACGAACTGCGGGCAACCTATACGAAAAAATTTACGGCCGCCGATGCCTTTATTCCGTTCGAAGAACTTACACGTGCCTCAAAAAGCAAAACGGGAACCGCGGCCGAGCTCTGGTCTAAGATCAGAGCCTTCACGCCCGAGCCAGGGGCCTGGACCGAATATAAAGGAAAACGCGTGAAGCTTATTAAAGCAGACTTCAAAGGCGGTACGTTAGAGCTCCAGACGATCCAAGTTGAAGGCGAACGGCCGAAGCCGTTTACCTCATTCTAGATTCTGAATTCTAGGTTTAATATTCCCGCCCAGTTCAGCTGGGCGAGCCTCGCCAAGACGACTGGATCCGAGATTCTAGATTCTAGGTTCTAAATTCTAGATTTTAACTCTTCTCCGCCTGCTCGATTTCCCAAACCTCATGGCCCAAATATCTGCTAACCGAATCCAAATCTTTGAGCATCTTTTCTTCCCGTAATTTTTCCTCCATTGATAGTTCCCGCGACATCCTAAATTTGCGCACAATGGCGAGCTCCGCTTCAATATCATGCCGCAATAAGGCGAAACCGCGGCGGATTGATTCTTCCGCCTCGGAAATTTCCCGAAGCAAACGCCGCTTTTTTTCCTGGTAGCGGTGGTTGAAATAGATTATGGCAGCGATTAGTAAAAGCGTGGTGAGCGCAAAGGCAAGGAAAAGGATCAGATACAGATCCTCATAACTCAAACGCCGGCTGCCGAACTGGAAGGCTGCGGGCGCAACCTCAATCGCCATTTGCGAGCTGGGCGGGCTTACCGCCTCCCCTACCCTAAGTTGGGTCCAAATAATGTATTTCCCTGAAGACAGGAAGTTGGGAAAAGTATAGAACCAGGCTCCGGATTTGTCGGTCAAAGCCGATTTTGTTTGCGTGGCGCCGGTCTCAATATTCTGCAGATAAATCTGCACTGCGGCGTTGGGCGCTCCGGCTCGGCCGCCGATATACAAAATTTCATCGTTCGAGAGGCTTTTCGGAAAAAGCGTGATGACGGGCGGCTCGATGTCAGCTGTACTGGTTGTTGTCGCCGTCTGCGCTTGAGCCGGGGGGGCAAAAAAGATGAAGCCGCTCATGACGAAGACGAGGAGCCACCACAGCAGTTTCAGTCCGCCCGATTTGTATTCCCGGCGCTTTGCCTCGAGTTCCTGCAATTTGGACGCAATCGCCGGATGCGTATGCGCCCCGGCCGCCAAACTTTCTTCGAATCTGCGATGCCAGTGCCACAACTGGTAAACAAAGGACGCCAAGAGCAGAAGCAAAACAAGGCCGATAACCGCAGCATATTTCCACGGGATCAATAAACTTCCGCCCAAACGGATACCGCGCTCTTGGATAATCTCGAAAATCGGGTTTGCGATCGTGAGCCGCCGCTCGGCTTGAAAATAATTTACGGCCTTATCGAAAGCGCGGACCACAACATTATAGCGCCCGATTTCCAGCCGCTGGGAATAAGGACTATTGGTTTCGATGAAGAACGGCGTATCCACGCCGGGATTTTTTTCGCCTTCCCTTGGGTCCAGGCTGATAAATTTAATTTCGTAATGGTCGATGCCGGAGGTAACATCGGTGGTTTCAAACGCGGCGATCGGACGGCGATTTGAGGTAAAATCTCGCGGCGAAATCTCAATTTCAAAATTCGCTGGCGGCGTCGCATCAATATTGGCGCGATAAGTCGTCACCCCGCCCCATACGTTGTTGCGGAGCATTTTAATGTGGAAATAATAAGCGCCGTCGGGCAAGTCGTTATAACTAACGCTTGATTTCATTCCTTCCGAAATATCGTCCGGCTCCTCCACTGGCGACTCGCTCAAAATATAACTAAACCCCTGGGCTTCCGGATTGGGCGTCCAGCGGAAAACCGCCGTGCTCCGGTTGTACCACAATTCCTGATCCGGCTGCGTCGGCGAGGTGACGAGCGGACCGGCCGGCGGCGGCAAGGTCAAATAATAAAGGCCGTCGGTTTTTTGGCCCAAAACATCCGTGCCTCGTCCGTCATTTAAGAGAACCTTCGAAGAATCAAGAAAACGCAAAGTCGCGGTTCCGGCAGCCTTAACCCGGAAGGTTACCGTGGAAATCAAGCCGGAGCCGGTGTTGATGCCGGGGTTCGGCACTGCGCCTTGGAATTTAAGCGTGCCCTCGGAATTGGAATAGGTCGGCTGGTTCACCCAAACCTGGATGATTGATTTGCCGCCCGTCGGCGAAACCACCTGCAATTTGTCCGGCGGGAATGCCAAATTGACTTCCACTGCATTCACAAAATTTCCGTTTGTATTGATAAAAATAGAAACAGTGAAAGTGCTGCCAATCGTGAATGTGCCGCTCGCGGGTCCGACATAAAGCGAGGCGGACGTGGAAGCTTGAGCTTCTTCGCTTATTAAAATCAAAGGTGCGAATGCAGTTGCGGCAAGAATTGCAAACAAACACGCGCTTCGCCAAGCCCAAATCATACTATATTATTATAACGCTTTAGCGTTTGCGCGCCCTGTTTATAACTAGACCAGCCACAAGTAGAAGAAAAACCAAGAAAATTATGATCGGCAGAGGCGCCGACCAGTTATAGATCGTATTTTCAACCAGATTATCTGCATTGTCGTAAATCCGTATGGCCGCCGACCAGGCTCCGGCAGGTAAAACCGAAGGACTTGCCGCCGCTTGCCACTCGCCCCAAGCAAACCAGCGCCGGACCCGCATTTCCGCGCGCGCCACGCCACTCCCGCCATCCTCCGCGCGAAAGGCAACCAGCTTGCGCCCGGCGGCGAATGGATCCCGCACCAAGAAAAGGTTCCTGAACTCCGGCGGGGTTCTATCCGCAGCGATTATTTCCGCCCCGCTTCCGGCCACGGCACCAGTCTTTGTTCCCCCAATTACGATTGGAAGCGAAGTTCCTTCACCATCAGCAGCGTAAGCCGACGCCTGTAAAATCTTTATTCCGTTTTCCGCGGCATTGCCCTCCACAAAAAATGAAATGATTTCATGCTCGCCGGTGAGCGGCTCAAAACTTCCGCCGGCAAGCCGGAAGCGATTGTTTGTGACAGTCGGCGGATAGGTTTGGAATACGTCTAGGTCGGAGCGGCCGTCGTCAAATCGAACAATTCTTAATCCCTGTGCAAGTTCGACCTCAAGCTCCAAAGCGTTCACCGGTTCGTCCGTCACTAAATGAATTACAACCTTTGCTGTATTGGTTGTAGTCGCCGAAATTTCCGGCCAAATCTCGGTGGCGCCGTAAGCCAGGAATGGCAGTAATGATACAAATATGCTGATTGTGCCAATGATACGAATCTTACTAATCCGTTTCACATTCGTATTATTGGTATCATTTGTATACATTTGCATATTAGTATCTTATAAGTTTACCCTGTCCAATAGAACATCATGATCGAGAGATCGGGGAAATCGACTGCGTTGCTGTCGTCGAAGTCAAACGGATAAATAAAAATTCCCGTGCGTTCCCAGTAATAAAGCAAAATCGATAGGTCAATAATGTTGACGCGGCCGTCGCGATTCAAGTCCGGAGACCGGCCGGCGACAACCGGCGTACTGGTTTCAATCTTTAACGGTCCCCCGCCGCCTCCGCCGGTAATCGTGATTGAGGGCGCGGGCGTCGGAGTTGTAGTTGTGCCGGCGCTCACGGAAATCGCTGGGAAATTCAAAAACCCGCCGCGCAAGATGAACGAGGTGCTCGAAGAAATTCCCGTGCCGGGCTGGCCAATACTCCCCCGCCCCGTGAAATTTGAAGAAGATGCCAAGCCTCCGCCCGCATCAACTATGCCGGACTCCAGCGTAAACGACGTCGAACTCGCCCGGTCGGCCAGAGCCGAAACCGGAAACAATACAAACGCGCTAGCGATGAGTAATACTCCCCAGCGCATTCATCTACTTCGGTTGTTGCGCCGCAAAATTCTTGATCGCCTGGACAACTTGCGAGTCGTCTTTCAAATTCTCCCAAAACATGATCTGGTCCTTGGGAATATACATTGCATCTTGCGGCCCGTGGAGTTCCGCCCCCAATTTCACCAAATTCAAAGTCGGCTGCTGGCCGGCCGCGCCCTGCAAGGGCTCGGCTACCCGTAAGTAATAAATATCCTTTAGAAGCACATATTCCCGATCCAAACCCTTTAAATGGCCGAAATAAACCTGGTTATTCGTGAGGAATACCGCCTGCCAGTCGGAACCTACTCTTGGAAAATCAAACGAAGGCAGCCATCCATAAGCCTGTAAAAGCTTCCAGCCGAAGACTAAAATGAGGACGATTAAAATTATTCCGATTATTTTCCTCGACACGGCGACTGAAATATTTCTTGTTTCTCCTTCCATGATTTTTATTTATTGTTTGACCTTGGTTAAATTTTAGCACACAAGAGCACACTCGCAAGCCTTATGGCGATCCGCCCGAGCCGCCGCCCGAGCCGCCGCCGCCTTGGCTGGGAGGCGGGGCTCCGCCGCCGCCTTCCGAACCGCCGGCGCCGCCGCCCGAGCCGCCGCCGCCAACGTTAGCTGCCCACGGCGGAGGCGCTTCGGACGGTCCGCCGCCGCCGCCTTGGTGCGGCGGCTTGAAATGTGTTGCGAATGGAGTGCTGCCGGCGGGCGCAAGCGCAACTACGCTTGTGATGCCGGTGGCAGTAATTTGAGAGGGCTGGAGTTTCAATTTTAACACATCACTGTCGTCGATCGCGGCAACATCTGCACGCAAGATTATACTCATAGTCGCGGTCAAGGAAAAAGCCGTGGAAAACGTAATTGTCCCCGTGCCGCCGGATAAGGCCACACTGCCGCCGCCGCCCACGGTTTGCGTTTCGCCGCCGGAAATCGTGCCGTCGTTGTTTGCATCCACGCGCAGTTCGGCATTCGTAATGTTTGCTCCGGCAAAACCGGCGACTTCATAGAGATCAACGACCAGCTGGGTTGTGCTTGCGTTCTCTCCGGTCGGAGTGAGCTCAAAAGCCAGAAGTTCCGCGGCCGTAACCGAGCCGCCGCCGGAAAGTTTATTATCTTCCTGGCCCGCGCTGTGATTCGCGAGCGCATATTGTCCGCGAATTATTTTTTTCTTTAAGTCAATTGCTTCCGCCATGCCCGTCGAGGTGCCATTGTAGTAGAGATTCAAACTCGTGGATGCCGCTCCGGCAGTAAAGTTTTTAAAGCTCAAGCCCGAAATGGTTAAATCGTCATTCCCGGCAAAGTTGGTTTCCACGTTAATCAATAATGTATTGTCGTCCGGATACTGGACCGTAGTTGAAGCTTTGCCGGAAGCAGAGCCGCCCAAAGTGGCAACGGTAGTCGAGGTCGCCCACTTCATGCCTAGGGCCGCCGGGATCACGATGCGAATATCGTTTGCCGCCGTAACGACGGGCGTGCTCGAGGCTGCTTTTATCCGCAACTGCGAGATACCGGCCGGAGATTGGTTAACTTCAAAAGTTTGGTCAGCCGCCGATTCAGCGAACGGCAAGTAATCAACGTTAAGATAATCTGTGCGCAAGCTGCCGGTTGTGGTCGCCTGGCGCACGCGCACCCAGGTCGAGAATCTGCCGTCACTCTCGGCCTGGTAATATTCGGAAGTGCTGGTTGCAACATAACCGACGAGCGTAAAGTCAGTGTTTACACTGGGAGTGGAAGTTGAAACCAGGGTCTGCCAGGCGTTTGTCCCGCCCATCCGGAAGATTTCAAGGAAAGTTGTGGAGGCGGCGGAGTAATTGCCGTTCCAGGTTACTTTCAAGGGATGCGAACTTGTCGTGTTGCGCACGCGGAAGTTGAAAATCGGGATGTTCGCCGCCGCAGTGCTGGTCGCATAATTGCCATCATCGGCCCCGACATTCGTATACTCACGGTTGTCGAGGTAATAGGTCAGCGATGAAGTTGTATTCGGCAAGGTGCCGGCCTGCTTCGAATATTGCGTAAGGAAACTTGAAGAAGCGACAGTAGTCAAGGCTGGATAGACAGTGTAGCCGTTCAGTTCAGCGCTCGCGGTGTTGTTGTATAACCGGAAGTAATACGTCGTGCTCGAGGCGGCATTGGAGGTTTCGATGACATACGCAAGTTCGGTGTAGCCGCTGTTGCCGATCACAGTGGAACCGTTCGAAAGGCCGGTGTTTTCATGCCAAGTGCCGTTCGTAAATGTGCGGGCATTCGCGGCGGCCACAGCGGAAGTAATGGCATCCGCATCAATCCCCGCTAAGCCTAAGGACGGCTGGATCGCCGCGCTTGCGGAAACATCAGTCCAAGTACTCGATGTGCCGTTCGCCTGGAATTGGAGTTTGTACTGGATGCCCGAGGCTTCGCCGCCACCATCGTTATCAACCTGCAAACGCAATGTCAGCCGCTCGCCGATCTGCGTGCTTGTCACATTTACATCCGCCGCCTGGATTGCCGTATTCGAGTTGACGTTCGCGCCGTCATCATTTTGCCAGCGGAACGAGCGTTCGTTGCGCGAGGCGCCGCCGACCGTATGCGCAATATTGCTAGGCGGTGAAGCAGCCGTGGGCGAAAGCCGGGCGAGCGAGGTTAAACCGTCTGAAGTTATATCGCTTGCCCCCAAACCGAAAGTAATCGTATCACCGGCTAAAAGGTTGCTGCTTGTGGCTTTTAATATGTAGCGGGTACTCGTAGCCACGGCTACAGCGGTAGACGAAGTAAATGTAATTGTGCCGGTGCCGCCGGGAATATTAACAGCACCCAAGCCGAAAGCGGTTGAGGTTTCGCCGCCGTCAACCGTTCCGTTCGCATTTGCGTCAATATAAAGCCACGGCCCGGAAATATCACTTGTGACTATTCCCGTAATGCTGCTCAATTGAACGACAAGCGTAGTTGACGCATTCTCATCGTTCGGCAATAGCTGAAACGCAAAAAGTTCGGCGTTCGAAGTTGTGCTCGCTGTGCTAAACTTATTCGCTTCCTGTCCGGCGCTGTGCTGGCCAACGTCAAACCTGCCCTTGATCGTAACCGTGGTTGAAGTTGCCCGCGCGAAGGGCGGCGACTGTGATGCGCCCTGCCAGCGCAAATCGAAAGTCGTGGTCGCGGCATTCACGCCGTTAAAATCCCTAAAGCTTAAACCTGAAACTGTAACGCTCGAAGCATTGGCAAAATTTGTGAGGACGTTTAAGACCAGAGTCGAACTGGAATTTTCATATGAGACGGTCGGCGAGACATCGCCATCCCCAGAAATGGTTGCGGTTAAATCGTTCGTGTCCCACAGGAAATTAGTCGTGCCGGTGGCGATGCTAATTCGAATATCGTTTGCGGCTGTAATCTGGCTCGCCGCGGTGGAAGTTACGGTAATTGCCGAAATCGCCGTTAAGCCATCCCCAACCGTGAAAGTTTGGTTGGCGGCGGCACGAATCGCGGGGGTGGCGCCGGCATTAGTGGTCGCATTGGCAGTTGTACTTGAGGCCGTGTAATTGCCTCGCGTGTCTTTAGACCAAATCTGATAATAATATGTAGTGCCGTCAGCGAGGCCTGTGTCCGAGACCGAAGTGCCGCTCCCCGCATATGCCACAAAACCGTTGCCTAAGGCATTGCCCGCGCTATAGGATGCGCCTTCTGTCGGCCCGCCCGTTACGGCAGTCGAGGTTGCGCGAACTGCAACCACGCTCTCAAAATCGCCGCCGGGATTTGTCCAGCCCAAGTCAATTTGGCCCTGCCCGGGAGTAGTTGAAGTAGCGGTTACGCCTCCGGGCGAGGCGTTGTCAATCGTAATCGTCCCGCTCGTGCCGTCGGTGCCGGAAGAGGCATTGGCGCTTGAGAAAGAAGTAATGGTGCTCGTTACGGCATATTCAACGCCTGGCGGCGCCGGCATACTCAAGTGCGATTTCGGTGTAATTCGTATTTTATACGTTGTCGTTGCGGTCGTTGCCGTAAGCGTACTTTGATTTAATGTGATGGAGAAACTGTCAGCCGTTGGATCGGTGGAAGAACCATATACAATCGAGCCGTCCTCGCTCGTAATTTCCACTTTATTTATGCCGGAGGTTGTGTTCGCAGCAAGTCCGACGGTTACGGCCGTAACGGTATCCGTACTTGTGCTTGTTTTAAAAGTAAAGGCGTCGCTTGAGGTGGCCGCTGCGCCCGGAGCAATCGTCGCGTTCCCGGGATTCGTGCTTGTACCGTTGCCAAGAACCGTGCGAGCGGCGTAGGTAACTTTTACTTGACCCGCAGCTCCCGTATTGCCGCCAGCGCCGCCGCCACCGCCTCCGCCACCAGGCGCGCCGCCAGTTCCGCCGGTAGAGTTATCATTAGCCCCTCCGCCTCCTCCCCCACCCAAAGCATTTGAAATTCCCCCGGAGGCTGGCGCGCCGCTTGCGCCGCCAGCTCCACCGCTACCGTTGTCTCCATTGCCGCCATACGTACCAAGAGCAGAAGTTGCGTTCGCCGCCGTCACGCCAACTCCATCGGGACCGGCCGCGCCGCCGCCGCCGCCGCTTCCATCCAAAGTGTTCCCGGTGCCACCGGTACCGCCGACATTTTTTGTGGTTCCTGATGAATTTGTGTCTGATCCGCCGGCGCCGCCGGTACCGCCAGCAGTGCCAGTGCCACCAAGCGCAAACACAGCCGCTCCGTTAAAAGATGAGCTGCCGGCAGTCACGGCCTGATCCACCGCTCCGCCCGCTCCAACTATGACCATGTAATCAGTTCCTGGAGTTACGCCAATAACGGCTTTCGCATATACGCCGCCGCCGCCGCCGCCGGCGCCAGTATTAGCATTAGTTGTACCGCCGCCGCCGCCGGCACCCCAGGTTTCAACAGTAGCCGTAGCCACCCCGTCGGGAGCCGTCCATGTAAAGGTTCCAGCCGTGTTAAAAGTATCCGTGAAGATCGCCGCATGCGCCTCTTGCTTGACGAAACTCAAATTCGAAAAGTTAAAAGAGTAGGGACCAAAAATCATCCCCGCGGCTAAAATCAAAATTAGTAATTTGCTAAAAAATTGAAATCGAGTTCTTTTTCCCATTAGAAATGCTTCGCTTGTTACTTGGTTATATTGTAACTTCTGTGAGCATAATCATCTTGTGGATAAGTAAAATGCAAGACCGACAAGCATAAATCTAAAATTGTGTACAAAATTTCGAGGCTATCTTTTTCTTGTCAAACCTTTCTTTTTAAGTCATTGAAAATTCTCAATGCTTTAAATTTAAAATAATACTAGTCGTTTGTCGCATTATAATTCTATCGTATATTTGTAAGACGATTTTATATCGATAAATAAAATAAGAACTTGGTTTAATTTTGTCTTGCTATATGCTTATTATTATAGCTTGTCGCATAATTATGCTATAATAAATCAATAAGACGTGGCCATGAAACGCAGAGGTAAGCTTTTAAAACAAATCTTGCAGGCAGCGGCCCTGGGGACCGCCACGCTCGACCCGGAGAGTGGTCACAACCGCGGAATTACAACCTTTGCCCGCTGGTATAAATCCCAAGATCGGCGGATCCGATTCCGCATCCGCCGGATTTTCATTGCTTTGCGGCGAGAACATATAATCGAACTTCAAGAAACTGGCGGCGAAACGAAAATAGCGCTAACTCCTGCCGGTGATGATCTACTGCGGCAATATAAATTGGAGGAAATTATTATCCCCCGCCCCAAACGCTGGGATAAAAAATGGCGGCTCGTTATGTTCGATATCCCTGAACATCTTAAAAAATCACGCACGATTTTTAGAAACAAGCTCGTTGCGGCAGGTTTTCGCCAGTTGCAGAAAAGCGCGTGGTTATATCCTTACGAATGCCGCGAGGAAATTGAAGCGCTGGCAAAGTTTTTAGAGATCGCGCCTTATGTAATTTACTTAAAAATTTCCGCCTTTGACCGCGAAGAAGAATTCCAGAAAAATTTTAAGCTTTAGCTTTGGCTAACATTCGATTATATGTAGAGGTTTTTAGTATTTGAGAGGCAAATACATTACCGCCTCGGTGCTATGCTATAGCATAGCAGCTGGAGCTGCATGGTTTTTCTCCCCATAGATACCACAGCACTTGCGGTGCCGTAATTTATTGTACCTGTGTTTCTTCAACCGGAGCTGGCTGGCTCGGCGTCTCGCTTGTAGCTGTCGAAGTCTCGGTTGCGGTTACAGTTGAATCACCGGGAGACAAACTTGTATCCGCGAGCGGAGTTTCCGCCGTTGGATCGGTTTGTGTTGTCGTATCCGTCGGCGAAGGTTCGCTTACGCCAGCAGGTGTCGTAGTTTGAGTTGTATCCGTCGGCGTTTCGGTTGTGGCCGGAGAGTCGCTCGCCGGCGCCCCGCCCGTGCCTGTGCCGTCGAGCGACGGCATCGGCTGCGGCTCAACCGCAGGCGCTGAATCTAAAGACGGCATTGGCTGTAGCGCTGGTTCCGCTCCGCCTGCCTGACCGGCAGGCAAGCATTTACCCGGAATTGATTTCATATTGCCGTTTTCAACAACGATACAATACGGTTCCTTTGTAACGGTATCGTAGATCGTGATGCCGTTCGGGCGTTCCGGCGAACCGATCTCCAGATTCTGGACTTTCAGGTTTTCGAAGGAATAAGTCATAGTTGGGTCGAATGTGAATGTGTTTAGCGCCTCCCCTGTTCCCAGGGTGCCGCCCTGCAGCGCGGCGATGGTAACTTCCGGCACATACCAGTGAGGATTTACAAGCACAAGGATCTTACTGGTCGAGCTTGGCGTTAAAGGTTCGAAGGTCTCAAGCGCAATACCCAACGCCCGGCCTGCGCGCGTTGCTTTCATGCCGTGGCCGCTCAAGGACGAGGCTGCAATCGGATCACCGGGGTGGATTGCGCCATTTTCGCCGCTCACTTTAACGGGAATCCTGCCGGCTACCGCCATCACAACCTTGCCATCCGTGCCGTTTTCCAAGCCGCCCACAAATGCTGCGCTTACCGTGACCGCGCCGGCCAGGCGAACATCGTGCGGCGTATCACTCTTCGTAAAAATTACGCTTGAGGATGAAACACTCAAGAGATCGCCGGCTTCATAATCGCTCGTGCTGCCCATAACTGGCACATATTCGCCGAAGTCGGCGGAGTTAGCTGCGATTGTTCCCCTGGCCACAATCGAGTTTGTGCTCGTTGTGCCGTCCACCGAGGCGAACCAAGCCACGGCGCCTGTGGAGGTGGCCGAAAGCGTGCAGTTCGTTTGCGCGCAAACGGTGAGGGTCGAACTCGCTCCCGCGGCAGCCGTGGAGCTTGCAATCACGACCGTGCCGGTCGAGTTGATTGCAAATTTAGTCGTGCTGGCTCTCTGCAAGTTGAGGAAGTTACCCGTGAAGTTCCCGATCCCATTGCCGAAATTCATGAGGAGTCCGGTGCCGCTAAAGGCGGAAGTATCCTGGAAGAACTGGACCAAGGTGGCCGTCGTCGAGGTCGAAGAGTGGGCGCGGAAAGCGTTGCCTTGCGTGCCATTTTGGAGTTCGCCGTAAACCGCAGCCGGTTCAATGATGCCGCCGGCCTCGCCGGTCGTAATCGCCTTCACGCCGAAGGTGCGGCCGAAGGTATGGAGACCGATATTTTCGCCCTGGTTATTCGAACCGGAGTTGGCTTGGATTTCCAAACCCTTGACCGTGCTCGACATATTCGTGTTGTCAATCATGCGGATAAACGTGCCGATCGCCGTGGTTGTCGCCGTTGAGGAAACACGGTTGATGGAACGGTTGCCGAACTGGAAACCTCCGGCGGCAGTGGGATTCATGACGATGTCCTGGAAAATTCCCGCGATGCCCAAGGAAGCATTTGTCGAAGTGGCGATACTGATGGCGGCCGTGAAGGTGGAAGTGCCGATGGCAACTCGCCCATCAAATGTAGCGTCGCCGGTTGTGCGCAAAGTTGCGACTTGCAAATTACCGGTACCAGTCGCGTTTGTAAACGTGAGACCCTGCAACGCGGAAACGCCGGAAATATTTAATGACGCGCCCTGCAGATATCCGCTCGCGGTTAAGTTCGTGCCGGAAGCATTTGTAAAGGCAAGCGTCGGGAAGAGACCGTAACCACTGGCGGAAATATTGGTTGAAGAAACTGAAGCTAAAGTTGATTGGCCGTCAACCGTAAGGTAACCGCTGGCGTAAAGATTGGTTGAGGAAACACTGGCAAGCGAAGATTGACCGGAGATGCTCAAGGAAGCGCCCTGCAAATAGCCGGAGGCTGTTATGTTTGTCCCACTGGCGTTTGTAAACAAGAGCGTCGGGAAGCGGCCGTAGCCCGAAGCTTCGGCATTGGTTGATGAAACCGAAGCCAAAGAACTCTGCCCGCTTATAGATAAGGTAGCGCCCTGCAGATAACCGGAAGCTGTAACGTTGGTCCCTGAAACATTTTGCAATATTGATTGGCCGCCTGCTCGCAAGTAACCGGAGGCTTCCAAATTCGCCGAGGAAGCATTGCTTAACGAGGTTTGCCCGGCCACAGACAAATAGCCGGAAGCGCCAATATTTGTTCCGGATGCGCTTTGTAGGCTGGATTGACCACTCACAATCAAGTAACCGGTCAAGGTTTGGTTGGTCCCTGAAGCGTTCGTAAAGATTAGCGTTGGGAATCTGCCATAGCCGGAGGCTTCAAGATTGGTGGAGGAAGCAGCGGCCAAGGTAGTTTGGCCGGAGACGTTCAGGGTTGAACCGATGATGACATAGCCGGTGGCATTGAGATTCGTGGAGGAGACGGATTGGAGGTTTGATTGGCCCGAAGCCGAAAGCGTGGCGGTTTGGAGATAGCCCGAAGCGGTCAAGTTGGTGCCGCTGGCGTTGGTGAAGGAGAGTGTTGGGAAGAGACCGTAGCCGGAGGCGGAAATATTTGTGGTTGAGACATTCGTGAGCGAGAGATTTCCAGCCGAGAGATTGCCGGCAAAGGTAGCAGTGCCGGTGGCGGAGACCTTGAACTGGGTGGAGGAGTTTACTTGGAGATTAATGAAATCACCGTTAAACGTCGCAGGATTTGAACCAACGTAGGTTCCTGAGACGGATCCGCCCCGAATTACAGTAGGTCCGAGCTGAACCAAAGATGAGGAGGTCTTTTCTTCAGGTGTTCCCGTTAGCGACAATGCCCTGCCGCCGGTTAAAGACGAAGATATTTCTCCTCCCGCAGAAATGCCACCCGTGGCCCCTAGGTTAGTTGAAGAAATTGACTGCAAATTTGATTGCCCACTTACCGTAAGGCTCCCCCCGCGAAGATAACCCGAGGCTTCGGTATTAGTGGAAGAAACTGATGCAAATGAGGACTGGCCGGATACTGCCAGTGTTGCGCCTTGCAGATAGCCGCTCGCAGTTAGATTCGTCGAAGACACGCTTGCCGCGGAAGTTTGGCCGGAAACATTTAATGTTGACCCGATTGTTATATACCCGGTTGCTGCGAGATTGGTGGACGAAACAGATGAAAGCAATGACTGTCCGCCGGTTGTGATCGAGCCGAAAGTACCGTTGGCGGAAGTATTAATGGTCGTGCCGGTTGCGTTTGTAAATGTCGCACGCGCAAGCGACGTGTCCCCTGTCGCAGTTAAAGTTGCAATTTGCAAATTGCCAGTTCCAGTCGCGTTAGTGAAAGTCAATCCTTGTAGCGCAGAAACTCCGGAGACGTTAAGATAGCCCGTCGCTAAAATGTTCGTCGAAGAAACAGATTGCAAATTTGATTGGCCGGAGATCGTAAGTGCCGCCGATTGCAAATATCCAGACGCGGTTAAATTCGTTCCCGAAGCATTTGTGAAATTCACTGTCGGCAAAGTTGCGTATCCGGAAGCGGTTAGGTTGGTCGAAGAAACGGAAGCGAGTGATGATTGGCCGGTAGCAGTAAGCGTTGCCACTTGTAAATTTCCTGTTCCGGTTGCATTCGTGAAAGTTAATCCCTGGAGAGCAGAAACGCCAGAGACATTCAAATATCCCGTCGCCAAAATATTCGTGGAAGAAACGGAAGCTAGTGACGACTGCCCGGCTGTCGTAATTGAACCGAAGGTTCCACTGCCGGAAGTGTTTACCGTGGTGCCAGTAGCGTTTGTGAAAGTAAGTCCCTGAAGTGATGCTGCTCCCGTTGCTGTAAAGGTAGCGATTTGGAGATTGCCGGTGCCAGTAGCATTTGTGAAGGTTAGTCCCTGCATCGAAGTGGAACTCGCAAATGTCCATTGGCCGGCAATTGTCTCGTTTTGGCCGGACCTCACAATGCCCGAAGAAGCATAATTTATGCTTACATTTGCTTCATTCGAGGGTGATTCCGTGACATTAAATTCGGCGGAGAAATCAACAGCTGTGGAGGTTTGTGAAACTACGACATCGTTCCGCTCAATCGTGATTGAGCCGCCCGTGCCCGAAATATCGCTTCCGCATTCCCATAACGAAGTTGTGCCGTTCCATTTAAGCAGTTGTCCTGCTGCACAGCCGCGCAAAAGCGAGAGACGCTCGTCCGTTGCTTGCAATCCGGAATTCGAAGAAGTTGCGGTTGAACTTCCATTTTGCGAAAGCAAAATTGCGCTCGCATCAATATAGCCGGTCGAACTTGTGATCGCGATCGCACCCGAACCGGCACGAATGATACCTGCTACGTAAAGATTGCCGGTCGAAGTCGCGTTTGAAAAGTTGACGCCAGAGAATGTGGAAACTCCGTTTACGGTTAAGTTGCCGGCAAAGGTCGAACTGCCATTCGGCAAATTGATGCCGCCGCTCGGATCCAACTTCAAAACATTGTTCGCGCTTGTGCCCGCATCCGCGCCGTCAACGGTATCGGCATTAATCGCAAACCCGCTCGCGACGATCGCCTGCCGCGGCGTGAGTGTTTCGAATGCCGATGAAGTTGCGTTCCAAACTTCGATTTGGAGATAAAGTATCGTCGATGTGTTGAAATCAATATTAAAAACTAAAAATCCCTGGTCAGTATCGCCAAGCCGAGCATCAAAAACGCCGCTCGTTACGCGATGCGTTGTTGACGCCGGCGCGCTTGCCGGCCATTGGCGTACGCCGCCTGAAACTGCATCCCAAATTGAAAATTTAAAATCATAATTTGTCCCACTCCCGCCCAAGACATCCCCGCTCGCATCTTGAAGGCGCCCTTGATAGTTAATTATCTTGGGCACCGCCGCTTCGGCGACCGGCGCAAACAAGCCAAAATAACTTTGCTGCCAAACAAATACACTCAAAAGGAGCATCACCAAAATAATCCTCGTTTTTTCTCCCCGGCCGGAGGATTCCATTACTATTATGTTACCATCCTCCAGCCCGCGAGTAATCCACAAGGCGAATTAAATCTGTAAACAGGCGTTCAGTTCCCTAACGGCCGCATTATAGGCCTCAACTTGTTTCCGCAAAAATCCAATCTTGGCATTTATTTTTGCCACCAAGGCGTTGTATTGTTCAACTTTAGCATTATAAATCATTCTTTCTTCGTCGCTTTTAGATTCCATCGCTTCAATTTGTGTCCGTAAAACTATCGCCTGGTTTTCTAAGACCCTAAGCTCTACTCGTCCGGCCTCAATATTCGCCCGAAGCGCCGCATCGAGTTGCGGGCAGACCGACAGCGGCTTGCCAAAAATTTGAACGGCGATCCACGTTTCGCGGCCTTCATAAATCCCCTTCACGGCCGCTATGCCGATCTCGAGATAAGTTATGCTTAAGACATTGGCTCGATGGCCGGGACTCTCCAACCACGCATTGACCAAAGCTTCGTCATTTTCGAAGTCTCCCAGAGCGAGATTTTCCCCGATCGCCGCAAAATCATAACCAAATTTTTCAGCTAAGACCGAAGCCTTTTCTTCGGTTGGCGAGACGTGGGCAAAATATTGCTTGGCGAACATATCCCGTGCGCGCGCTTCGGCAACTTGATCGAGCAAATTATTTCCTTTGAGCGCTGGTAATTTATTTGCGCTGCGCGCATTATTCGTCCATGTAAAAATTCCCGAGGTCGTGAGTACCGCGTTTTTTAACTGGCTGTATTTTCTTAGCGGCGACGGCGCTGATATTTCTTTCTGGATCTGCTCGATCAAATTATCCGAAAAAGATTGGAGTCGCGGAAATATCGGTTCGCGCCCATAGGTAAATCCTAAAATCAAGGCAACCGTGAGAACTGTTGAATAAAAAGCAATTTTTTTCATGAAGGCAAAAATGTTCTGCGCCGCAATTTTTTATGATAAGCGATCGCAAACCTGTGCGCCTCATCGCGGACCCTGATGGCGGTTTTGAAGCTAACGCCCTGCGGCAAAGTTCCGATGACATCATTTCTTTTGCGCTCCGGGCCCTTGGCGATGCCGACTACGGGAATGCGGTGATTCGTCTCGCGCAAAACGGCTTTGGCGGCGCGCACTTGTCCTTTGCCGCCATCCACGATCATGACGTCCGGAATCGGCCAATTGTTACGAAAACGGCGCGTGATCACCTCCCCCAGCATACCCGTATCATTCGCGCCCAGGACCATTCGGATCTTGAACTTGCGGTATTCGTTTTTATTAGGTTTTTCGCCGCTAAAGACCACCATTGAGCCCACAGCAGAAGTCCCGGAAATATTCGAGATATCATAGCCTTCAATGCGCAATTTTCGAGGTTCGTTGCGCAGAACGATTTCTGAATCGGACAAAAAGGCGACGTCTTGAATATGTTTTAAAGCGAAAAGCCGCCGGCGCAATTTTTCGGCAATTTCAAATTCCAATTCAGCGCTCGCTTTTTCCATATCGTTTTCTAGTTCCCTGACTACGATCTTTTTCTTAGCGGCAAAATATAATTCCAGCTGATAAATGATCTTGCCGTAAGTATTTTTATCGATGGCGCCAATGCATGTCCCCGGGCATAAGCCAATCTCATAATCAAAGCAGGGGCGGTTGTAGGTCCTGATTTTCTCCGGCGCATGCGTGCTCCAAGGGAAAATTTTCCTTAACACGCGCAGGACTTCCCGGATGCTCCCCGCAGAAGTGAAGGGCCCAAATCTCTTTCCCTGCACCGGCTCGCGAGCGCGCGTCAAGATCAAACGCGGAAATTCCTCGCGGGTAATCTCCAAACAGAGAAAACTTTTGTCGTCCTTCTCGCGAACATTGAAAGGAGGCTTGTGTTCTTTTATAAGCTGGGCTTCGCGGATCAAGGCTTCGATCGCAGTATCGGTTTTTTCAGTATCAATTCGTTTTACTTCGCTCAATAATCTGGCAATGCGATAATCATATGGCCGCAAAAAATAGCTGCTCACGCGGCGGCGCAAACTGCCGGCTTTGCCGACATAGAGAATTTCTCCCTTCCCATTCTTCATCAAATAAACACCCGGCGTATTTGGCAATTTTTTATATAAATCTCTGGTGTTTTTCATAGATATTTTCTAAACCCGAAGCGGAGATTGCCAAAAATCTTATCAGAAAAGACAAAACTTTCCTAGAAAATCTTTGACCATATTATCACTCCTGATTAGAGGAACATAACCCTCACTTGGGCGTCCAAAGATTCCCAACGCAAAACCTCGGCTGCTATGCAATTTATCGGCTGATCGCAATTTAAAGATAACAAATTAAACATTCTATATATATCATTTAAACCAAAAGTCATCATCTTGTGCTCGTCTCATACTTATGCGTTCGCAAATACATGAGACTAGTTTTGACTGAAAAATTAAGTATTTTTTAAAACAATTAATAGTTTGGAGTACTAAAATACTAGACACTTTGAAACCTGTGGGTATTTATTTATGCGAGCGAAGCACTTTCTTCAGATATTCGCCCGTAAAGCTGCCTGCGCGCTTGGCGATGTCCTCCGGTGTTCCCGCTCCCACAATTTTTCCGCCCTTATCCCCGCCTTCGGGGCCAAGATCGATTACCCAATCCGCATTTTTGATGACATCTAAATTATGCTCGATCACAACGATTGTATTGCCGCGATCGACCAGCCGATCCAAAACCTTAAGCAGATTTTCCACGTCGCCGAAATGCAGCCCCGTAGTCGGTTCGTCCAAAAGATAAAGCGTGCGGCGGGTATCGCGCTTGCCAAGCTCGGCGGAGAGCTTGATCCGCTGCGCCTCGCCGCCGGACAAAGTCGTGGCCGACTGTCCCAGCTCCACATAACCCAACCCGACTTCCTCCAAAATTTTCAAGCGATCATAAAGCCAGGGAATTTCATCAAAAAATTTTACGGCTTCCTCCACGGTCATGCGCAAAATTTCATAAATATTTTTTTCTTTATATTCCACTTCAAGCGTTTCCCGATCAAAGCGTTTGCCTTTGCAGATTTCGCAGGTTACATAAACCGTCGGCAGGAAATGCATTTCGATGGCGATTGTGCCGTGGCCTTCGCAATTCTCGCAGCGGCCGCCCGGCACGTTAAAGCTGAACCGGCCAGGCTTGTAGCCGCGAACGCGAGCATCTTCGGAGGCCGCGAATAACTCGCGGATAAACGTCCAGGCGCCGACATAGGTAGCTGGGTTCGAACGCGGCGTCCGGCCAATCGGAGATTGGTCGATATTGATGACGCGATTAATATATTCCGTGCCGAGCATAGAGGCATGCTGGCCTGCTTTATAAGCGGCGCCGTTAAATTTATTTGCCAGAGTTTTATAAAGCACATCGTAAACCAGTGAGCTTTTGCCGGAACCCGACACGCCGGTAACAGCGGTCAGTTTGCCCAACGGAATTTCCACATCAATGTTTTTCAAATTGTTGGCCCGCGCGCCTTTAATCTTCAAATAAGCCTGGTTTTTGCCGACTTTGCGGCGTTCGGATGGGACCGGAATTTCTCGCTTTCCCTTGAGAAAATCAAGCGTCAGTGATTCATTGAATGCTGCATTATCTTGCTTGCCCGCCGACTTGTCCGCCATAGCTTTGGCGCCGGTGGAAGCTTTAGCGGAGGAGGGTCGCTTGTCGCTTGTCGCTAATAACTCCTTTATCTCCCCGGCCACAATGACCCTGCCGCCATGTACGCCTGCACCAGGGCCGATATCCACCAGGTAATCCGAGGAACGGATGGTCTCTTCGTCATGCTCAACCACAATAATCGTGTTGCCCAAATCACGCAGTTCATGCAGCGTATTTATAAGTTTTTCATTGTCCCGCTGGTGCAGGCCAATAGTGGGCTCGTCCAAAATATAGAGCGTACCGACCAAACGAGAGCCAATTTGTGAAGCCAAGCGAATGCGCTGGGATTCACCGCCGGAAAGCGTTCCGGCTTTTCTTTCGAGCGTTAAATAATCCAGGCCCACGTCAATCATGAATTTGAGCCGGTTCTTGATTTCGCGTAGCGGGACTTCCGCCACTTCGCGGAAGCGCATATCGTTTTTTATCTGCAGTTTGCCGAAAAATTCGAAGGCTGCGGCGATCGAAAAAGCCGTTACGCTTACAATATTTTTTCCGTCAATCAGAACATTCAAGGCTTCCGGCTTCAACCGCTTGCCTTGGCAAACCGGACAAATCTTTTCCGACCAGACTTCCTCTGTGCCCAAACCGTGGCAGGCGGGACATGCGCCATAAGGGCTATTGAACGAGAACAGCCGCGGCTCAATTTCAGGAAATGAAAATCCGTCCTGCGGACAAGTGAATTTGGCCGACAAAGAAACTTCCCGCCCTGCTTGCTGCGGGGCGAGGCTCTCGCCTCGTCTCCCTCGCCTCGTCTTCGCGAGAGCGAAGCGGGGAGTCGGAGCGGGCGCCCCCTTGGGGGCGGCATGATCACCCATCATATGGATCGTAACCACATCGTTGCCGTATTTCAAAGCAGTTTCGATGGCTTCGGCCAAACGCAGACGGTTATCTTTGTGCCTAAAATCCAACCCGTGCGGGATGCGATCAATCACAAGCTCAATCGTGTGCTGCTTGTAACGGGAAAGTTCAATCCGCTCGCGCAAGGGATAAAACTTACCATCCACGCGCACTTCCCTGAAGCCGGCGTTTAAAAAGTCGTAAAGCATCTGGTAATACTCCCCTTTGCGACCGCGCACGGCGGGCGCGAGAATGACTAGGTTTTTCTCGGCAGCATTTTGCTTGGAGATTTCAATAACCGCGTCCACGATTTCCTCGTTGGTCATGCTTTTGATTTCTTTGCCGCATTCGGGGCAGTAGGGTTTGCCCAAACGGGCAAAAAGGACACGGAGGTAATCGTAAATTTCCGTGATCGTGGCCACGGTTGAGCGCGGATTCGAGGAATGGCTTTTTTGGTCAATGGAAATTGCCGGCGAAAGCCCCTCGATTTCGTCCACATCCGGCTTGTCCAAGCGGCCCAAAAACTGCCGCGCGTATGCGGATAAGGATTCGATGTAGCGGCGCTGGCCTTCGGCAAAAATCGTGTCGAACGCCAAGCTGGATTTGCCCGAACCGGAAAGACCGGTAAAGACAATCATTTTATCCCGCGGCAGCTCCAGGTTGATGTTCTTGAGGTTGTGTTCCCTCGCCCCTTTGATAACTATTTTGTTCTGCATAAATTTCGAATTTCGTGCTTAGTGCTTCGAATTTAAAACTTAATTTCCCACCGGTTGGGAACCAGGGTGGGTCACTCGCGAGGTAAGTATAGCCTATTCAGTGAAAAAAGAAAACGGCTCGAGCAAAATCACTCGAGCCTGGATGGATAATGTAGGGAGGAAGGCCTAGAGAGGCTACCGGACAATTCTCTGCTAGTTAGACAATGGCGCGCGCACCAAAGTTCATTATCTTCCTTAAAAGAGAAGCGTTTGCTTCTCTAATTTGGCCTGTGTGGCTGCTAGTAGCCGGTCATGTTCCCCGTCAATATTTTAGACCAACTCCGCCATCTGTCAACTAAAAAACTAGGCTTGATTTTTTATAAATTTAACGCCTTATGCCTTAAGGATATTAGTGTCGGGCTCAAATACTTTTCTACCAAGCGCTCCGCGTCCTCGTAGAGCTCGCGCTTGATTTTCCAATTGGCCTCGGCTAAAAGCGGCCGCAGCAACAATCCCCGTTTCTCGTCGCGGTAGGGCGGATCGGCAATGCGGAAATAAGGTTTTTGGAAACAATTTACGATAACGAGCTTTGCATCCCAATCGGCATGCAAACGCTCCAAACGCTTTATATCCCCCTCCTGGTCAAGCCGGGAATCCCAACGAAATTTAACTTCCACAAAGGCCGGGCCGCCTTTGCGGTCTAAAACTATGAAATCGGGAAAAATCCGGATCCGCTCGCTTGCCTTGTTCAGCCGGTCAAAGCGATCCTGGATTTGTGTGAGATTTTGCAAAACCGCTTCGTAGCCGAAACGGTAGACTTCATTCCCCGAGGCCCGCAGCAGCTCCTCGACGAGCGTCTCGGCCATGCGCCCCTTCAGCATGCTTTCCGCGTAAGATTCTCTCTGTGCTGGTTTTACCATTTAAACATTTTAACAAATTTTTTCGATATGAAAATCATTCATTCGCTCATTCGCGCGAATGAGCGAATATGGGGTTTAAACAAATTCCGCCTAATAATAGCAGCGCGCAAATTTTGAGTCAAAACCGGATTTAGTTATTGGAATTCTCAATCATTTCCTCAACTTTCCGTTTTGCTTCTTCAAGCAGTTCTTTTGATTTTTTCCGCGCTTCGTGGGATTTTCTAACCAGGTCGGCGATTTTTTGCTGGGTCGCTTTAGGCAAAATCGGGATTAAAAGATTTTCCACGTCGGAATCATCAATTGTCGGATACGAACTTCCGGTTGTCGGTTTCTCCATTTGCAACTTACCAACTATAGACCGCAAAACTACTTGCATATATTCCCGCAAAGGAGAACTTGCTTTTATTACGGAAAACGCTCCGCTTACGACATGGTTATCTTTCCAATCCTCCGGAACAATTGCGATTGCGCCCCTAGTCGGCCTGACCTTGGAGATTATCAATTCTCCGCCAGAAATTCCGATTTTAGCGTTAGCTGGCAGATCTTTCCCTTGTTTTAAATTAAACGAAGCTTCTCCGCTCCCAATATCTATGTCGCCAATTTCTGTATATTTGTATTCCAAATTTAGATTTAGCTTAATTTTTTCGGTTACTCTATCTGAAATTTCCGATAATCTTTTCTTATCGATTTTTAAATTTAGCACGCCATCATAATGCGATTGGAAATATTCCGCGTCCATGCGGTTGGCGGATTTCAGTTCGGAAAGGTTGACTATTGAATACAATTTACTCTCGGCCTGAAAATCTTTCAGTCCCAATTCTTCCAAAAGCAAATTTTCGGCCTGGGAGTATAAATTTTTAGACTGCCTAATTAAATCATGTGATTCTATAACGAGATTATCTATATCTGCGATAAAATTATCTTTAGGTAGCGGCACTAAAATATTTTCTATTTCACGACAATTCAAGTTGACTTGCTCCGTTTGTCTGCTTTGTTGCCATAATTGACCCCGCCCATATTTTGTTTGAAGCAAAACAGAAATATAACTAGAAAAACTTAATTGATTCGGCCTTAATAAAGCGATATTTTGGTTAATATTTATTTTGGGATCATCGGAAAATACCCTTGCAACCCGCCCAACTATATCGTGAGTTGCTCCAATTATAGTTACGAGAATATCTCCGTTTTTTGGCTCGCTATTTTTTCGACTTTCTTGTAGGGGTAAAAAATCTGCTTCTTCAAAAATAATTTGTCCTTCTCGCAAGGTATCTGTCTTAATAAATTTAATATCCGTGCCATCGTTTCTACAACTTCTTTTCTTTGGCGTACTTCCCGTAACAACTACTCTGGATAAGAAATAAGGCAACTTTTTAAATCCGGAAGTGAAGCTTTTTATCTTTTCCAATGTAACCAGGTACTCCGGCTTATAATATTCCGCGTCCAGCCGCAAGGATCCTTCCAATTCGCTTTTTTTAATTATTGAGAAAACGGCCATAATTTATTTTGGTATAAAAACTGACCTAACGAATTTAAGAGCCCAAGAGCCGCAATAACTACAGCCCAGAAAGTTAATTTGTTAAGCGCTCTTGCTAATTTCGTAGATGATTGATCTGCTTTTTGAATATTTTCGTTAAGTTGTTCGAAAGATTGATTCAAGCTTTCTATCTTCCCTTTAACGTACGTAAGTTGCGAAGAAACACTAGACCTTAAATTGGCAATAGAAATAACCAATCTATGAATCGCTTTATTTATTCCGGTGCCAATAGTCCCCCCGCTTGAGTTAATATCGTCCCAACCGTCCAATTCTGGAAAAATATTATTTGACATAATTAATTTTATTTTTCTTTTATCTCCAATCTTTCGTAATCATGCTTCTTAAACTCATCCCAGTATTTTTTCTCGTAATTATAAAGCGCGACTCCGAAATAGCCGCCGTTCTTTTTTCCCATTTCCCGCATTTCCGCTTCCGAATGATCGCGGCGAAAATCGCGCCAGGCTAATTTATTAGCCAATCCATCGAAAATTATAAACTCTTCGTAATCTTCCAATATCGGCATGATAAGCCGATGATGTGTTTTCTCATTAAAAACATCCTTCCCTTCGAATTTTTCCGTAAATTCCTTGCAACCGAAATCACCGGCTTTCCCCAAAAGATATTTTCCAAATCGCTCCATTTCGTTCGAGCGTTTTTTATAATCCGTATTTGGCAGATGATCGCCTAAAAGGCCGAAAATGCTGTTTGTTATTTCGCTCATAATGAGCAATTTTTTATATTGTTCCTTTGTAAGTTCGATTTTCATATTTTTGGTTGTTTTTTCGACTATATTTTCTTTAATTTATCCACAGTTGATTTTTTGACCGTTTTGGTGTATACTACCAATGGTGTTTGTGAGGACTTTGGTTCTCCCGCAGTTACAATCTTTAAACCGCAGACAAACACCGCTTGAATTACTGCAATTCCAAATCTCCTTCATGGAGAATTTTTTTGTTATTTACAGTATTTTCATCGACTTTATATCTTCTGTTTTTCCAAAAAGGAATAATACTCCAAAAAAATTTACTTCCACCTTCTATTGATTTAATAATTATTTTTATTCTGCAATCTCTGATTATTGCTACGAAACCATAATAAGTAGTTTTTTCTATGCTCATCTGCCATTTTGCGTTTATTCTACGCCGCTCAAGGCGCGTTGTTTCGAAAAATTCCTGTAAAGTATGTGACTCTCTTATTATTTGAGGGGCTAATTTCAGAAGTCGCAATCTAATATATTGATCTCTTAGGGGTCTTGTTTTGTTCCAGCCCCCAAATTTTATATGATCTAATCCTTTAGCATTAAATGAAATTTTTTCTTTTAAATAAGGGCAATAAATTTCTCCGATAGATTTATAAAATTCTTCAGCGTCTAATTTAGCCCTCTTGAACTTCTCGAAATCAATTCTAGGCTTATTTCTAAAATTCGAGTTTTTCTTTTCCGGAAAATTTCCTGAATTCATCTGCTATTTCGTCCAAGTCGTGATCAAGGACTTTCCGGCCTTTGTCGTTATGGAAATAATTTCTGTTCGCGTCTTTTTTATAAATGTAATCGCCCGAATTGTCCTTGCCGCCTTTCTTGGAAACCGCCATAAAAATCGGGTAGTCCTTGAGCGGCTTTTGATCTTCGCCCCCGCCTTCGTCGAGACTTCGGCGGGCAAGCCATTTCTGCAGAAACAAAACGCTTGTTTTCGTTCCCGTGTGGGGCTTAAATGTGTTTCCATGCAATCCGACCACCGCCAAAACCCGGGCTTTCTCGAAAAGGTAATCCCGGATATATTTCATATTCGTGTTGTTCAAAACGCCTTGCGGCAGGACGATTGCAACCCGCCCGCCGGGCTTTACGGCATCAAGAACCCGCTCGATGAATAAAATGTGCCGCTCGACGTTATTTTTCAGCTTGCCGCCTTCTTTTCTGGCCAACTCATACTGACGTAAAAGCCCGATCTCGGGATTTTCTCCGGCAAACGGCGGATTGGTGAGTATTATGTCAAAATTCAAATGCCGGTATGAATTTTGATTGGCCTTATCGTCCGAGAGATTATCAAATCTCGCGAGAAGCGGCTTTAGAGCAACCCGCGCATCTTCGCTTTCGCCGCCCTGCCAGTCGCGCGCGTCAAGCGAATCCCTTTTGAAAATGTGATGCTTGCCGTCACCGGCTATAAGCATCAACGCCTGCGAAATTCTCCGCATATTGTCGTCGAAATCAAATCCAAAAATATATTTGGAAGCATAATTTTTCTGGGCCGATTCGGTCTTAAGGCCCTCCCAAACGCGATACATCGAATGCAAAAGGAATCCGCCGGAGCCGCAAGCGGGATCGAGCACATATTCCCCCTCTTTCGGTTCCATCATCTTTACGCACATCTTAATTACATGGCGAGGGGTAAAATACTGCCCCTTTTTACCTTTTGAAACTTCGGTTATGAGATACTCAAAGGCGCTATCAATAATTTCGTATTCCCCCTGGCCGATTTCAAAAAGCCGGATGTTCTCAAGAAAGGCCACGCAGATATTTAATCGATCCGGAGAAAGGCGGATTCTGTCCGACGGCTCGAAAGTGTCCGGCCACTCTTTTATGGCGTTTTTGAAAAGCTCGTTATTGATAACATCATAGGTTTTCTGCGGATCGCGGTATTTTCTGAAAACCACTTCTTCATTTTCCCTTCGCTCACGCGCCAGCTTCTCGTCATAAAGTTTGGCGTAAACGATTTTAAATATTTCTTCAAAAACATTCGCGCCTGAACCGGCGAGGGCCAGCTCCTCCATGTGCCGGACAATCTCGATAAAGTCGAATTTCGGATTCAAATCTCCCCAGCTTCTTTTTATTTCAAAAAGGTCGTCTATGGTTTGGTCGGCGCGGGGAATATCGCTTAAAGAATCTTCAAATTCTTTAGGATAGGGGCGATAGAGAATGACCTTGTCCTTGCCGTTAGACCAAACGCCGATTTCCGACCCCTCGGAGTTTAAGTAAGTTTTCAGCTGATCAATACTTTTTTTCTCGTCGGGATTTTTAACCTCTAAAATTATATACGGGGTTATTTTGTCTTTTTTATAGATAACAACATCAGCCGCCTTTGCATGGACTTCCCGGCCAAACCGGATGCTCTTTTCGGTTTCGATCCTTTCGAACGGGTACTTATAATGCGTGTTTAGTTTATAAAGCCACAGCTGGCGGATAATTTCTTCCGGCTTGCCGGTATTCTTCGTTTCATCATAAACAAATTTCTGGCTGCCGGATTTTAAATCTTTTATGTAAAAACGGCCCGGCTGATTCTCGGTGATCTTGAGAATTTGGTTAAAATCTATTCCCTCGAATTCTTTGAGTCCGAAAGCTATATCGGGATTTCCAAAAATCTTATCTATTATTTTCCGGCTTTCGTTCGTTTTCGCCGTGGGCATTATTTTAGCGGCTGCCAGTAGCCGTTTTTGGAAATCGAGATGACCTTTCCTTCCAGCCGCATCTCTTCAGTAAAGGGAATATTTTGGTATTTCGGATTTTCCGGCTTCAAATAAACATACGGGGGCTTGTCGTCGGAAATAAATCTTTTTATGGTTGACTCATCCCCTATTTGCGCGAGCACAATATCTCCGGAAATAAACTCTTTCTGTTTTTGGACCAAAACTATGTCTTCATTATCAATTCCGGCGTTAATCATCGAATCGCCGTGGATTTTCAGAAGAAAAACATCGTTTTTGAGCTTCGAAACTTTCTCGCCCTGGAAAGAAGGCAGGACTTGCCATTCTCCCGTTATTTCTATGCTTCCGATCGGAGAACCGGCGCTCGTAGCGCCCATAAATTCAACCAGGGGCGGCCTTGATAAAAGCTGGAATGCCAAAGGCAATATGGAAATACTCCGCGCGGCAGATTCGGTTTTTTTTATCAGCTGCCCACTTTCCAGTTTTTTAAGAAGATCAAGGATGGATTGATTGGAAGCAACCTTAAGCCTTTCCCTCATTTCGCTTATCGTCGGGGAATATCCAGTTTCCTTAAGATAGTCATAAATAAGCCCCAAAAGCTCTTTTTGCCTTGCAGTTACTGGTGTTTCCACGTTTACATTCTACCCGACCATGTATTCTGTAGACAAGGCCAGTTTATCCACAGGCCAAAAAACCAAAAAAAACGCCCGCAGGCGCCTTCTCCCAGACTTATACAATGACAATTACGATACGATAAGAATGACTATGACGATATAACACGCAACAAGCCAGACAAGGCAAAGCACCGTAGCTATTCCTACGGAAACCTCACCTTCCCATAAGTAGGTCCGGCGCTTGTAATGGAGTTGGGATTCCGCAGGATACCACGATTGAGCCTTACCGGGGGTCCTCGAACCCGCGCGATGGGACTGCTAAAAGGTATTTATATTATTTGATCGGAAGTGCCAATCCATTCGCCGCGCCAACCTAATTCCATTGTTGAACATCCTCGGAAAAAGTCAACGCAAAAAGGTTAAGAAGCGGTGGATAAATTACCACGAAAGGTGCATAAAGTGTTTAGTCTTTAGTTGAATGCTCCTTGGGTTTTGTCTTTTGGGCTTGTTTTTTATAAAGCAATTTTAGCTCGTCCCGTAAAAGTGCTGCCAATTCGAAATCCAGGCGTTTCGCCGCCGCCTTCATCTCCCTGTCCTTCGCCGCAATCATCTCCTCGAGGGCGGCTTTTGATATCGGCACTGGTTTTAGCTCCAGTTTCAGGATCTCGTCCACATTCGGCAGAATATCAGTAATAGCCTTGACGATGGTTTTGGGCGTAATCCCGTGTTTTTTATTGTATTCCAACTGGAGCTTACGGCGCCGTTCGGTTTCTTTAAGCGCCCGCTCAATCGAGCCTGTGATTTGGTCGGCGTAAATCAAAACTTCGCCGGCCACGTTCCTGGCCGCCCGGCCAATGGTCTGGATCAGCGACGTTTCGCTCCGCAGGAACCCCTCCTTATCGGCGTCAAGAATCGCGACTAATGAAACTTCCGGCAGGTCCAAGCCTTCGCGCAACAGGTTTACGCCGACCAAAACGTCGAATCCGCCGCTGGCGGACCCTTTCCGTAATAAAGTCAAAATCCTGATCCGATCCAGAGTTTTTACGTCGCTGTGGAGATATGTGACCTTTATCTTGAGCTCCTCGAGATACGCGCTTAAATCCTCGGCCATGCGCTTTGTAAGCGTGGTTACAAGCACCCGCTCTTTCTCCCTTACCCGTCCTTCAATGCGCGGCAAAAGGTCGTCAATCTGTCCGCGCGCCGGCCGCACGGTGATTTTAGGATCCACCAAACCGGTGGGGCGGATTATCTGTTCTACGGTTTGCTTGCTGACCTTCTTTTCGTAAGACCCTGGCGTCGCCGAAGTATAAATTGTCCGGCCTGCCCTCGCCTCGAATTCTCTGAAGGTGAGCGGACGGTTGTCGGCCGCGGAAGGCAAACGGAAACCGTATTCAATCAAAGTACGCTTGCGCGAAGCATCGCCTGCGAACATGCCGGAGATCTGCGGCACAGTAACGTGCGATTCGTCAATTATGGTCAGGAAGTCCAGCTCTTCCTGACGATCGCGTTTCGTCTGCACGCTTCCGCGCTGCGAAGGCCCGCCTTCGCCAAGGCTTCCACCAGCGCTGAAGCTATGGTGGCCAAGTCGGCGGGTAAAAAAATAATCCAAAAGCGTGGCGGGCGGTTCGCCCTGGCCGCGGCCGGAAAGGTGCCGGGAATAGTTTTCGATGCCGTGGCAATAGCCAACGGCGCGGATCATGGCGATGTCGAATTTGGTGCGCCGTTCCAGCCGTTCGGCTTCGAGAAACTTCTTGTGCTCCTCGAAGTATTTAAGCCGCTCCTTGAGCTCGGCTTTGATTGCCTTAATGGCCCGTTCGCGCTCGGGTACAAGCGTGATGAAGTGCTTGGCGGGCGCAATGAAGATTTCCTGTACAGTCGGAGTTTTGCCGGGCCGGAAGCCCTGCACGGGATCAATTTCGTAGATTTTTTCGATCACTCCACCCTTAAGGTCAAAAGTGTAAATTACCTCCCGGTCGGGCGGCATAATTTCCCAGGTGTCGCCGCGCAAGCGATAGGTCCCCCGCTTCAAATCCGCATTGGTTCGCTTAAATTGAAGTTCGATCAGTTTGCGGGCAAGTTCCTCGCGCTTCACTAAATCCCCCGTTTGGAAATGGAAAATATTTTGCGCATATATCTCCGGCGCGCCCAAACCATAAATGCAAGAGACTGAAGCGACCACGATCACGTCCCGGCGCGTTAAGAGCGCGGTCGTCGCCGCATGGCGCAGTTTATCAATTTCCTCGTTAATCAAAGCCTCTTTGCCGATATAAGTGTCGGTGGTCGGTAAATATGCTTCCGGTTGGTAATAATCGTAATAGGAAACGAAATAGTTGACCGAATTATGCGGAAAAAACTCCTTAAACTCATTGGTGAGCTGGGCCGCCAATGTTTTATTATGCGCAATCACGAGCGCGGGTTTGTTGACCTTGGCGATTACATTCGCGATCGTAAAGGTCTTGCCCGAACCGGTTACGCCAAGCAAAGTTTGATGTTTCAAATTTTTTTCCAAACCCGAAACAAGCGCATCGATCGCTCGCGGTTGATCGCCAGCCGGTTTAAAATTCGATTTTAGCTGGAAATGATTTGGCATAAAACGCGCAAAGTCCCCATCGGTTTGCCGCAGGGGGTGTATTCAAAATAGCCTCGAGCACAGCAAAAGTCAAAAAGCAGATGAATTACCGCACCGCAAGCGGTGCGGCATCTATACAGGTAACCCTTCGACCCGACTCCCGCCTGTGGCGAGGCTCGCCCAGCTAAGCCGGGCGGCAGGGTTATTTTCACTCCACTATTCATCTTCGCCGCAGAGCGGCGGGGTATTCTGGTAAGTGAAAATAAAAAAGCGCAGGTCGATGGGATAGCGTTGCGCTTGAGGTCAAGGTCGCTATCTTTAAGCACGGGAAACGGCGTACCTAGCTTATCAAAAAATTCATAAATAAAACTCAACGCATACGGCCATTGGACAATTTTTCGATCCGCACGCCTAGGAGGCGGATCTTCTTGCGCCGCGGATTCTCGCGAGCATCCAAAAATGGCATCAGTATTGTGGCGGCTGCAAACGCGAGCTCCGCCACGGTGCGCTCGGGTAAAGCCAGGGTTTTGGCCCGGCTTTTTGTTTCAAAATCAGCAAATCTTACAGTCAAAACCACTGTCCGCCAGGATTTGAATTGGCTGGCGCTGAATCTTTCAAAAACTTCTTCCGCAAGTTCTTTTACTTTCGCCGAAATTTGGACGGCATCAATAGTGTCCTCGGCAAATGTTTCCTGCTCGCCGATAGATTTAGGTATCCAATTTGTTTCCAATGGACTATCGTTCTGTCCGCGCAATTTCTCATAAAGATCGCCGCCCCAGCTATGGAACATTTGAACAAGTTGTGCTTTGCTCAATTTTTTCGCATCCTTAACGGTCAGATAACCGCGGGCGCGCAGTTGTATTTCCGTCTTCGGTCCAATACTAGGAATGGCCCGCAGAGGCAGCAGTTCTAAAAACTCTTCAATATCTTTCTTCTCGACTACGGTAAGTCCATCCGGCTTTTCTCGGTCAGAAGCGATTTTAGCAACCAATTTATTAGGGCCGATGCCCACAGAAGCCGTGAGTTTTTCTTCTCGCCAAATCTCCGCTTTAATTTTGAGCGCCAACTTGCGAGCAGCTTCATGTGTTTTCGTAAAACTAAGATCCAAATACATTTCATCAATGCTCGCCTCTTCAATCACCGGAACATGCCGACGCACAATGCTCACGATGCGACTTGAAACTTCAGAATATTTCCCACCGCTCACGCCCAAAAAAATTGCCGGTGGCTTCCCTTTTGCTTCGGCTTCTTTAGCCAAACGCCAGGCCTGCGTTATTGGCATGGCCGAGCGAATGCCATATTCCCTGGCTTTGTAATTGGCGGTGGAGACTACTCCGCGCCCCTTACCATCCTGCGGATCGGCGCCCACTACGAGCGGTTTGTCTTTGAAACGCGGATTGTCCCGCTCTTCAACCGCAGCAAAAAAAGCGTCCATGTCGAGATGTCCAATAATTCGCATTTTCAAATAATAAAGCTCGACGCGGATATAAGAAAGAACGGCACAGCGTGGCGGCCTCACACCACGATAATTAGCCATGGCTAATTATCGTGGTGTGTCAAACATTCTGCGTTTATCCGCGTTCAAGTCCGCGCTGATCTGAATCTAATTTAGAATCCGCATATATCTGCGTCTGATTATCCGAGTTTATCTGCGCTCGCCCCGAGTTAGGTTGAGGGTAGAAATCCGCTTAATCTGCGTCTTATTGTATTTCGTACCGCAGATTCACGGTTACAATTACATCCTGCGAACCGGGTTCCACTCGCGCAGCTATGGGCGCCATGTCGGCTCCGCCCTTGCCTTCAAGCGTGTTGTAGTTGCTATAGTACGGCGTGGGATAAAAACCTTCTTCAATCGCGAGTAATCTGCCCAAGCGGAATCCGCCGGCTTTAGCAATATCATTTGCCTTGCTTTTGGCTTTGGCAATCGCCTCTTCGCGAGCTTCCTGCTCAACTTTGGTGCGATCATCAATCGTAAAGTTAAGACCCGACACCTGATTGGCTCCTTTCTGGGTAACTCCGGTCAAGATATCTCCGGCTTTGCCGAAATCGCGCACTTTGACCAAAACTTCCTGCGTAACCGTATAGCCGACTATTTCAGCCGGCGGGCACGGCCGCGACGGAGCGGCTGCTTGTCCCTGGCCGTAATATATGAGCGGCTCCGGAGCGCACGAATAATTTTGATAACGCGGGTTTACGTAATAACCCTGCGTTTTAATATCCTTGGCGTCCACGCCTTTGGATTTAACGTATTCAATGATCGCGTCCATCTTGCTCACGTTATCCTGCTGGAGTTTTGCCACATCCTTGCCGCCTTCCGTGACCACGGAAAACGTAAAACTGGCGATGTCCGGGACAGCCACTACTTTCCCTTCGCCGGACACGTTAAAACTGCGGAAACTCGACGGCTCCGCCGATTTGGCAAATGCATTCACATATTTGACGACTCCATACGCCGTAATGAGAACGGCAATTATAATTGCCACTCCCAGATAATTCTTTACTTTTTCTGACATATTTTTGTTTTGTTTAAAATCGACATTTTTAGATTAACATGCCCAGCTCCGGAGACCCCGCCCGGGCTTGGCAGACACTAAAGTAAACGCCGGAAAGCTGATTTAGTTACGGGTTGGGGAAAGCATGAGGATAAGGTTTGGACAATTTCTACTTGACTTTTTGCATTCAGGTCTGCTTCACTAAACCTAGCAACACTAATCCCTTGCAGCAGGAGGCCACTCCGATGAAATTGAAATCTGCAGGGGTATGGATAATGATTTGGGAACGGTTCGTGCGTTGGGCAAACCCGGTTTGCGAAAAGTCAGCCGCAGTCGGGTTCGAGCACTACGCCCACCGCCAGCTCTGGGGCAAAGAGTGTCGCGTCTGCTCCGGACTCGCCGGCAGATACCGTTCCCCGATCGAGACATAGGGGTTTAGTTTAGTTCGACGCCCAAGGGTTCAACCTGCGGGCGTTTTTTGTTTTCGTCGTCAGGACTAAAACATCCTGCTTGCCCGCACGAATCGAAGGATTACTTTATAAACAAGTACAAACAAAAAAATCACCCGCCTCACGGCGGGCAATTTTCTGCGAAGCCAAAAGTTAGTACAAGCTATTCATTCCCGCAAGATCGCCCGCGTTCAAATCACGCTTCTTCGTCTCCCCTGCTCCCGCATAGCCATACATGGTTTCTTCAACGCATGTATTGTAGAGATCGGCCAAACCGACCGAATGTCCCAATTCATGCGTGGAGATGTTTTCGAAATCCATTTTGCCCGTTTCGCCCGAAGCCGACCAGCCGAAATCCTGGTCGTCGTAGATTTGATCCCACTCCACGAGTTTGCGGTTGAAGGTTGGGCCGCTGAAAATGCCCCAAACAATCGTCACGCCGATCGCGCCCGGATCGGAGATGTTAGCGAAGTAAACTTCGTTTTTGTCGTCCGGTGCAACTGTGTCGCCAAGAAGCGGATCCGTAGTCGCACTGCCTGCGCCAAGGACATCAAGACCGCTGCCGTTTACAAGTCCATCCGCGCCATCTTCCCACTTGTTAATATTCTGCATTAGGTTTGCGAATACAAAAGTTTCATCTAAACCCGCGGCATTCGCTGGATTAGTGACCCAGGGCTCAATCGTTTTCCATTTAGCCCCTCTGGCCAAAAAGCCATAGCAAACGGTCGTACCCTTGCTCCCGCTACCGCCTTTAGCTGGCGCAGCCTTGGGCCGCTTCACGAAGGCGTAACCTTCGACCAATTCGCCCGTGCCCGGATCAACTGCTTGGCCGAGATAAATTAACTGTGAATTGTCCGCCGCCGGCGGCAAAAGCAAGTCACGGGATGTTCCTGGCGTGTCGAGATCGGCTGTCACGAGCGGTCTGGCTGAAACTGGCGCTCTAGGCACAAGCACGGCTAAAACCGCAACCAAAGCAAATATTTGTTTCATTTTGCTCATAAAATTTGCGACCTTTAATTCCTATTTTAGTTTAACAAATTTTGTCAAAGGGCAAAACTCGTGCCGATGCGGCCTCGCGGGGCAGTATTTCCGGCCATAATCAATCAAACGATAGGTGAAATCGAACCATTCGGATTTGGGAATAATGAGCATAAGGTCGCGCTCGATTTTTTCAGGGTCTATGTGGGTAGTGAGCCCAAAAACGCGGGACAAGCGCCGCACGTGCGTGTCAACCGCAATCCCCTCCACTACTCCGTAAGCATTGCCCAAAATCACATTTGCGGATTTGCGGCCGACGCCGGGGATTGCAAGCATCGCTTCCATCGTTTTCGGCAGCCTGCCCTTGAATTCGGTTTTCACCATTTTTGCGGCGCGCAAAATATTTTTCGCTTTACTGCGGAAAAATCCCGTCTCGCGAATATCGCGCTCGAATTCGGCCGGACGGGCTTTTACATAATCAGCGAGTGTCCGGTATTTTTTGAACAATCGCGCCGTAACTTCGTTCACTTTTTTATCCGTGCATTGAGCCGAAAGCTCCACGGCCACCAAAAGTTCCCAGTTATTTTTGAAATTTAATGCAATCTTGGCCTGCGGAAAAAGCTTCGTGAGCTCGCGATTCATAATTGCGGCGCGGCGTTTACGCTCCCTGATAAGCTTGGACGGCAACGAAGATTTCATTTATAAAAAATCATGGTAGGTCTTATTCTAATGTTCTCAAGAACATTAGAATAAAGTAAGAAATGCTCTCGGCATCAAATATTTTCAGTCGATCCACTTTAAAATTTCTTCGGCCAAATTGGGTTCCTCGGTATTTTGCGGGGCGAACATGTCCGTGCCGTGGCCCGCGCTCTTGTAGATTAAAAGCTTGCGGCGCAGGCCTTCCGGCAAAGCTGCGTACAATTCCCGCGCCATCGCGCCGCAGTTGCCGCTCTTCAGCTCATCGACATCGGAAGCGATGATAAAAACACCTTGCTCGGAATCCAAGTTTCGTACATAAGGTTCGGTTTTTATACCGTGATAATCCAGACCCGGCGACAAGAGCACCGCCCACGGCAGATCTTTATTTTCGCTTAGCTGCCGCAGGGCAAGATTGGCGCCGATCGAAGCGCCCATTAAGCCCAACTCTTCCCGCTCCACTCCTTTCTCCTCTAAAAAAGTAATTGCCGCTTCGAGATCAAGCTTGCCTAGAGCGTGGTCTTCGGTTTTAAAGTCTTTATAACCATCCGGTCCGCCAGTAGATTCACCGTGTCCGCGCAAATCGATTGCTAAGGCATGAAAGCCTTTATCCTCCAAGCGCAAAGCGAAATCCCACCAGGAACTGCGGTTTGCGGGCATCATGTGCAGAAGTAAAACTCCCCGCTTGCCGCGTCCTTCGTAATAGTCCCCCACGATATCGAGCCCGTCTTCAGTTTTGAGAATTACCTTCTCCATTGTGCTAGAATAAATCCCAAGGTCTTTGGGCTTATTATAACCATAACATGAAAAAAATCATCGGCCTTATTCTCCTGGTCGTAGTTATCTTAATTGGAGCTTACTTGTATTTTGCGGGCGGCGAGGAAGGTGAAAACCCCCAGTTAAGCGGCGTAAGCGAAGGCGCCGTAACAAATCCCTGGATTGAGGTGCTGGCAGATAAAGTTACTGCAACTAATGCCTCCGGTGCAACAACTACGCTAAAGACCGGGGACGAAATCAAAGGCAAACTTACGCTCACGACCGATACCAAGGGATTGGCAAATCTTTATTTCCCCGATGGTTCCGTTGCGAGAATTGATTCCGGCACCGTGCTTACGGTGGATGAAGCATCCTATGACCGGAAAAACGAGCGTTTGATTGTGCGGATTACTTTGGGCGCCGGCCGCGTCTGGTCCAAGATTTTAACGCTTGTTACCGCCGACTCCGAATGGGAGGTGAAAACTTCGAACGTGGCGGCAACGGTGCGCGGCACCGCCTTCGGCGTCGCCTATGTTAATGGAAAATCCACTGTCTTAGGCTCGCAAAATTCCGTTTCCGTCCACCCGCGCGACCAAAAAATTCAAGATAAGGAAGCGTTAGTTTCGCCCGGTTTAGTTCTGGAATTCAAAGACGCTGATGTTTCATCCGTTTCCGCAGGCACTCTTACTTTCGCGGCAAAAGCCGCACCTGCTTCCCTGCTTAAAGAATCCTGGGTGGTGCGTTTCGAAGCCGAGGACAAAAAACTTGATGAACTTATAAAGCAGTTGGAAGCTCAAGGATTAAGCGGGCCGCAGCTGCGCTTGGAACTGCAGAAAATAATTCATGAACCGTTTTTGAAACTTCAGGAACTGCAAAAAAGTACGGAAAATGCCGTAACAAGTACGCAAGTTGAAGTTAACACCAACATCGAAGTTAAAGTCACAACCTCAACAAAGGTAATTAGCCCGACCTCTGGCGGCGGTTCTGGCCCGACCGCGGTCTCGCTTGTAATTTCGACCGCGAACCCCTTAACTGGAGTCAAGGAGGGTGATACGATCACATTCACAGCTGTAGTCAAGATGAGCGACGGCAGTAAAAAAACCGTTACCGAGGGGACTCTTTGGCAAGTTGTGGGATTAATCGGCTCGTTTACAAGGCCGGGGGTGTTTAGCGCCCGCCTGGATGCTTCCGTGGCGGAGTTCGGAACTTCCTCCGGTTCAATTGTGGGCTCCTGGAAAGATCCCTCTACGGGAAAAGAATTTTTCGATAAGACCGTGATTTTTTCGGTTAACGCCAACCTTGTGACCCCGACCGGGCAAGATGGCTAAACAAATTCGAAGCACGAAGTACGAAATTCGAAAATTGTTTCGGATTTCGATATTCGAATTTCAAATTTTTAAAAGTACGCAATGAGAACTTCTCTTGCCATTTTCGTTCTGGCAATCCTTACAGCGGTAATTGTCTCCGTCTCGTTTGCCGGCGGCCTTTGGCTGGGGCTGGAGAATTTTTTCGAAGATCTCCTTTTCTCGCCGAAGCCCCTGCACGGAGATATTGTTATTCTTGCCATTGATTCCGATTCGATCAACAAAATTGGCCAGTGGCCGTGGCCGCGGAAAGTTTTTGCCGATGTCCTGATCAAGCTCGAAACATATCAACCGAAAGCATTAGGCATCGATGTAATTTTTTCGGAACAGTCCCGCTTCGGCGCCGCGGACGACAATGCTTTGGCTTCGGCTTTAGAGAAAATTTCTTATCCGGTCGTTCTACCCGCGCACGCAAGGCCATTACTTCTCGATTCTTCTCTCCCCTACGCCGGCAGCTTGCTCACACCGCTTGCCGAATTTAATTCACCGCAAACCACAACCGGCCATGTGAATCTGATCCTTGATCATGACGGCGTTGTGCGGCAATTCCCGCCTGTAATTCTCGCGGAGAAAAATGCCACATCAACCATCTTAGCTTTAGCCTTGGAAGCTGTGCGCCGAGCCGGCTTTGAGCAGGAAATTCCTCAAGCGCCGCTACGCATAGTCTTTGCCGCGCAAGCTGGCGCGATCAAACGAATACCGTTCTCGCGCGTCTTGATCGAAGATTTGAGCTCGCTTTTGAAAAACAAAATAATTTTTATCGGCTCCACGGCCGCCGATTTGCATGATGAAAAACCCACGCCTTTATCGCGCGGCACGCAGATGCCCGGCGTGGAAATCCAAGCCAACATCGCGAATATGTTCCTCATGAATTACCGCTTGCGCCCGCTCGCCTCGAGCTTGATGTATTTGTGGATCTTGGCCGCCGCGCTCGCCTCCGCGCTCATCTTTCGGCTGTCCAAATACTCTTTACGCCCTATTCTCTATAATCTGATCCTCGGACTCGCGCAAACCGTTGTTGCCGTAATTCTCTTTGAACGCGGCGTCGCGGTGAACTTTATCCATCTCACGTTCGCCTGGGGACTCACGACTATCGTGCTTATCATTTACCGCTACTTCTCCGAAGGCCGGGAAAAGCTCCGCCTGCGCCAATTATTTTCTAAATATGTCTCGAAGGATGTGCTCGAAGAAATTCTTAAAAATCCCGCGCTCGTGCAGTTGGGCGGCGTCGAAAAAGAAATAACCGTATTTTTCTCTGACATCCGCGGCTTTACCACTCTTTCCGAAGCCACGACCCCGCATGAGCTGGTAAAAATCTTGAACCGCTACTTTACCTTGATGACCGAAGAAGTTTTGATTCATGGCGGCGTTGTGGATAAATTCATCGGCGACGCGATCATGGCTTTTTGGGGAGCGCCGATTGACGATCCGGAAGGAGCGGATCACGCGCTTGCGGCCTCGTTCGGCATGCTCAAGAAATTAAAAACTCTGAACGAAGAGCTTAGGAGTCAGGGCAAACCGGAAATCAATATTGGGATCGGACTTTATACCGGTCCGGCGATTGTGGGGAACGTCGGCGCGGAGACCAGGTTTGATTACACGGTGATCGGAGATACCGTGAACGTCGCCTCCCGCCTTGAAGGTTTGAATAAGGAATATAAGACAAACATCATTATCGGCGAAACAACCAAAAATAAATTAGAGGGCAAATACGAATTCATACCGCTGGGCACTGTGCCCGTCAAGGGCAGAAAAGAACCGATTACGATTTATACGGTAAACGTAACCTAAAAAATAACCTGATTTACTATCCCTAATTACGATCGTCATTTAGGATAGTAAACTCGTTCGGTTATATGGTGAAAATGAAAACGGCCAACAGGTTTTTTTCGAGATTTTTAATCGAACAAACACCGCGAACCTCACTTTGCCGGTGCTATGATGAATCATGGTGCTGTGCTATAGCACAGCACCTGAAATATGTGCATAAAAAATAAATTTATTCATCCGCGTTACGAACTTGCTCGCGTTCCGGGGCCACTCGCACCAAAATCATCCTTAAATCCTTAAGGATTTAAGGATGATTTTGAAGTTCCTTTTACAAAAATAATTAACTTTACGCCTATAAGAGCAGCTTAAATTCTTTTAAAATCTCGTACTCCGCGCCGCCGTGGGCAAGCTGGGATTCGTAAAGAATTACGGAATTGACCGCAAGCTTCCAATCAATTTCCTCTTCGAGTTTTTTGATCGGAAAACCGGAAAATTCTTCCGGCCGGAAACGCGCCACAGTTAAATGCAATTTCAAAGGTCGTTTCTCTGGTTCTTTTCCTATTTCATTTAAAATCTTGTCTCTTGTCGCTTTCAACGTGCCCGCTCCGCCTTCGCTAGAGCGAGGCGAATCGCCATCCGGCCCTTCCGCCAAAATCAAGCGAGGGTTTTTAGGATCCGGCCCGAACATCAATTTTTTGAAATTCAGCTCGAACGGTTTGAAATCGGCAACCGCTTTTTCGATTTGCAATTCGCGACTAGCTATTTTCTCCGCTTCCTCGTACCAAGGGGGTACTAGCGTAATATGCAAATTCTTGCCTTTAAGCCAGCGCACTTTGCCATCCGTAGCTTTAGCGAAGGATGGACGGCCGTCTAAAAAATCTGTCTTCCATGCCAAAATTTTCTGCTGTAGTAATTCTGGAGTTTTAATTCCGACAAAAATTCTTTTCATGTTTATTGATATTTATTTTTCTTGTCCCAGCTCTTGTCGTCATCGTCATAGTTATTGTTATATCATTGTATTATCTGCCATCGTCATTGTAATAGTCATGGTCATTGTTTACTGGACCTCATAAATCACATCCTTGCGTTCAACCACGATCCGCCAGCCGCGCTCTACAGCAACTTTATAAAGCGTGGAATTGGGATTAAAGCAGATCGGCTTTGTTACGAGTTCAAGAAATTTCACGTCCGACCCCGTATCCCCCACTCCGATTGAATTTACAAGCGTCAAATTCTCTTTCTCCGCCGCCCGCATGAGAATTTTTGCCTTATCAAAGATCAGGTCTTCATGCATCAACTTGCCGGTAAATCTGCCCTCAGCATCAAGCTCGAGCATCGTGCCATAAACCTTGTCGAAGCCCATCCGCTTGGCAAAACCCTCTACGATGTATTTCGGCGAATGCGAGATTGCAAGCATGAAGTATCCCTGCCTTTTTAATTTTCTGACCAAATCCCGCGTGAAGCGATAAACGCGGTTTTCATAAAGTTCCACCACCTTTTTGATGGTCGGTTGAATTTCGTCTTTATGTCTGCCGAGCAAGTTTTTATTGAAAGCGACAACGAGCGCGTTTATATAATCTTCATATGCGCCTTTGCGGTCGAGCCAGTTCAAGAGCTCCTGCTTATAAATGTTTTTCACCTTTTCCGGAAAGACGCCGTCGCGGATCAAATTTTCAATCAGCTCAACCACAAGACTGGACCGGAAAATCGTCCCGTCAATATCGAAGACCGCGACTTTGCGCTTTTTTATCCACATGACGTTATTCTACAACGTGATACGCTATTTATAGAAACTCCTGGAAGGAGACTGCTACGAAAAACGAGCGAAAGGTCTACCCGCGCGGCGCCGTGGTCACCCTGCGGCTCCACGCACTCTATAAGTACATCTTACCCTTCCGGATTTGCATGCGGATGTTCCGCGCCCGCTCCAGACTTGGATAGTCTGGACGCATCATCCCGCCCCTCTTTTCCTCGGGCGGGTTTTCTTTAATCTACGAAATACGAATTATTACGAATATACGAATTTACATAGTCGACATTAAACGGATTTAACCAGTTTTTTTTCAGCTTCCTGTTTAAATTCTTTAAACTGGCCTAACTTAATCGCTAAACGCAGTTTTTCCATGAAATCGTTGAAAAAATAAACATTGTGGATCGTGGCCAGGCGGCCAGCTTCTGGATTTTTAAGCTTAAACATACTGTGGAGATCCTGCCGTGTTATGCCCTGCTCCGCGCAAGCAAAGCAGCCGCAATCAGGCGCGAGCGGGCCTGAATCCTGTAAAAATTTTCCCTTTAGAATATCTAAACGGCCTGCTTCAGTCCAAATCCCGCCGTGCCGCGCCTCGCGCGTCGGAATTACGCAATCGAAAGTATCAATGCCTTCTTCCACTCCCGCCAGAATATCCTCGATTCTCCCCACGCCGAAAAGGTGCCGTGGTTTACCCGCCAGGAGATAAGGCATAGAGGCACGGAGCATTGCGAGCGTTTGCGCTTTGGTGCCGCCGTACGCATCTCCGTAAGTGCTGCCAATTGCAAAACCGTCAAAGGGCATTTTGCCTATTGTTTCCGCACTCTGCTTGCGCAGATCCGCGAAAGCACCTCCTTGCACCACGCCCCAGATGAGCTGCGCGCTTGTTTTCGCAGCGAGTGAGCGGAGGGCCCAGGCATGCGTGCGCCCCAGAGCCGAGGCGGTGTATACGTAATCCGCCGCTGGCGAAGTCGGCTCATCAAAGGCGACGATGATGTCAGCGCCGAGCTGCGCCTGGATTTTTATCGAAAGTTCAGCATCCAAATACTGCGCTTTTTCTCCTTCTCCGTCGGGCAAAAAATAAACGCCTGCTTCCGTAATGCGCACCAGATTAGCCCCATTGTCTGAAAATTGACTATTCTCACTATTATTTTCTTCCATTCTCTCATTCGCGCGAATGAGCCGATCAGAACCAGCCTGTTCATCTTGATTTTTGTCCTTCAGCCCCGACGTGACGTCCGGGGCCAGCTGGCGGATTGGTTTTTGATTTCCTCTTCGCATGCCGGCTTCGCGCAAAAATCCCAAGCTGAAAACCTGAAATCCCCCCGAATCGGTCATTAACGGCCCTTGCCACTGCATAAAATCATGCAGACCGGTAAATTCGTTCAAAGCTTCCTCGCCCAGCAAGCGCCAAAGATGGTAGGTGTTCGCGATGATAAGCTGGGTTTTTGTCGCCGGCAAATCTTCCGGCTCCAAACAGCGGACCGCCCCATGCGTCCCCACGATCACATAAGCTGGAGTTTCAACAACCCCATGCTCGGTTTTTAACAACCCCAAGCGAGCGCGCGAATTTCGATCTTGCTTCAAAATCTCAAACATGCAATCGCAGCTAAGCCGGCCGATTTATTACTCGATTTCCCATAAGCTTTCATCTCGCTCTCACTTCACTCCCGTTATACTACAATTGTAGCATGATGGGAGTGAGAAGTTTTTTACTTAATTTCTAAAAGTTCAATCGCAAATTTAAGTGTCGAGTTTTCGGGAATTGGCCCGACGGCGCGGCCGCCATAACCAAATTCAGGAGGAATTGTAAGGTTGCGCTTGCCGCCAACTTTCATCCCTAAAAGCCCCAGATCCCAACCCTGGATCACGCCGCCCTCGCCAACCACAAATTCAAAAGGCTCACGGCGATCGTAGGAACTGTCGAATTTAGTTCCATCCATGAGCGTGCCGACATAATTTACGACTAAGGTGTCGCCTTTTTTCGCTTCGGCGCCAGTGCCGACTTGCACGTCCTCGCGAATGAGTTTTGCCATTAAGGCTGCCTCTGTTTCTGCCATTTGTTTTTGTTCTTCTTCACCTTTGCTGATCGCCCTTTGTTCCAAGCCGGAGTTCAAGAATAAACCTCCGCCTAAAAGTAAACTGGCAATGATTATGAAGACCGCGATTTTAATTACCTTCATTGATGTCCAGTATAGTGGTGATTTTCATTTTGAGCAACTTTTGATTTCCGCCAAGCATATAGCCACAAGTAAACAACCGCTAAAGCGATGTAGTTCAGTGCGAAAAATATCGGCGTATCCCAGCTTATGCCGCTTACCGTAAAAGACGATAAGGGAAATAAGAATGGAGTGGCAAAAAAAGATCTCGAATGACTATACAAATCTATTAAAATATGTAATCCCCAAGCGGAAAGCAGCCAATACGGACGTCCGCGTATAGCCCCAACAATTATGAAAACCGATATAAAAATCAGCAAACTATGAGAGAAGTTGTAAAGACCGTAAACATAGCTGGGAATTAACATATAGTTTCCAAATCCTGTAACAATATTGGTTATTAATAAACTGCCAAAAGCAAAAATATCAGGCGCAACGCCAAATAAAATTGCCAGCCAAATTTCACGCCGGGATCGAGTTTTTTGCTTTACCCGGGCAACCGACTCAAAAATTGCATTTGTCCAGAGTCCGTGCGCGAAGATATCCATAGTTTTCTTAAATTCGAAATTCGAATATCGAAATCCGAAACTTATTGCGACTTCCTCATAATAGCACTGAAAATCATCATTAGTTCAGTTGCTTCTTTTATTAAATAGCTGTGTTCAGCTAGTAAATTCTTGTCGACATTAAGAAGTTCAAGCCAATATTTACTTTCCTTGGCTTCTTTTCGGCAAATTTTAATTCGGAGTAAAAAATCTTTTTTACTCAAAGATTCATTGGCCTCAATATAATTTGCACCGACAGAACCAGATGAACGCACAAGCTGCTTACAGTCCTCGATAGCAGATACGGTCCTCGGAAGTTTACTTACAAAATCCCTAACTCTTTTTGCGAACTCAAAAGTTCGTTTTTCCAGGTCGTATTTTTTATGAACTTCTGTCATTCGAATTTGTTTCGGATTTCGTGCTTCGTGCTTCGAATTTAATTTATGCGTGTTCCTGGTTCGACTTCTTTTTCGGGCACAAGTAGAACTGGCTTGCCGTCGGGCCCGGAAGCGGCCAGAAGCATCCCTTGGCTTTCCCGGCCCATCATTATTCTAGGGTCAAGGTTGTAAACGACGACGATTTGCTTGCCGATTAACTCGCCCGGCTCATAGGCCTTGCCGATGCCGGCCAGAAGCTCGCGCTCCGTCTCGCCGACCGTGATTTTCAAGGCCACAAGTTTATCCGAACCCTCCACGCGGCTGGCTTCAAGGATTGTGGCCACGCGCAAATCGACTGCGCGAAATTCGTCAATAGTCATGGGATTTAGTATAACAAACGTTTTTTTGATGCTAACTCTTAACCAATAAGCGCAGCGCGGATCGGTGCGCCGTCGAGGCCAACAAACTTGAGCGGCAAGCCCACGAAAGTGTATTTGCCAGCTTTGATTTTACTCAAGTCCAAGCCTTCCACGATGGGAATCCCCTTTCGTAAAAGTTCTGTATGCGGACGCACATCTTCACTCCCTCGCTGTTTTACGGATAAATAATCAATGCCGAACAAGGCGATCCGCTGGCTTGCGAGCCACTTTGCCGCCTCGCCGTCCAAATAAATATAATCGCTGTAAAATTTTTTGAAACCGCGCAGAGAATTTCTGGTTTTAGCGAGTATCCGTTCGCCAGGTTTGATCTGGAGTTTTTCGAGATCAGTTTTTAAAATGCTTTGTTTAGATTTGGTTAAATCGAGCACGCGGCACGGTCCAAAAAATTTGCCGAGGTTTAATCCGGTAATACCCGTTCCGTTTTTAAAAACGTGCCGCGGCGCGTCCACATGCGTGCCGGTGTGCGATCCGAGCGTAATCTCCGTTAGGTAAGAGGTCTTGCTCTTAAGTGGCTTGAACCGCACTTTGGGATTGCCAGGATAGACAACTGTGCGGGGCGAAAGCGCCAGTGAAACGTCGAAAAATTCAGGCATATTCTAATTATACTCCGCCAGTTGGAAAACTTTTCCACATTGACTGGCTGCCCGCCGAGCCGCAAAATCAAATCAGCAGGAGGAAGCTTGTTTCAAATTAAGCGATTTGTGGAGTTCAGCTGGCTCAACCAGCGCTTACGGGTAACGTACAACTACGATTCAAGTAAAAGTAAGAAGAATTGTAGCCATCGTAGTTGCCATCGCAAGGCAGCGTTCCGAATACTCATCAAGCCGTTTAGGGTGGAATTAATCAGAATGGTGAATCCGGAGTATGGAGTTACCTCGCCGGTCGCCATTTATCCCGAAGCGAAACTCTACCGCCAGGCGGTTTTGATCGCGCAGACGATCCTTTGCCACGAACGCTTGCTTTGCGGAAATCTAAAGTGCGATTCGGTAGTGCGCCGGCAGGCCCTAGCGGCCGCCGCCCGCAGGCGAGTCAAAAAAATCCAGATTTATGGCCTCCGCGTAAGTTAGCGGAGGCTTTTAAATCTGCCTTAAGCGATTAGTTTTTTAAACTCTTCCACCATCGGCACCTGTTCTGCCTCTAAGCCGTACTGTTCTGCGATGTGCAATGCCGTCCAATCCGCCAAGAGAAGTGAATTGAACATTTTTTCAAAAATATTTCTACCTTTCATCTGGATCGCTTCCACGGAAAGGCCGCGGGCGCGGTATAAACTCTCCAAAATCTCCATTCGCTTTTGGTTTTTCTCCTCATCTTCTACGTCCTTGAGTAATAAAAACTTGAACTGACGCGAAAGCTCGCGCGTACTGTCCTTGACGTCAAATCCCGTCATTTCGTTGTGATTGAGTTCGGGTACGAGGTTAAAGAAGGCAGGAATTTTACCGGTTTCGTTGAATTTGATTTTCCAGTTGTAAGCAAGCGGCCCGTTTTTACTCGAAGCATAAATTACCGGCACAAACCCTTTGAGCCGCACGGCTAATTCCTTGCCGGCAGATTCAAATGCTTCCGGCTTTAAGGTTTTTTCGAGCTCGCGAGTTTCTTTTAGCGCGCCTTCTTCGCCTAAAGCAAGGAGAAAGGCGCGAAGGCTGTAGCCCAAAGCCGAACGCGGCTGAATACCGGTCGCGGGCAAAAGGATGTGCGACACGCCGTCGGCCTTAGCTTTTGTGATCAACTTGCCGCCCGCGGCGATCACAAGCAGATTAAGCTTGGCCTGCAAACCTTGTTCGTAAGCGTCGAGCACCTCTTCTGTATTCCCCGAATATGAACTTAAAATAATTAAGCTGTGCCGCAGCCTTTGTGCAGGGAGCGGCGGCAGACCGTAATCGGAATGTATATAAAGATCAAGATCGGGTTGCCAAATTTTCAAAAGGTCGGCGGCCAAATGCGAACCGCCCATGCCGACGACTACGAAACCTTCGGCCACGCTGAACTTATTTGGAAATTCAATCACCGGCTCGAACGCAAACTGCTTATTAAAATTTTTGATCGCGTCGCGCATCATAAGCAGAAATTCGAAATCCGAATATCGCCCGTCTCGCCTCGACGGCAAGTCGAGGCTAGGAAATCCGGAATTTTTTTAATTTTTTTATTTGCTTTTTTCATTTTAAATTTGTTTCGAATTTCGTGCTTCGTGCTTCGTGCTTCGGTTTTTAGATTAATTAACGCTGTGTCCGCCGAACTGGTTCCGCAAGGCCGAAAGAATTTTGCCGATATAACTCGGGTTACGCTTGGATTGCATACGGAACTTGAAAGCGGTCTCAATAGCCGATACAGGAACCTTGAGTTTCTTGGCGGTTTTCACGGTCCATTCGCCTTCGCCCAAGTGCCCCACGGTGCCGGAAACCTTTTCTAGATTCTCTCCGTGCTCGCGTAAGGCTTTTTCGAGCCAGCCGATCAATCGGGATTCGATCACGCTGCCGTGGTTATAAATATCCGCCACTTTGCGCAGATCAAGCTCAAAGGGCGATTGCTTCATAATGGCGAAGCCTTCGGCAATCGCCTGCATCATTCCGTACTCAATTCCATTATGCACCATTTTCGTAAAATGGCCCGCTCCTGACTTCCCTAAGTGAACATATCCGCCCGGGACGGCCAGATCGCGAAAGAGCTCTTCGACTGCAGTAAACGCTTTTGCATCGCCTCCGATCATCAAGGATGCGCCTGCGCGCGCGCCCTGCGGACCGCCCGAAACTCCGACATCCAAGAAATTAATCCCGTGTTTTTTGAATAATGCCGCCCGGCGCACGGTAGTTTCATAAAAAGAATTGCCGCCGTCGATCACGATATCGCCTTTTGCCAAAAACTGAATGAGTTCTTTTAAAACCGCGTCAGTCGGAGTCTCTTTAAACTTACCTGCTTCCGTACCAGCGCCAGCCGGCAACATCAGCCAAATCACGCGGGGTTGCGGCAACGAACGCGTAAGTTCGCTCAAATTTTTGGCCATTTTTATCTCCGGTAATTTAGCCGCCGGATCATAACCCGTGACCTGCCAGCCCTGCTCACGCAAATGCAAAGCGAGATTTTTGCCCATTTTACCCAAACCGACCATGCCGATCGTCTTGCCGATTTCAGCCTCCGGGAAAACGGCCTTGCGCGCTTCGGCTGAACCTGTTTTGTAGGCCAAGAGTTCCGAATTCTTCCAAGCGGTTTCCACGGAATCGACGAACTTCCAGCTTGCCATAATTTCTTCCGTGCTGACAAAAAGAGTCTGATTGCCCGCAAACGCATCGATGAGTAAACGCTCATAAGCATCAAAAATATTCGCCCCGGCAAAAGCTTGTTTGTAATCAAAAGCGAAATCCTTTTCCTCGATCTGCATTTCGGTTCCAGGCTGCTTGACCCAAAATGAGGTCGAAATGCGCTCCTGCGGCTGGACTTCATAACGCAAAATATTCTGCGAATGTTTTTTGCCTACACAGAGACAGGGCATTTTATGCCTGAAAACAACGCTGATGTCCACGGCATTCACATCCTGCGCTTTCCCGCCTTCAAGCAGGATCGGCACGCCAGACCATTCGGGTAGATCAATGAAAGTTTTGATCCGGAAATAAGTTTCGGTCCGCGAATTCGTCGAGATATTCTTTTCTGCCCGGAATCCTTGATACTGCCCCTTCAAGATCTGCGCGTTCACGTTTCGCTTCGTGAGCGGACGCAAAGCTTTTAATATTTCTGCGCGGGCATGACGCACCGCATTCGCATCAAACACGCCCGGATTGCGCATGGTAATTAAGGCTAGCATCTGCAGAAGGTGGTTTTGACCGACGTCACGCAAAGCGCCCACGCCGTCATAGAATTCCCCGCGGCCCTCAAGCCCCAATTTTTCCAAAAATCTCACCTGGATGCCTTGAACGGATTTATTGTTCCAAGCAGGATCGAGAAATGAGTTGGAAAATCGGAATGCGAGGATGTTTTGGATCGTCTCTTTGCCTAAATAATGATCGATTCGGTAGATCTGGTCTTCCTTAAAGAGCCGCCCCAGCATCTTGTCCAGGTCTTCGGCGGTCTTCAAATCTTTGCCAAAGGGCTTTTCCACCGCGACGCGCGTCCAGCCTTCTTCCGGCGGACAAGGTTCAGTGAGCCGCGAGGCCGCAAGCTGGGCAAAAACTTTTTTGTAATAGGTCGGAGGGACCGCGAGATAAAAAAGCTTATTCGAGCATTTTTGCCACTCGTTATCCTTAAATCCCAGGAATTCGGCCAAGTGCTTATAGCCGGTTTTCCGGTCGAAAAATCCTTGGATGTAAACGAAGAGCCGCAAAAATGATTCTGTCTCCGCGGGAGTGCTTTCGGGAATTTTTTTGACCGCTTCGCGCGCAATTTCCTGGAACGCTTCGGTTGTAAGTTCTCGGCGCGAGAAAGCCACGATCTGGAAAAGCGGCGGTAAAAGCTTTTTCCTGTGCAAATGATAAAGCGCAGGGATGAGCTTGCGCCTCGCTAAATCACCAGTGGCGCCGAAAATAACTAGAACCGAGGGGAAAGCAGTCATAATTTTAGTTGCGTGTCCACTTGCCGGGAAATCTTTTTTTGGCCGGCGAGCGCCGCGTAATCAAATACTTGCCGTCTTTGTTAACGACAATAGCTGTAATCCCCACTTCGTATAAATTTTGATTGTCAGGCATTGCTGAAAATGCGGATCGCCGCCCTAATTTCCTCCGGCACGCCGCCAATGCAGCTGTAGTTTTCGAGTTCAGTTTCATTTATCCAGGCGGAATCGGTAAAAGCATTTTGTTCGAGTTTAACTTCCCCGCTTTTGTAGCGCACGGCAAATTTCATGAGCATGACCGGAATACCGTCCGGACGGATAAAAACCAGGTCGTCGATATGCCGGATTTCATCATTTATTTCTAAACCGGCTTCTTCCTTAACCTCGCGCTTCACGAGCCGTTTTAGCACGCCGGGGTCCCACTCCAGATGATCATTCGCCGCGTGCGAGCGTCGAAGTTCCAAGTCGCCCCATTCGAGTTTTCCTCCCGGTACGGACCATTTGCCGGGATGCACGGTTTCGCGCTCGCTGCGGCGTAAGATCAAGCAGCGCCCGTCCGCTTCGCGGTAAACTACTGCGGTCGCGACCACATAAAAAAGCTTGTTTGGCTTGGCTTTGGCAAGGCTGATTTGCTCTCCCACAATATGGTCATTCTAGACTAACGGGACGAGCTTTACAAAAATTTATGCCAGAGTAAGGTTGCAGAAAACTTTGACATCTTTTCCCGGATTGTGCATAATCGCAACAGAGGAGGCGTTAAAAATGCGGCAACAACTCTGGCTTCTTATAGCCACCGTAAGTGGCACCGTCTGGATTACCACCGCGATGGTAGAAGTTTCCGGATGGTGGGCGGAGTGCTTTTTGATAGTAGCCGTTGTGGCGGCCGCTATCTACATTATTAACCCGTGGTTTCTCTCAACGAGAAAACCGCGACGAAGTATTTGATTGGGTGAGGTATTCGCCGCCGCCCTTTTTAGTTTCATGATTGATTGCCTATCGCCGTTATACTCCGTAATTGACCGGCTAATTTGATCTTTCCCCTACCTGCTCCCGCCACAAGGCGGCATAGAGCCCCTTTTTGCTCAAAAGTTTGGCGTGATTCCCCTCTTCGACTATCTTTCCTTTTTCAAGCACATAAATCCGTTTTGCGTGCGCAATCGTGGAAAGCCGGTGCGCGATGAGCACGGTCATTAAATTTGGCCTGGCTTTTTCGATTTTCTGAATCGTGCTTGTAATCGCCTTTTCCGTGATTGAATCGAGGCTTGATGTCGCTTCATCGAAAATTATAAGTTCGGGATTGCGCAAGAGCGCCCGCGCAATCGCGAGCCGCTGGCGCTCGCCGCCCGAAATCTTGATCCCGCCTTCGCCGATTTTCGTGTCTAGCCCTTTGCCGCCTCTTTCGGTTATGCCCAATGCTTCCGCTTGCCTAAGCGCTTCCATGCATTCTGCATTAGTGGCGGACGGACGAATAAAGAGCAAATTTTCCCGCACCGTCCCGGCAAAAAGCTGCGTCTCTTGCGCGACATAACCGATCCGCCGCCGCAAATTTTCGTAATCCACTTTACTCCCGTCGCTATCGTTTAAACGCAACGCGCCTGCGGTGGGTCTGTATAAACCGACAATTAATTTAATAAGCGTAGTTTTCCCCGATCCGGAGGGGCCCACAAAGGCAACGGTCTCGCCGCTTTTGACCTCTAAGGATATGTTCTGAAGCACGGGGTTTTTCTCGTAAGCAAATTTCACTTTTTCAAACTTGATTGACTCGAGCGGCCCCAGCGCAATTGCATCTTTCGGCTTCGCTTCCGGCTTCATTGCTAAGATTTGGCGGAAAGCATCGTTTGAGGCGCGCGTTTCCTGGTATTGGTTGGCGACGGTGCCCAATTCCGCGAGCGGGTTGAAGATGAAAAACGAATAAAAAAGTATGCTGAAAAATTCGCCGAGCGTGATGATCTTGCTCCAGATAAGCCAAAGCATGAGGAGCAGAATGAGCGAACGGAGCGCGTTGATGAGCGTGCCCTGGATAAAGCTCAATTTGCGGTTCAGCTTGGTCTTCTTGAGTTGGAGTCCAAGGATCCTTTCATTCAAATCGTTCAGTCTCTTCGTCTCCTGGTTCTCGAGGCCGACGCTTTTTACAAGCTCAACGTTACGCAGAGTTTCCGTGGTTGAACCGGAAAGCTCGGCGGTCTCCGCAAAAATCTGCTGCTGCACTTTTTTGAGCCGCTGGGAAATTAGGAAGGTAATGAAACCTAAAGTCGGGATCATGAGGAAATAGGTAATGCCGATCGTCCAGTGCACAGTGAAGGCGTAGGCAAGCACGAACACGATGCCCACAAGCGAAAAGAACAAGATATTGATTGCGCTTTGAATCAAGGCCGCCGCATCGGTGCGCGCCTTCTGCAGTTTTTCCAAAAGTTCGCCCGAGCGCTGGTCTTCAAAGACGGCATAAGGCAAAGAAAACGAGTGCTTCACGCCGTCCCCGTAAAGCTCGGTGCTCACCTTAAGCCCGATGACATTTACGTAATAATCCTGGAAATTTTTGGCGACGCGCGAAATGAAGGCCACGCCGATAGCGCCGAATAGCAGTAGGATCACCCCGCGCAAAAATTCGCTCCGTGTGAGTTCCAGCGCTCTAGTCGCGTAGTTATCAATAATCAGCCGGAAAATCTGCGGGTCAAGCAGCGAAAAAACCTGGTTAATTACCGTGAGCGCCAGGGCCCCGAACAGAATCTTTTTATAGCGCTTTACGTAATCTAAAAGTAGGGACATTGCAAAAGAACTTACATTATAACATTTTTCCCAGCTGATTGCCGTATCCGTTGAATCATACGGAAAATCGTATGGAAAAAATCTTGAGCTGAGTCGAAAGGTAATGAGAAAGTAGTTACCCGGTCTTATTCGTACGAATGGGCGAATAACAAATACAAATATAGAAGTACTGGCTTTTGTTTGATCTACTCCCGAATTCTACAATTTGCCAAACTGGTAGCATCTGCCCTTGTTCTTCCGAATCGGGGCTTTTTCTTTCCCCATAAACTGCGCTAGGCTTATTTAATATGAGTACCGCAGAAACAAAAATTTGCCAGAGCTGTAAACAAAGTTTTGTTATAGAACCGGACGACTTTGATTTTTATAAGAAAATCGACGTGCCGCCGCCGACATGGTGCCCCGCCTGCCGGAACAGGCGCCGGTCGAGCTGGCGCGAGGATCGCACGCTCTATAAAGGCACTTGCGATCTCTGTAAGAAATCCATTATAACCGTCCAGGCTCCCGGAAGTCCGTTTACCGTATATTGCCGCCCCTGCTGGCAATCCGATAGGTGGGATCCGATGACCTACGGACGAGATTATGATTTTAATCAGCCGTTCTTTGCCCAATACAGGAAACTTATGGAAGTCGTCCCCAGGCCAGCCTTAATTGGTAGCAATAACATTAATTGCGACTATTCAAATTCGACGCATCACTCCAAAAACTGCTATTTCGTCTTCAAGTGTTTTTTCTCCGAAAATTCAGAAAATTCATATGGCCTCCTCTTATCTAAAAACTCCTTTGATGCCTACATAACCGACAATTCTGATCACGCGTATGAAGCTCTGCATTCCAGCCGACTATATCGCGTAAGTTTTAGCTACTTTTCAACCGAATGCTTAGACTCGTCATTCATTTATGATTGCGTAGGATGCTCAAATTGTTTTGGTTGCACGAGTCTCCGCAAGCAAAAATACTGGATTTGGAACAAACGAGTTGCGAAAGATGAATATGTAGAAGCAATGAAATATTGGGATTTAGGCAGCTATAAACGACTAGAAGAAGCAAAAGACAAGTTCAAAAACCTCTACGCTTCCGTTCCGCATCGATATGCGCACGTTTTAAACAGCGTAAACGTCTCGGGCGACATTATCCGCGACAGCAAAAATTGCCAAGTATGTTTTTCCGCCTTGAATGGAGTAGAGAACTGTAAATACCTATTTTTCGGAGGGTTCAACCTCAAAGACAGTTATGATGTCACAGCAGGTGGAGATTTGTCGGAATTGCTCTACGAATCAGCTAACACCATGCGATCCCAAAAATGTCTTTTTTCCGCGGGCAGTGGCAATTCAAACAATATACAGTATTGCGATTGGTCGGAAAATAGTTCTAATGCTTTTGGTTGCATTAATCTTAGAAACAAGCAATATTGCATCCTTAACAAGCAGTACAGCAAGGAAGAATATTTTGCGCTGGTCAAAAAGATCAAAGCCCAGATGAATGAGATGCCCTACCGCGACGCCAAGGGCAGAGTTTACCGCTACGGCGAATTCTTTCCCGCCGAACTTTCCGCTTATGCCTATAACGAATCTTTTGCCTTTGACTGGTATCCGAAGACAAGAAAAGAAGTTGAAGCCGAGGGCTTGCGCTGGCAGGAACCCCCGGCGCGGGATTATAAAACCACACTTCTGCCGGAAGATTTGCCGGACCATATCCGAGATGTTCAGGAGTCGATCACTAAAGAGATCATCGGGTGCGCGCATGCTTCGACCGTTGAAGCTTCGGCGAAGGAGGAGGGCGGAGCCGCCGTCGCCGAAGGACCAAGGCGGCCGCGGTGCAACCACGGCTGTTCGACCGCTTTTCGGATTTCACCGGAAGAACTAGCGTTTTATAAACAGATGAATATCGCGCTCCCCCGCCTTTGTCCTAGCTGCAGGCATCTCGAACGGCGGGCGATGCGCAATGGCCTGCAGATCTGGAAACGCCATTGTTTATGCAAAGGCAAAACAGCGAGCACGCAGGATGGCGCCAAGACCTATGAAAATGCCTCAAAGCATTTTCACGGCGATGCGGCTTGTCCCAATGAATTTGAAACAACTTTCCCGCCCGAACGCCCGGAGATAGTGTATTGCGCGGAGTGCTACAGGGAAGAGTTCTTGTAATCGCTACGAAATACGAAAGGGTACAAATATACTAAAATATATAAATTCGTATATTCACAAAAAATTCGTAATTTCGTAGAGACGCCATGAAACTCCGCGACCGGCTAAAAATTTATAAATTCCTCCTGCGCATCCTATGGCAGATGGCGAAGTTCAGAATAAAAATAATTTTTTACAAGCTTTGGAACCGGCGCGAGAAACCTTAGCTGGCTATAATTTATACTCATGGATAAGCAAAAAACACAAACGGCAGTTTTCGGCGGGGGCTGCTTCTGGTGCACGGAAGCGGTTTTTAAAGAATTGCGCGGGATAATTTCCGTTATGCCTGGCTACACAGGAGGTGCTGTCCCCAACCCGACCTACGAACAGGTTTGCGGAGGTAGTACCGGCCACGCCGAAGCGGTAAAAATCGAATTTGATCCCGCAGAAATCAGCTATAATGATTTGCTCACGGTTTTTTTCGGCACGCATAATCCCACGACGAAGAACCGCTAGGGCAACGGCGTGGGCACGCAGTACCGCTCCGCAATTTTTTATGCAAATGAAGAACAGAAAAAAGCCGCGGAGGATTTGATCGCAAAATTGAATAGTTCGAACAAACTGGGCGCGCCGGTGATAACCGAGGTGGAACCGCTCAAAGAATTTTATCCGGCCGAAGCATACCACCGGAATTACTATGAACGGAATTCCACCGCGCCGTACTGCCAGGTGGTTATAAATCCCAAGCTCGAGCACCTGCAAAAAGAATTTGCGGAACTTCTGAAAAACAGGGGGGTAAGTAGAAAATAATAGTAAAAACCAACTTCCTTCATATCCAGATAAAGTTAAGCTACATATGTAGCTTAACTTTATCTGGGGGCTTTTTAGGCTCGGTTTAAGTGCTTTTTGCTATACTTTCCCTATGAACCAGTTCCAGGAACGGATAAAAAAGTTTGCCGAAGAGCGTGACTGGGGGCAATTTCATAATCCCAAAGATCTGCTGCTGGGAATCGTCGAAGAGATCGGCGAGCTAAGGAACATCGTAAAGTGGGAACAGGATCCGGAAATATTGAAAAAAGTTATCGCGGATAATTTCGGGGAATTCGAAGATAATTTGGGCGACATTTATTGGTTCCTTGCGCTCTTGGCGAGCGAGCACAACGTGAACCTTGATGAAGCCATTGCCAAGGTGATCGAGCGGAACGAGAAGCGCTTTCCCGTCAAGGATACGAAATCCAAGCACACGAACCCGTATCTAAATAAATAGATAGTGTATAATTGAGGCGTGATCACCTGGATCGCACGTGTTTTGGCTCCCACGCATCCGCACCGGCGGCTGTATTACATATTCTTTTTTGTCCTTTTTCTCTCCCCTCTTATTGTTACTGCCGCTTACGGCTATGGACAAGTCAAAACCGAACTAACGGAGCGGGCTTTGAGCCGCCGCGAGGCGATCGCCTTCCCGACCGCGCTCGCGCTTGAAGAAAAATTAGAAAGCCTTATCCACCTAGGCGAGTCTTTTGCCGATCATCCGCGCGTCCGCGAAGCGATCTTGGCCGGCAACTGGGATAAAGCGATCGATCTTTTGAGCATCTTTAAAACGCTCACCGAGGAACCATTTTTGGACAGAATATTTTTGGCTGATGCCCAAGGCACGGAAACGGCGGATTTTCCGGAACTCACAGGCGCCGTAGGCAAAAATTTTGCTTTCCGAGATTGGTATAAAGGCATCACCGCGACCGGCAAGCCTTATGTTTCAGAAATCTACCGGCGCACCGCTGAACCTCAAATCAACGTAGTTGCAGTCGCAATCCCAATCACGGATTCCGAAAGCCTGCTTAAAGGCATTCTCGTTCTCCAACTCCGTCCTGATCGCTTTTTGGACTGGTTGAAGGACATCGACGTCGGCCAAGGAGGATTGGTTTATGTAGTTGATCAGCACGGCAATCTGGTTGCCCACCCGAAACTCGATCCCCAAGGCGAGATCGAGAATTTCTCCAAAGTGCCGATCATAGAGCAAGTCTTGCGCGGCGAAAGCGGAACGCAAATCCAATACAATCCGATCGAGAAGGAAGAACGTTTGGCTGCGTATGAACCTGTCCGCAAATACGGCTGGGGCGTGATCGTAACCCAATCCACAGAGACAGCATTTGCGGCCAGAAATTCGACGCTGCGAACCATCTCTTTGGTTTATGTAGTCGCGCTCATCCTAAATATATTTTTCATTTATCTGATACTGTATACCATTCTGCATTTTCAAAAGCAACGGCAGCTTTAAATTCTAAAAGGAAACCGCAAGGGCGGCTGCAAAAAAATTGAAAAAAAAGCAAACTTAGGCTAAACTGGAAATATGCTATACGCAACGGCAATTTTGAGTTCCGCCACGGTTTCTTACTTCGCCCATCATTGGGCGGAAGCTTTCTTAAAAAATCGCGGCGCGAATATCCGCTTAGTTGTTAAGGGTTATCATGTGCACCATAGTTTTTTCGGCGCGCTTTTCCTGCTTATTGGTATTGTTTTTACCTCCAGCGTAGTTGCAGCAATCATGGCTGGCTACGGCGTGGGTAATCTTTGGCACCACAAAATCACGCATAATCGCGCACAAGAAAAAGGCTTAGTGTTTTTAAACAAGCTCAAATAAAGCTAACAGGGCTACGAAATACAAATTTATTACAAATATACGAATTAGTATATTCGTATCCGGATTTCGTATTTGGTAGCAAGATTCTAGATTTTTCGTTTGACTTTGTAAACATTTAGTTTTATAGTTTAGCCAGCTTTGCGAGGTGTGTGGTGAGAGCAATTTTTGCAGTACTACTCCTTTTCCCCACAATCGCTGTGGGGCAAACACTGAACGACCTCACGCTCCGGTGGGGCGTCCGCAACAAAACCACTTACCGGATGCTGGAGTTCAACCAGAATTGCGGCAGGTGGACGGCGCCGGATATTGTCTACATCAAGTTCAATAATCGCTATCAAGAACTCTCGATCGGCGGGGGCGGAGTGCTCTTCAATTCCAAGCACGTGAAGATCGTGCACGAGGAGTACTTCGTCCAAGCGATGGGACCGGACGCGAAAAGCGCCAGGTATGTCCAACCGTGGACGAAGGTAAAGTATACGCTTACGCCTCGGCTCGGCGGCGAGGCGGTGTACTTTCCCTACCTGCCGGTGAACCGCGCTGGAAACTTCCAGCAAGTCGTCGAGCGCGCGAAGTTGGAATACGACTTCAAGCGGTTCAAGCTCGGCGGCGGCTACGGCGCCTACGATCCGGGCAAGGACCAAGCCTGGCAGCACCGGCCATTCTTGACCGGCACGCTGAAGAGCCGGTGGGGAGACCTTGAACTCTGGCTGCAGCGCTTGCCGCAACCGCCTCCGCCGGAACCCCCGCAGCGCGGATTCCAAATCCAGATCCGCTACGCGGTTACGTTCATCGTAGAGGAGAAGTGACGCGGTGTTCTACATCGCGTCTTTTATTTTCAGTTCAGCTAAATCTCGAGTTACTAAAATTATACTACAATTGTAGTATAATTTTAGTAAATTTCTTCCCAGGCTTTTCCAGGCTTTTTTACGTTTTTAGAAAATTACCGAGAGGCTTTTCACTAAACCTTCGTTGGTTAAAATAACCTGGCCGACGAGCACAAAGAGAAAAACTCCGCTTAAGATCAAAGCCGGATGCTGGATCCGTATTTGAATCACAACCTTAAGCACCAAGGCGAGGAGGACAACCAGCGCGAGCGCGAAGTAGATATACTGCAAAATTGAGCGCGGCGCGCTTACGGTCTTCTCGACCAAACTGGATTGCTGGGCAACGGTTTGCGGCGCGCTGGGTTCCTCGATTGTTTCCGCGCCCTCAACGGCCGCGAAGGTCGGCTGCGGCGCGGGCTTCGTATCCACTCGCGGAGCCGGCGGCGCCGGTTTTGACGCAACCGTCTGCGGCAGCGGGCGGCCGAACATCTGGACCACAAAAACTGCTTCCCTGCCCTTGTAAATTCCCTGCGCCGTAGCAATGCCGATCTCGGTAAACTTGCCGCTCAAGATATTCGCGCGGTGGCCGAGCGAATTCATCCAGGCATCGTTCACGTCCTTGGAATCCGTGAAGTTCACCGCCAGATTCTCTCCGGCATACACGAACTCATAACCGGCTTCACTGATCCAAGCCCATGGCGTACGCCCCTCGGGGCTTGTGTGCGCGAAATAGCCCTTCGCGGCCATGTCCTCGGCCTTCGCCTTTGCGGCCCGCTCGAGCAACGAGTTCGGCGCTAAAGAATTGAGCTTGGCCTCGATCCGTTCTTGATTCGCGAAATCCACAAGTACGCCGGGCAAAATCGCGGCAAAAAAATCCGTGCGCGGAACCACGACGTACCAGTTCAATAGGAATAAAAGCTCCAGAACCAAAACGCCGCCCGCAAGCCAGGCCACGTTCCGCGGCCGCAAAAAATGCGGCTTGTGATCGTTCCCCGGATGCGGAATGAAATAGCGCTTGAAGAAACTGCGCATGTTCTAAGTATAACAATTTATATTATACCATAATCCAACAGGATAAGCAAATCTCTGTACCCATTTCCCGCTAAGTGTGGGCAATGCAGAATCGCCAAAAAAAGCCCCATTTTAAGGGGCTTTTTGGTGTTGTTTACTTTCCGCGACTGTCCCCGTGTCTAGTCTGCGATTGTCCGCGCTTTGACTAGGATTCCACGCGGATATTCCGGACGCTCGCTTCCTCTTCACGCCGGCGGAATAAGAACCAGAAGATCAGGAAGAGAATAAGGAGGATGAGGAAAAGCCAGAAGATCCAGCTGCCCAAAATATCTTTGAAGGCGTCGCTCACCGTTGCGCTCAAGGTGCTTGTGGCTTCCGCCTGCACTCCCGCCACTTCCGTGCCCGGTTCATTCACGATACCAGTAAGGTAAGCGATGATAGACTGGAAAGCATTGCGGTTGTCGTTGAAGGTAAGAATCGCCGAGAAGATTAGATTATCCCCTTCCTTGGCGAAATCCTTGACGCGGCCGCGGATGTTAACCGCCACTTCCACGTTTTGGGCAATCCGACCGAGCGTAAATGTCAAAGTCGGGCCATCTTGCGTGTAATTGGGGAAGCTCGTCGAAAGGAAATCCGTTTCGACAGGCATGACCACCTTTAAGACCGCATTCATGAGGTCAAAGGCACAGCCGTTCCGGTAAGTCGCGGTGTAAGTGAACTCACGTCCGGGGATAAGTTCAGAAACATTCAAGGTCGGGACCAAAGTGATACAGGTTAAAGCCGTTCCGGTCGTGGTCGCCACTGGCCGCACGATCACCGTGCCGCCTCCGCCGCCAGTCGTTCCATTGAGAGTGCGGAAGGTAAGAATCGCTCCTTGCGAAGTGCCGAATTGATTCTGGGCAACCGCGCGGAAGTAATAAGTTGTATTAGGCAAAAGGCCGGTCACGGCCGCCGAAAGCGGCTGGACGCCATTACCCGAACCCATCGGCAAGGGCACCGTGCGCAAGCCCAAGGAAACGGTCGCGCCGTACTCGAACCAGGCGGTCGTGAGTCCGCCATTCGGATTCACATCGCCGTTCAAGAGCGCGGAGTTCCTGGAAACGAATTGCGCAACGCGCGTTACCACCGTCGGCGCCGTGCCGCCGCCCGTACCCGAGGTTACGAAGGTAAGCACCTGGCCCTGGCTTGTGCCAAAAGCATTCGAAGCCACCGCGCGGTAGTAGTAAATCGTACCGGGCTGGAGATTCGAAACGAATTGCGAGAAGTTAGTGAAGGAACTGCCGCTGCCTACGTTTGTAACGTTCGTCGAGAAGTTAAGGAGCGAGGGGCTCACGCCGTATTCGAACCAAGCTTGCGCATTCGAACCATTCGGGTTCACTTGGCCGTTCAAGGTTGCCGAAGTTTGCGAAGTAACCGTGGCCGAAAGCGTGACTACGGTGGGCACCGTAACGCCGCCGGTCGTGCCGGTCGAGAAAGTCAGGATCGTGCCCTGCGATGTGCCGAAGCTGTTCGTCGCTACGATCCGGAAGAAATAAGTCGCGTTCGGCGCCAGGCCTGAAACGAAAGCCAAAATGTTTTGTGCAACCGAGCCGCCGCCCAGGGTAGCCGTAGCCGTAACTTGGCCCAAGGAAGCAGTCGTGCCGTATTCGAAGTAGTAATTAGTCGAGGCTCCGTTCGGATTCACCGTTCCGTTCAAGGCAGCCGAGTTCTGCGTGATATTCGTGGCCGCTAAAGTTTGCGCGAAGGGAGCGTTGCCGGTGCCCGTAATGGTCAAGCTGGCCGTGGCGGTTGCGCCGCCGTAGAAAGCGGTGATCGTTACCGTGCCAGGCTGCAGGCCGCGGAATTGTCCCGCGCCAACCTGCACCGCGATGCTCTGGTTACTCGAACTCCAGCCGGCTTGCGAGGTTACATCCTGCGTGCCCTGGGGGCAGCTTGCGCCGTCCGAATCATAGAGCGCGATGAAGCTGATGGTTTGGTTTGCGTTAATTGAATTTGAAGCCGGAATAATCGTTAAACTGGGCGTGCCCGTTCCGCTTGCACAGCCGGTGCCCGAAATAATCAATGTAGCCGTAGCGGTTGTGCCGCTATAGGTAGCGGTTACGGTTACAGTGCCGTTCGTAACGCCGCGGAACTGGCCGTTGCTCAAAGCAACCGCAACCGAAGGATTCGAAGATGTCCAGGCCGCCGAAGCGGTAACATCCTGCGTGCCTTGCGCGCCGGATCCGTCCGGATCAAAGAGCGCAACGAAAGTACCAATCTGGTTAACATTAATCGTCAAAGTCTGCGGAAGAATTGTGAGCGTCGCATTCTGCGTTCCGGTTACGGTCAAATTTGCCGTACCGGTCGCGCCGTCAAAAGTCGCAGTGATCGTTACACTTCCACCGGTAACGCCACGGAAGCGGCCAGCGCCCAAAGAAGCTGCGACTGAAGAATTGGACGAAGTCCAAACAGCCGAAGCGGTTACGTCCTGCACGCCCTGCGAACCAGTTCCATCGGGGTCGAAGAGGGCGACAAAGTTAGTCGTCTGATTAACCGGCACGCTTTGCGTAGAAGGTACAATCGTCAAAGTCGGGTTCTGCACGCCGGTTACGGTTACGACCGCCGTGGCCGCAACTCCCTGGTAAACAACGGTAACAATGGCAGTTCCGGCCGCAATCGCGCGGAATTGTCCGCTACCAACTTGCTGCAGCACGGATTGGTTCGAAGAAGTGAAAGTCGCGCTCCCCGTAACGTCCTGGGCCGGTTGCGGGCAAGCCGCACCGTCCGGATCGTAAACTGCCGTGAAGCTCGTAGTCTGGCCAACATTTAAAGAAGCATTTGCGGGATTGATCGCAAGGGTCGAAGCGCCAGTGCAAGGAGGAGCGGTTACAGTAAGCTGGGCTGTATCCGTAGCCCCGCTGTAAGTCGCAGTCACGGTTACGCCGCCCGCGGCAGCGCCGCGGAAACGTCCACTGCCCAAAGAGGCGGCGATTGCCGAATTGGACGAAGACCAAGCGGCAGAGGCCGAGACATCCTGCGCGCCTTGCGAGCCGGAGCCGTCCGGATCGAAGAGGGCGACAAATTGCATCGTGCCGTTAGCTTCAACAGTCGCCGAATCAGGAATAATCGTGAGCGTCGGATTTTGAATTACAGTTACGTTTAAGGTCGCGGTAGCAACCAAACCGCCGTAGCTCGCGGTGATTTGGGTCGAGCCCCCTGCGACGCCGCGGAACTGGCCATTGCCCAAAGCGGACGCAATCGAAGGATTCGCCGATGTCCAAGCCGCGCTCGCTGTCACGTCTTGCGTGGGCTGCGAACAGGCCGGGCCGTCCGAATCGTAGATCGCCATAAAGCCAGTCGTATTGTTTACGCTAACCGACGCGCTGGGAGGCGTGATATTGAGCGTGGGTTGCGGATTCGTACAGCCAACTCCGGTAACCGTAAGCGAAGCCGTCGCCGTAATTCCGGCATAAACAGCAGTCACTTGTGTCGTGCCAGCCGAGACGCCGCGGAATTGCCCGGTGCCTAAGGAAGTTGCAACCGCAGGATTAGCCGAAGACCAAGCGGCCGCGGCCGTAACATTTTGCGGAGTTTGTGATCCAGCGCCATCGGGATCATAAATTGCCGTAAAAGCGGCAACGCTGCCAACTGCCACGGAGTTTGTCGTGGGATTGATCGCAAGCGTCGCCGCCGGTACAACCGGCGACGTGACTGCGTAGAAAATCGTGTTCGCTTGCTGTCCCTCAAAGGTGTAATAAGAATTCCAAGAACCCGCGTCTTCCGTTACAAAGAGACCGCCATTGATCATGCCTCTGCCGCTTGCATCCACATTGATGCTCTTTACGCAGGCGGGGCCAACGCCGCTGCAGCCCCTGCCGTTCGGCCCCGTAGAATAGAAAGCCACGGTAACCGTTTGGCTCGCGGGTAAACCGGTTAAAACAAACGTTGGATATTCGCCAACGTTATAAGTTGACTTAAGAATTGAGTAACCGAGCGTGAGCTGCCTTACTTCGCTGATGCCTTGGACGCTAATGGAACTCAACTGATTTTTCACTCCATTTACATTGTCATACAAAGTAAACTCGTAAGTGTGCCCGGCCTGAATCCAGCTTGCCGCGCACTGTGTGTCCGAACACGACGGTAGCCTGGCGTTCAAAACTTCCGGGCCGCCGTTTTCGGAAACCCAAACTTCGGCGTTCGCGGCATTAGTCGTGGACCAAGTAAGATAAGTTGTGCAAAGTTGCTGGCCCGCAGTCGCGGTGCAGGGATTCGGACTCGCATAGATTTGTCCTTCCGGAGTTCCGCCTCCGCCGCCTCCGCCACCGGTTGCGTTGCCGGTAACATTAAAAACCAAAACCACGAAACCGGCTGTATTCCATCCGGGTTCGATATTGCCGATATTTACCGCAACATTCGTGTCCGTGCCGCTGTTCGAGACCGGCACCGGGCCTTGGTCGCGGTTCGGATACCATTTGCCGTAGGCAAAAGTAAGGCCGAGATTTTCCACTCCTGGAACGGCATGGATGACCGCGCTGCCGAAAGCCGGTGAAGCGTTATCGGCGGAGATTAAGCCCGAACCGGTGAGGTTCTGGCTGTCGCCCCAAAAATCGATGGTAACGCGCAAATTCTCCGCGGTTACCTCGCCCGAGTTGTGATAATAGAAAAGGAAACTTACCTGCTCGCCAGGCGCGGCGCCGGCCACGCTTGTTGACCAGCATGTGCTGCAGCCCGGGTCAGTCGCAGAATTCGACGCCTGTAGCGCCTGATAATCTAAGGGGTCAGTGTTCAATGATGTCCAGTCGGCAAAAATCTGCCCGGGAAAAACAAACTGGCTCAAAGTCGCGACTGTTAGAAATAAAACTCCAAACTTTCGATTAGTATTTTGCATGGCGATTATCTTATCATACTGTCCGCAACATGTCAATAGTAGGCTTTCCCCACCCTTGTCAAGTCGGCCAAACCGGAATTGCACAATGTCAAGTCCGCTAAAATCAAAATTCTTCCGAGCGCATGGGCATCCGATGTCAAAAAATTACATATCGGGGACATCGGACGTTGAATATTTTCGCTTCCAAGGAAATCCCTCGACAATGCTCCCGCCTTCACTAAAGTTACGGCGGACAAGCGAGATATTTTTGCTTCGCGAAAATAAATTATAGCACCGCAAGCGCTACGGTATCTACGCATAGTAACCCTTCGACTCGGCTCAGGGTTATTTTCACTCTGCTATTTATGACTCGCCGCAAAGCGGCGAGATATTCTGGTAAATGAAAATAAAAAGCGGCGTGCACATTGTGTGACGCCGCGCGGACTAAACTCTTTCCGCCGCTAATCAGTTGTTGCCCGGCGGACGAGGCGGTGTGCCTCCGGGCGGGTTCTGATTGTAGATGTTGGTCGTGTTGCTCCCCTTGCCTCGGGTAGCAGCATACACGATGCCACCGACAAGAGCTGCGAGGCCGGCGCCAATCCCCGCTTTCGCGCCGGTCGAGAGGCCGCGCTTCTCATGACCCTTCCTGTATGTCTCGGCCAACGAGTCGATCGCGCGGAGTGTGGTCGGGCCGAGTTCGACCTGGAGCGAATTTTTGAAGTCGACCTCGTTAATCACGCGCACCTCCCCGAGGTGCGTGATAGAATACGCGGTCGGAATCTTGGGCATGTGTGCGGCTGGCGTGCCCGGCGGCACCGGCGAGGGCTGATTTTGGCAAATCTTTTTCCCCTCCGGAATCCACGCCGCGTACTCGGGCGTGGGTGGGTTGTTGCAACCCAAAACCCGCTTCAACTTCCCCGTGGTTTTGTCCACCACGAGAATATCGGCGAGCCCCAAGGTACACGTCCTGCCCGGTTTCCCCCCGCGCTGATATGTTTGGATCGCGCGTGGTTCCTTGAGCATGACAATGCACTCGGAACCCCAGTCGACGTCTTTCTCGGGAGCGACCGGATTAGAACCGACACGACAAGCGGGGACGTCGGCGGCCACGGCCGGCAACGGAAACATCGGGGCCAAAAGCAGTACCACGCACAGGAGCGCGGTGAGCTGCAAACTGTTTTTCATTTTTTTCACCTCGTCAAAAAAACTTCAACCCAGGACGATTTGAGCTTCGCCCAATCTACCAGATTTTTTAAAAAAAGTCAAATTCTCGAGCCGTGCAATTTCGTTTGACATATTATGTGGATTTGGTATAATGTAAGCAGCTTTTTAAAATGGCCGTCAGGAGGCGGCCAAGTATGGAACAACAGGTAGTGGAGTTTCTGTACGCCTGCACAGCAGGCGTAGGGGCTCCGGCGGGAGCGAAGGAAGGGGCCATGGCGCGTTGTCGGAACCTCGAGCCCTGTCAGGTGCACGTCAATAAACACCTGTGGGCCCCTGCGCCTCGTCCCAACGTGGTGTTGATGAAAATCAACATCCCACGTCGGGAAGAGCGGGACTGGTTGCGGAGCGGGATTCACGTCTCCTACCGCACGGAAGAACGTGCGGAGGAACTGCGCGCCGAGCACGAGGCGCAGGCCAAGTCGCTCGGCCGCAATCCGTTGGCGGTGCGTGAGCGCCGCGGCGACCGCACGAACCTGCCGGAATCAGTCGACTCGGGAACCCCGGTTTTCGTTACGCCGCTCACCGACGAGGAAAAAAAGGGGCTCACGATGGCGAGCATCATGCTCCTCATCGTCGACCTCGCGGAAGCAGGGTTCCAGCTGACCGGGCTCCACATCCTGGACCGGTCCTGGAAGCCGCCAATGCGACTTGTCATGGAGTTCTCGAAAGGTCTCGAGCGCAAGCCCGTGGACGCCTCGAGCCTGCCATGGCTGATTCGGCATCTGCCGACCACGTTCGGCAACGTGGACGTTTTCGCCAACCCCGTTGGCGCGAACGGGATCTGTTCCCATACCGTTAACTGCGGCGAGCGTCAACCCGACGCTGTGCCGCACTACGACCTTCGCTTCGCTCACGGAGATTGGGCGGCTGAACCTCACCAGGTTTAGCTGCAATCATTAACAACGTTCACCCGGAAAGGAGGTGCGCGGACTCGTCACACATGTGGCGGGTTTTTTTGTTCTTAAAATTATTCCCGAAAATTCGCCGTTTTTTGACCGCTATGCTATAGCATAGCGGTTCACAAGTTTGATGCGAAGAATTTTAAAATTATTCCGCTGCGGCCAGATCGCTCTCGCGGCGTTCCAGCACGGTTTTGAAGCGCGAAAGCACGTGCTCTAGCGTGCCCAAGCCGGCCACTTCTTTTGCATCCAGGCTTCCTGTCCAAATGCCCGCGGGCGCGGGCAAACCGGAAACAAGCGTGAAAAAGTTCGCGAGAAACGCCGTAGCATATGATCCCTTGGGCAGCGAAAAAGCGAAAACTACGGCTGATTCCGCAAATTCCACGCTGTGAATTTCCACTTTTTGCAGGGTGGGCCAGGCGCGCGACTCCACGCGAATAAACGGAAAATCTCGATAGGAACCGCTTGGCAATTTCACCTTGTCGGCTTCCAAATAAGAAAGATACGGTTCCCAATCTTTGGGATTAAAGGATGTTACAAGCGGCAAGCGCATCGGCACTTCGCCTTCCTTGATCAAACTCGACAGTTTGCGATTAAAAAGAAAACAATCATAGGCATACATCCATAGCCGGATCTGGTCCGGCAATTCTTTAAGTGCGCCCAAGAAATCGCCAGGAGATTTTAATAGATGATCGACAAAGGCGCGCTCGTGCTGAAAATGATACGGAAACTGATCAAGCTTCTCCTTGAGCGCCGACCAATTGCCCCAGAGCGGCAAAAGCTCCTCGCGGATTTTCTTGAAATACGGCAGCTCACGCGCGGTGGGATAAGTGATAAAAGTTTTTACCGTCTCTTCATACTCGCCTTTTAAAAGCAAAAGCCCCAGCCAGTGGCTTAAAAGCCGCGGCGTGCCGAAACGCTGGAAGTGGAAAAAATTCCAAAAGCCGTCTGTTTTCAATTCTTCCGCCTTGGTTTTGATGCGCTCTTTTTCCTCTGCGCTCAACACATGATCGGTGCGGACAGTAATAATGAAGCGGTTACCCTTCAAGTCGCCGTTTGCGATCGCGCCTTTGCCGCGGACAATATTCTTCAAGAAAAAATTCTCGGCGTTTACGGCGGCGAACTTCTGCGGATCCTCGAGCCCGCGAATGCTCAACCGCTGGGCGGTCAAAGCCAAACGATCCTTGATCCCCGCATAACTCACGCCCTTTTCATCAATGCCCAGAACGTGCGCGAGTTCATGTTTGGCCGCGAGCGTATCTACGCCTAATTTCACCAGGTCGGCATAGTATGTAAGCCCTTCGGCAGTTAAATTCGGCTCGGCCGAACCTGGTTCCGCGGTGATAGTTTCTTCGCTAGGCAAGATTTCTTCCACAATGAAATCTTGCGGCATGTATTTTAAGTAGCCCAAAGGCAATTTTACGTCAGATTCTTCAATACCGATCCAGCGCAAAAATTCGGGGCTATCCGTCATCGGCGCCCGTTCAAAAAGTTCCGGCACGCGTTTGCGCTCGGCATCAAAAAGAGCTCGTTCCCGGTCGCGCTCCTCGGGAGTTATCATGCATTCACCTTACACGAAAAAGCCCCGGAATAGAATTCCGAGGCCGCGAAACTAATTAGAGCGACGCGAGCGCGTCGCGGACGGCGGGCGGAAAGGCATGGAGCGGGACTGCCGTTGCATACCGCTCGAAGTCCTCCTTCGACCACAGGCCCACGCCCCCGCGACTCTGCGAATTGTCCGCGGTGTAGATCGTAACGTGAAACGGCGGGGTTGGAAACGTATCCTGCAAGCCCAAAATGTTTTTCGCCTTCAGAAAGAAAATGCCCGCATCAGGCACGTTACGGGGAGCGACGAGCGAATCCTTGTAGCCCTCAATCGAGGATTTGGAGGCATGATACAGCCGGTGTTGAACATAAACGCAGAAGCGTATATCCTGGCTTACCGACTGCAATTTTTCGATCACCTGCTCGCCTGCTTGCGCCACGAGGGTTCGCATTAACCCAGACGAGACAAGCATCACGTGCAGCTCCTCTTTCCGCACGAATAAAACATCTCGCACGGAAATTTCCGACGGAAATTCTTCCGCCGGATTCGAGAGCCGCAAAAGCACCCCGCTTTTGCTCACCATCAACTGTGCTCGCATGAGCACCTCCTGCTGGCTATATTATGCAAATAAATAATATTCTGTCAATTTTTTTGCATAATTTGCCGAACCGCTGTAGACTTAAACAATAGCTGAACAATTTCCCGTAGAACAATCCCCCGCAAGCTTTGTCGAAATCGAAGGCGTGCGGTTTTACGGCTCGCCGGAACCGGCTCCGGGCAAAATCAAAGATTTAGTGTTGCCGTTCCAAAACGAGCTGCACCTGCTTCGCCACTTGAACGAAGTTACGCCGGAGGTAAAAGCAAAATTTCTTGGCCAAAAAATCCGCTCGCCGCAGGGCGAGCAAGTTATTGACGAGACTTATTTAGACGGCTTGCTTAAAACTCACGGGGCCAAATTCCATCCCGACCAGCACATTGATGACCCGCAAAAGATCCGCGCGATCGCATTAGCCGAAGCAAAACGCAGAGAGCAAGGACTTACCTGGTATCGCCGCGGCCCTCGCAGAACAATTTTTAAAATTACATTGACACCAGAATTGAAGGCAGAGTACGGTTTAAATCCAAACGCACCGCTCGGATTCGGTAATCTCCTTCGCATTACGGATGAACTGCGTCCGGCGGTTTACCATAAAGAGCGCGGAGCGGCCGGAGCAGATGCAATGCAGAGGAATTTTATAAAGTCACAGGAAATTCCCACGAGCGATGATTTAATTGTCGCCTTGGTTTGGCCGGACGGAAAAGAAAATCCGCAAATCCAATCAGCTCATCCTGGCGTTCTAACTCCTCCACTCCCCAATCCCGCAATGCATAGCGGCGAAGAGCTGGAGTATTATAAAAGTTTTTGGCAGAATTACGCGTTCGTGGAATCGAAGTAATTGCGAAACAAATTCAAAGTTACTAATCATAAATTTCGGGCACTATGACTAATCATAGTGCTGTGAAATGGCCACTAATTTCATGCAGATATAACTGTCATTTGTAGAATGTAATAAAATCTCAAGCTTTTTCGTTATTGTGGACAATAATTGTCGCGTTCTCTTTTTGCGGTTCACAAAATTTTTCCACAGCTGGTTTAGCAGTATTAAAAAATCTTTCACGGATCTCTTCTTCGCTAAGACCTCGTTTCTTAGAATCGCGAGCGAGTTTGCGATTGAGACGCACTGAATCTTCGGCGTCCACATAGACTCGAAAAGAAGTATCGAATGGCGCTAATACAAATGCATAAACCCCTTCCATGATTAAACGGGGTTTAATAATGAATTTTTCTTCACCAACTCGCCTGCTGTCTTTCATATCATAAACAGGGACGCTAACAGCTTCGCCAGGTTTAGCGGCGGAAATTGCTTCTACATCGCGCTCTATGCGCTCTTGATCCAGCGCTTTAGGAATACTGAAATTTACTTTCCCGTACCGTTCCTGCATTAGTTCGCGGCCTAAGTAATAACGATCTAAATTAAGAACTGCGGCATCTAACTGAAGCTGTCCTACAAAAGTTTCTTTGCCCGCCGCAGAAGGACCAGCCACTAAAATAATCGTCCTTGTTTCCGGATGCTCGTTTTCCCAGGCCAAAACTGCCTGGCGCAAATGAGCCGCACCTTCGGGCAAAGATTTGAATTCAAGTTTTTCGCCAGATCGCCTTTCGAAGCTCATTCTTTTGAAATTATATATCGCCAGCAGCGAATTAAGAATAAATGCCTTAGTGCCTCCTGCAGGATTCGAACCTGCGACCATCTCCTTAAAAGGGAGCTGCTCTACCAACTGAGCTAAGGAGGCATTTATTTTCGACGAACGTCCTAGACAGCAAGTTTACTTGTAAGGCGACCTGTCTGCCGACAGGCAGGGTTGCCTTACTTTCGCTAAAGCTATGGCGGGCAAGTCTACCAGTTTATCTGCCTTTCGGCAGATTGAGCTATGGGCGGGAACGTGATGTACTCTACGAGATTTTTGCCAAAAAATCAAAATTCCTATTATTAGCCTGTTCCCTCCAGAAGCGGGCAGGCGTACGAGTAAGACCAAATAATAAATCCTAGTTCTCCTCCGCCGCTTCCAGAATTTTTTTGATTTTCGGATCGAGTTTTTTCGGAGCTTTAACCGTAAAGTCCACAAGCAAATCGCCGCGGCCGAAAGCGCCGAAATGCGGCATGCCTTCGCCCGGAATGCGCAAATTCTCCTTCAAATTGAAATGCGCTGGAATTTCCACTTTGATCCGCCCGCCGCTTACGGTCGGCACCTCCACTTTCTTGCCTAAAAGCAAGTCTACAACATCCAAATCTTTCTTGATTACCAAATCGTCTCCGCGCCGTTCGAAAACCGGATGGGATTTGATATGCACGCGCAAATAGAGATCGCCCGCGCCCGTTCCCCGCTCGCCGGCTTCGCCGGCGCCTTTGATCTTGATAATTTGCTCGTTCTGGATGCCGGGCAAAATCCGCACTTCAACGCGGCGCTCGCCGGCCACGCGGCCTTGGCCTTTGCACTTCGGGCAGGTCTTGTTCGGCACCTGGCCCGCGCCGTGGCACATGCCGCAGGCCTTCACTTGCGAAAAGCTACCGAAAAATGTCTGCCGGTTTTCCCTCACTTCGCCTTGGCCGTTGCAGGTTGTGCACTTCTTGAATCCCGCCGCCGGATCGCCACCCTGGCCTTTGCACGCCTCGCAGGCAAGATGGGTCTCGACTAAGAGCGATTTCGTCGTACCGTGAAAAGCCTCCTCAAGCGTGATGTCCTGAATGGTTTCCAGGTCCGAACCCTGCTGATAGGTCGGGCGCCGCCGACCGAAGCCACTGCCAAAAAATGTTTCGAATATTTCGCCCAGGTCGCCCAGGTCTGGCTGGCTGGCCGCCCAATCAAAACCGAAGCCGGCGAAGGGATCTTGTCCCCCACTAAAACCGCCGAACCCGGGCTCGGCTGTGCCGAAACGGTCATAATTCGCCCGCTTCGTTTTATCGGAGAGCACTTGGTAGGCCTCGTTAATCTCCTTGAATTTCTGTTCGTTGCCGCCAGATTTATCCGGATGATGCTGGTGGGCCAGTTTCCGATAAGCTTTTTTTATTTCGTCCTCGCTCGCGGCCTTCGTCACGCCGAGAATTTTGTAGTAGTCCTTCATGGTTAAAATCCGAAATTCGAATATCGAAATCCGAAACATTTTTGGTCTTTTCTAGTTATCCTCATTTGAATTTGTTTAGGATTTCGAGTTTCGTGCTTCGAAATTATGTAAATTCTATGACCTCGCGCGATCGGCTTTCTCCGATAATATGGATGACATTTAAAACGATCAAGCCCTGATAAAGCAAGTAACCGATGAGGCCAACCCCCAGGTAAAAAAGCGTGCCAAAACCCTTGAGGATCAGGAAAAGGATTATAACCCAAATCGCGACAAATGCCTTCCCGAAAGTTTTCTGCCAGCCTTCCATCGTGCTGCGGAAAAAGTTGTAGAATACCGAACTCATTTGTTCATCCCCTCCTGCGGAAAGCTTGAGTGTCTCGCGGATCTGCGCCATAGATTCATCCGTTGCTTTGGCCAGGGCCGCTTCCTTCATAGGGGTATTTAGCTCAGCATATTCAGGACGTTTTGCAAGCTCCCGCCTTGCAACGCTTTCGGCAAACGTGCGGAAAGTAGAGTCAAGCCGCAAATCCGGATAGCTGTTTTTTACGGCCTCTGCGGTAAGGCCGTAAACCTTCGTGAAGCTCTTTTCAGAAACGAACAGATTTTGGCTGTTCGTGGCGATATAAATAAAAAGCGTAAAAATAATCGCGGCGGTGACGAGCCTGTTCACATGCGCGCGGGTCGTGCGAAAAAATCTTACCTCCAGGCTTTGCGTAAGCTCCGTGAAAGCGCTGGCTTCGCCCCAAAAGAGGAAAATGAAAACACCGGCGGCGATCAAGAGCAGGAATTGAAGCGGTATTCCTAAAAAGATCACAAGCAGGGCCGCCGTTTGGAGCAGCGCCACGAGCGCGCGCCGCCCCAGGGTTCTTGTCGTCAAAGTACGCAAGATCGAAATCAATGCCCATAAACCCAAAATGCTTATAACCAACGTCAAAGATGCTTGTTCTGCTAAATAAAGCTTGAAGGCGTAACTCATAAAGAAAGCCGCCAAAACCGCAGCAACATCAAGCGCCAAGGCTTTAAAATAACCCTTGGGCCTTATGATTCGCGGCGTAACAAGATTCTCAACTAGATTTTGGTTCCCCAGAGGCAGTGCCATCTTGTCCTTTATTATAGAATGCTTGCCCGATTTTTTGAATTTCCGCCGAAAGCTCGGCTAGGGCAGATTTCAAAGCCTCCACGTCTTCGCTCTCGCGGATCTTCTTCAAGTTCTCGATTTTTTCCTGGATCGGCTGCTTTACTTCGTCCGTCAATTTATCGCCGGCGTCAGCCATGGACTTTTCGGCTAAATAAATCATGCTCTCGGCCTGGTTTTTCGCCTCCGCAAGTTCGCGCTTTTTCGCGTCTTCGCTCGCATGCTCGACCGCTTCCCTCTTCAGGCGTTCGATTTCGTCTTTGGCCAGGCTCGTGGTCGCCTCGATCTTCACCGATTGTGATTTGCTGGTCGCCTTGTCCTTCGCCGATACGTTCAAGATGCCGTTCGCGTCAATGTCGAACGTAACTTCAACTTGCGGCAAGCCGCGCGGCGAGGGCGGAATACCATCCAAAATAAACCTGGCCAGCGTGCGATTATCCGAGGCCATCGGCCTTTCGCCCTGGAGCACGTGCACTTCGACCGAAGTTTGATTGTCGGCCGCCGTGGAGAAAACCTGCGTCTTCGATGTCGGCACTGTCGTATTTTTGGGGATCATCGGCGTCGCCACCGACCCTAAAGTTTCGATTGAGAGCGTAAGCGGCGTAACATCCAAAAGCAGGATGTCCTTCACGTCGCCCTGCAGAATCCCCGCCTGCACCGCGGCGCCCACGGCCACAACCTCATCCGGATTGATGCCCTTGTGCGCTTCTTTGCCGAATAAGTTCTTGACCGCTTCCTGGATCGCCGGCATGCGTGTCTGACCGCCGACCAGAATCACTTCGTTTATTTCCGCGAGCTTAAAGCCTGCCCCTTTGGGCGGCGCGGCGGTTACGGTTTCGCGCGTGAGCTCGATCGAATGATCGATCATATCTTTGACCAAACTCTCGAGTTTCGCCCGCGTAAGTTTCATTAAGAAGTGCTTGGGACCGGCAGCATCGGAGCTCACGTACGGCAGATTGATTTCGGTTTCGACCGCGGAAGAAAGTTCGTGCTTTGCGCGCTCGGCCGCCTCCTTCAAGCGCTGGAGCGCGAGCGGATCCTTTGAAACATCAATGCCTTCCTGCTTTTTATACTCCGTCACCAGATATTCGATTACGTGCTTGTCGAAATCATCTCCGCCCAAGTGCGTGTCTCCGCCCGTCGCGCGAACCTCAACTGTGTTGTCGCCCACTTCCAGCACGGAAATGTCGAATGTGCCGCCGCCAAAATCGTAGACGACGATCTTTTCGTTCTTCATTTTGTTCAGGCCGTAAGCCAAAGCCGCCGCGGTCGGTTCGTTGACCAAGCGACTGACCTTGAGTCCCGCGATCTCGCCCGCGTTTTTCGTCGCCTGCCGTTGAGCATCGTCGAAATAAGCCGGCACGGTGATTACGGCTTCTTCCACTTTTTCGCCGAGCTTCGCCTCCGCATCGGATTTGAGCTTGGCCAAAATGAAAGAAGAAATTTCCTCCGGCGAATATTCCTTATCCCCCATTTTCACATTCACGCCACCCGTGGGGCTCTGCACGATCTCGTAAGGCAGCCAGGCTTTGTCGCGCTGGACCTCGGGATCGCTCCACTTGCGGCCAATGAGGCGCTTTACCGAGAAAATCGTGTTTTTGGGATTCGTGATCGATTGGCGTTTGGCCAATAAACCAACCAGCCGTTCATTGGTCTTCGAGAGCGCCACAATTGACGACGTCGTGCGGTTGCCTTCGGTATTCTCCAAAATCCGCGGCTCGCCGCCCTCCATGACCGCGACGGCCGAATTAGTTGTGCCCAAATCGATTCCGATTATTTTTGCCATAATATGTATTGTATCGATACGAATATACTAATTTCACTAATGATACTAATTCTTCATCCGTATAATTAGTATTATTCGCATATCAGCATTGATACTTTGTGGATTACTTTTTGTTTTTTTATCGACTTTAGAAATTACTCGTGAATCTTGCGTCGTGAATCATGAATCTATTTTCCCTTTTGCTATTTTGACGCGCGCCGGTCTCAAGATTTTACCGTGAAGTTTGTACCCGCTCTCGATTTCCTCAATCACGCTGCCGGGCGGATAATCGGGGCCGGGCGGATCGGCCTCCGCCACGGCTTCGGCAAACGCCGGATCGAACGGGCTGCCCGGCGAGATGGGAATCTTGGTTACGCCTCTGCGCTTCAGAACATCCTCAAGCTGCGTGCGAATCATATAAATTCCCTTCTCTATTGGTCCGGCTTTTTCGAGCGCTCGCAGACCCAGATCAAAACTATCTAAAACCATAATCACCTCGTAAATCAGCTCTTCGTTGCCGTAACGCGCCATTTCTTCGAGCCGCTGTATCTCTTCCTTTTTGTAATTAATGAAATCAGCTTTCGCTCTCTGCCAGCCGGCCAAATACTCATCCCGCTTAACTTCGCAATCTTTAAGTTTGGCCGCGAGATCGTTTTCCGGAACCACCACTGGCTCCGCCGCTCCGTTATTTTTGTTTTCTTCGTCCATGTTCATAATTAGATCAAAATTTAAAAATCTTAATTGCGATCTGAATCTTTAATCTTTGCTTTTTAATTTTTGATTTTGCTTGAGGCCTTTGAAAATCGCCGCCGTCTTTTCGTAATCCATGCGTTTGGGCCCGATGGCAAACAAGAGCATGCGCGTACCGTTGCAGTCATAATCTCCGGCCATAACCGACAGGCATTCGCTCTTTGTGACGGGGCTTTTGCGGCCAACGAAGACTTTCAGAAAATCTTCATCGTCCAGGACCGAGCGCGCATGCGTGAGTCGCTCGTCCAATTCCTCAAAATCATGGATGACGGACTCGATGTCCGGCCGCGACCACTGCATGTGTGAAACCAATTCATCGAGACCGTCTTTATAAACTTCGCCGTGGCGAAAATCCGTGGCCACGCCCAGAAGCCCCAGCGTATCCGAAAGCTGGGTTAAAAGCTCCGGCCAAGCCTGGCGCTCGAACCAGCGGAACAAAGAATGATCGAAAGCATCCGGGGACGGGACCTCCTGTAAAACTTGCTGGGCAAAAAATTCATAGCCGCGATCCGTGGGAGTCCGTCCGGACGAATGGTAGGGCTGTTCAAGGTAACCGGCTTCCGTAAGTTCGTTTAACTCAAATCGGATCATCGCCGGCCGAATGCCGAAATCATAACACTTGAAAAGCAAGCTTGAACTTATCGGCTCGCCGCCGCGAATGAACTCACGCACGGAAGCTGCCAAAATTTTGTTTGTTCGTTCCGATAACATGCCAGGTTATTTTAGAGCGATTAGCAGTCTCGTGTCAAGATTGCCAAAATCAAATTGTTTTGACGCTTAGAATCTTATGTGATTGTTAACGCCGAATAATCTTTCGCAATAAAAATATATATTGTCAATTAAAAACCACCGTGTTACAATGGGGCAATGGCGCTCAAACTTAGGCTCTGGAACACGCTTTCCCGCAAACTCGAAACCTTTAGGCCCTTGAAGCGCGGACGGGTCAGACTCTACACTTGCGGCCCTACGGTTTATAACTACGCGCATATCGGCAATCTGCGCACATATATCTTCGAAGATGTTTTGGAACGCACGCTCGTCTGGAACGGCTATAAGGTAAAGCGCGTGATGAACATCACGGACGTGGGGCACCTTACCGGCGATACTGATGCCGGCGAGGATAAGATCGAAAAGGAGGCCCGCCGCGAGAAAAAATCCGTGCGCGAACTTGCTCGGTTTTACACGAAAGCATTTCTCGATGACATCAAAAAACTGAACATTGAGGTCCCGCCCACGCTGGCGCCTGCCACAAAATTCATCCCAGCGCAGATCGAGATCGTTAAACTACTTTTAAAAAAGAGTTACGCTTACGAAACTCCGCTCGCGGTATATTTCGACGTAACCAAATTCAAAAAGTACGGCCGTTTATCCGGCCAGAAACTTTCGCAAAAATTGCGCGGCGCCCGCGCCGAAGTCGTGGCCGACCACGAGAAGCGTCATCCGGCCGATTTTGCGCTTTGGTTTAAAACCGTGGGACGCTTCAAGGACCATATTCTCCATTGGCCGTCGCCGTGGGGCACGGGCTTTCCCGGCTGGCACATCGAGTGCTCGGCAATTTCAAGCAAATTTCTCGGCCAGCCGTTCGATCTCCATACGGGCGGGGTAGATCATATCGGCACGCACCACGAGAACGAAATTGCCCAATCCGAAGCCGCTTTCGGCAAACCGCTAGCAAAATATTGGCTGCACGGCGAATTCTTGCTTGTCGACCGCGCCAAGATGGCCAAATCCGAAAAGAATTTTTTCACGCTCGCCGACCTCCAAAAACACGGCGCCAATCCCCTTGCCTACCGTTATTTGGTCTTAAGCACGCATTACCGTTCGCCCCTCAACTTCAGCTGGGAAAGTCTCGAGGCTGCGCAAAGCGGCTGGCAAGCAATGATCTCCGAAATCCGCAATCTGGCTTTTGAAATTTTCTATTTGGAAAAGGGCCTCTTGATCCAAAAGGACATTTACCCGGAAGAGCATCCCCCGCTTTGGGAAGAGCGGTTTACGGCGGCCCTAAACAATGATCTAAATGCCCCGCAGGCGCTTTCCCTGGCTTGGGAACTCCTCGCCGCCCGCGACGTGAGTCCCGAGGATAAGCTTGAAATCCTCAAGCAATTCGATACCGTCCTGGCCCTGGGTTTGACTCGTGCCATGCGCCCGCCTAAAATCTCTCCTAAAATTATGAAACTCATTGAGGAACGGGAGACGTACAGAACTAGTAAACAATTTACGCAATCCGACCGTTTGAGGGAAGAACTTAATGACTTAGGATATATAGTTGAAGATACCCCGCGCGGGCCGATCGCCAGACCACGCCAATGGAAATAAAACTTATCACAGAGAAAAAAACTGGAATTAAACTGCCGCCGCAGAATCTCGAAGCCGAGCAGTCGGTTTTAGGCAGTTTGCTTTTAGACAAGAACGCCGTGATCAAAGTCGCGGACATGCTCACGCCCGATGACTTTTACATGCCGGCGCACGAAAAAATTTATGAAACCATTCTCGAGCTTTACGAGAAGCGCCAGCCGATCGACATCATGTCGCTTACGAACCGCCTGAAGGAAAAAAATCTTCTGGTCACAATTGGCGGCTCAAGCTATCTGGCCGAGATCACGAACCAGGTAACGACCGCTTCGCATGTGGAGCACTATGCGAAGATCATCAAAGAAAAGCACGTGCTCCGAGATTTGATCAAGGCTTCGGCGGAGATCACTGAAAATGCTTTTGAGCCCGCGGGCGAATTCGAAGATCTCATAGATGAGATCGAGCAAAAAATTCTCGCCATTTCGCAAAAATCTTTGCCGCAAAATTTCGTGCATATTGAATCCGAACTTAAAAACGCTTACGAGCGGATCGAAAAACTGCATGAGCATAAAGACACCTTGCGCGGGATCACGAGCGGCTTTCCCGGCATCGACAATCTGCTTTCCGGTTTTCAAAAATCCGATTTGATCGTGATCGGCGCGCGGCCTTCCTTGGGTAAAACAACTCTTGCACTGGACATCGCGCGCAATGCCGCTTTAACGGGCGTGCCCGTCGGCGTCTTCTCGCTCGAAATGTCACGCGAACAGGTTGTCGATCGCTTGATCGCGGCCGAATCGCAAGTCCCGCTCTGGAAACTGCGCACCGGGCGTATCAACGACGATCTGGAATTCCAGATGATCCAGCATGGCTTGGATAAGCTCTCGCGCGTGGGTATCTTTATCGACGACACGCCGTCGCCCAACATTCTCCAGATGCGCTCGATGGCCAGGCGCCTCCAGGTCGAGCATGGCTTGGGGCTTTTGGTTGTTGACTACCTGCAGCTCATCGCGCCCAGGAACAGCGCGACAAATATGGTCCAGCAGGTCACGGAAATTTCCCGCGGCCTCAAGGGCATCGCCCGCGAACTTAATGTCCCCGTAATCGCGCTCTCCCAGCTTTCCCGCTCCGTCGACCAGCGCGACCATAAGCTGCCGCGGCTATCCGACTTGCGCGAATCGGGTTCGATCGAACAGGATGCGGATATCGTGCTTTTCATCTACCGCAAAGACCGCGATCAGGTAGACGTGCCGCCCGAAGAGCAAAATCTCGCGCAAATTCTCATCGCCAAACACCGGAACGGCCCCTTGGGCTCCGTGCAATTACGCTTTGATCCCGAACGCGTAACCTTTAAGAGCGTGGAAGGCAAGTTCGGCGAGGAGATTTAACTAGCTTTCAGGTTTTAGAACCGAAATTTAGTTCACAGCTTGTCGAAAGCAAATGTTTCGGTTATCTTGGAATAGTCCAAGCTGGCTACGAAATACTAAAAAGTACGAATATACTAAATTTCGTATATTGGTAAGAAATTTGTATTTCGTAGCTACACTTATGAAGCTTCCCGCCTCCATCCAAAAAGTCGTTGAAGTTTTAAGCGAACTGCCCTCAATCGGTCCGCGCCAGGCCATCCGGCTGGCTTTTTATCTGGTCGCGCGCGGTGAAAATTATATAAATGCGCTTTCGCATAACATTGCGAGTTTGAAGAAAGTGAAGGTCTGCGAACATTGCTTTTTTGTCCACGAGAATTCTGGTCCGCTCTGCGAAATTTGCGCGAGCTCTGCCCGGGACGGCCGCATCGTGATGGTGCTGGAGAAAGAAACCGATCTTATTTCGATCGAGAACACCGGCAAATACAAAGGCCACTATTTCATTTTGGGGCCCGTGCCCAAAACCGGCTTGCTTGAAGAATGGCAAAAACTGCGCCTGCAGCAGCTTAAATCTGTAATTAAAAAAGCATACGGCCAGGCCGATGAAATTATTTTGGGCTTCAATCCCACGGCCGCCGGCGATTTTCACGCCTCGCTTTTAACCAAAGAAATTTCCCCGCTCGCAAAAAAGATCAGCCGCTTGGGCCGGGGTTTGCCCACCGGAGGGGAAATTGAATTTGCCGACGATGAAACTTTGGGCGCAGCCCTGGACCGGCGGAATTAAAAAAGCGCCGCGCAAACCGAACCGACCGAAGTTTATCCGTGCCGGATGACCATAATGTCGCCGTCTAAAACCACATATTCTTTTCCTTCCACGCGCAGAAAACCCTTTTGCTTGGCCTGCGCCCAGCCGCCGGAACTTACGAATTTATCGTAAGCAACAACTTCAGCGCGAATAAAATTCTTTTCAAAATCCGTGTGGATCACGCCCGCTGCTTGCGGCGCTTTGGTCCCCCGTTCGATCGTCCACGCGCGCGATTCATCTTCGCCGGCCGTGAAAAAGCTAATGAGATCCAAGATGCTGTAAGCCTTGCGGATAAGTTCGCCGATCTCCCCGCCTTGCGATAGATCCATTACGAGATAATCCCCGCCCGCAGCTTTAATTGCGTTTATAAGTTCGGGAAAAACATCGCTCGCTTTGCCGTTCAAGAGATAAAGCTCACGCTTCACGGTCAATAAATTCAGTTCGCTTATTCGCTTATTCGCGCGAATTAGAAACATAAGATCTGGTGAGCTTGAAAGTAAATTTCCCGCGGTGAGCGATTTTTTAATTACTGCTACATCCTCCAGATTTTTCTGGGCCTGTTTGTCACCGCTTTTTGTTTCCGCTTCCAGTTTCGCGAAAACTTTTTCAATGGTTTCCAAATCTTTCAAAATCAATTCCATTTTGATAATTTCAAGATCGCGCAGCGGGTCAACCGTACTCTCGACGTGGATGATGTTCGGGTCTTCAAAAACGCGCAGGACGATCACGATCGCCTGCGTCTCGCGGATGTGGGATAAAAACTGGTTGCCCAGACCTTCGCCTTTGTTCGCGCCCTTCACTAGCCCAGCAATATCGTAAAACTCAATCACGGCGGGAATGGTCTTTTTGGATTTGCTCATTGCCGTTAGCGTCTCTAATCGTTCATCCGGCACAGTTACCACGCCGACGTTCGGATCAATCGTGGCGAACGGATAATTCGCGATATTCACTTCCTGATTCGTAAGCGCCTTAAAGAGCGTGGACTTGCCCACATTTGGAAGGCCGACGATACCGATGGATAATCTCATGGTAGTTACTACAAAAAACCGCAAAAACAGTTTAAGGTGAAAGCGGTTATCTGACAACTGTTGCTAAAAAAGCAACATTCTAACATTCTCCCTCCCGAGGCGGGCAAGCCAGAATGTTAGGATGTTATAATCCGGAATTTACGTATGGAATTATGTAATTCTGTACGTAATTAAATCGTCGCGATCACCGCGACCGCCACTGCCGCCATCATCGCGACGGTAAACCAGCCGGCAAGATTCTGAAGAGTTGAATTCTTATTCTCCCCCATAATTTTGCGGCTGCCGGCGATAAGCACCAGTAAAATCAAAAGCGGCGGCGCTAAAATTCCGTTCAAAGCGGCGGCGTAATAAAGCATCTTGAATGTGGGTATGGGCAGAAAGTTAATGACAAGGCCGATGAGAGTGGAAAAAATAATTATGCTGTAAAATGCTTTGGCTTTGCTGAATTTTCTCGACAGGCCCTCTTTGAAATCAAATGTTTCGGCAATCGCATAAGCAGCCGAACCGGCCAAAACCGGGATAGCCAAGAGCCCAGTACCGACAATGCCTAAGGCGAAAATAAGCGACGCGAATTCTCCGGCAATCGGACGCAAGGCTTCGGCCGCATCAGCAGCGGTTTGAATATCGGTGAGTCCGGCCGCATGCAAAGTTAGGGCGGCCGTAAGGATAATAAAGAACATGATGAGATTTGAAAAAAACATGCCGAAAATGGTATCCGTGCGCATCTTGGGAATGTCTCCTGGCAAAAGCTTGGGTTGGCCGCTGCCCATCTGCGTCAGCTTATGTTTGCGGACTTCTTCCTCCACCTCCGCATCCGCCTGCCAGAAAAAAAGATACGGTGAAATCGTCGTCCCTAGGATCGCGGCGAGTACGAAAAAATATTCGGAATTGAATTCAAGGGCCGGCTTTAAGGCCGAAGCAATAACCAACCCCCAATCCGAAGTAACTGCAAAAGCCGTAATCGCATAAGCAAATAGCGAGAGGCAAAGATATTTTAAAAATTTGGCGTAGGTCTTATAGGCGATAAAAATTTCCAGACAGACGATTCCGACTGCAAAGACTGCGAGCCAAAACCAGACAGGCAAAGGCAAAATCAAATTTATTGAGGAGGCCATGGCGCCCAGATCTGCTCCAATCGTGATCGTGTTCACGACGATGAGCAGAAATACCGCGGCAAAAAGTATGTAGCCGGGGAAATACTTTTTAATCACGCTCGCCAATCCCCGGCCGGTTACAAGCCCGATCCGCCCGCTCATCTCCTGCACGATCGCCATAAAAGGAAACGAAAAAAACGCCGTCCAAAGCGTGGTGAGCCCAAAGCGCGCCCCCGCTTGCGAATAAGTGGCGATACCCGAAGGATCGTCGTCGGAAGCGCCGGTAATGAACCCCGGCCCCAGGCGCCTGAAGAAAGTTTTTAGTGTCACCTGCTAATTATAGCAATTCCAATTTTACGATTCCTCAAGAATTGATTTTGCTGGGTGCTATGCTACAGCATAGCACCCAGTTGAGTGCATTCATCTGTTTTACTAGGCTTCAAAAAATCAAATTGGAATCCTTTGATAAACTCTCGCCTTCTCTGCTATCCGCCAATCGGCGGAGGCGGATTCGGAACGGGCAAGCAGGATTATTTTTTAACTCTTCGACCCGGCTCCCGCCCGTGGCGAGACTCGCCCCAAAGGGACGGCAGGGTTATTTTCACTCCGCCATTTATCCTCGCCGTAGAGCGACGAGGCATTCTGGTAGGTGAAAATAAAAAGCGCAGAGGAAATTTCCTACTGCGCTCGGGGTTTTGGCGACAGCGCCCCGCAACTCCGGCACCGATACTCCTTGGTCAAATCCTCCATCGTCGCGCCACATTCGAGGCAGATGGGCAGATAGTCAAACTTTCCCTGCAAATCCGTTGCGATTGTAGGCGTTTCCGCTGACTCTTGCGCCGCGGCTTCAACCTGGAAGCGCAGGGCAAGCCAGCGGAAAATGTAATCGACAACGCTCTTTGCGTAGGGAACTTCCGGGTTGCCTGTCCAGCCGCTGGGTTCGAAGCGCGTGTGGCTGAACTTCTCCGTGAGCACCGAGAGCGGCACGCCGTACTGCAGTGCTAGAGAAATGGCGATAGCGAAGCTATCCGCCAAGCCGCTAACCGTTGAGCCTTCCTTGGCCATCGCGACAAAAATTTCACCGAGGGTGCCGTCCTCGTACAGGCCCACGGTGATGTAGCCCTCGTGGCCGCCCACGCAGAACTTATGCGTGAGCGATTTGCGCTCCGCGGGCATGCGTCGCCGCACGGGTTCCGGCGGCGGGGTTGTGAGAGGCTGCGTTGCTTCAGACAAAATTCACCTCCTGCTGCAAAATTTATACCACATTAAAAATGGATTTGTCGACTCTTGCTGAGTGCTATGCTATAGCATAGCACTGCTTCTCGATTTAATTACGTAAACACAAAGCACATTAGCAATAAAAAACGCGCAACCGAAGCTGTGCGCGAATATTATGCGGATTACCGCCTACTGCCAGTAGCGGGCAAGCCGTTCGCGCCGAAGGTACAAATTGATAGTTGTCCTTATGTTGTTGCTAAAAAAGATACAAGCGACTTACTTTCTTGCAACAAAAAGGCAGCGATGTTGTATCGCTGCCGATCACTAGACTAGCATCCATTGATGAAACGGATCAGCTCCGGATGCTCCGAAATGAATTCCCACGGGGACGGCTGCGATGAATCGAAGCGCGCTGCTTGCGATTCGTCGCCGGATTTACCAGAGGGAACTGGCGTGGATTGCACGCGGATAGGTGCTCCAGGAACCGCGCGGGGCGAGATAGCTGCCACGCTTTTTCCGGGAGCTTTTGGGCTCCCCCCAGGGCAAAACCTTCGCATTCACGCGGTCCGCGAACTTGACAAGGAAGTTCGCGCGGATTTGCTCGGCGCAACGGCGGACCATCGTATCCACCGCAGTTTTCCGTCCCTCCTTCATCAAGGCGGCTTCGGCGAAGCACCCGGCGTTCAAAACTACCGCCCACCGCACCTTCGCCGCCCATTCCGGCAGCGAGCAGGGCTTTTTTGTCCCTACATCGTAATGCCGGAAGTGCCGCCGGCATCCCGACTTGAATGTCGCATCCCAGAGCGCCAACACCGAATCCGGTGAGACTGCCGCGAGCGCGCCGGTCAGGTCCGCGAGGTTGCTATAGGTTGTGCAAACCGGCGAACGCGGGCCGCTTTTCGCAAGCGACAATTCCCGCAATTTTTCAACCACCGCCTCGCTTAGTGGGTTTCCCGCAACCGTAAAGATCACCTTAATCGCAGTTTCCACGGTTTTTCCCTTCCTATTAATTTGTTAATGAGCCCTTCCAACCAGACCACGACTTACGGCCTGGACGCTCGGCATCTTTTTCATAAAAGCCGCGGAGCGTCTAAGCCAGAACTAAAACCCCCTGGATCCAGGGGGTTTTAGTTCTTTAGTCCAATTTTATACTCTACCCCCTGAATCCACCTTGGTCTTAATCACAATAAGCGTAAGGACGCCAAAAAAGACGGGGGTCATAGCGCAAACATTCAATTTCCCATATGCAACCATTAAATTGAGCTTAAAGCAAAGTTTATTCTCCGTCAAGCAACCTGTGGATAACCATCGGGCTTAGTTTGATCCAGCTAATTAGGCGGTTAATTTCCCAGGTTCGCCTGCTTTTCGGATTTCGCAGCGAAATAAAGCGCGAGCGCTGCGCAGGCAAGCCCGACATCGCGGAAGGTCACATCAAGAACATGGAGATTGAAAACGGTTATGCCCGCGAGCATGGCGAAAGCTAGGAGTGCAGCCCAGACCGCATATTTTCCCGAAACCAGCCAGACAGCTAAAAACAGCTCCGTAATCGAAAATCCAATGAGCAGCAGGTTTTCGGGCAGCAGGCTCCGCATGAATGACGAAAAATAACCGATCCAATTAAACGGGTTTATAAACGAAGAGATCGCGGCGTAGGCAAAAACAAAAGCCAGGCCGAAACGCAATAATAAAATTACTGAACGGGGTGTCATCGCTAAATTATACTATTTGTTTAAAAAGAGAAAAATGTAACCCTTCAGCAAGTTCAAGACAAGAATCAATTAGTGCCCATAAATGCCGATAAGTTCCGCCTCGGCTAGAATATGGTCTTTCATGGCTGACTCCAATTCGTTTCTGTTTGCGCCCGCGGACAAATCCAACATAAAATCCAAAGCGAAAAGTCTGAAAAAGTAACGATGCGGTTTGCCGGCAGGCGGACATGGCCCGCCGTAACCGATTTTAGCGAAATCAGTCATGCCCTCAACGGCTTTGGGCGGCGTGCTTTCTTCCTTAATGAAAGTTGTCCGAGGATCAATATTCCAAACCGTCCAGTGTGTGAAGGTGCCGGACGGCGCATCTGGATCATCCACAATGAGCGCCAAAGACTTTGCCGCGGGCGGCACATTTTGAATCTGCAGTTCCGGATTTACATCGAAGCTACTGCAGGTAAATTTTTTGGGAATCTTCCCGTTATGCTCGAATGCCGGTGAAGTGAGGATCATCGTGAGTTTAGACGAGATTTGAATTCAACACTTTACATAAAATCATAGCTAAAATGCGGGTTTATGCCTATCCTTGACATTATTACTGTGAGTGGTATAATATAAGACAGGAGGTGGCTTATGCCACAGATTTTGAAATGCGCTGGGCACGGCTGCCGTGCCCAAATGCTGAAAAGCGGCACCCGCGTCCTCGCGCTCGCCGGAATCGCGACCGCCGTGGAGAGCATCCTCGACCGTGAAGTCGGGATCGCCGACCTCACGGACGAACAGGTGCGGAGCTTCGCGCTCTGCTCGCGGTGCGCCCGCGAGCGTGAGCGGAGGCAGGACGTGCGGCTCCATCCGCTGCCCGCGGCCCTGCGCTATCTGGGTCAAATCCAGGAGCGCGCGGCCGCAGCGCGAGCGCGCGCGGAAGCGCAGGCGCGCCGCGAGCGCGAGCTCGCGGAGAGCCGGGCGCACGTCGAGCGTCAGCGCCGCACGGCGACGCTGGGCGATCTCGCCAAGCTCGGCGCAACCACCCGCGAGACCGCCGAGGCGCGCAAGGAGATCACGCAGCTCGTGCGCCGCGCCCACCGTCTGACGCAGGCGGTGGTAAACAAGGCGAGGACCGCGCAGGCCCTCGCTCACACCACCGCAAACTAGGGAGGCATCGCCGCCTCCAATCCGGGCAGAAGCGATCTCACATTGCTTCTGCCCCTCACTTCAGCTTTGTACTCCGACGCTGAAAAATCGGAGTAAAGAATTGAAGAGAGGCTACAAAACAACATTCTCATATTCTTGAGAATGTGAGAATGTTGTTACTGCCGCGCCGTGTAAGCGCGGTATTCCTGGCGTAAAAAATCTTTCGTAATTTCATCGCGCGGCTTCGTCATGCCCGGATAGCGCCAGGCGCTGATGATTTTCCGGCGCGAGCCCATATCCTGGATCATCACCCAAAGTTCCTGCTTCCAAGTCTCGCGGCCCTGTTCGCGCTTAACGGTGATAGGCTGCATCATCGCAATCGTCTTTGGCGCAATCCCCTCCTCGACGCGCCGCGGCGAATGCATCGCATGCTTCACGCGCGACTCCGATAACCCCCAATAGCGCATCTTCGCCCGGCTGTGATACGTAAACTGTAAAAGCTTCGGCTTGCGGACGGCCAACATTTTTAAATTATACCAATTTAGATTAGAAATTCGACTTAAATAAAATCTAAATAAACTGCTATTTAAATGGCCAAAATTAAAAACCTGAAGCCAAACGCAACGATGCTATGCTATAGCATAGCATCGGTGCTTGTCGCTTTTGGACAACGTTTAGAATTAGTCGCCGGGTTTCAAATGTAAATCTTTCCGTATTTGGTCCGGCGTGGTATGCCACGGTGCTTCGGCTGTAACTTGTCTGGCTTAGAACTGTATACTCTCTTTTTGCGTTCAGTTTTACTCCGCTCTAAATAGCTCCGATAAATTTTTTCCTCCAAGGCTTTTTTGAGCCCGCTTATTGTTTGCGGAGAAAGCCATAACTCGCGGCCAATCTCGCGGTAACTTTTCCCAGACATAATCATGTTAAGTGCGGCGGCACGCATGACAAAATCTCTGCGTTCGTGCGGGGTGGTAAGCAGATCAATCAAGTCAGTAGAGTCTAAAAGTTTTTGCCAGCAAGCTATTTCCCATTCTTTACGTGAGGAATAATCACCTTGGGGCGGCATCATCCAATTTTTCGAAAGACCACTCATGATCAAATTGTAGCATTATCGCCTAGTGCTATGCTATAGCATAGCACTAGGCGATGTAAAAAACATTACCGAGCAAAAAGCTTGAATAACAATCAGGCGTTTTTGTTTTTCGGCTTCAAGGCCGCTTTTTCCAGATCGAGCACTTCGCTGGCGCGTCGGTAAGCGCAGTATTCGCAGTCCGGCGAGGCTGCGGGGAGACTGCTTTGATCGTACGCTTCCCTGGCCCTTGCGATCGCGGGTTCTACCCAGCTTGAATCCCCTACGAGCGGTTCCACAAAAAGATCGAAAGATAATGCGGCTGTGCGCTCTTCGACCGTCGCTCCCGTGAAACCGTTAGCTTTGCTTACGCGGGCAAAGACAAAATACCCGGTCCCAGAAACCTGGTACCCGTTTCCCCGTAGGAGCCACTGGTAAATTTCCAGCTGGCGGCGATAAGAATCATAGATCCGGTGCTGGTTCGCGCCGGTCGCTTTGTAATCAACGACAATCAGTTCTCCTTGTGGATTTTCCCAAACATCATCCACCGCTCCGTAAACCAAAAAATCCGTGGGCTTGTGATGGAATTGCACGCCGGTGAAATTATGCCGCCATTTGCCGAGCTCCGCAGTGTTGTAGGGAACGGCCTTGATCTCGTGCGCAACCATCACCGGATGCGGCGTGCCTTTTTCGCGATGGACATCAAATTCCTGCTTCAAGAGATAATCAACGGCATTGTTGATGGTGTACGGCGCCGGCGGTGGCCGCTTAATCTTATGGCGCAGATCCAGCCAAAAACAGCGCGGACATTCAAGAAACAATTCGAGCTTGGAGCGGGAAAGCTTCACCATTTGTCTACAAAGAATATCACGTTTATTCCTTAGGCAACAAGCCTTTTCCGCGCGAAAGCCTTTCTTGTTTCTTCGGCAAATATGATCGAAAGCGCAACCACAGCCGCCCAGAGCCATTGCGTGAGGCTTAAAGGAGCGGTGTGCAAGATCCCCTGCAGGAAGGGCGTATAAACCGCAGCGAGCTGGAGGAGAAAAATCGTAAGCGTCGCCAAAACAAGAAATGGATTACTCAAAGGATTCATTTGGAAAATTGATTTTGTTTCGGAGCGGCAATTCCAGGCGTTGAACCATTGGAAAATCGCAAGCGTGGTCAAGGTCCAGGTCCAGGCAACTTCCATATTGGACCAATCGGACAAACGGAAAATAATTAAGCTCCCGATCATCATCGGCAGGGCCATATTGAGCATGCGCCAACCCATCAGGCGGTCAACCAACTGCCGCCGCGACGAGCCGAATTTTTCATTAAGCAACCCTTTTTCCTTGGGCTCCATGCCCAAGGCCACATCCAAAAATCCATCGGTTACGAGATTGAGCCATAAAATCTGCGCCGCCAAAAGCGGCAAAGGAAAACCCAGCATCAATGCGCCCGCGATCGTCAAGACCTCGCCCAAACTCGTGGAAAAGAGATAAAGAATGACTTTCTTTATGGTTTTATAAATGCTTCTTCCCTCCTCCACCGCTGAAACAATACTGCCGAAATTATCGTCCAAGAGCACGATGTCCGCCGCGGTCTTCGCCACCTCCGTGCCGATCTTGCCCATCGCCACGCCCAGATCCGCCGCCACCAGCGAAGGCGCATCGTTTACCCCGTCCCCCGTCATGGCCACGATCTCGCCGCGTTTTCTGTAAGCGCTGATTATTTTCAGTTTATCTTCCGGCGTCACGCGGGCAAAAACCGAAGTTCGGGGCAGGAGCGCGGCAAGTTCCTGTTCGTTTAGCTTGGCTAGTTCTTCACCGGTCAAAACTTTATCGTCAGCCTGCCAAATTCCCGCTTCCTTGGCGATCGTGACGGCCGCCAGCCGATGATCGCCCGTGATCATCACGATGCGAATGCCGGCCGCCCGCGCGCGTTCCATCGCCTGCGGCACTTCCGGACGCAGCGAATCTTCCATGGCAAAGAAACCGGCGAATACGAGCGACTCTATTTCCAGATCCAAAATTTTGGCCAGCTTTAAGAACGGCCGCTCCGCAAATGCGAAAGCAACTACGCGAAAACCGTGAGCCGCCAGATTGTGAAAAGTATTTTCCAGCCTGGTTTTCTCCGCCGGGGACAAAACGGAATTGTTTTTAATTCCGTAGATTTCTGTACAAAGCGTGAGCACTGATTCGGGCGCACCGGCCACGGTCACAAATTGTTTCCCTCTGTCCGCGTGTGCGGTCACGTGGTATTTCGTTTTGTAATCGAACGGCAACTCGGCCAAAAGCGGAGCTTCACGTTCCAGATCCTCCTTGTGAAAGCCCATCTTTTCTCCGAAGACGAGCATCGCCGCTTCGGTCGGATCACCCATGACTTTCCAGCTCGGCGCCACATGGTCCTCGATCAAGGCCACGCGCGCATTGGCGCAAAAGGTGGCGAGTTTGCCGGCCAAAAGCAATTCTGGATGGTTAGGCGGGTCAATGATTTTTTCTCCTTGCCTGAATTCTCCCCGCGGCTCATAGCCTGTGCCGCCGATTTCGTATTCCTTACCGGCGACGAAAACTCTGCGGATGATCATTTCGTTGCGGGTCAAGGTTCCGGTTTTGTCGACCGCAATTACTTTGGCCTGGCCCAAGGCCTCGACGGCTTGGAGTTTTTTGACGAGCGCCTGCCGTTTGGCCATCCGCCAGACACCGGTGGCCAAGACGAGCGTCATCACAACCGGCAAACCTTCCGGGATCACCGAAACGGCCAAAGAAACCACGACAGCGAACATTTCCCGCGCTGAAGTGCTATTTAAGAGCCAGCCCAAAAGGAAAATCACAAGGCTTATCCCTGCTACCGCGGCGATGATCACGCGGGACAGCGCACGGATCTCCCGCCGCAGAGGTATTTCCGTTTCGACTTTGATGCTTTCGCTGATCCTGCCCAATTCAGTCTCGAGTCCGGTTGCCACGACCAGCACTTTCCCGCTGCCGCTCGTCACATGCGTGCCCTTCCAAACCATGTTCGTCTTCTCCCCCAGGGGCAGTTCGGCTTTGCGTAAAGTCGCTTCGGTTTTGTGCACCGGTACGGATTCGCCCGTAAGCGCGGCTTCATCTGCGCGCAAAGATGAGGCTTCGATCACGCGTCCGTCCGCAGGAATCCGTTCGCCTTCATGGAGAATAATAATGTCGCCCGGCACAATCTCTTCGTCCGGCAGAATCAATTCCTCGTTATCGCGCAAGACCGTGGCGGAGGTGGTCGCAAATGCCGTTAGGGCTTCAAGCGTGTTTTGCGCCCTGCCCTCCTGGAGTGTCCCCACGACCGCATTGAAAAGCAGGACGAAAATAATGATCAAGGCATCAGTCCGCTCGCCGGTGAGAAGCACGATGACAGCGGCCGTAAGCAAAACATAGATAAGCGGACTTTGGAATTGCCGCAGAAAAATCAAAAGCATCGGCTCGCGCTTTCCTTTGGGCAAAGCGTTCAAGCCGTAACGCTCACGCCTTGCTGCGGCTTCCGCAGCAGTCAACCCATGCTGAATATCCGTTTGGAGCTCGCTTTCGAGCGTTCCCAGCGGCCGGTTATGCCAAGAACTCATACCCGACAAACACTAGGTTCGTTCGCCTAGAAGTGTCCGGTAAATCTCCAAAAGCACATAGAGCAGGCTCAAGACTAAGGGTCCAAGCAGGAAGCCCGCGGGACCGAAAAGACTGATGCCGCCCAAAACCGAGACAAGGACAAGAAACGGATGCATATTCGTGCCTCGATCCAAGAGAAACGGCCGCAGGAAATTGTCGACGAGCCCCACGATCAAGAGGCCCCAACCTAAAAGTCCGAAGGCTGCTACGCTTTGATCCACAAAGAACAGATAGAAAACCGCAGGCAAAGTAACGAGCCCGGTTCCGATCGTGGGGAAAAGCGCGGCGACGACGGCCAGCGAACCCCAAAGCGTCGCATTCGGCACGCCGAAGATCTTGAAACCAATCCCAACCAAAAAACCTTGGATCAAGGCAATGACAAGCGTCCCTCGCACGACCGCATGGATCGTCACATAAAGTTTGTCGAGAATTTGCGCGTTATGCCGGCCCGAGAGCGGACTTAAATCCAAGAGCAGTTCTTTAAGCCGGGCGCCGTCCTTGAACAAATAGTAAAGGGCGAAAAGGCTGATAAAGAATAGAAGTCCCGCGCGCGCCACGCCGGAAAAAAGCGGACCCAAGTTCTGCAAAAGCCAGTTCAAGCCCTGCTCAACATAAGCGTTCACGTTAATATCCAGCCACGGCAAAAATTCGCGAATTTTTTCTTCAAAATAAGGAACTAGATTCGGCGCGGAATCCATTCCGTTCACCTGCTGTTCATAAAGACTTACGGCCTCGCCGAAAATCTTATAGCCGACAAAAGTAACCGGCGCGGCAATAATGAGGAGAATGACGAGAACGGATAAGAACGAGGCCACGCTTTCGTGTCCCACCGCCCTTCTTAACCAGAGATAAAGCGGCCGGAAAACTATGGCAAAGACAAGCGCCACGGCCAAAGCCGAAAGATAGGGCAAGAAAATTAACGCGGCCAGGACCAGAACCGCGACAAAAAGCGCAACAAAAAACCAGAGTTCCAAGCGTGATTGCATCTTGTAGATATTATACCATTTCCGCTAATAACGAGTATCAAGACCTTAGGATCTTTTTGCTCGCGCCAACAATCTTTATGAGTTCCGAAGGCTTACCCGTGCGCCGGCCCACATCCACATAAAAATCCGCGTTCGCGCCAAAATATCTTTTGGCTGCGGCTACGGTTTCGGCCGGCGGTTTGCTTTCGGGATTAGCAGAAGGCGCGACTAAGGGCCCGCTTTGCTTTAAAAATTTCCGCAGGCTTGGAGGTGTGGGCAAACGAAAAGCCAGCGAGCTGGTGTCACGATGGAGATACGCATACTTAAGCCCCCGGCAGGGCAAAATCACGCTCACCGGACCGGGCCAGACTGCTCCTAAAATTTTTCGCGTGGCGGCAGCCGGTCTTATGCCGAACTTACGGAGATCATTCATCGAACTGATGAGTACAATCATCGGCTTCCGCGGATCACGTTTGCGCACACGGTAAACCCGCTCCACGCTCGCGGGTTTCATCGCCGAAGCAACGAGCCCATAAATCGTATCTGTTGGTAAAACCCCGATCTTGCCTTGCCGGAGCAGTTTCACAACTGCGCGATTCAGACTGCGATAATGCGGCATGTCTCCAGTATAAAGAAAAAATCCCCGCGCGGGGGATTTTTCCCAAGTGACGGCTTAGAGCGAATTTACACCCGCGTCCACTTCGCCAAATTCAGAGTCGAGATCGCCGCTCAAATTGATTTGATCCAGATCCTGTTGGATCTCGCTTGTCGTGTCCGACTGACTGCTCGGCGCTTCTGTTCGCCCGCCCCAAAGTAACAAGGCGAGGATGGCGAGAAGAATTACGACGAGAACAATGATAAGTGTTTTACTCATGTTCTAAGGATTTGTTGATGAGGCTTCATCGACTTTAGGAATTTGCGCCAAAGTTACGGCAGCTTTTTGTACGGCGCTGCGCGCGGCTTTGACGGCATCGAGAACTGTATTCAAGTCATCGCGCACAGCTTGCCGAACGCTTTTTACATTATCCTTGAGCTTGGCTTCAACCAAAACCGTGGGATCGTAAGACTTGCCGGCCTGGGTGATTACCGCCGTCCGTGCATCGTTCAAGGCCCGTTCGGCATCCGAAATCGCGGTTTGCACATTCAAGACATTAAACCCGTCGGCTGCCACCTTATCCGCGCGCGAACGAATTCGGTTCAAGACTCCGCTCAATTTATCAAGCACGTTCAAGTAATGATCGGTAAGGCGCTTATTTAAGGCCTCAAGCTGGCCGACGATGTGCTCGACGATTTTCCGCTTCTGCGCATCCTTGATTTGCTGGAGCCGCGCCCGGAAAGCCGCAAAAGTGCTCGAGGCCGCTTTGCCCCTAATCACCTCAAGCGTGCTCGAGCCCGTGCTCGTTGCCTGTTTTCGACTTGACGATACTGCCTCTGCGGCCGACGTCTGCAGTAAAAGGGCGGCAACAAAAGCTATGGCGACCATTGATGTTATTTTTCTCATATCTTTATTATTAATGACCGCCGGCAGGTGTCAACTCTTACAATCTGGGGCTAGAGGGGTATAGGCATCGGCTTGCCGTAAAAGGGAAATTCCTGCTCCTCGAGCTTGCGGTCGAAACAATGCCTGCCTGCGCCATGCTGCCAATTACCTGGGAAATAGCGGGGGTACGCCTCGCTCGTTTGCGCATCGTCCGCCAAGGCGAAAGTCGCACAAAGCTGGAATTCCCCATTTATGGGATCGCCTTTAACGGCGTATTCATACGGCTCGCCTGTTTCGGGGTCCGCCGGCAAGGCAAAGCCGCGAACTTCATTTTTCATTTCATTCAAGGTAGTCGGCAATTTTTTATTAACCTGCCAAAAATTGATGATCTCATTTTGGATCATACTCAAGTTATTGATCCTTTGCAGATCAAAGCGGCGCAAGCGTTGGGTGCCGGGCGAACCGACGGCAATAAAGCCAACGACTACGGCGGCGAACACAACGGCGGAAACGATGTAGACGAAAATTTTCATAAAATCAAAATTTAAAAATCTTATGCGCGTAACTATGATACTAATATGCGAATTGCACTAATGATACGAATAAATACTAATCCGGCTTTTTAAATTCGTATTATTTGTATCTCACTCATTATATCGCCTTACGTCCCAAAAGTTGTAATAAAATATGCTTCCAGTCACGAAGAAAACTGTGAGCACCTTGAGTATGAAGCGCAAGGTAAGTTCGCCCTCCAAAAAATGGTAAATAAGCGTAACCAAGTCGCCGATGATGATAAGCGCTGCCACAAAGAGCGTGAAATAAATCAGCCATTTTCGGATTCGCAAATTTCTTTTTTCCGGCTTCGCTGCATACGCCTTGTTTAAAAATCGGGTAGCGATGATGTGAACCGGATAAACGACAATCAGGGCGGCAATTGCCCAGCGCATTGTGCTTACAATCGAATCCTTGCGCCAGTAATCCTGAAGTTCGAGCTTGTCCGGAACATAAAGATTGATTAACTGGAAAACGAGCACCAAAAAGCTGATGGCCGCCGCATAAAGCGTAACGATCGCCAAAAGATGCAAAAAAATATCCCGGGGCTCGGCTTTGACGCGCGTTAGTTGTACGTTGGTCTGTGCTTTCATGTCGTTTATCACAATCATAACACAGTTAAAAATATATCATTCGTATATTCGTAAAAAATTCGTAATTCGTAGCCAAAATACAACAAACCCACCTCTATTAATAGGTGGGTTGGTTGGGCGAGTTTTGGCTTCCTCCCTCGGTGTTTCCCGGCAACGGCAAGCTCGGCATATTTACATTGATCTGGCCCGGTCGCTCGCCTTCCTCCGAAGCCCGCGACGGCAGGAATCTCCAGACGAGCAAGCCTACCACTAAAAGCGTAATGATAAATGCCAGGAACACATATACGCCCGTGCCCGTACCAAGATCGTCGTGATGGTGAACTTCGTGCATAGAAGAAATTTTTCGGCGCTAATTACGACCTTTTAGACGGCGCGGTTAGACGCCTGAACTCCGGCTTTTAAGTCGGGGTAAATTCACTAACCGTGCGATTTATGCGACGAAAAGCCTTTATTTCTATTACAAAAAGCAGCTTTAGATATGTAAATAAAAAAAGCCCGGGACGATTCATGGAAGAATCGTTCCGGGGGCTTAATGAATGCGCCTGTCGCCCCCTACTGGGCGACATAGTTGAATGGTGCCGAACGGGCCTGCGGCACTGCCGCAACGGCCGCTGCGTTCCGCAGCTTCCGCTCCTCTCGGTCATGGCACGGCTTGTGCCAGACCTCGTTTCCCACCAATTCGACAAAAGGATCGTGGGGTGCCATGATGGCGTGGCACCCAGGACAGACCGACTCGGAAGAAACTCTTTCTCTCATTGACGTTCTCTTCCTTTTCTTCAGTCCATGGACCGTTTACATTGCCGCCGATCCAGGCGCGTTGGCTCGGCGAAAAAAGGACCCTGCTAGTTAACTAATATACCTTTTGTCAGAAAGCGTCAATAAAATTGTGGATAACTGGCAAAGCCTAAAAAACAACTTCCGGATAACCGGCCGCGCCTCGAATCGCGGGACATTCTGCCAGCATATTTTAGATATTTTGTTCTGAAATAATAACGCGCGGGCTTGGCGCTATGATGCATCATGGCACCTTGACTCTTGATGAATTTACAAACGCGAGAGAGTGAATTAGTCGCCAAGCTGTAAGCTGTGAAATATTCTGGCTTAGACAGTGATTTCATAAAAAACTCACCCTTAAAATCTCAAGTTCTCAAGTTTTTAAGGGTGAGTTTTGAGCTCATCGTAACTAAAGTATCTCAAAAACTTTTTGCCGAGAGCTCATGCCGGACACGAGCCGGATTTTTGCCAAGCTTATACCGAAATATTCCGCGAGCGCAGACATAATCGCGTAGTTGGCCTTCCCTTCTTTGGCCGGTTCTTTGACGGCAACTTTAAAATGCGTGTCGTCAATTTTTTCCACTCCCGCTGTTTTTGCTCCCGGCTTCGCATTCACAAAAATTTTCATATTGCTATTGCTACGAAATACAAATTTATTACAAATATACGAAATTTAGTATATTCGTATCCGCCAGCTGGCGGATTTTGTATTTCGTAGCCGGATAATTTTGATCTTTGATTTTTGCATTTTACATTAAATTTCTTACATCCCCTACCAGTTCGGGCAATTCTTCCTGATTGAAGTGGCCGCGGTTGGTAAAAACGCGGACGACTGCGTTAGGCAATTGAGCCTGGAACTTTTTAAGATTTGGAAACGGCACTACTTTATCGTCCTCGCTGTGGTAAATGAAAAGTTTGGGCGCTTGCTCACCTAACCCAGCCAAGCTTTGCGGCAGGGAAAAATCCGCCAGTGAATAATCCGTGCCCTCGCCGTCATAGCAGGGAGCTACAAGGAAAACCGCCTTCAGCCTTTTCGGAAATTTGTTCTCGGCCAGGTATTTGGCTAAAAACGTGCCGCCCAAGGAATGGCCGATTAAAATAACTTCTTCCTGTAGATATGGAAGTAATTTTTCGAACCAGATTTTCCACTCCAAATATTTCGCATTCCTGATACTGGGCATTGTGGGCGCAATCACCTCGTAGCCGGATCCCAGCACATCGCGCAAATTCTTTTTCCAATCCTGCCGCCCTAGGCGCAGCCGCTCGAAATTTATGTCGTAGCTTTTTAAGAACTTCAAATACTCCTCGTAGGTTTCGAATGTGTCTCCGCCGTGAATGATGACGATTTGCTGCGGCATTTTTCTATCCTAAAGTTGCCTACCGGAATTGGCAAGCCGCGCTTCCTGTATTCTCTAATTCGCGCGCCTGCCCGCCTCTGGAGGGAACAGGCGAATAAGAAAAACCCGATAAAATCACGACACAAAAGCTCTAGAATCCGATCTTTACAATGCTTTCCGCCGTTCCGAAATATAGGCAGCGAAACGAATCAGAAACACGAACAAAATGAATGCCGTCACGACAAACGTACCGGGCGGAATATAATTATTCCAATTTGCCAAATTAAACCAGCCCCGCCATTTAAAAACTATAAAGTGAAGAACTGATAGAATGACGGCGATAAGTCCGGATCTCTGGACTATGCTCCAGCCGCGCGCGGTCATGTTCGCCGCGACCGACGGCAAAGAGGTCGCGGTTACAACAAGCAGGCCGACAAAGGCAACTGCGCCTGCAAGCATGGATATCTGCCCCAGCGGCGATAATCTGCCGACTTCCGAAAAGATTTTCGGATAATATGCGGGGGTGAGTATGGTAAGCGCGAGCACTACGTGCAGTACGACCAGGGCGACTCCGATTAAGCCGAATTGTTTTCGCAGGTCGCGGTATTGCGTCCAGCGGGCAGGCCAAAGCCGCGCTAACGGTCCCGTGAGATAGCTTGCGGCAATCATTGTTAAGCCTGTGAGCGCGATTGAGGCAAAAAGAATATTGAAATAAGTTTTACCTATCGGCTGGCCGTACCGGCGGAAATAGTGCTGAAGAAGAAAAATAACGAAAACAACGGCGGTCACGCGCAAAGCCCGGCGCCAGTCATCGCGAACCACCGGCTCGGTATTCATGCTTTTATGATAACTCTATGCCCACCCGGCGCAAATGCTCCAAATGTGCTTAATTTCCCAGTTTTAAAAAAATGCGCTCTGCCCGAAAACTCGAAAAAAGTGCCAATTTCCACGGTTGTTCTACTTATCGAATGTAAATATATAGGAAGTTTATGCGCTGCTTTACTAAAGTAAAGCAGCGCGATTGATGGTCGTGACAAGAATTAATCAGACAAAAATCATCCTTAAATACTCCAAATATTTAAGGATGATTTTTGGGCGGAGCGAGTCGGCAGCCAGTTTCGCTCATTCGCGCGAATGAGCGAATGAGAACTAGTCTGATTTTTCAACGCTATTTCTCAAATATTCGTTAATTAACTCGATGTCGGCAAGATCTTTGGGACGGCCGGAAGCTGCCTTCCATTTTCTAACTTCTTCCAGTGACGCGAAGGGCACGCCATTAATAATCGTCGCGGTTCTCTGCAAATGCTCCAGGGTCGGGCTATACGAACTGAAACCCCGCTTGTCGTGCGCTTCAAAAACATCATGCGTGATTGGTTTGTCGTTGGGAGCTTTTTCAACTTCCCGCCAACCAGCTTTTTTCAAATTTGCGAGCACCTCGGGCGAAACTACTAGGTCAATATCTTTCACTTCTCTAATACCTGCCGCTGCCAGCGGGCAACTGCCATAAACAACGTAAGAATCCTGGGGCAGATTTAATTCTTTAACCTTGACGATGATTTCGGTTTTAGTCATCAGATTTTATAGATAATAAAAGTATACCAGACTAAAAAGTGGAAAAAATCCCAATTTTGTTTTAAGCTCAATGCGATTTGCCGGGTCGCCCGCCTAGACTCGACGGTCTAGCCGAGACTGGTCTAATGGCCCGGCCGAAGGCGAATAAATAGTTCACAAGCGGCCGGAGTTTATCCCGCCCATAGCTGGGGGATCGTCTAATGGTAGGACACATCCCTTTGAAGGATGGTATCGGGGTTCGAATCCCTGTCCCCCAGCTCTGTGCGGGAAAGTCGTTTATCCTTCAATAGATTCAGGACAAGTCGGGGTTCGAATCCCTGCCCGGCAACAAAAGGAAGTAAAAAAATGAGCCGTGGTTTTTTAGTGCACGGCTCTTATGTGTCTCCCTCCAGTGGTTTTTCTTGTAACAAATTCCAATTCCTTCAACATGGCGGGGAATCTCCTCTGATTAATTTGTACCACTACTCACCCGCGGAGTCAGAAGAACTCACTTATCCCTAACCGCAATTATCCCGCCCAATAATTATTTACGAATAAAGTCAGGCTCAAACCGAAAAGCAGAATCGAGACAAAAGCCCAAACAAGCTGGCGGCGCACGGACATTTTAGCCATTACGAGATAGATCGGAAAAAGCACGAGCGCATAGCGTCCGATGCTCATCAGCGTACCGGTGCTCAAGGGCACGATTAGTCCCAAAAGCACATAGGCTCCGTACGAGATCCGCTCGCGCCAGGCGGAAAGCATCGCGATCAAAGAAACCAAAATATAAAAAAGATCGAGCGATAAATTAATAATCGCAGCTCGTGAAAAAAGCAGGGCATGATCGCGATTAAACTCAAATCCCCTGCCCCACCAGGCCTGGACTTTGAAGAAGAGCGTCGCATCGCCAAAGGCAAAGTAGTGATATAAGAAAAATGCAGCCGTGCCGGCGGGAATTAAAAGCAGCCAGGCAAATTCTTTGCGCAGCTTCCAGTTAAACTTTTGCGCGTATTCGAGGAGAGCCGGAATAAGAAGAATTATTCCGGTTACGCGTGTCAAGGCCGCCGCGAGCCCAAAAATTCCGGCTGGCTTGAAATTGCCCCGGCGCAAATAATAAAAGATGGTGATCGAAAGAAACAGGAAAAGCGACTCGGAATAAACTGCATTCAGGAAAAAGGCGGTGGGAAAAATTAAAAGCAAAAGGATAGGTACGTAAGGATTGAGGTTCGGATGAAATTCGCGCACAAGCCGATGGAGATAAAAAACCGCGCCGATCAGGGCCGCAAGCGAAACGAGCCAGCCCGCCAAAATGCCATTCTTCAAAACCAGGGCGAAAAGCCAGATCAGTCCCGGATAGAGCGGGAAAAATACGATGTTTGATAATTTCTGCTCGCCTTTATAGACATAGCCGTTTTCCGCTACGTCCAGGAACCAGAACGAATCCCAGCGTGCGTGCAAGGCAAGCGGACTCCAGGACTTTTCCTGCTTGAACTCGGAGGGATTGATCCAAACATAAGCATTATCCCCCGCGAGATTCAGCCGGTTAAGCACGACTAGGCCGAAAACGGTGGTAATAAGGGCCCAGATTATGACGATGATAGCGGCCTGGCGGAGAGTCATTATGATTAATTTAAAATGCAAATATCAAAATGGAAAATGACAATGTAAAAATAAAAAATTAACGAAGTTAATTACCTGAATTTTGATTTTTGATATTTAAATTTTGCATTTAATGTGCGCGCAGCATCTCCAAATCCTTTTTCCGCAGCTGCTCCAATATCTGCATTTCGGGGTCAACGGCAATGGTTTTGGCCAGATATTGCCCGGCCGTGAAATTAGGCAAAAGCACATAATCCACCCCTGTTTTGTAAAGAATTTCCGCTTCTTTTTCATCATCGGCGCGGACGATGATTTTTGGCCGCTTGGCCAGCTTCTTAAGTTCAGTCAAAAGCCCCAGATTGTCGTTTAAATCCGGGTTGGTGGAAATAACCAATTTGGCAGTCTCGAAATTAGCTTTCGCAAAAACTTCCGGGTCGGCAATATCGCCGAAAATATAATCGAGATTATGCCGCTTCAACATGTGTATGACTTCCGGATCGAATTCGATGACCAAGAGATCCTTGGCCGGCAGGGAAAGCGCGATTGCCTGGCCGGTGCGGTGAGCGCCGATCAAAATGAAAGATTTTTTGAATTCCCCGATCAGCGAACTCACTTCCTTGGTTTGTTTGCGCTCGAGGAGTGAAAGCGGCCGCGCGAGGAAGCGGAAAATTTTGTCGCCGTGCGTAATGATGTAGGCGGAAATAATGATCGTAATCACGCCGACGGCGGTTACCAAGGAAACGATGCTGGAGTTAAGATGGCCCACGCGCAAACCGAGCGCGACCAAAATCAAACTGAATTCCGAAATTTGCCCCACCGTCACGCCGGTCAAAAAACTTGTGCGCTTGCGATAACCCAAAGCGCTCATAATGAGGAGCACGATCAAGGGATTGCCGATAATGACGAAAGCGGAGAAGGCCAAAATCGGCTTCGTGATGCCACTCCAGTCCTGCAAGACAATGGACGACCCCAAAATAACGAAAAAGATCAAAATGAAGAAGTCGCGCAGCGGACGCACGCGATTCGCGATCTGGAAATGTTCCGCGGAGTTCGCGAGCGCGAGCCCCGCTAAAAATCCCGCGATCTCGATCGAAAAACCGATTTCGGCGGCCAAAGCAGCCAGGAGAAATACCCAAGCCAGGGTCGTGAGGAACAACAATTCCGGCGAACGGGCGATCTTATCAAATACATGCGGTAAAAATTTGCGGCCCAGCCAAACCATCGCGATAAAGAGCAACAGTCCCTTCACAAGCGCGACCGCAAGACTGCTCCAAGAGAAACCCCTGCCCGCTTCGATACCAGCCAGGGTAACAAGGATCAGAATCGCGATGAAATCCTGGAAGAGCATGACGCCCACGGCGATTTTTCCGTACAAACTGCTTAGATCCTTTTTTTCGGAAAGCAGTTTGACCACGATGATCGTAGAGGAGAATGTGAGCGCCAAAGCGATATAAGCCGAATGGAGCAACGAAAAATCGAAAAGTCGCGCGATTAAAAAGCCTATACCGGTGGTAAAAATCACCTGCGAGACTCCAATGATGAGCGCGGACCGGCCGACGAGGCGCAACGAGGTATAGTTAATCTCCAAGCCGACCAAGAATAAGAGGAACATGATGCCCAAGTCGGCAAAAATCTGGAAGGTGGCCTGATCACGGAGATTGAAAAGCCCGAAGTAACCGATGATCACACCGGTTACGAGATAGGCAAGAATAATTGGCTGGCGCAGAGTTCTGGCCAAAATGCCCAAGAAGGCGGCGATTAAAACAACGATGGCGAGTTCTAAAAGACCGGCAGTCATGAGGAGGAGTAATCGCTAATAACGCGAATTCGAATTATTTGATTAGAATTCGTGTTATTCGAGATTACTCCTATATTTTAGCCGCTTTTAGGCAGATTTACCGTTCCGATTATCCCCAAGCCAGATTAGCTAGCCCCCAAGACCAGAGTTTCCGCCGCCGCTTTCCCCTTGACACGGCGGATTGACAAAAACCCGGCCATGGTCTATGATTAGGACACAATAAGCTAGACCCCGGAAGGGGGCTTTTTTGTTGAAAAACCTATGAATTACGTACTTTTGGCTTTCGCCCTGGCCACGACGCTCTATCCGTCAACGGCAGGTATTATTAGGGCGAATGGCGAGCCCATAGCGGCCGAAACCCAGGAAATCCGGCCGATTGCGGTCGGCCAGCCTAAGCTCACGGAGGTTAAACCAACTACGCTTCTGCCCACGACCACGAAAGTAATTTCTTTGCCGCCGCCTACTCCTGATTTCTTCCCCCAACGGAAGCTGGTCTGGATTACGGCTTATTCAAGCACCCCGGAAGAAACCGACGATACGCCTTTTACGACCGCTTCTGGCAGTACCGTCCGCGACGGCGTCGTGGCGGCTAACTTCCTGCCTTTTGGCACCCGCGTCCAGATTCCTGCTCTCTTTGGCGCTAAAGTCTTCGTGGTTGAAGACCGCATGCATGAACGCAATGCGAACAAACTCGATATCTGGATGGAAACGAAAACCGAGGCTTTGCGCTTCGGAGCCAATTACGCGGAAATCGTCGTACTTAATTAATGCAAAATGCAAATCTCAAAATGCAAAATGACAATTCAAAATAAAAAATTAACGAAGTTAATTACCTGAATTTTGATTTTTGATTTTTAAATTTTGAATTAACAGCCTATGAAAAAGCCCGCGGAGCATGTGCTCGCGCGGGCGTTTTTGATGATTGTTGGAGATTCGTGGATCAGCCGCCGCCTTCGGACAAGGCCTTTGCGCGCTTAGCGAAAAATTCGGCGTCGGCGCCCTTGAGGCCGAGATCGGCCGCCGAGAAGCCGTACTCAAGGGCTTCGAGGATGATTGAGTCGGCTTTGCCTTCGGCTTCGGTATCCGATCCACCGGCCTTGGCTACCGCGATCGCGCCCTCGGGACCGACGAGCTGCCGCGCGATCTCCTTGCGGACGACCTCCCGAATGTCTGCGGCCTTGAAATCCACATCCGTGAATCTCAAGCCAGCCTGGTTCATGGTGTAGGGTATGTCCCTCGCCAGGCCGATTACGTCTCGGTTCACGCCGCCGCAATCAGGGTTGCCTTCGCGGAGGGCAACCATAATTTGTTTGACGTAGAGGGTGGCCCGCTGCCGTCTCTCTCCATTCAGACGCTCCGCCGTCGTCCCTAGATCAGCTGGACTGATCCCGTTGTATGCGGGCGAGGCCAAAAAGCTCGCGAAGCGCTCGTAGCGAACTTCCGCTTCGCATAGCTCGGGACGGACCTTCCGCCCCTTCACTTCGGCCTCGACGAGATTCACACTTATCCGGCCGAATTCGGGCTTCATGATCTCCTCGAGCTCCGCCTTGAGTTCGGCGATGGCCTTCTGCCGGGCCTCGACGGCTGAATCAACGGCTGGCCGGCTCTCCACACGGGCCTTTGTCTCCACCCGCCCACTGCAGCCGACCAAGGCCACCAGGGTAATCACCAGAACCACAAAAAGCGCGAATTTGCGCATCTGCATCTTTCCTCTCCTTCCAACTAAATTACCAAAGAACCTGAACCCAGACAGCGTACTGGGGCTCAAAATTAAACGTAGTTTGAAAGAACTAGCCCCAGTACGCTGGCCAGGTTTACCTCACATTATACACCTTTCTATACTTCTGTCAACTGAAAATGGTAATGTGCACACACATATGGCGGACTCCCGTAAACTCGGGGAATGTCGATCCATATGGCTGAAAATATCAAACAAGAAAGGTTGCGATGGGTAGTCCCCGTCGTAGAAGGTCGGACAAGTATCAGGGAGGTGATGAAGGTGTTTTCGTATGGCAGGCGAACTTTGGAACGATGGCTCGCCGCATACCGGCGCGGCGGCGAATCTGCGCTTGAGCCGCGTTCCACCCGGCCGAAGACGTCTCCCAAAGAAACACCGATCTCGATCAAGGAGGCGGTCATCGCGTTGCGCAGAAAGAAAAAGGTCTGCGCACTCAAACTTCATTGGCAACTCAAAAAGCAGGGCATTCTGATCCACGAGCGCACCATTGGGAAAATATTGAAAGCAGAAGGGTTGGTGCGCCGCTACCGCGCGAAACGGATGAAATGCAAATACCTCAGGGTGGCCTTGAAGCCCGGGGAGCTTGTCGAGATCGACGTGAAACATATGCCAGGAACCGTTGCGGGGAAAGCGTATTTCCAGTATACGGCGGTTGACTGCGCCTCACGCTGGCGGTATCCGCGGATCTTTGAAGAAGAATCAACGTTCCACTCCGTGGAGTTCTTGCAAGATGTCATGGCGCGGTTCCCGCACCCCATCACCGCCATCAAGACCGACAACCACTCCACTTTCACCAATCGGTACGTAGGCACCACGAAGCGGAGCGATCTGACCGTGAAGACACTTCATGCCCTTGATATCTTCTGCGGGCGGAATGGCATCGTGCACTATCTCATTGATCCGGGTAAACCCGCACAAAACGGCACGGTCGAACGTTCGCATGGATCGGATCAGCGCACCCTCTATGATCAAACTGTCTTCAGGTCAGAAAAAGACTTGCGCGCCAAGGTGCGGAAGTGGAATACTGAATACAACGATCTGGAGCATTGCGGGCTGAAGGGCAAGACGCCGAACGAATTTCTTGCCGAATATCAATCTACCTAGTCCGCCAGATGTGTGTGCCTAAAACAAAATCGAAAAACAGCGCCTTTGTACATTGGGGCCGACCGCTATGCTATAGCATAGCACCATAGCGGGATGCGAATAATAATTCCCGCTAAAATATGGGATATAAGTTATTCGTGCAATCGTGAAACCTCATCCCAATTTACAACATTCCACCAAGCTTCAATATAGTCGGGGCGCTTGTTCTGGTACTTCAAATAATAGGCGTGTTCCCAAACATCCAAACCCAGTATTGGCTGCTCCCCTTTTGAGATTGGATTATCCTGATTTGGCGTTGAAGTGATCGCCAGTTTTCCTTCTTCATTTATCACAAGCCAAGCCCAGCCGCTGCCAAAAATTCCGGCCGCGGTTTTCACAAATTCCGCTTTGAAATTTTCGAACGAACCGAATACTTCCGTGATGACTTTTTTTAAATTCGCTTCCGGTTCTCCCCCGCCGGCCGGACGGAGCATCTGCCAAAAAAGCGAATGATTATAGTGCCCGCCACCGTGGTTGCGCACGGCCGTGCGGATGCTCTCGGGAATTTGGTCGAGCGAACGCAACAACTCCTCCACCGATTTTTCCTGCCACTCTGGAAATTCTTTTAAGGCATTGTTCAGTTTGGCCACATATGCGCCATGATGCTTCGTATAGTGGATTTCCATCGTTTGCGCGTCAACATACGGTTCTAAAGCGTTATAAGCGTATGGAAGTTTTGGTAATTCGTGAATCATAAATAGCAATCCCAATCTACAAATTACATCCGAATGCTACGAATACTTGTAGACCGGTTAAAAAAATTAATTTAGACCTTTTTACTTAATATATTATCTATTTTGGCCGCGATAATAAAATCGTTTTCGAAAAGGCCCCTTACCGCGTGCGTATAGAGTTCAATTTTAACAAGATTGTAAAAAATATAAAGATCAGGATGATGCCCCTCTGATTCGGCGATCTCGGCCACGGCGTTTACGAACTCCATCGCCGCTTTGAAATCCTTAAACTTGAATTCTCTGTATAACTTTTTAATTCCTTCGTCGTCCCGAATCTGCCACGCTGGCTCGATTTGCGGCTTATACTCCTCGATCTGTGCGTCCGTAAAAGCCGGAGTGCCGCCCTCGCAGGCTACGCAGCGTTTTTCGCTTAAGTGAATGGTCATTTAACTATGAAATACAAATTTGTACGAATATGCGAATATTTTATCTGACGGCTGATAAAAAGATTTTTTACGCTTTCCACAATTCTACCAAAAATTAAAAAGCCTCGCACCTGACCGGTTGGTCAGACTTGACAAAATGCAATTTTTGCGCTAAGCTGTAAATTCAATGCGAGGATTAATAAATTTTCTTCTAAGTGGCCTGGCGGTAATGATCGCCGCTTATCTTTTGCCTGGCGTGCACGTCGGCGGATTCTTGATTGCGCTTGCCGTGGCAATCGTTTTGGCGCTGATTAATACTTTTATTCGTCCGATCCTCATTATCCTCACTCTCCCGCTCAATGTGCTCACACTCGGGCTTTTCACTTTCATCTTAAACGCTCTCTTAATCATGCTTACAAGCGCGATCGTGCCGGGCTTTACGGTGGATAGCTTCTGGTGGGCGCTTTTATTCAGTTTAGTTTTGGCGCTCGTGAATTACGCGATCGGCAAGCTGAAGCGTGAATAAGCAGATTCAGGATTTAAGATTCAAAATTTATGAATGACGAAGCAAAAGAAAAAACTGTAATCATAGAAACGAGCCCGCGTGGCCCCGTTTTGGCCTATCGCCTGCTTTACTATCTTGTCGATTTGATTGAAGTGGTTTTGATTTTGCGCTTCGTTTTTAAACTCTTGGCCGCCAACCCCGGCAATGCGTTCGTTGCTTTTCTTTACAATTTAACCGATAAGCTGATTTTCCCTTTCCGCGGTATCTTCCCCGTCGCCGCTATCGATGGCGCGGTGCTCGAATGGGCAACGCTTGTCGCAATGATTGTTTATGCGCTTTTAGGCTGGGGCATTATTCGGTTATTGAAAATCGCGTTTGAGCGCTAAAGCGACAGATTTCGAAAATTAAGGAAGTTAATTCTCAAGAATATCAGAGTTGAGAGTATGTATAAGATCGCTAGAAAAAGTCCGGCATAAAACAGAACTCGAGCCATTCGCCTCCAAACCAATGGCAAATCTTTCATCCGCAAAAAACTGCCTCCGATCATAGCGATGAATGGTATTGCAAGGACGACCAAAATAATGGATTCGTTAGTTGTCAACAATGATCTGAATAAAGAGGCCGAAAAAATAACCGGCCATAAAATTATCTCCGAACCAGTAAACACTGCCGCAAGCAGAAGTAAAGCCCAAATAGTTATCACGCACAGAACTGAAATAGAAATCTTCGCGGCCAATAAGTAAATTCTTTGCATATCCTACTAAGGATTACGGCTGGAGAATATCTTCGCTGCGGCCGTCAATTGAGATCACAACCTGATTCACGCCCGGAAATTGTTTTAAAGTTTCCGTAATTTGCGCGCGGATCGCGGTTACCTTACAGGAACCGCCCACGCCCCGCTGTAATTCTTCCGTAAAATCCGCGCTCGCGATGCCGGATTTAATTTCGATACCCTTAATCAGAACCCCTGGATTGATTGTGGTTAAATAACCCTGCTTGGCTTCAGCGGCGGTTACGCCCTCGAGCAACTCGCCTAGCGCGCCGTTAACCGGATCTTCTCCGGGGGCAATTTTTCGATCGAGCGGATAAACCAAGCCGCAATCGGTGTTGGCCGAATCGGCCTTCGGAAAAAATACCTTGATGGTTTGCCCTGCCGGTGTTTCGAAGCGCACCGGCACCGCAACTTTTTCAATTTCCGTTCCGTCTTGAGCGTTAATTTCAAATACCTCCAAGATTCCCGTGTTTATATTCGGCTTGGGATAAATGATGTCTACCGTAAATTCACCGTAGATGCCGACATCCTTGGCTTGGGTCATGCCAAAACCTGTTTTTAAAATTTTGCCGCTTGCATCCTTAAGGCGGTAATTAAAAGTATTTTCAAAAACCATCGCCTCCCCCTTTAAAACGAGCGGCAGGCCGACAGCGCTATCCGGCAACGGCGCAGTTACGATAATCCTCGGCGCGCGCATAACCCTAACCTGCCGAGCTTTAAAATCTGTTTTGCCTTGCTTTCCCGTGGCTTCGATTTCGAATGTCGGGCGCAGATAATCGAAGTCGGCCTCATTGCCGTTTTCGTTAAAAACTTTAGCCTCGGCTTGTAGGGCCAGCTTTACCTCCTTGCCCGCAGCGGTTTTTATGACCACAGTTTTGGATACGTTTACACAAAAGCTTTGCGTTTTCCAAGTGCAGACGGGAAGAGTTTCATTTTTTGAAATCACGGTCCCCAGAACGGCGATCTCCGGTTTTCTCGTGAGGAAATAAAACGCAGCTGCAGCTATGATAATGACGATAACAATGACAACCGCAAGCTTGTTGGTCATTTTGGCGTTTCGTCTTTTTTCGCCCACCGCACGAGGTAAATAGTAATCACCACCACGATCAATGTTACCCCTCCCGCATAAATGAATTTAGCCAAAAGCGAATTCTTCCCTTCGGGTACAACAGTTTCAATCAAGGCCTTCACCGCTTCGTTCCAAGCCAAACCGGCCACCAGGCCCAAAGCGGCGGTCAAATACCCCACCGTTCGTTCGCGCAGCTCGCGCTGTAATGCTTGCCGCTCTTGCTTGAACTTCTCGCGGTCGAGGTCGAAAGGCATATTCTTATTATACTTAATTTAAGCTTTACTCACTACTTTTCGTTCCCATTAGCCGCCGACCGAGGGGCGTTTTTATTGCACTTGATCTATACTATTACCTAAAAACCTGAAGCGAGGAATTATTTTTTCTTCAAGTTCGACAGTTTCTAAAAAAGACCCGAGCGGGCGCGCAAAAATAGGATGGTCGCCGTACTGCGCTTCATAGATAACCAATTCTTCCAGCGTTTCCGAATTGAAAGCTATCTCGAGGAGACGGTAACGGTTGCCGCGAAAATGCTCGTAAATGCCTCTGGGGAGAGTTTTGGCCGCTTCGGATAATTGCGGTTCTGGTCTATTCATTTTGTTTAATATTGAAAGTTATTTAAATAACGCGCATTTCCGCGTTCTTCCGCGTAAGGTCTGCGCCAGTCCGCGCTTCTTGCAAGGCAAGAAGAAAATGGGGCAGAGAAACTCCGCCCCGGATTTGCCCTGCCAGCTACGTGGTTTACGACGCGCCCGGGCCGTGGCGCGAAGCAGATTGGGATCACCTCCTTCTTAGATGACGGAGTGGCCGACGCAGGCAGCACGAATTCCGCTATGCATAGGCGGGCGACCTCCTTCCTGATTTCAGTATAAATCTTTTCTGCTAGAGCTCCCATGTGCATAACGCTACAAATGATGTCTAGCCTCAAAAGAGGTTAGAACTGTTTTGAATCCCTGGCCGAGGGAAATTTGCCGGACATGCAGAAGATATTCATGAAAAAACTTGGGCACGACGATCAAGACGACCACCACGATTGCTGCGATGCCGCCGCCCAAACGAAACCGCCAAATCAAAGCGGGTAAAAATGTCCGGGCGAAAAGCACAATTATGAGTCCCATTTGCGAAATCCTTCGACAAGCTCAGGATATTTTTGCTTAAAGACAAAAATAACAAATCCCCGTCATAATGACGGGGATTTGCAACGCTCCTTACTACACTAATACGAATGCTCCGAATTAATTCGGATCGGACATTCGTAGGATTAGTAACTAGGGAAGCGTCGCGAAGGAGGACTGCGCGGAGGTCGTGGTATTCATCGCCGCATCAGCCGACTGCACCAAGTAGTAGTAATTCGTGTTGTTCACAAGTCCCGATAACATGATCGAGTGATTCGTGACCAATGCAGAATTGCTGACCGATGCGGTCGTGCTCGTCGCCACAACCGGAGAGGAAGTTGCATACCAGACTTTGCTCGTCGCGCTTTCGTCCGTCGTCCAAACGATCGTCACCGAACTCGAAGTCGTGCTCGTTGCGCTTACTGCAGAGATAACCGGTGCAATGAGGTCAGGCGTCGAAGTCGGCGTCGAGGTTGCTCCACCTTGGCCTAATTTTTTCAAGATGCCCGGAGGCAATACCTGGCCCGGCAAGGGCTGGGGCGAATAACCCAACTTTTTCGCGATGCCCGGAGCGATCAAAAGTCCCGGAGGAACTTTGCCGGAGTTGCCCGCGCCTTCGGTCAGAAGCTCATTGAGCTTCGAGAGAGTTTGCGGTCCGACACGTCCGACCTGCGAAATGCCGGCTTTCTTCTGGAACATCTTTACAGCCTTGGCTGTCAGCTTTCCGAAATAGCCGGTAATTTTCCCTTCGGGATAGATTTGCGGGTCTGTCGCTAAAATTTGCTGCAGCATGCGGACATCGTCGCCCGACATGCCTTCGCGGAGCTCGCGCAAAAGCCGCAAAGTACCAATAATTTCCTGTTTGGTAGCTTGTGCCGCCTGCAACTGGCTCTGAAGGCTTTCCACTTGCCTCTTTAGCTGTTCGAGTAGAGCGCTTGCGGAAGAAGTTGCTGTGGACGTGGTTGTTTGCGCACTAGCCACGGTTCCCAGGCCTCCCAAAAGCACTGCGATCGTTAGCGCCGTAATTGTTTTTTTCATGATTTTTATGTATCTTTGCGACCTTTCACTATTTATGACGGCCTGTCGTTTCTAGTTATTACATCTAATCATTGTTGCTTTGCAACAATCGCTGATTACGCGGATTTCTGCGCGCCTGCCTGCCGGCAGGCAGGGATAAACGCGGATAATCAGACGCAGATAAACGCAGATTGAACGCAGATATACGCGGATTCTAAGTTTTAGTATAGCAAAATCAAGCCGAACTGGTTGTGGATAAGCTGGCTGGCTACAAGCCTCTTGTTTTTCCAATATTTTATTACCACAATAATTAGCCATGGCTGATTATCGTGGTAAAGCCCAACTTGATGCTATTTTATTACTTTCAGCATATCGCGCAATCTCTTTTCCATACGCTCCGCAATTTTTTTATGGCCGTTCGCATTTGGATGTATAGGGTCGGCCATCAATTCAGCATTATCAACAATTCCTTCTAAGATATTGGGTAGATACGCCGCTTGGCTTGTGCTAGCTACGCGATTATAAACTGTATCGTAATCATGTTTATAAGCGCCGCCGCGAACGCCTAAAAGCAAAACACGCGCGCCGCCGATTTGCAATTTTTGCACGATACTCGCGAGTCTCTGTTCAACTTCTTGCGGAGCAAAACCACGCAGAATATCGTTGCCGCCCAAGAGCACAATAACAACCCGAGGGTTTAACGCGCGCACATCGGTATCCAAACGCGTGAGCGCAGTCTCCGTTGTATCGCCATTTTTGCCGGCGTTCACCACTTCCAGACCCAAAGTTTTCGACAGCACCGCCACATAATTCTCATCCGGCCCCACCCCAAAGCCAGCGGTTAAGTCATCGCCAAGCGCAACAATCAAGCCTGGTTTGAACGGCTCGGAGCGCAGAAAGAAATACCAGCCGCCTACGGCCGCAAGCACAAGCAGAATTACCGGAATAATAACTTTTATTTTCATTGTTTTCTTTCTTTCTCCAAATCCAAGCAAACCGAATTAATGCAATAACGCTTGCCAGTACCCGGCTTGCCCGTCGGCAAAGTTTTTGGGCCGTCAGCGAACACGTGCCCCAAGTGCGCGCCGCAGTTCGCGCAAAGAACTTCTGTGCGCGTCATTCCGTGGCTCGTGTCCACCTGTTCTTTGATATTCGCTTTAGCCGCGGGCGAGGTAAAACTGGGCCAGCCTGTGCCGGAGTCGAATTTCGTGTCGGACGAGAACAAATCATGCCCGCAGGCCGCGCATTTATACATCCCCGTTTCTTTATTGTGCGCGTACTTACCCGTAAACGGCGCCTCTGTCCCCCGCTCCCGCATCACGCGATACTGCTCGGGCGTAAGTTCTTTTTTCCAGTCAGCTTCGCTTTTTTGCATTTTTAGCTTTTCCCTTGGCTTTGAGATGTTTGAAAAATTCGATTTGCCGCAGCCGCCGCTCGGCTTCAGCTTTGGTTACGTAGGTGCCAAACGAGCGCCCCGTCTTCTCGGATAAAACGACGTATTTGCCGCCTTTACGCTTAATCATCTAATGTTCAGGTTCAAGCTTGCGCAGTTCCCGCTCCAAAAAATCTGCAAGCTCCGCAACAGTCTGATCCCTCGGCAAAAGGCCATCTCGATCTAAGTCGTCGAGCATCTGCTTCGTCACGAGTACTCGCGCCTTAATTTCGGGCTTTTCCTCGGTAACATTTTCGTCTAAATAACCGCTGACTTTCCCCGACTCCAAATCGGCGGGGATTTTATGATCGCCGATTAAATCCGTAAGCGCCTGCCGCAACGCGCGCATCTGGATTAGGCTGTGGCCGACGCCGCGGCGCTCGTGTTCCGCGCGCCGGCCGGATTCAAGCCATTCCTGCAATTTTAAAGCTGCGAACTCTTCCCCGATCTTTTGGGCCTCTCGATCCGTATGTGCATCTTTATCTGGCCTCGGTCCTTCTTGCATAAGTTCAGTAAATCATAATCTGAATTTTACGCAAAATCATTCCCCGGGCGTAAAATTTTTGAATTTATCGACATTTGCTTTTGTGAGATCGGGTTTGTAGGCAAAAAATTCGCCGTTCCATTTGTAGATTAAGATGTTCCATTCCCAATTTTTTGGATCCAAGCTGTTGCCAGCCTCGTCGACGAGAGACGCTCCCTTAACCACGATTTCAAGCGTGCGATCGCTATCCAGATCAACCAGAGCGAAATCAGCATAATTTTTCACGGATGCGCCCTGCAGCAAACCCAGAAGTTCTTTTGAACCGTCCGGAAAGCCGGCTTTGGTCCAGGTAAGCGTTTTCGAATCCCAATTGATTTTAAATAAGGCGCTTTCATTGGTGTATGCCCCGCCGAAACCAGTGCGAACCAAAAGCTCCTTCCGGCCGTCCGCATCGAAATCGAGGGCATTTGTTGCATACGGCATACTGTCCCGGCGTTCGACAAACGGATACTCGGCCACCAATTTATAATTGCCGTTTGTATCCGTAGGTTCGACGATCGTGATTTTCGCCTCCGTTATGCCCAGCTCCGGATCGGGCGGCACAGCTGAACTTAGAACGATATCTTTCGTGCCGTTCCCGTCCAAATCTTCCACGAGAATTTTTACCTTATCTTTTTCGTGGCCCGCGGGGATAAGTCCAGGAATTATTTTTTTAACCAGCTCATCTGTAACTTCGATTGGAGCCGGCGGAACATAGACATGCTCCTCGCGCGAACGCTTAAGGAACCACGTGGTGAGAGCGCCTACGATTATAACTGCAATTGCTGTAAAAACGCCTACCTTCATTTTTGTCATCGTCTTAAGCATACCAAAAACCGCGGATCAATGCTGATTGGCAAGGCGAATTATTTACGTACGGAATTACGTAAATAATCGCCGCGCAGCAGCCGCGAGGTATTCTACAAAATAAAAGGCATAGGTTTAAAGATGCCGGTTCACGGTGCTATGCTATAGCATAGCACCGTGAACTTTTGACGAATTTTCGAACGCAATCGACCTCCGCGGCAATAATTTGTTAAAAACACCAAGTTGGCCTATATTGCAGGCAGGTCTTTCTCCGGTTAGGCCATTTAATCGAAAGAGAGGTGGGAAGATGTTTTCGCTTTTAGGAACTGCCGCGATGGCGCTCCTCACTGCGGCGAGCCTGACGTGGGGTTTACATGAGCGGCGACGGCGGCGATTGAGCGATCAAGAAATGGCCGCGGCAATGGCGCGACACGACCGGCAGTGGAACGAGTACTTGCGCCGCCAGGACGAGCAAACTGAACTGCGGAAGCTGCTCGTCCGGCTACGCAATAAGCTCCTCGAGGCAGTTGCGCAAAGCCAATCCGGCATCCAGATCAATCTTGTCGAACCGGGTTTTGTCGGGCTTTACGCGTGGATACCCGGCCCCGGAAGCTTTGAGATCAGCTCTCGCGCTCATCCCGGCGCTTTGGTTTTCACGGTTTTATTCCACCCGGACAGCTTCGTCGTTCGGCAGAATAGAATCGAGGGGTATTACGATCCTTCTCGTTATGAAGACCTGGAGCGCGATCTGGTTGAGAAGATCATTTTCGAGCGGGCGCTCTGCCATATTCCCGTCTAGCCATCTAACTTACCCGGTTGCCCTTGCAGCCGGTTTTTTTATTCCTGCATGGTCCGGCTTGGCTTTGTGTTTGCTGTTTGCTTTTTATCCAAAAACAAATCCCCACACCTGAATCAGATGTGAGGATCGTGGCACTTCGTAAGCGGGATTCTGTCCAATTTACTGCGAGCTTAGCGAGCTAGTAAATTGAGACCTCGCCAAAGTCCGAAGGACGAAGGCGGGTATCAACTTTCTCGTAAACTCGAGTAAACCGGCGCGATCATTTATCTGGGCCCTCGATTGCTCTCAGGCTCAAGCGGCACAAACCAATGCGCAGCGTTGGAAGCACGAAGTTCTAAATCCGAAGCACGAAACAAATTCCAAAGCGGTTTATTGTTTCGAATTTCGATATTCGAATTTCGAATTTCCAGTGCTACGCACTGGAGTACGGCCTTGCACTCGGTAAGGATTTTGCCGTTTCATCGAAGCCTTCGCGAAGATCCTTCGAAGCCTTGCGGCGAAGGAGGACCCCTTCTTATAACTTCGCTCACCCCCCTCGTATAAACCGGGGGGGGCGCCTCACACCTTTCGATGTTCGGCGTCTCTGTTCGCACCTTTCACCTTGCGGTGGTCCGCCGTTAGCGGATACCTTTTTGACCGGTCTCTTTTAAGGATTAATCTTTCTTAAAAGAAATCAGTGAGTGTCCCGACTTTCCTCTCCCGGCTAAGCCGGGAGTAATCGCCTGAAGTACCCGTGGCTATTATACGCCGGAAAGCAAAAAAGTCAACGGTGTGATTTTAGCGGTGAAAACCTAGATCCGCCGGATTATGACCACCGGAGATAAGCGCCAATTTGCCTCTTTTTGTTTCAAATTGCTTCCGAACCCGAGCCGTGGCTTTGATCAGTTTAATCGTTTCCGAGCCCAGCTGATTTTTTTTATAAACTCCCCGCGACCAGTATTTCACAACGAGGGCGCTGTCGCCGAAAACGCGGCGGCTTTCCTGCTTCAGCGCAATTTGCATCGCCGCTTTGCAAGCAAAAAGTTCCCCGTAGTTATTAGTAACATTCGCAAGTTCATATGTTCCAAACGGCGTAAGTTGCTTTCTCCGCAGCACGACGGGCAAAAGATTCTCTCCGCGCGCGTCCGTTACCTTAATTTCAACCCCTTTACCCCGGCCGGTGCCGGCGTCGAAATACACTCCCGGCAAAAGCTTCGGCGCCGATCTTTTCCCATAAGCGGCTCCTCCGTGGAGCCAAACTTCCGCGGCTTTCCGATCACCGAACGCACGATAACGAGCATTCGGCACGCCTTTCACTTTGGTTTCGCAATCCGCCCAGTTATCAGCTATACCTTGTCCTTTGCCTGGGACAAAATACGCATAAAATTTTTTTTTACCAGCCATAACGCTTAAGCAAGAATTTTATAATTTCGCGTGTAATGGCCAAGGCCCGTTTTCCACTCTGGATATCAGCGCCGCCGACGTTTTTATGTCCCCCGCCGCCGAAACGCTCATGCATGAATTTGCCGATGTGAAATCCATTCTCTTCTCTTCGCCAGGGGCTTGCGCCCACAGTCAAATGATAATTGCCGCCCCGCTCACGCTTGAGCGTAAGACTATAAACGCAAGTTGGAAAAAGATAAAAAGGGGCAAACCTGACCTTAAGCCCGGTGTGTTCGGTAACATTGGTAAAAACCGTTTTGCCGTTTACTTCGGAATGCGCGCGGTAGTATGCAAGCGAGCTTGTGAGATCTTTGCGGATCCGGCTTATGGTTTTTGCTACGCGCGGCACTTTGACGATCTCCCCTAAAGGCATTTCCGCCAACAATTTTATGAGCCACGTCTTCGGATCGCCCTTTTTGCCCCTGCCTTCGATGAAATACGCGAGCTGAATCGGCGCTTCTTTCATTTCAATCACTTGCCTGGCCGACTTGTAATTCGCGCCGTCAATTACGTCTAGCCATTTCGCCAATTCGCGGATATGCACCGGCGGGCGGTAACCAAGGTACTTCGTAAGCTCGTCCATAATAAAATGGCAACAGGAAGCATAGCGCGAATCCCAATGCATATTTTTCGTGCGCCGGAAAGATTTTTTCCAGGCAGGCAAAAGGAACGGCATCACATGGTGATCGAACCACATCGCGGCTTTGGGATGGTAAAGAAAATCCACAATAATCGCCGGCCGCGGGAATTTGAACTTCGGCCAGCGCGGTTCGAGCGCATAATCAACTGTATAAAAACCCTTGATATCGTCTCCCCGTTTTTTTAAATAATCCCAAAGCACCGCCGCCGAAGCGCGCCCGTCAAAATCATCATGAAAATAAATGTCGTATACCATCAGCAGAGCTTGCTAAATTTAACAGCAAGAAATGAGTATATCACCGATAAATTCGGTTTACAATCTCCTAAATAATCTCTGCGTTGTAGCACTGCTCACAATAAACAGTCTCCTGGCGTTCCGGCGCATAGCTGGTTTCAAATTCATTCGGACACGGAGCATCGCCATGAAAGTGCAAACTGGTATTCTGGTACCTGGTGCCAGGCTCCTGGTTCCCGACCCCTAAACTGCACATGCAGGTTCGATGCCGATACTAAATAGGCATTTTTAAAGTCGCTGATATAATTTCCATAGATGCTATTCTCCGATCTGCCGCTGAATACAGCCGGCATCGGAGTTCGTTCCATGAGTTTTTTGAACTGAAGGAAAAATAGGATGTTAAAATCGTACTGGACTCCGACCGTCAAGGGATCCCAGTCGGTTTTCCACCAAACATCACGATCATAAACCACCATTTTCGATTCAGGGGAAAAGCAGCTGATAATATCTTTTCCGGTCAGAGCGCACTTTTGCCTGAATAACGTCCTTTCGTTCCGAAATGCCATCCGCCGCTGCATCCGACACTGCGGACAGAAAGTCGGCGGCGGGACTTTGATTTTTTCGTAGAACAAAAAATCTTCTGGTTCAATCGTGAAAATATTTTTACAGTTCTGACAGTTTCTGGTTTCGGAGTTCATATTCATTCAAATTCGGCTTTATATTCATCAATACTCCATACTTTTTGCGGAGCTTCCGGTGGATAATAAGTTATGATCGGTTCTCCCGACTTGTCACTTTTTCTTTCATAGAAACGGAACGAGGTTGCCATACGACTTCGCCTTTCATACCGCTCGAAAAAAGATTCCCGAGGAAGTGGAATTTTATATTTGCGGTAAAAAAGCAGTTCCTGTCGGGTAATGCGGTATTTTCGGTTTGATGATTTAGAAATGATCGTTTTCTGGAGGATATCGTCTCCTACGTCGAAAATGCTGTCCGGCAGTTCTTCGGCCGGAATTGCACCTGATAAATCTTCCGCTCGATTCGGTTCGGACCATTTAAAATTATTCGCCTGGACTTCCTCTTTCGTTAGCGGATAAAGCGACTGGGCCGCCGTATCGTTATAGGGAAAATAAGAAAGCTCGATTGGCGGATAATCACCAAATGCGTGTTTCCTGCCCCGTGAATTCACATAGGGCATTTCGTCCATGTGCCGCCTGATTTTCGGCATAAGCTCCGAAGTATTCTTCTTTAGTATACTGCTTGTTCAAGATACAATACCGCGCATCTTTTAAGCCGCTACAACCGAAACAATCGCGGCTCCTATAAGTGTGAGTAAGATAATAGGAATCTTGGCACTGCCAGGCAAGAAAACTGCCGATAACGCGGGATGAGAACGCGCTTAAATCGGTCTCATACATGAGTTCTCCGCCTCCGCCCGCATCTGAATCATAGGCATCCTTTGCTCCATCGGCATAATTGCAGTATTTGTAATTTTCGCTGCCCAACACCACAAAACAGTATTTACAATTATTACTATTGAAAACAAGGTCACCGAAACAATTTTTACAATTAACCATGCGCAAAGCTTTACGCGGATGGTTATTTAGGATTGGTTCAAATTCTTTCTTTGCCCGCTCGGTTCCCGAATAAGAGTGCAGGGAGTATTCCTTGATGATCTTTTCGTACTGTTCCTTGCCAACCTCCTTGTTCTTGAAATAATAAGATTTTCCGCGCAGTCCCGTGCACATGAAACAGTGGTCGCAATTGCGGCAGTCGTAAACAAAAGCGCAATCGGAACAACTGCGCGAATCATAAGTATAACGGCATTGATAACAATGTTCTGTGTTCACGGTTTCGTAATTGCCTTCATCCTTGCCAAAACTTATATGGGCGTCCATAAAATCACGGCCGCTTACCACCCAAAACGAATACATCACATCCTCAACCTTCCAGGCTTTAATAACCAAATAACAATTTTTGCTCATGGCAAAATCATTCGTATACATACAATTAACGCTTGCTAATCCATCATCGTTATCCATCGCCGGCTTAGGAACGCTGCGGAGAAGTTCGGCATATTGCTCGAAAAACGGTTTCGAAAAATCATAATCACGACCATAATCAAGCGCATTCCAGTCATCCGAAAACCATGCTTTCGGAGAGTAAACGGTAATTCCCGAGTCGGGAGCGTATAAAGAAATTATCGGTTCATTCGTTAGGCCGCAGGTTCGCTTATAGTAATTAAGATAATTCCTCCATGCCAAACGGCGTTGCCGTCTGCATAGCCAGCAAAACGTCGGCGGCGGGACTTTGATTTTTTCGTAAAACGAAAAATCTTCCGGCTCGATCGTGAAAATATTTTTACAGTTCTGACAGTTTCTTGTCTCGCCGTCCATTTTTTAAGTATACCAAAAAAGAAAAATGCCTCTCGACGCACGAAGCGGAGAGGCACTAATGAAGATTCCGGTCAGGGTGGAGGGGCATCCCTCGCATAACGCAGGATTGCTCCCGCGTCAGCCGGCTGCGGAACCGAAGTTCCGCTGTCTTTACCGGCGGAGCGCAAAGCACAGCCGGTATACGCTAAGGGAACGGGGGTTCCCAAAGCGAAAGAGATGTCGCCTCACCCTTTCCAGAACAGGACGCATAGAAGAGATTTCTGCGAGCCAGTTTGCCAACTGGCCGCAGTTTTTATTTTAGGGCGCCTCGGGCAGCACCCCAGGGATGAAGAGCGACGACGTAACTCGCACGTTCAACGACCAACTTTCGCCAGCCGAATCCGGTGCAAATACATCACCAACTAATCCTGCGCCAGTATTACCCCCTGTTGCCAGAGGAACCCCCATTACTGGAGGAACAATCCATGCGCAGACTTCTCTAAACGATGGAAGGTGATTTTTGCAGACGGCCAGCTTGCGCCAACCGTTCTGCTCCGTGCCGCGAAGTTCCGAACACCTCCGCGACTAAAGATCGATTCCGACCCGACGCATTCTTGCGAACACGCTGGGCCAGATTCGCTGGTTCCTCCGCCGTCAGTAGGTTTCCCTAAAAGACGGTTTCATTGGCTCCAGATCATTCTTCACACCGGACGCATCCAAATTGTGTTTTTTCAATTGACGCTGACTTTGATATTACGCTTTACTAGATCCAAGTCAACACCAAATGTGCATAATCAGTGGACAAAAAACCCTTTGTTTTGCATGCGAATAGCGCACTACAAATGCGCCCATTCGAATACAAGTATTTGTCAGACTAAGTAGAAAGAGCGGCTATGCCGGGCAGCTCTTCGCCGGCCAGAAAATCCAGCATGGCCGAGCCGCCGGTGGAAATAAAGCTGAATTTCTTGTCCAACCGATGCTGTTTCAAAAAGCGCACCGTTTCTCCCCCGCCGGTTACGGAGAACGCGCGGCGGTTAGCCGCAATCGCCCGCGCTACCGCGAGCGAACCCTGCGCAAATTTTTTCTTTTCAAACAAACCCATGGGGCCGCTCCAGAAAACCGTTCGCGCTTTTTTTAAAATTCCGGCGAATTTTACGGCTGTGCGCGGGCCGATATCATAAATAACGTTGCGCTCGCGATGCACATCAATGGGCAAAACAACTTTTGGATTGCGAAGTAATTTTCGCAAACCTTGAAGCACGCGTGGATCTCGCTCGCGCAAAGAAGCGCCCACCCGCTCCCCTTTCATTGCCAAAAGCGTATTCGCCGCCGCGCCGCCGATCAAAAAATAATCAGCCTTTTTCAAAAATTCCGTAACGATGCCCAACTTATCGCTAACCTTTGCCCCGCCCAAGACGATCACGAGCGGCCGCCGCGGGCGACCGCGCAAATGCGAAAGCGATTTGATTTCTTTTTCTAATTCAAGCCCGGCATAGCTGGGTAAAAATTTTTCTACGCGCGCCACCGAAGCATCGCTCCGATGCGAAACGGCAAACGCATCATTCACATAATAATCCGCGAGCCCTGCTAATATCTCGGCCAGCTCCGGACTACGCGAAGTTTCGCCGGGAAGGAACCTAATGTTTTCGAGCAAAAAGACACTGCCTTTGGGCGCGGCCAAAACTTGTTTTTTAATTTCGGCGAAACGGAAATGCGGAATAAAAATTACTCGCCACTTGAGGCTACGGGAAAGATCGGCGCCGTTTTTTCGCAAACTGAATTTTGCCTTGCGGCCGACGGGCTTGCCCGCAAGGGGCCGTCCTTTGTGACTCACGATGATTATTTTGTCCGCAGACCGAAGGAGCAACCGCAGGGTCGGCAAGGCCGCCTGCATCCGCCACTCGTCCTCGGTATTGAAATCCAATCGTAGCAAAGCAGTTCCGCGCAAGGCTTGTTTGGGCGCGTTGCTCAAATACTTAATCATGAGATAATAATATCACATGAAGCGAATTGTTATTTTAGGCGCCGGTTTCGGCGGACTGAAGACGGCGCTAACCTTGGCGCGCAAACTTAAAAACGCAAAACTGGACCGAGCTTGCGAGGTAGTGCTTGTAAACGAGACCGATCATCACGCCTATACGCCTCTTTTCTACGAAGTGGCGACTACATCTAAAGAAACCGCGAGTATGTTCGATCTCCACAACCTTGCGACTGTGCCGCTTGGTTTTTTGATTAAAGGCTTGCCAATCTCATTGCTCAAGGAGCGCGTGGCCGGATTTGATCTTTTGAACCGCGAAATTTATTTTAAAAGCCTCAAGTCGCTTGAGTTCGATTATCTGGTTTTAGCTTTGGGTTCCGAAACTAATTTTTACAATATTCCAGGTCTGGCGGCGCATGCGCTCACGTTCAAAACTTTCGCCGACGCGATCCGCATCCGCGATGCGATCTGGACGCTCGCGCACGAGCGTGTGCCCCTTATCCGCATCGTTATCGGCGGCGGCGGCTCCGCCGGCGTGGAATTGGCCGGCGAACTTAAGGCCTGGTGCGGAGAACTAGAAAAAGAGGTAAAACAGTGCCGTTTAAGCGTTGCCGTAATCGAACGTTCGCCCACAATTCTTACAGGTTTCGCACCTAAAATTGTGAATCTGGCCCACCGGCGCCTGGCCCGCCTGGGCGTTACGATACTGGAAAACCGAGAGGTCCGTTCTTTGACTGCACGCGAAGTTTTTTTAGATAAGGACGAAAAAATCCCTTATGACACCTTTATCTGGAACGGTGGCACCAAAGCAGCAAGCGTGATCGAGAACTTGTCCCTCAAACGGGAACCGCGCGGACGCTTGGAAGTGGAACCAACTATGAACTGCCTGCCACAAACTCCCGAGCTCCAACTTGAAAATCGTGTTTATGCTTTGGGCGATATTGTTTCGTTTTTGAATCCCCAAACCCAACGGCCGGTGCCCGGCGTGGCGCGCGCGGCCTTGACGGAAGCGAAAGTGGCGGCAGTAAATATATTTGCGGACATCATGGCAGCGGAAAATTCCAAGTCTGCCGCAAACAAAATCAGCTACCAGCCGCGTGAATACCCCTATATCATCCCGATCGGCGGCAAGTACGCGATTGCGAAAATCGGGCCGTTTATTCTTTCCGGATTTATTGCTTGGGTTGCAAAAGAATTAGTGGAACTTTTTTACCTTTTATCCGTCATGCGTCCGCTCCCGGCCCTGGCCACCTGGTTTCACGGCCTCAAGATTTTTGCCGAGAACGACCGGCTGGGCTAAATTATTTTTGACAAAAGCTTAGATTTGTTTTATTTTGTGCGCAGCCACTTGAGGAGGTGTCTCAATGCGCGAGTTCTGCGCAATTGCGGCGACCGTCCTCACGTTGTGGATGGGGGGCCGCTATTCATACTTTGTAATCCGCAAGCAGGTCCGGCCGACCCTCACTACCTGGCTCATCTTCGAAACAGGCATCGTGCTTAGCCTGGCCAGTTACTTCTCATCCAAACAGCCTGACCCCGTGAGTAACATCGCGAATGTCGTGGATTTCGTGGATGTTCTGATGATCATCCTCGCAATCACGATCTTCGGCAAACCGGGCGCCTGGAAGTTCGAGTCCTACGAACAGGCTTGCCTTTGGATCGCGGGCGTGGGACTTGTGATTTGGGCTGTGAGCGGCAGACCTTTTATCTCCAACCTCGCTTTCCAGTCGGTAATGGTTGTGGCGTACGGGCCGCTCTGGAAGAAGTTGCGTCATGCCAAAGAGAATCCAGAGTCACTGGGCTGTTGGACAATCGCCTGCGTCGCGGCGTCACTGGCCTTCGTTACCGGCTACTTGTCCGCAGACAAGTGGGGAATGATTTATACGGCAAGAGCCACCGCTTGCACGCTCATCACCATCGTCCTCATCATCCGCGTCAAGCGGAGATCGGCGGCATATACAGGAGGAACTTGAAACGGTTGCCTCCTTTTTTATCTTTTGACATTATTTAGTTTTTGATATATGATATAAAAAGCTGAATCCCGGGAGGGATTATGAAAAAAATTATTTTTGTCGCGGCTTTCTTACTGCTTGCGGCATTCGTGCTCGCGCACGGGTGCGGCAGCGGCAAGAAACGGCCTATTCAGGCTGCTCCGGCTGTAGAGGAGACACCTGCCCCGGCACCGGCCGCGAAACGGATTCTGGTCACCTTGCGTGACCGGAACGGCAAGTGCCAGCTGCAGGCCTTCCGCGGCAAGCAGGAGGAGTTTTCTTTCCCCTGCTCCGCCGGCAGGCCGGAGCAGCCGACGCCGACCGGCCGCTTCACCGTGGCCGGCAAGCTGATCCAAGAAATACGCGAAGGCGACCTGGATCGCGTTTCGTTTGGAGCATTCATCGTGCTCCAAGACGAAACCGGCACGATCGTGTCCACTGGCGTCCTCGGCTGGCCGCAGCACCTGTCGACTGGTCAGCCAACGATCGATCCCAAACTCATCGGGGAACCGGTGAGCGTTGGCTCGGTCTTCCTCCGTCGACAAGATTTCTGCGACCTGTTCGTCTGGGTCGCGGACGGCACACTCGTTCTTATCCGCGCGTCCGCCGACGATCCACCTTTCGAGGTTGGGTCGCGGCGGATTTTATTTTCACTTACCAGAATACCTCCCCATCCGTATCACCTTATTTGTTGCCTGGTCTTATTCGTACGAATAAGACCAGGCAACAAAAACGTATCCGCCGCGCAAACTGCGCAAGCTATTTGAGTTATTTTTACGGCGGGCCGATCTCTACAACATATTCGTTACGTAAATGCTTTTTCGCGTAGGCCAAGTCAGCACCGATTTTTTTATTGGGATTGAAAATATTCTGCGGATCAAAAATGTTTTTTACCTGCACAAAAACCTGCATCATTTCCTCGCTGAATTGCTTAGGCAAAAACGGCGTGCGCATGATGCCGTCGTTGTGCTCGCCGGAGATCGCGCCGCCCAGGCGGATGGCCAAATCATAAACTTCTTCGGCAAGCTCGAACACTTCTTCATCATCTCGTGGCTTAGCTAAATTGAGAAACGGCTGGACGTGCAAATTGGCATTCCCGGCGTGCCCCCAAACTGAAAATTCCACGCCGTATTTTTTGAATATTTCATAAAGCCCGCCCAAATACTCCGCCAGCCGCTCCGGCGGCACGGTTGAATCCTCGATGAAGGGCAGTGCCTTCTTCTCCCCTTCCGCAGTTTCGGCGATGATGGCCGCAAGCCGCCGCGTAGCCCAAAGCTTTTCTTGCTCTTCCTTTCCATAAGCTTCCTCAAGTCTTATAGCCAAATCAGCGATCAAATTTCTCGCTTGGCCGATTTTGTCCTTAAGCTCCGCTTCCTCGCCTTCAAACTCGATGTAATGAACCAGCGCTGGGCTCGCACCACCCTTCACAAGGGATTCCGTAAGTTCGGGCCTGGCTTTGGTAATCATCTTAATCAAATAACTGTCCACGAGCTCAAACGCGCTCGGACCCAAAGCCAAAACCCGCGACACGGCTTCACCGGCTTTTTTCAAATCATCATAAGAAGCGAGAAGTAACGCCGTCTGCACCGGCTTTTTAATCGTCCGCAAAGTAATTTCCGTAATCACACCCAAAGTCCCCTGCGAACCGGCAATTAGCCGTGCAAGGTCAATGCTGCCGTCCTCACCCAGCAAATCGTAAAGCCAATATCCCGTTGAGCTTTTTGTAACTTTCAAGCGAGAATTCTGGATTAGATTATGCTTGGAAACCAGGAGGTCCGACATTTTCCGATAAATCTCGCCTTCCAAATCACTCTGCGTTTGCTTGGTTTCGATTTCTTTTTCCGAATAGCGCTTGAATTCAACTTCCTTCCCGTCCGCGAGAATCATTTTTACCGACTGCACCCAATCGCGCATCGAGCCGTATTTCACGCTTTTTTCGCCTCCGCAATTGTTCGCCACCGCGCCGCCGATGGTCGAGAATTTGTAGGACGCTGGATAGGGCGGCAGATATTCGCCGAATTTTCCGGCCGCGTCGAAAACCTGTCCCCAGAGCACGCCCGGCTCGACGCGGATAAAACCCGCTCCGGTTTCGATGACTTTATCGAGATAACCGGGGAAGCGGACGATAATGCCGTCGTTCAAGGGGCCGCCGGCCTGGTCGGTGGCCTTGCCCCGGCAAGTTAGGGAAATCTTGGGATCGCCGGACTCCGCTTTTGTCTTGCTCGCCCACTTAACAAGCGCAGATATATCCTCCCTCTCCGCCGGCATCACGACGGCCCAAGGCTTAACTTTAAAAATACTGCCGTCCTTTGCATAATGCTCAAGCGATGCATCATCGGCGAGGATTTCGCCTTTAATCTCGCTTTTAAGCTGGGTTAAAAGATCTTTCATGTGCTTATACCCGCAAACGCTGGTAAATTTCGTCTTCCACGGTCGCGCGGTCGGCGCCGTACTTCAGCCGGCAGTATTCTTTGAGTTTCTCCGCCAACTCGCGGTTGCCGGGCGCCCACGAGGCGGTATCAACTTTGATGTTAAAGGGCTTGGAAGTTTCGCCGTTGATCAAAATCTTTACATAAGCATTCAAATTGTCGATATTGATCAAATCGTTCTCATTGAAGATTGGCGCGAATTGTTTGACCAAAAATTCCGCGTCCTGCACGCCCACGCGCATCACGATTTGCGAACCGACGTTGCCGAAAACCGAATCGCGGATCTTTTCTTCGAGCTGGGCGATAAACTGGTGAGCCAAAGTCAGGGATAAACGGTACTTGCGGGCTTCGGAGAGAATCGTCGAGATCGAATCGGTCGTGAAGTTCTGGAACTCATCGATATAAAGATAAAAATCGCGCCGCTTCGAAGTGTCCGCAATGTCCACGCGCGAGAGGGCGGCCATGAGGAGCTTGCCCGTCATAATCATGCCCAAAAGTCCCGCGTTAATGTCCCCGATCCGGCCTTTGGCCAAGTTGATAATCAAAATTTTTCCCGAGTCCATCACGTCGCGGAAATTGAAAGCCGATTTCGGCTGGCCGATGATCGGCCGCATGTAGTCGTTCGAGATGAAATTATTGAATTTGGAAGTGATGTAAGGCGTCATGTTGGCCAAAGAAGCTTCTCCGCCTGCCTTCACGGCTTCCTTCTCCCAGAAATCAATCACGACGGGATTCCGGATGCGCTCCAACTTGCGGCGGCGGAATTCGCTGTCGGTAAAGATCCGCGGCACCTCGATTAAGGTGGCTGGCTCGTTCACCATGTCTTCCATGAGCAGCAAGAGCGCGTTCCGCATGTACTGTTCGAACATCGGCCCCATCGTCTCGGCCGTGAAGAGCCGGTTGAAGATGCTCTGCATCTCGTTCACGATAAAAGTTTTTTCTTCCGGCCGGTCGAAATTATAGTCGAGCATGTTTAGTCCCAAGGGCCGCGCGGTGTCGGCGGGATCGAAATAAACCAAATCTTCGGCCCGCTCCTTGGGAATGTGGCCCAAGGCGTTTTCGGCAAACTCGCCGTGCGGATCGATAATCGCCACGCCTTTGCCGCTTTTAATGTCTTCGATGAGCATGTTGGCCAAAAGCGTGGTTTTGCCCGTGCCGGTCTGGCCGATTACATAAACATGCCGGCGGCGGTCCTCATCGGTGATATAAACGGGCCGCTTGTCGCCGTGAAAAGTCGCATAGCCGATCAGAATTCCGGAATTGGGCAGGTTGCTTGGCGGCGGCGCTTCTTTGGATTTCAACCATTTGATCCGAGGCGTCTCCGTGGAGGAAATCGGGAAGTGGTAAAAGCTTGCAATTTCTTCTGTATTCAACAGCAGCATGTGGCTAGAATCGAAACTCCGGAAGCTAAAGGCATAAACTTCGCGTTCGGGGTTTTTGGGCTTTACGATGCGGAAGCCGTTCCGTAAGGGCGCGCTGAACTGGCTAAAACCCGCCGCCAAACCTTCTAAAATATCCCCCGCCTGGAAAGGCGTCGCGGCGGAAGCGACAAGCCGGAGATTCGTTTCAAAAAGCGGTTTTGAGATTTTTGCCTCAAGCGCTTTCACGGCATCCTCATCCACCACTTTTTCTTCTTTTTCATGCTTGGGATCCTTGGGATTGAAAACTTCGCTCAACTCGGAAGCCTTAAACGGAAATTCGTGGCCGAACACATCTTTAAGCGTACGGCCGCGCTTTAAGTTCACGACATAATTCTGCAGGCGCTCCTTGATTTTTTTGGGCGCGGGACGCACCAAGAGCTGCAAAGCCGCACCTTCGCCGATTTCATTCACCTTGGCGAACGCCCCGGCCACCGAGGCGAACGTGTCCGAACCGATTTCCGCATATGTGCGGATCGGCAAAGCGCTATTTTCTTTTTGCGTAAGGTAGGCCGCGGCGGTCGCGCCGTGCGGATTGAAGATATTGTAATCGTCCAAGGCCGGCGTTACGCTCGCATTCGTCCACAAGCCCTGCACCTGTTTAATCGCCACTTCCGACAATTTGCGCGGCACGGCCAGATAGAAATGAATTTCTTCGCCCACATGCGGCACGGCGATTTCCAAGACGAACGGCTTGCCCAAAGCGGAGAGCGACGACAGGAGCTGCTCCGTTTTATTCACCTCGGTTTTGAAATCGCGGTTCTCGCCTTCGCGCGGCGTCTCTTTGGGCACGCGCACGAGATATAAGGCGAGCTCCAGCGACCGAAAGAGCGAGCGCCTGCGCGCGCCGACAAACCAAACAAAAAGTCCGGCACCCAGCCCTGCGCCTGCCAACGCTGCAATTGCAATATATGCAAACATCAAACCTATTTAACAATTCCCCGCTTCTGGAGTTCCGGGTAAAGCTTGCCCGCTAAAGCATCGTGGAATGCGTCCAAAACGAACGGATTGGATTTTTTAGCTTCCGCGGCGGCTTTGGCAATGCCCTTGTGGAAAGCAATGTCTAAAAGATATTCCACCTCGAGCTTGGTTTCGGCCGGAGCATCGCTTGCATAGGCGGGCAAAGGCCCCGCGGATTGCGCAGCCGGTTCCGGCGGCGGCGCAGCCGTAAGCGACTGCAGGGACTGCTTTACAAGCTCGTGGCCGGTCATCGCTTTCGCCTCCGGCTTACCCTCGTGCTTGCGGATCTCCGCCGAAAGCCGCTTAATATCGGCCTCCAGAACCTCGTGTTCAAATTGTGGTGTAAATTGATCGGGCATAATTAGAAGTGATAAGCAGTATATAGTAGAATTTAAAATATGCCGAAACTTTCCGCCGCTTGGGTCATATTTTTCATTCTAATCATAGCAATTTTCCTTCGCTTTAACCAACTAAGCTCCCTGCCGCCAGGGCTTTATCCCGACGAGGCGATGAACGGCAACAATGCTTCGGAAGCCATTACTACCGGCGAATACAAGGTTTTTTATCCGGAAAACAACGGCCGCGAGGGCTTGTTTATAAACTTTCAGGCGCTGCTTCTTAAGCTCATCGGTAAAAACGAGCCTTGGGTCTTGCGTTTGGCCTCTGCGATCGTAGGCACACTCACTGTTTTAGGCGTTTTTTTACTCACGAAGGAACTATTCACGGTGCGGGCGGGACTCCTCGCCGCTTTTTTTATGGCCACGAGCTTTTGGCACCTGCTGTTTTCTCGCATTGGTTTTCGCGCGATTGCCGCGCCGTTTTTCCTGGCCTTCGCGCTCTACTTCCTGCTTTTAGCCCTGCGGCGCGCCCGCGAAGATAAAGATTTTGTCTGGGCCAGCCTGCTCGGCGGAATTTTTTTCGGCCTGGGTTTCCATACCTATATCGCCTATCGGATTATGCCGCTCCTGCTTTTGCCATTCTTATTTTTGCGCCGCTCCAAACGCTTCTACGCATCGCTCGCGCTCTTCTTAATCGCCGCTTTTATCGCAGGATTGCCTTTGGGAATTTACTATCTAAAACATCCAGCCGATTTCATGGGCCGAACCACCCAGGTTTCAGTCTTCAGCTCCTCCTCCGCGGCTCTTGATCTCGGCAGAAATATCGCAAAAACCGTCGGCATGTTTTTCGTGAGCGGCGACTATAACCCCCGCCACAATCTGGCTGGCCAGCCCGCGCTTTTCTGGCCGGTGGCGCTCTTTTTCCTTACGGGCATAATCATCGCCGTCAAAAAGATTTTCCGCCGCAAGCAAACACCCGGCGATCGAAACGAAAGTTTTCCGTATCTGCTTATCTCGGCCTGGCTCGTCTTGGCCGTGCTGCCGGTCGTGATCTCGAACGAAGGCATCCCCCACGCCCTGCGCTCGATTCTCATGCTGCCGCCCGCGATTATTCTCGCCGCCGTAGGCGGACTTAAACTTCATGATCTCATTGCTAAATTTTTAAGCTCGCATTGGCTTTCCGCCATCCGCGTCGTTTTCATCGTGCTTTTCATTTTTGAAGCCTGGAGCGCGTATTTCATCCTCTGGGCCAACAATCCGGACACGTCAGGAGCTTTCGCCGCAAATTACGTGGAGCTTGGCCGCACCTTGAATAACATTCCCGCAACAGTGCCAAAATACGTAATTGTCGAAGCCGGCGGCGTGGATGTGCGTGGTATGCCCATGCCGACGCAGACGACAATGTTCATCACCGACACCTTCCGTCCGGAAAAACAAAAAGAGAAAAATATTTATTATGTACTATCCAAAGATGAAAATAGCATCCCCAACGGGGCATTAAGATTCCACCTTAAGTAGATTTTTAACCGGCTTAGGCTTGCTAACTATTTTTGCATCGGTCTTATTCTAATGTTCTCAAGAACATTAGAATAAAGAATCTGAATATGTTAAACTTGAAGTCGTGAACGGCAACCGCAGTACATATCACAAGCTCGAAAGGATCGTAAGGGGCTTTTCAAACCACAGGCGAATTGAAATCATAAACCTGCTTTCCCGTTCGCCGGAGTTATCGGTCTTCGATATAGCAAATGCACTAGACGTAAATTTCAAAACAATATCTGAACACGTAAGGCGGCTTGCAGCCGCCGAATTAGTTATGAAACGATCCGAGGGCGCTGCGGTACGCCATCGGTTGATAAGTACCGGAAATTCTATTCTCAAGTTCTTGAGAACATTAGAATAACAGTTTCATGAAAATGATTGTGCTTCCCGGCTGGGGACAGAATTCTAGCTTTTGGGAAAACTTTGCGGCTAAATTTTCCAAAATTCAAGTGTTCGATCTTCCAGGCTTTGGCAGCCAACCTGCCCCCGCTCGCACTTGGGGGGTTCCAGACTATGCGGATTGGGTCGAAACTGAAATCAAAGCGCATGCGGAAAACGATGTTGTACTTCTTGGCCATTCATTTGGCGGGCGGGTTGCCGGATACTTAGCCAGTAAAAAGCCTGTTTGGTTAAAGGGATTGATTTTGCATGGAGCCCCTTGCTTATATCGACCTACACTAGAAATAAAATTAAAAATCAAAGCTGCACAACTTCTAAAACGCATTGGTTTTTCGCCCATCGGTCCAATAAAAAGCAGCGAGCTTAAACACGCCGAGCAAGCGCAAATGGGCGAGATCTTCCGAAAGGTGGTGAATTTCGACGAAACTGATATATTGCCAAAAGTGGCTGTTCCCACACTGCTCGTTTGGGGAAAACACGATCAAGAAGTCCCCTTGCGAATTGCGGAAGAAATGCAACATTTAATCAAAAGCAGTAAATTAACAGTCATAGAAAACGCCGGCCACAATCTGCACTTAGAAAAACCTGACCTTTTTTATGGAATTGTCAAAAAATTTATCGAGAGTATTTAACTTCATACTGCCGTGGAGCGACTTTCTTTATATTCTTCAACAGGAAGAATACAATACGCGGCGCTACCTTAAATGGTTGCTCAAATTTTTTTGGCGCAGAAATATTCAAATCCGAGACCGGCTAAAGTACACAGCTCGCGCAAAATTAATTTTTGTTGCTTCTGTGGGTCTATGGCTGATTTCTTTGAGGGGAATTTGGTTCTACCTGCAAACCAGAGAACAAGTACTTCTTTTATTCGTTTGGCTTATCTTAATTCCTCTATTCGTGCTAGCGGGCAACACCTTGGTTTTGCCCGTACACAAAATTGTGCGTGTGCGAGCTGTTAACCGGGCCGAAAACAAGGTGGCTAAACAAAAAAGTCTAAAAATAATCGGTATCGCCGGAAGTTTCGGCAAAACTACGACCAAAAATTTCATTTATGAACTAGTTCGATACAATTTTAGAACCCAGATGTTGCCCGGCAATGTAAATACCACGCTGGGGATCGCAGCTTGGATAGAAAACTCACTCCAACCGGCCACCGAGCTGTTAATCGTAGAAATGGATGCTTATGACGAAGGAGAAATTAAAGCAAGTTGTAAAGTTGCCCCGCCCGATATCGCGATTATTATGAACGTCGGCGACCAACATTTAGAACGATTCCGCAGCAAGGTAAAGCTAGCGAAAACGCTCAAAGAAATCTTTCTTTATGCAAAACCAAACGCCGCGCTGTTTAGCACTCGGGAAACGTATAACCTGGTTGGCCCGATTCCAGCACCTGAACGGTGGTTCGCGGTAGGCGATAAAATAACTTATCTTAGCCCCGCAGATTTACCCCAACTCTCTGATTCAAATTACACAAATGCAGTTTTTGCGGCTACCGTTGCCGAGTTTTTAAATATTCCCCAAAAATTCATCGTTGATACGCTGAAAAAGGTGGAACCGCCCGAGCGTAGGCAAAAAATAAGCCTGGTTTACGGCTATGAGTGTATAGATGATTCTTATAACATCAGCTTCACAACCGCCCAAGCCGGAATTAATACAGCCAGCTCGCTCGCCAGAGAAAAAAACAAAAAACTCTTGGTTGTGATGGCGGGAATTCCCGAATTAGGTCCGGAAGAATCAGATAAAAATATTGTCTTGGGAGAAATTCTCGGAACGAAAGCTGACCAGACTGCAATCCTTAAAAGTAAATTCGCTTCGGATCTCATTCAAGGTATAAAAAACAGGCAGAAATATACTTTGTTCGGAAATCTTTCAGAGTTTATTGAAAACGCGCCGAAAAAATTTCCGCCGCAAGAATGGGTGCTGTTATTGGAACCGGAACTCACAGATCTTTATTATTAATCTGAAGAAAGGAACTGCTCGATGATATTGGATTTATACTCCAGACGAAACGAGGCTGAACTTTGGGCATCAATCACAGCCTGTTCGATCAAATCTGTGATTTGCTGCTTGAATGGGATGCCGCTCGCTTCCCAAAGGTAAAATGCCATCGAGCCAGGAATCGGGTTGATTTCCGTGAGATAAAGTTTACCGTTCGCATGCATAAAATCTATCCGGATCATCCCCTTCGCTCGACAAGCCACAAAAGCTTGCTTAGCGGTATCCTGAATCAGTAACTTTAACTCCTGGCCAATTTTGGCGGGCAGCTCGCGGGCCGACGAAGCCATGCCTGCACCGGATTTCTTTCCTCCCCGCTCATATTTGTCCGCAAAACTTAAAATCTCATCTCGAGAGATCGGTTTTTCGATTTCGCTCGCTTCAAGCTTTCCATTGATACGGCGCACGGAGCAATTGTACTCAACAAAAGATACTAGACACGGTTCAACCAATATTTCTTTATCAATAAATGCTGCTTCCAGAATAAATTTTTCGAGCTCGACATCAGTGCTAGCAATTCGGATACCAATGCTCGAGCCCAGATGTACCGGTTTTACAACCAGAGGCAATCCCAATTCTTTGACAGCCTTTCGGCAAAATTCCTCGACGTGCTTACGGACATCATTGGCGTAAAAACTTAAACTCGGCAAAACCTGGATGTCCGCAGATCGCATCGCAAGTTTCGTCAGCTCTTTATTCATTGCAATTGCCGCAGCTTCTTGGTCGGGCGAAGTAAAAGGTATTTCTAAGGCCTCTAGAAATCCCTGCAGGACGCCCCCTTCTCCTGATCCCCCGTGGAAAGCTAAGTAGGCGGCATAAGGATAAATTTTAGTGCCGCCCCATCCCCCTAACTTAACAAAACCGCCCTTCTTGTCTTTGCCGAACGCAATCTCATCGCGTCTCGCGGATAAAAACTGTTTTCGGTTTGTAAATTTTCGAAGATGAAAAGGCCGGCCGGTTTTATCTACGTAAATGACATGCGGTTCATAGCTGGCCAAATCAACATGCTCTAAAACCTGCAACCCCGTAATAACAGAAACTTCGTGTTCTGACGAAATTCCTCCAAAGAGAAGCAAAATCGGCTTGTGCATAAGTAGATATATCCTAACACGAGCAAAGAAAAAATCATCCCGCGCCGGGGATGATTTTTAAGTTCGTTTTTAAAGTTCGGAGCCGCTGTGGCGGTTCGAGTACCCGCCCTGCGTAGATTTCAAATCGCGCAAGCGCTCGCGTAAAGCGCTGTTCTTAATTTCCAGATCTTCCGGCAGTTTCGGCCGCTGATTTTCCTCTATGCTTTCGCCCATCGCCGCCGCAAAGACTTCGGCGCGCGCGTTGTATTCGGCCACCGCTTCCTTCAATTTGCGCTGAGCTTCGTGGAACTCCTCGAGCGCCGCCAAAACCTTCTCGTCGTTCATCGCTCCTTCCGTAGGTTCACCGGCCATGTCAATTCGAATTTAAACGAATGACCTTTAAAGTTTTGTGATTTCCACCTCCGTAAAATGCTGGCGGTGGCCCTTCTTTTTCTTGTAACGGGTTTTCGAGTGGTACTTGAAAACGATTTTTTTGCGGTCGCGGGCTTGGCGGATGATTTTTCCTTCCACCTTGCCGCCCTCAAGGTAAGGAGCGCCTAAGGATATATCGTTACCGTCCGCGCGCAAAAGCACCTGGTTAAAAACCACGGTGGAATCTGCGCCGCCGGCAAGCTTTTCCACCCGGATTTTCTGCCCAGGCGCTACGCGATATTGTTTTCCTCCCGTTTCGATGACCGCAAATTTCATAATAACTTTTACCTGCCTGCCGCCAGGCAGGGCTTCAAGGTTTTAGGTTTTAGCTACTAAAAGCTGGAAGCTAACACCTAAAAGCTAACTGTTCACGCCTATAATAGCTGCGAACGTGATAAAAAGCAAGAGTCCGAAAAAAAATGTGGCTCCGGCCACGAGCTTGCCCAAAAACCGGTCGCGCTCTTCGAGTGTAAGGGCAATAAAAAAATTGACGAGCGTAATTGACAAGCCGAAGATGCCGATGACTGTAAGATCGCTCAAACCGCCCACGAGATTAATGCCGATCAAAGCATTCCAGTGCAAAATCAAAGGCTGGGCGATGCGCCGCAGGGTAAAATAGGCCCAGATCCAGCCGCCCGCCACAAAGAGAATGGCGGCGAGCCCCAAACCAGCGACAAGCTTAAAACGCAGAATTCGGTTTAGCATGTTCGTTAAGCCTACCCTTAGCTTTGAGCTTTTCGCAAGAGCCGAGCGGCGCGATCGGGATCAATGACATTAATATCAATTCCAGTCGAAAGCTCGAAGCCGCCCGGGATCGTGATTTTGGGCAAAACTTCGATATGCCAGTGATAGTAACCATATTTTTCCTGCTGCTTTAAGGGCGCTGTATGAATGAAAAAGTTCAAATCCGGGTCGCGGAGGCCGGAACGCATTTTCCGCAGGGTTGCCCTCAAAACCGCAACGACCGCGCGCAAAGATGCTTCGCTAGTTTTCTCGAAAAAGGGAGTGTGGGCAGTGGGATAAATCCTTATTTCAAATGGCTGGCGCGAAACATAAGGCGCGATGGCTACGGCTCCCTTTACGGCCGCTACGACGCGCGATTTTGCCCTGCGTTCGAAGGCGAGCATGTCGCAATGCACGCACCGGCGATGGGTTTTAAAATATTTTTGCGATCCGGTCAAAGAATGCAAAATATCGGGCGGGATAATCGGTAAAGTTAAAATCTGATAGTGCGGGTGGTAAAGAGAAGCGCCGACACTTTCGCCCCAATTGAAGAAAGTCGAAGCGTAAAGCAGGCATTTGTCCCCCGCGAGCATCAAGTACCTTTTTTGTAGGAGCTGTAGGAGTTCGGTTCCCTCCGTCACCGTTAGATCTGCCAAGGTTTTTTTATGATCGCGTGAAATAAGCAAATCATGATGGCCGGCGCCTTCAAAATAATGATAGGGACCCTTGGGAATCGAAAACACGCACAGCTTTTCGTGTTTGAGCGCCGGATACTTATTTGGAACTACTACGTTCCGCCAGGTTTTCTCGTTCGGCCAACTTAAGATCGGCGGCCAATTCCCGGATTTTTCCAGATTTTCAAAAGGACAAGTCGCGCGATCCGCAGGCACGCGCTTTACCCGCTTTTTTAAAAATTCGTGCGGGCGTTTGGCCCGCTCCGGCGCGACGATAATCCAATCGCCGGATACGACATCTTCGCGGAATTCGCTCATCCCTCACCCTTGAAGCATTGAATAACGAAGCCGACTCTTTAGCGAAGCGAATCCTTTGGCAAATTGCTTCAATCGCTTTTCACGGAGCAGGGCATCCTTTTTTGATTTATAAATTTCACAGTACAGCAATTCTAATGGTCTCATATTCCTTGTTGTTTGAACCAGTCCCTGGTTATGTTTTTCTATTCTCTTTTTTAAATCTTCAGCAAAACCAATATAGAATTCCCTGCCTTGGTTCATCTGTTTAGACCTTTTAAAAGATAAACGAAAAACATAACCAGATGCTTCAAGGGTGAGGGATTAATCCCCGTTTCTGCCAACTTCATGGACTTCTTCTTCGTCGCCCTCGAGATCGATAATTACCTTGCGGAGCTTGCGCACTTTCCGGTATAGGCTTGCGACCTCGAAAACGAGCACTATCGCCAGAATTATGAGGACGACGACCAGAAGCCCCATCAGGCTGTCCATGCCTTAATTATATACTATTTTTTGACTCGATGCTCGTAATACCAGCGGAGTACGTCTTTGGCGATCGGGACTGCATTTAAACTCCCTTGTTTCGAATTTTCAACCAGGATCAGGATGGCAATTTGCGGCGGCCCAGAGGCCGGATCGGCGGGTGCATAACCCACAAAAAAAGCGTTTTCCGCAGCTTTGTTTTGGATCTGTGCGCTTCCGGTTTTGCCGGCAACAGCCATCGGCAAGTCGGCCAATAAATGGGCAGTGCCCATGGGCGCCGTAATCGCAGAGATCATTCCCCTTTGCACTTCTTCAATCGCGGGCTTAGCAAAAGTTACATCGGCAATGACCTCGTGCTCGTCTGTCTTCACAATAACTGGCCGCCAAATTTTCCCGCCGTTAGCCATAGCGCCGATGTAGCTCAAAAGCTGGACGGGGGTAATAATCAAATCTCCCTGCCCGATCGCCACGTTATATGTGTCACCCAAAAGCCAGGCCTTGCCGCTCGCTTTTTCTTTCCATTCCGGCGAAGGCAGAAATCCCTTGGCCTCTCCGGGCAAATCAATGCCGGTTGCTTCGCCCAAATGAAATTTCTGCCACCACTCGCGCAGGCGCGAGATTCCCAAGCCCTTGATGTCAAAAGCGCCGCCGCCGACCGCATAAAAATATACGTTCGAGGACTGCGCAATCGCGGAGGCCGCATTCACATTGCCCTGAAAACGCCAGTCAAGAAATCTGGTGGGCTGGTCCGGGTCATAAGGATTCGGCACGTCCAAATACCCCGGCGAGAAAACGCTCTTCTGCGGCGTGACCACGCCTTCGGTCAAAGCGGCGGTAGCAACCAAAGGCTTAATCGTCGAACCGGGAGAGTAAAGACCGCTCACCGCCCGATTAAAAAGCGGACGCGCGGACGATGTGAGCACGTTTTTCTTCGCCTCCGAATTGCCAGAGTGAGTAAAAATATTGTTGTCATAAGCCGGGAAATTGATGAGTGAAAGTATTTCGCCATTTTGGGGGTTCAAGGCCAAGCCAACGCCGGAAGTCCTCCCTAGAGAAATTAACCCTTCGCGAAACCGTTCATAAAAATATTCCTGCAGCTCCGCGTCGATCGTAAGCTCCAAGGGAGCCCCAATTTTAGCATCGGTTTTCTCTTCTTCGCTCAAAATATTCCCTTTAGCGTCACGGGTTTTAACGGCGGCCCCCGGCCTGCCCCGCAGGCGTTCGTCATAAAAACTTTCGAGCCCTGTTTTGCCGACCATATCCTGCCCGTCCAAATTAGCGTTCCGTTTGAGATCCTCCTTGGTCGGCAGGCCGATATAACCCAAGATCGAAGAAAAAATTTCGCCGCCGGGGTATTCACGCTGGAAGTTGTCTACCACGGCAAGCGTAGGCAGTGATTTGCTCTTTAGGGCCACGATCTGCGGCTGCGTAAGTTCTGCTGTAAGCAACAGAGGTTCGGATAAAAATTCCAAATTCCGATCCTTAATCATGGTTAACACGTCCGCCTGGGGGATCCCAAGTACCTCTTCAATCACGCTCAAAGTTTCTGCCTCGTATTTTTTCTGCTTTAAAAATTCCCGCAGATTCAAGGCTGCCGAAAAAACCGCCCTGTTTTCAGCGAGAACCTTTCCTCGAACATCAAGGATAAGGCCGCGGGGCGCCGGGATCCGGCGAACATAGCTTACATTCGCTTCCGCCCGCTTGGCATAAAAATTGCCGCGGATGATACCCAAATAAGCCACGCGGATGCCTACAATGAGCCCCAGCGCCAAAATCACGATGCCGACGAAAAAAAGCGGCCGCTCGTTCAAGGGAACCTCAACCACATCGAAGTCGCCGGACCATTCACTGCTTAATGATTCTTCGAAAACCAATTCTTTGTCGTCCATCAGACAAACATGCGCTCGCCGCGCGGAGCAAATTTACGGCCTAAAAAAATGAAGAGCGCGCTGCCCCAAAGCAAATTTAAGAAAAGTACCTTTAGTAAAACTGCCCATTCCAAGAAAATCATCTGCTGGCCCAGGAGCAAATAAAAAACAACTGTGCCCAGAATAAGGGAGATGATGAAATTTATCCAAACATGCCACGGAAAGATTTTTTCCACCGCAAAGAAGAAAAGCGGCACGCCGGCGACGAGCAAAATTTCGTAGCTTACTCCCGGCCGCCAGCTTAAAACCGCGGCTCCGATGAGTAAAAACAAAATAAATTCCTTGAAGCGCGCCCACGGACCAAAAGCGAGGAGAGCGATAAGCACGAAATCCGCCGACCAGCCAAGCCACCCTAGACTTAAAACCTGCAAAGCGGTTCCCAGAACGAGCACCAGGCAACCGGTAAAAATAAGTTTCGAACGCATTATTTAAGTTCGACGTTCACGACCTCGATGGCGGGCAGGTCATAACTCAAACGCAGGGTCGCTTCTTTAAAAAACTGATCGCTCGAGAATTTAAGCTCGCCAATGGAGCCCACCGCGATCCCCAAAGGCGCGCCGGCTTCCACGACGTAGACAGGGTCGCCAGCTTGGATTACCGCTTCCTTCGGGATTAAAATCACGGTCGGCTCATTGCCGCCCTTCAAGAGCGCTTCTACTCCGGAATTACCTACCCGCACGGCTGTCTGGGCTCCGGCATCGAAAATCGTTTGGACGACAGCGGTCGTTTCGTAGACATCTTTCACCCTGCCCACGAACAAAGATTCGGCTCCACCGCCGCTTATAAGAATGGCTGCTCCGGGCGCAACCCCCGAATTTGCGCCAGCATTAATAACGAATTCTTTTTTGAAATTAAAGGGATAACGAGAGTAAACCAAAGCAGTTTGAAACTTGGCGTTCGCTACAGGCAATCTGTCCTTGATGCTTTGGAGGAGCGCTAGTTCCGCGCGCAAAGCGTCGTTTTCGATCCGCAACTTGGTCGCATAGTCCGCCTCGCCGCCGGCGCCTAAAGAAAGCGCGCGCTGGAATTTGCTGGCGGTCGGGAAATTAAAGATTAGAATAAGGCTTAGAACCGCGAGCGCAATTGGAAGCAAGACATTTAAGCGCATAGCTCATCCCGTTAGAAATAAGACTTCCGACAAAACGACTGTTGCAATTTCTGATTTAAGGTGATATCCCATTGTAATTTGAAATTTTATTCGCGTGATTTCTAACGGGATCATTAGAGGTTGATCACGAGCGGTTTCAAGGGATTATCCAAAAGTTCGCGGTGGTGATCGAAATTGTCCACGATTTGCCCCAAGCCGCGGGCCACGCAGGTCAAGGGATCCTCGGCGATCTGGGTCGCGACCCCCGTTTCTTTTTCGATCACCTGGTCCAAGCCGCGCAAAAGGGCTCCTCCGCCGCAAAGACAAATTCCCTGCTTCAAGGTATCGCCCGCGAGTTCGGGCGGGGTCGATTCGATCACTTCATGGATGGAATCCACGATGTAACGCAGGGATTTGCCAATGGCCATGCGTATATGGTTATTTTTGATCATGACTTCGCGCGGCAAGCCCGTGCTTAAATCGCGTCCGCGGATCGGGATCTCGAGGCGGCTGTCGATCGGCGCGGCCGAACCGACGGCGATCTTCGCCATTTCGGCTGTCGGCTCTCCGATCACAAGTTTGAATTCATCGCGCACGAACCGCATGATGTCCTCGTTCAATTTGTCGCCGGCCACCTTCAGGGTCTTCGAGACCACGGTACCACCCATCGAGATTACGGCGATATCGGTCGTGCCGCCACCGATATCAATAACGAGATTGGCGGTCGGCGTGTCGATCGGCAGGTTCGCCCCCAAAGCGGCCGCCACCGGTTCTTCAACTAAGTAAACTTTTGTGCAGCCGACATTCAAGGCCACGTCTTCCACGGACTTTCTTTCGACTTCGGTCAAATTATTGGGGATCGCCAAGATCGCGCGGCGGTAGCCCGAGAACATCGCTTTGCCCTGCAGGCGGCGCAAAAAGTGCCGCAACATCTCCTGTGTCATTTCAAAGTTCGAAATCACGCCGTTCACGAGCGGACGCACGACATTGATATGTGCCGGTGTCCGTCCCAGCATCTTTTTCGCTTCTTCGCCAACAGCAAGAATATGATTGGTTTTGGTATTTACGGCCGCCACCGACGGCTCGTTAATCACAAGCCCGCGGTTGCGCACATAAATTAGCGAATTGGCGGTGCCAAGGTCTATGCCCAAATCCCTTAAAAAATGGCTGAAAATCATCATAATTGGTTGCTTAATTCGTCCAAGGTCATAAGCTTTACTTCTGATTCATTCCGCAATTTTAGCTCGAGCTTCTCTCCCGTCTTCGCGCTCGTGACCAAGCGGACTGGGATGCCCAAAAGGTCAGCATCGGCGAACTTTTCGCCTGCGGAAAGCGTTCTTTCGTCATACAGTACTTCAACGCCCCGTTTTTGTAAATCGTGATAAATCTCTTCACCTTTGCCGCCCTCAAGCTCGATCAAATGCACCGCGAACGGCGCGATCGCTTTGGGCCAGATGATGCCGTGGTCGTCATGAAAAAGCTCTACCGCCGTACCCATTAAGCGGCCGATGCCGATACCGTAAGACCCCATAACTACCAGCTCTTTCTCGCCTTTTTCATTGAGAAATTTGAGATCGAAGGCTTCCGAAAACTTGGTTCCGAGGGGGAATATGTTCCCAACCTCAATCGCCTTTGCTTCTTTTATTTTGCCGCCGCATTTGGTACACCCCGAGTCATCCTTAAGTTCAGATATTTCCTGGTTTTCAGCGTAATCGCATTTTTCGCATAAGAATATCGTATCTTCTCCGACAGGCGCGAGAACCTGGAATTCGTGCGTATAGCTTTTTGTAAAATCTCCCCCGGCCGCGAGCGTATAAATTGCTTTAAATCCGCAGCGCTCAAAAATTTTTGCATAAGCTTTTGCTACCTTTTCATAAAAACGGTCCAGATCAGCTTGGCTCTGGTGAAAACTATAAAGGTCTTTCATCATAAATTCCCGGCCTCGTAGGATGCCTGATTTTGGCCGTTTCTCATCCCGGAATTTTGTCTGAATTTGGTAAGCGGAGAAGGGTAAATCGCGATAAGAGCTGATATATTTAGTAACAACTTCGGTTAACAATTCTTCGTGTGTCCAGCCCAAAGCGAATTCGCCTCCGTACCTACTCTTTGTTTGAAAATCAATGCTGATATCCCAACGGCCAGTCATTTCCATATATTTTTTATCTATTAATGCCGGCATGAACATTTCCACGCCGCCGATGGCGTTCATTTCTTCACGGACGATTTGCGTAATTTTCTGGATGACGCGCCAGCCCAAGGGTAGAAATGAGTAAACCCCCGCGGAATTCTTATAAACAAAACCGCCCCGCGCTAAAAGTTGAGCGTTTAAAGCAATTTCGTCTTGGGGCGCGTTCCGCTCGGTTTTCGTGAAGAGTTGGGATTGGCGCATAGGCTAACCCTAGCATTGAATTTTGAGCTTGGCAATGATTTTTTTCATCCTGAGCAGCGTCGAGGGATGACTTCTTACAACAAAAAACCCGCCTCACACGGGATTTTTTGTTTTACTTACTTACACTTGCTTTAAACTATCTTAATTTAAATTGAAATTAAACTATTTTGATTTCAATATCCACTCCGGCCGGCAGATTTAAATTCGTGAGCGATTCGATAATCCTAGCCGAAGGATTCATGATATCGATCAGGCGTTTGTGGACCCGCAGCTCGAACTGCTCGCGATGGTCCTTGTACTTGAAGGTCGCGCGATTCACCGTATACCGCTTGATTTCCGTGGGCAATGGGATCGGTCCCACGATTCTTGCATCGTTGCGCTCGGCGGTATCAATGATCTGCCGGGCGGAGTTATCGATCAGTTTGTGATCGTAAGCTCGGATGCGCAGGCGTAATTTTTGAGGTACTTCGGCTTCCTTCTTCTTGGTCATGTTTTAAGGGTCTAGGGTTTTGGGTTTAGGGTTCACCCTATTGGCTAAACCCCAGTGGCTAATATCCTTACTTAATGATTTTAGTGACCACGCCTGCACCAACCGTTTTGCCGCCTTCGCGGACGGCGAACCTTTGCTTTTCTTCCAAGGCCACGGGTGAGATGAGTTTAGCTGTGAGCTTAATCGTATCCCCCGGCATGACCATTTCCGTGCCCTGGGGCAAAATTACTTCGCCAGTTACGTCAGTCGTGCGGATGTAGAACTGCGGCTTATAACCGGCGAAAAATGGCGTATGCCGGCCGCCTTCCTCTTTGGACAGCACATAGACTTCGCATTCAAATTCGGTGTGCGGGGTCACAGAACCAGGCTTCGCGATTACTTGTCCCCGCTCCACATCTTCTTTCTTAAGCCCGCGGAGTAAGATACCGACGTTGTCGCCCGCCATGCCTTCATCCAGGAGTTTGTTGAACATTTCAATGCCGGTTACGACCGTCTTTTGCGTCGGTCGCAGGCCAACCGCTTCCACTTCTTCGTTTACCTTCACCTTACCGCGCTCAACGCGCCCGGTTACAACCGTGCCGCGTCCTTCAATCGAGAAAATGTCTTCGATCGGCATCAGAAACGGCTTATCGAGCTCGCGCACAGGCTCCGGGATGAAATCATCCAAGGCTTTCACGAGATCGAGAATCGGCTTTACATCCGCATCGTCAAGCGAAGCAGAATTCAAGGCTTTTAAGGCCGAACCGCGAATTACCGGCACTTGATCTCCAGGAAATTCATATTTCTTCAAAAGTTCGCGGACTTCGGATTCAACCAAGTCCACCAACTCCGGATCGTCAACTTGATCAACTTTGTTCAAGAAGACCACGATAGCCGGCACGCCTACCTGGCGAGCCAAAAGCACATGTTCCCGCGTTTGCGGCATCGGGCCATCCGTAGCCGCGACAACTAAAATCGCGCCATCCATCTGGGCGGCGCCCGTGATCATGTTTTTGATGTAGTCGGCGTGCCCTGGCGCGTCAATGTGCGCGTAGTGGCGTTTTTCCGATTCATATTCGGAATGATGCAGAGCGATCGTAATGCCGCGCGCTTTTTCTTCCGGCGCATTGTCAATCTGATCGACTCCTTCCTCCTTTTTCGCCAGACCTTTCTTAAAGAGCACATGCGTAATGGCCGCGGTCAAGGTTGTCTTGCCGTGGTCAACGTGCCCGATTGTCCCCACATTCACGTGAGGTTTCGCCCGTGAAAACTTTTCTTTTTCCGCCATGCTTTTTTTATAAGCTTTTAGGTGTTAGCTTTTGGCTTTTAGCGCCGTTTTCTAAAAGCTGAAACCTCAAAGCTCAAGGCTGTTTTCCGACAATTACAGATTGTAAGGTACGGCGGCCGGGCTGTCAAATGTCCAAGTAAGCAACCCCTCGACACAGCTCCCGCCTGCGGCGAGGCTCGCCCCAAGGGGCGGCAGGGTATTTTCGCCTTATATTTCAAAATCCAAATGAAGGCGAAAATAAAAGGGCCGTAGAAAACGACTCTAGCGGATGACTGTCGCAGTCGGTCCCAAGGTAGCGTCGAGGACCGTGCAGAAAAGGTTGCACGGACTGCAAGCCTGCGTACACCCTGCACGGATAAGCGTGCCCCGTTGGCCTATGTTGTCGGAGACGACGACGATCTTACCGGAGAACCCCTTTCGCTTTATGTCCGTTATGAACTCCGCCGTATTCGGAGTAGAGCTCGCAATGCAGGGCTGCAGCACTATCACGTCGACTTCCGACAGGGCATCGAATTTTCTTTCGGCCCCCCGCAGTGAAGTAACCGCCACAACTTTTCCGGGAAGACCGCGGAGAAGATTCTGGAGCATGGCACGATTCTCGTAATTGACCACCAGCAAGATGACCACTTCATCTCCTCCCTCGTACTATTTAAAAAATATAAAGGATACCGCCTGCCTTGGCAAGGACAAAGTTTTTTCGCGAAAAAAATCCGGCGCGCGTTCACACCGGATGAGCGAACCAGCGCAAGTTGCCGGTTCACTTCCGCTTCCCTTCGATAATTTGTTGTTCGATATTTTTCGGCACCGGTTCGTGCGCAAAAAATTCCATCGTGAAGCTTCCTCTCCCCTGCGTCATCGAACGAATCTGGGTCGCATAGCCGAACATTTCGGAAAGCGGCACTTTGCAGTCAATTACCTTCACCGTACCGCGATCGCCCAAAGTTTCAATTCTTCCCCGCCGCGAATTCAAATCTCCGGTAACTTCCCCCAAAAAATCCTGCGGAACTAAGACCTGCACATTCATGATCGGCTCCAAAATTACGGGTTTGGCGCGCCTTGCGGCTTCCTGGAAAGCGATGGAGCCGGCGATCTTAAAGGCCGCCTCTGAAGAGTCGACTTCATGGAAAGAACCGTCGAAAAGCTCGGCTTCGACGTCCACGACCGGATAACCGGCCTGGATGCCCCTATCAATCGCCTCCTTCACGCCTTTTTCCACCGCCGGAATAAATTCCTGCGGGATACTGCCGCCCCTAATCGCATTTGAGAATTCAAAGCCCTTGCCGCGCTCAAGCGGACGCACCTTCACCCAAACATGGCCGTATTGTCCGCGGCCGCCGGACTGGCGGATGTACTTGCCTTCCGCTTCGGCTTCGCTTGTCACGGTTTCTTTGTAAGCAACCTGCGGGCGGCCGACATTAGCCTCCACGTTAAATTCCCGCTTCATGCGGTCCACGATGATCTCGAGGTGGAGCTCGCCCATGCCCTGAATGATGGTCTCGCCGGTCTCCTCGTCCCCTTTCACGCGGAAAGTCGGATCTTCCTCGGAGAGCCGACGCAAAGCCACACCCATTTTTTCCTGGTCGGCTTTGGTCTTCGGCTCGATCCGAATGCCAATCACCGGTTCGGGGAAGATGATTTTTTCCAAAATAAGCGGAGCTTCGGGCGCAGCCAAAGTGTCGCCCGTCGTCGTGTTCTTCAAGCCCACAATTGCGGCGATCTCGCCCGCATAAACTTCTTCCACTTCTTCGCGCTGGTTCGCATGCATCCTAACCACGCGGCCGATACGCTCCTGTTCGCCCTTGGTCGCATTTAAAACATAAGAACCGCGCTTCAGCACTCCGGAATAATTTCTGAAATACGTGAGCGTACCCACATAAGGATCGGTTGCAATCTTGAAGGCCAAGCCGGAAAAAGGCTGGGCATCGTCGGGCGAACGAAAAATGTCCACTCCTGTTTTGGGATCTAACCCTTTTACCGGAGGCAAATCTAAAGGCGAAGGCAAATAATCGATCACGGCATCGAGCACGAACTGCACGCCTTTGTTTTTGAGGGCCGAGCCGCACAAGACCGGCACAATTGTGTTCTCGATCGTCGCCTTGCGCAAAGCGCTCTTTAATTCCGGCAAACCAATTTCGTGGTTCTCCAAATAACGGGACATCAAAGCATCGTCCGTATCCACGATTTTTTCCACGAGCGTGTGGCGTGCCTCCTTTACGGCGGCTTTCAGGTTTTCCGGAATGGGGATTTCGACAATGCGCTCGCCGTGCTCGCCTTGGAATTCAAAAGCCTGCTCGCGCAAAAGATCGATGACGCCCTGATAATTGCCTTCAATGCCGATCGGCAGCTGGATCGGAACCGCGTTCGGCGTGAGCCGGTCTAAAATGGAAGCAAAACTTTTTTCAAAATTGGCGCCCATGCGGTCAAGCTTATTAATGAAGCAGACGCGCGGAACTTTGTATTCGTCCGCATAATGCCAGTTGGTTTCCGATTGCGGCTCCACTCCGGCCACGCCGTCGAATACCACCACTGCACCATCCAGGACTCGGAGCGAACGCTTCACTTCAACGGTGAAATCAATGTGGCCAGGCGTATCAATCAGGTTAATGCGATGTTCTTGCGCCTTGTCGCTCTTCGCATAAGTCGGTGTCCAAAATGCGGTCGTCGCGGCGGAAGTGATCGTGATCCCCCGCTCGCGTTCCTGTTCCATCCAGTCCATGATCGTATCACCCGTATGCACCTCGCCGATTTTGTGCGCAACGCCGGTATAAAAAAGCACCCGCTCGGAAACGGTGGTTTTGCCGGCATCGATATGGGCGATGATTCCGATATTTCTAATTTTTTCGATCGGATAAAGTCTGGGCATGTTAAAATCCTAAATTCGAATGTCGAAATTCGAAACGATACTTAAAAATTTAAATTCTAAATATTAAACACGATTTCGAATTTACTGCTTTAATCATTTTTCGAATTTCGTGCTTCGTGCTTCGAATTTAATTCGCAAAGTGCGCGAACGCCCGGTTCGCTTCCGCCATGCGGTGCGTGTCCTGTTTCTTTTTGATCGCAGTGCCTTCATTCTTGGCCGCGGCGATAAGCTCATCGGCCAGTTTTTGCGCCATCGGCTTGCCTTTGCGCGAACGCGCGGCGCCGATGATCCAGCGGCAAGCCAAAACGAAACGGCGTTCAGGGCGAACCTCGCGCGGCACCTGGTAATTCGCGCCACCTACCCGTTTTGAGGCAACTTCGAGCAAGGGCGAAGCATTCGTGAGCGCGCGCTCAAAAACCGCGAGCGGCTCTTCTTTGGTCTGGTTTTTGATTTGCGTTAAAGCGTCGTAAACGATGCGTTCCGCAGTAGATTTCTTGCCTGCCTGCATCACATAATTAATGAAGCGGCCCAAATCAATGCGGTCATGCATTGAATCAGCTTTATAATGTTTTTTGTAAACTCTCTTTTTTCTCATAACTGTTTATCTTAGGTGTCATGTGTCATGAGGCATGTGTAATCTTGATACCTGACACTTGATACTTGACACTTTTTACTTCTTCGGCAGCTTTGTTCCATACTTTGACCTTTGCTGCTTTCTGCCTTCAACGCCCGTCGTGTCCAGTACGCCGCGGACGAAATGATAGCGCACGCCCGGAAGGTCCGGTACGCGGCCGCCGCGGATCATCACGATCGAGTGCTCCTGAGCTTATGTCCTTCGCCCGGAATATAAGCGGTAACTTCCATGCCGTTTGTAAGCCGCACGCGGGCAACTTTGCGCAAAGCCGAGTTCGGTTTTTTAGGAGTCTGCGTGAAAACCTTAAGGCACACGCCGCGCTTAAAGGGCGAGGTTGAATCAACCGGACGGTTCTGGAGCGTATTAAAATAGAACGACAAAGCCGGCGCTTTCGATTTCGCCTTGTGCGAATGCCGTCCGTGTTTGATCAATTGCCTGACTGTTGGCATGTAACGATAAACTGCCTAATGAACCCATTTCAAGAATACTTTCGGCCGCGATAGCGGCCAATTCCTTCTAGCGCAAGGAGCAACGATGAAGCTGTGCTTTACGCACTGCGAAGAGGAGCGACGCTGGGCTGGGAAGAATTGGCCCTATCCCCAGGGGTTGCGGCTATTTCCTCTCCCGCTACGTTATAGCTGCGTCGCTGTAGCACCAACTACAGCTTCCTCGCTATGCCTTGCGGGAGATAGGAAATCCCTCGCAACGCGGCTAGAACGTATTCTTGAAATGGGTTCAAGCAGCGCTAGCAATTGTAAAACAAAACCCGTTCAGCTGTCAAACTATTTTCTTCGTTTGTCTTGCCGCCTGCTTCTTAAACCCTCGAAGTCGAATTCCGAAAGCGCCCTGACCATTTGCGGGAACTGATCGCCGCGATCCTGCCACTCAAGAATAATTGAAGCAATTACATATTTCCGGTCCTTTTTGTCCACGCCGCGGGATTTCATGCGAAGGTAATGGTCGAGCTGCATTAAAAATCCCTGGCCGAAGATCTTATCTGCTGCCTCAAATAAGCGCTTGGTCTGGGGCAATCGATGCTCACCCCGTGGTTTTGCTTCATAATTTTCGAAGTAAGCGGCTTCGAAGAGCTCCGCCGGCACACCTTTTGAAACGAGCAGGGCGGCGAGTTTTTGCTCGACACTTTCCTTGCCTTGCCCGGCAAAACGATCGGTCAAATTTTGCGTCACCGCTTCATTTAACCACCATAAACTCAAGTAGCTCGGGCCCGGACGATCGGCTTTGTCAAAGTGCAGGCCGAATTTTATCTGATCATGAAAAACAAAATTATGATTATTCGAACCTGCGCTTTCCGCCGCAACTTCAACTTGGCCGGAAACCGCATGCAAAGCTTCATGCACGAAAACTCGCCAGCGCTCTGCGCGCGGGACTCTGGTTGAAATGCGAACTGTGTTCGCGAGTTTCGCATAATCACCCCAGGCTTCCTTTAAATCAACCGCAATTTCGTCCACAAAAACTATCCGTAAATTTAGGAGCCGCTCTTTCACTATTTCCGCGGAAACCGGTATCTGTTTTCGCTCCGCCGCTTGCCGCCCGGAATCCGGGCGAGGTTCTCGCCTCGTCTCCGAGTCGGAGCGGGCGCCTTCCTTGGAGGCGGCGGTCAATTCCGCAATCAACTTTTCGCGGTAGGTTTCGAATTCAGGCTTAAGCGCTTCCTTGGCAGTTTTAATTTCCAATTCTCGCTGTTTTAATATTCCAGCCAGAAAATCCGGCCCCGCGCCCGGTACTCCTTTTTTATAACTATTGATTATTTTGCCGGTCGCTTCTTTTTTAGCTTCCGACTCGGTTTGCTCCGGCCGCTCGAAAGCCGCCGCTCTCTCCGCATATGCTTCGAAAAATATTTCCAGCTTATCGGGATGCCGGTTTGCGAGATCGGTCAACTCCCGGGTGAATTCTTCCAGGGTTCTTTTATAAGCTTTCTCACGCGCCGCGATCCGCTGACTCAAATAGCGCTGGCCGGCAGGGTTCGCGGCAAAAGCTTCCCACTCTTCGCCTTCTTTATTTAAAAACTGCCACTCGCGCAAAAAGCTGTGGCCGAAAATCTTTTCCGCCGGCTCTAATTCCCTAAGTGCTTCATTCTCCCGCCGGGTAGTCCACTCAGGGCCTCCCGCAGGCACTTTCTCATAAATTTCGAATCCACCTTCGCTTTTCATGGCTTTGGAACTTTGGATTTATCTTAGCATGCACAGAAACAAATGCGCCTGGTCCATAAAGGGCCAGGCGTTGGGATAAGGGGCGGACGAGGAATGAGTCCAAATGATGGCGTCCCGCAGGCCAAACCTGCGGGTTCGGCTCAGACGCCGACCTTCAGCGGACTAGCTTAGGTCGAGGTCGTTGCCGCGGTGCGCGGGGTGATCTTCTTCTTCGAATTCGCCGTCACGGGCGCGCCGCGTTTCGTTGTGGTTGTGTTGGTCAAGTGACACCTCCTTCGGTGCTAAACTTATCATCTCACTTACGGGCAAGCTTGGCAAGCCATTTATCCACAATGGTTAAGCCCTCGAAATTCCTTCGAGGGCTTGGATGAATGGATGATTGCGCGCGGACGGCTAGCAAAAGCCGCCCGCCAGGGAGAGAATCGCGAACCGCGCCAGTCTTCTTCGTGAAGACCGTTCGACTACTCCCCTAGTTGTATGCCCGAAAGTTCGGACATTTTTATTATCGCACGAAAAGGAAATTATGAAAAAATAAAAACGGGTTCCGAAAAACGGAACCCATAGATGATTGCATGCGGGCGCGACCCTGGGGAGAGCTAAGCGCCCGCACGAGTGTGTTTTTAAGGAGCTGCCGATGCCGTCGGACACACGGTCCTCCGCATTATGGGATGGAGGATCTCCAATCCTAAAAACTTATGATTGCCTGCGTCATCCGGTGAACCGATTGTGGTTTCCTAAAAAACCGGAAACGCAGGGTTGCGAGTCCCGACAGCTCCGTGCCTGCCATCTCGGTGAGGCGCACCGAAGGTGGGAGGGGCCGCCAAGACACGGGAATACTATACAAAATTTTTATTAAAAAATCAAAAACAGGCAGAACTTAAAAGCCCGCTCGTGCACATTAGGGCTGTTGCGCCGCCGCCGGCAACAAAAGCAAAAAGATGCGAGGCCAAGTAGAAAATTATCGAAGAGAAAAAATAAACGAAAGCGAAAACGAGGAAAATTCCCATAAAGCCGATCCGCTCGACGTCAAAACCAGGAATGATGAGCGGCAGGATTTTCGAACCGTCCAACGGCGGAATCGGAACGAGATTGAAGATTGCGAGGAGCGCGTTTACGAGCGCGACCAATCCGAAGAAGAGCGCGAAAGGCGCGGCGCCGTAAGCAACCGCCACCCGGGCGAGTAAACCAAAAACGACTAAAAGAAAAATATTCGAAAGCGGCCCCACAAGCGCGACTTTCAAAGGACCGTACTTGAAATCCTTGTACAAATTATTCGGATTGTACGGAACCGGTTTCGCCCAAGCCAAACCCGGCAGGCCGGAAAAATAGAAAAGCAGAGGCAGGATAATCGAACCGAACGGATCGATGTGCGCGATTGGATTCAAGGTCAGCCTACCGGCGGCTTCAGCCGTGGGATCGCCAAGATGCTTAGCCATGTAGCCATGGGAAATCTCGTGAATGATCACGGAAAACAGGAGGATGGCCAGATAAAAAATAAAAAACAAGGAAGTGCTCATTTTTTTAAAAATTCGAATTTCGAATTTCGAAATCCGAAAGGGTTTTGAAATTTTTGTTTGTTTTTTTCATTTGGAATTTGTTTCGAATTTCGTGCTTCGAGCTTATACAACTTGATTCTACCATCTTGTGAGACGTTTTTAAATCGGCTATGCTTACTATCTATATATTCTGCCCTCGTGGTGAAATGGTTATCACGGCTGGCTTCGAACCAGCTGTTGGGGGTTCGAATCCCTCCGAGGGCACACGAGGAGAGATTCGAACCGAAAGAGGGGTCGGGAGGAAAGTATAAGGTTCCTCCCGTGTAGGAATGCGGTCGCTTAAAGCGACCGGACTCAAAACCTAGGGTTTTGAGGGAGCGAGTTTTGCGAGCGACGTTCGACTCTTGCCGGGGACGCTGCAAAATAGGCGGGGAACCAGCTGTTGGGGGTTCGCCGCCTAGCAAGTCGCCTACCTCAAAAGCGCTCTTATAAACCTCGCAAACGGCTCCAGTATAAACCCGCCGCTTGCACCGGTGGCATCGGGCGGTGGGGGTTGAATATCGGTGGGCGGCTGGAAGATCGGCGGGGGTTGCTGTGTATCGGCAGGCGGCGGTGCTTGGAACTGTTGAGTTGGAGCTTGTTGTATGATCGGGAATTGGTTGCGCAAAGATTCGAAACAAGCTTGCAATTTTTGCTGGACTTCCGGCGAAGGCTCGCTGCCCAATAAAAGTTTTTCCACAGCTTCGGGGCTCACGGTGCTCTTGAGACAAGTGATAACCTCTGCCGGAATCGCCATCCGCGGCGCTTGCGGCTGGACTCCCGCGGGCGGCGGTCCCATCATGCCTGGAGGCGGCGCTCCGGCTCCCGGCATCATCCCGGGACTTCCAGCCCCGCTTCCATCCGGCCGGAAAGATTCAAAGCAAACTTTCATGCTCTCCCGTTGTTCCAAGGTCAGAGCTTCGTGGCCGCTCGCTTCCAGCCGGCTTAATCCATCTCCCAATTTTTCTTTAAGACATGAAACTACTTCGGCGGGCATTGTACGAACGAACCCTCCGGAAGAACCCTGCATCCCTCCGCCTTGGCTGGAGCCCCTGCCCTCGCGCAATTGCATGCTCTGGAAACAAACTCGCATCGCATCGCCCATCTCTGGCGTCGGCATGGTTTTTCCGCTTTGGATATCGGCGAAGGTGCTGCCTAATTTTTCCTTAAGACAAGTTAAAACTGCAGGTGGAGCTTCGGCAAAAGCGGCGCGCGGGCTGTGCGATTCGCCGAACCGTTCGAAACAGCCGCGTACCTGCTCCCCGATTTGCGGCCCCGGCACCAACTTGCCCGCTTGAATATCTTCGATCACATTCGGCCCCAGGCTGGATTTCAAACAGGCCACTACCTCCGGCGGCGCGCCTTCAATGCCGGCGCGAAGCCGCACCATTCCCTCTTTCGCCTGCTCCAGATCTTCTTTTTTCATCAAACCGTTTTCTTCGGCGAACCTGAAACAAGCTTCACGGTTCGCGGGCGCGTTGCAATATGCCTCGCAAGCTTCCTTGGAATCACAACCGCCCGGTCCTTTGCCGCCGGTGCGTCGGAAAGCTTGCGCTTGTTCCGGCTTCATGAAACCGGCTTTCTCGGCAAACGTGATGCATTCTTCGAAATGGCCCGGTGCGCGGCAGTAGGATTCACACTCGGTTTTGGATTTGCAGCCGCCGGGGGTTTCTCCCTTGGCCGCAAGCTGCATCACCCGCCGCAAATCTTCCGGCCGCGGCCCGGGTTCGCCACCCGTGCCTATTCGCCCCGGCGCCGAAGCTGGACCCAGGCCGGTTTTTTCGGCAAAAGTGAGGCATTCTTCCGCATGCGAAAAATCTTCGCAGTAAGCTTCACAACTCTCGCGCGATGTACAGCCACCCGGGGTTGTCCCACCGGACTTCAAATATGCCGCCATTTTCTTGCCTTCGCGCACGTGGTCGTCATCAATGCCGTTCTGTTCGGCAAAAGTGACGCAGGCTTCGATGTTTTGGATATTACTGCAGTAGCGATCGCAAGCAGCCGGCGAACTGCATCCTCCCGGCCCTGCGCCCTGCTGCAGTTTCCCCGCAAATTTTTTTGCCCGGGCAACTTCACTCTTATTCATAAGCCCGTTCTTTTCGGCAAACGCGATACAGGCTTCCATATTCGCCGGGTTGTCGCAATAAGATTGGCACTCCGCTTTACTGCCGCAATTTCCCAGTTCAGCCACCGGGAATGTGATGCCGGAAATTTCCTCTTCGCCGTTCGTTTCCGCTTTGACTAAGACGGCAAAGGCAAAAAAGAAACCGATCAGGATCACGAGGATCGAAATAAAAAGTTCGCGCCGGAATAAAGATTGGTTCATGTTTTTTTATTCAAATGGATTGCGGTAGCTGCCTTCCAAGGGATTTGGTACCGAAGCGCCGGAGCCTGGCAATTTGTCCGCGAGCGGATTATTGGCTTTATTATAAACTTCGGCGCCGAGTTCGGCCGAGGGCTCTTCGGCTTGCGCCGCCGTTTTATCGGCCGGAGCGGGTTCGGCCTCTGGCCGCGTGAATACGTAAATTAAAATCGCCGCAAGCAAAACCAAGGCGGCAATAATCAGCCCCCAGGTTTTTAAATGCGACGGGGACCGTGAAACAACCGTTTGTGGGTCTGCCATAAGCTTGTTTTTAATATAGCAAATCTAGTATACTTCGACAAAAAGATATCCACAACCGCCCGCGCGTAGCTTTTTTAAACAGTAAACCCGCCCATAGCTCAACTGGCAGAGCAGGCGCCTCTTAAGCGCAAGGTTCCAGGTTCGATTCCTGGTGGGCGGACAATAAGGTTCGCCGCTCAAATGAATTTGAGCGCCCGCTCCGACTCGGAGACGAGGCGAGAGCTTCGTCTATTCCGCGTCAACTTTTTCCAGGTGGGATTTTTTTATCGTTTGCTGTATACTATGCCGCAAGTGATCAACCTCTCCACACCGCTCGAGAATATTCCCGGCTTGGGGCCGCGTTTCCTGGCCAAGCTCACGAAACTGGGGTTGCGCTCCGTGCGCGAACTTTTATGGCACTTCCCTTTCCGTTACGAAGATTTTTCCGAGATTTATAAAATTTCCGATCTCGAACCCGGCCAACAGGCCACGGTTCAGGGCGTCGTCAAAGACATTGACGTACGCCGCACCTGGCAGCGGCGGCTCATCATCGTCGAGGCCATCATCGCCGACGATTCCGGCGAAATCCGCGCCATCTGGTTCAACCAGCCTTACATTAAAAACGTTCTGCGTCCGGGCCGCCTGGCAAATTTCTCCGGCAAAGTTACGGTTTCCGAGCACGAACTTTATCTTTCGCATCCGACGTATGAATTGGTGGGCCGGGAGGAAACGCGCCACACCGGCCGGCTGGTGCCGATTTATTCCGAAACGCGGGGACTGACCTCCAAAGGCATCCGCTTCGTCGTCCAGCCGATTTTGCAGCACCTTGAACCCTTGCCGGAATTCATTCCCGAGAGCGTGTTAAGGGAAGAGCTTTTGCTCGACATTAACGAAGCTTTGCGGACAATTCATTTTCCACCTTCGATCGAAGAAGCCCTGCGCGCGAAACGCCGGTTCGCCTTCGAAGACTTATTCCTACTCCAAATACTGAATCTTCGCCAAAAAATGAAGCTCGCGGCCGAAAAAGCGCCGCCGCTTCCTATTAATATAGAGGAGCTCAAAAAAATCGTTGCCGAACTGCCGTTTGCACTCACGGAGTCGCAGAAAAGATCGTTATGGGAAATTATCCAGGATATCGGTAAGCCCCGCCCTATGAATCGCTTGCTCCAAGGCGACGTAGGCTCCGGCAAAACCGTCGTGGCCGCAATTGCGGCCTTGGTCGCCGCGCGTAACGGCTACCAAACCGCTTTCATGGCGCCCACGGAAGTTCTGGCCATCCAACATTACGGAACAATGAAAAAACTTTTCGGCCGCATCGCCGCGGTGGACCAGCCCACCGTCGCGCTCCTCACCGCCGGAGCAACCAGGATTCTTTACGAAAATGACGTTGAGTCGGTTATGAAGAAAAATAAATTGCAGGATGCGGTCGGCCGCGGCGAGGCGGCGATCGTGATCGGCACGCATGCTTTGATCCAGAAGGCGGTAGGCTTCAAAAAACTCGGCCTCGTGATTGTGGACGAACAGCACCGTTTCGGCATTGAACAACGAGCAGCCCTACAGGCAAATAGCAAATCGCAAATAGCAAATAGCAGCGATAAGCAATCTGCCATTCGCTCTTTGCCGAAAATGCTGCCGCATTTTCTCTCGATGTCCGCCACGCCCATCCCCCGCACGCTTATGCTTACAATTTTCGGCGATCTCGAGATCTCGACGATTACCGAACTGCCTTCCGGCCGGAAAAATATCATTACGAAAATTGTGGCGCCGGAAAACCGCACGAAAGCGTACGGAGTGATCCGCGGCGAACTCAAAAAAGGCCGCCAGGCGTTTGTGATCTGCCCGCGCATTGATCCACCTCAAACAGATTCAGACGGCCCAGAGACGGATAAAAATATCCGCGAGTATCCGCGTTTTGATCCGCGTAAATCCGCGCTCCTTTGGGATGTGAAAGCTGTAAAAGAAGAATACGAAAAATTGGCCAAACAGATTTTTCCCGATTTTAAAGTCGCCATGCTCCACGGCCAGATGAAACCGAAGGAAAAAGAACGAATCATGCGCGAGTTTAAAGATAAGGATACGAATGTGCTTGTCTCCACTTCCGTAATCGAAGTAGGCGTGGACGTGCCAAATGCCACAATTATGATGATTGAGGGCGCTGACCGCTTTGGCCTGGCCCAGCTTTACCAATTCCGTGGACGCGTGGGCCGCGGCGCGCATCAATCTTTCTGCTTGCTTTTTACAGACTCGAGTACAAAAACCGTAAACGAAAGGCTGAAGGCCATTGTTGAAGCCAAAAATGGTTTCGAGCTCGCAGAAATTGATTTAAAGCTCCGCGGTCCCGGCGAATTCATCGGCCAAAAGCAAACCGGCTTGCCTGACATCGCCATGCGCGGCCTCCAGGATGTTGAACTGATTCGAACCAGCCGCGCCGCCGCCCTCTCCGTCCTCGAAACCGACTCCACGCTCAAAAAGTATCCCGCGCTCCGCGCCAAGCTAGACGAATTCCGGAAGCAGATACACCTGGAGTAATTTCTAACTTTTAATTATCAGTTTTCAATATTGTCAACAATTCGGATGGGCGCCTGCCTGCCGGCAGGCAGGCATTTGTAGTGCGCTATTCGGATGCAAGAAAAAGCCCGCTCGGAGAGCAGGCGGATGATGTTCAGGACGACGAATACGGCGAAGGCTGCCCCGGCGAAAGCACGGGAACGATGATGGGCGGCCGCGGATCGGGCATGACGATTTCACCAAGGTCGTTGGTCGGCTGCGTATTCCGCGTCGATCCCAACCGCAGCACGCCGCGAGCGGTGAAATTAAAACGACGCCTCTTGGGTTCGAACTCCACCCCGACATCCGGACGGTGAGAGGCTGTTCTCCCGTACCATGTGTCCATGCCCTTTTCCTGCGGAGAGAGTTCGATGTGCAGGTTGCGATCCGCCGGACGGCTGATTTCCACACGGAGCTCGGTTGAGGATTCCTTGTCGAAAGCAAAGGCCGCCTGGACCGAGCGCGCACCTTAGATAAATACACGCTGATCCTGCCCGACCGTCACGCATACGGTTTCTCCGTTGTCCAGGGGAATTTCAATCTTCACCGGAGCTTTTATAGCCATCTTCAAATACCTCTAGCCTAGAAGCTAGCACAAACTCGTCCGGTTTGAAAAGTATCCGAGCTTCAAAACAACATTCCAACATTCTGGCTTGCCCGCCCTATTGTAATTCAGCTCTATACGCTAATTCGTGCGAATTAGCGTATAGAGCTGCGCGCTTTTCTTTCATAAATCCTAAATATCATAAATCAACTCATGCTACTTCGCTGTTATAACAACTTTCGCCCGCCTTCACTAAAGTTTTGGCGAGGCATCGGCATGTTTCCTTACGCAATTTCAGCATTGTAACATGCCTCGTCCGCCTTCGTGTTAAACTACGGCGGGACTACAGCTGTTCTTATTTTAAGAGACTTCATTATTGTAACAGCTTTCGCAGTAAACAATTTCCGGCCGCTCGGGCGCATAAGTAGTTTCAAATTTATTCGAGCAATATTCTGTGCCGTGAAAATGTTCTGTAAGATTTCTATAAGCCATTTGCCCTTCGCTATTAGCTCCTTTACACATGCACTTACGCTCCCACAGTTCGATCGGATTCCGCGCACGGACGCGGCGGTAGTGCCGGCAGCTGGGACAAAGGCGCGGCAAAGGGATTTTTATCCTGCGGTAAAGCTGGAGTTCGGCCGGCACGATCTTAAACGCAACCGTGCATTGGTCATTGCACAGTCCCTTGTGTTCGCATTCGATGATCTCATTCGAGATATCTTCGCCAACTTCTGAAATCCGATCCGGCAGTTCGCCTGTGCGCTTTGTCGGCGCATAATTTCGCTCCTGCGGTTCACGCCAGTTCCAACCTTCGGCCTCGGCTTCCGCGCGCGTGAGCGGGAACATTTCTTGCGCGATCGTCTCGTTGTAGCCGAAAGGCGAAAGTTCAACTGGGAAAAATTCTCCGTATTTATAGACTCTCCCCTTCTTATCTATATAGGGCTTCGTATTCATATGCTCAATGATGCGCGGCACGAGCGCTTCGTACTCTTCTTTTGTATATTGCTTGTTCAAAATGCAGTACTGTTTATTGCGCAAACCCACGCAGCCGAACAAATAGGAAGAGTTATGGCTGTTGTATGAATAATAGATATCGTGCGAAGAAAAAGTGAACCGCGAAAAGAAAACTTTGCTGCCGGGATAGATCGTTGAGCAATCGTAGCCCAGTTCGGTATTCATGCCTACGCGGTCAACATCCATGGAGTCCTTGACGCTCGAATAGGCGAGCCAGACATGCGCGCAATCCTCGGCGCCGCCGAAAACGTCGAAACACTCGCGGCAATTCTTGGTTTCTTCGAGATTGTCGCCGGTGGAATTAATTGCATGCAGGTTGCGAGCGAACTTGCGCGGATATTTCATCATCTGGGCTTGGAATTTTTTGCGCAGTTCTTCCACGCCTGCGGCGCTCTCCAAATCCAACTCCTTAAGCTTGGCCGCATATTCCTCCTTCGAATATTGTTCGTTAAAAATGCAGTAAGCGGCGTTTTTCATATTTACGCAGCCCAAGCAGTCATGGCAGTTCACGCAGTTAAAAAGAAAAGCGGAGTTGTAACAGCTTTCCGCATAGCGGCTGTACATAAGCTGGGAACAGCTGATACAGTCCACGGTTTCGTAATTCAATTCGCTTTTTTGCACCCAGTAAGTGTCGAGCGATTCTTTGCTGTGGAAAATATAAGTGGAGTAAAGCGTGTTTTCGTTGAAGTCCCCGCCGAAAACCAAGTAGCAGTTTTTGTTGCCTTCCGTAATACTGCAGTATTCGCTGTTCACCGGATTTATATTCAATAGCGCAATATCGGGAACCTCGCGCCAAAGCGATTTTATTTGTTCCAGGAAAGGCACATTGAAATCAATTTCGCGGCCGTAGGCAGTCCCATCCCAACTGTCGCCCCACCACGCTTTGTGGTCATAAACTTGCTGTGGATTATCCGGCGCAAAGATCGAGATCATTTCTTCGCCGTGTTCGGGCGCGTCGCACTTTCTTTTATAAAGTGTGCGTTCATTGCGAAAAGCCATCCGCCGCTGGATACGACAAAGAAAGCAGAAAGTCGGCGGCGGGACGTTGATTTTCTCATAGAACGCAAAATCATCGGGCTCGATAACAAAATTCTGTTTACAATTCTGGCAGGCTTTGGCCTCGGTATTCATGTTCTATTTGGGTGCTATGCTATAGCATAGCGGTTGTTTTAGATATCGTTTCGTTATTCACAAATCATGAATCTTAAATCATAAATCTTTTTATGCTATTTCAGCGTTATAACACTGCTCGCAATAAATGATCTCCTCGCGGCCGGGCGCATAAGGCGTTTCGAATTTATTCGGGCAATGTTCCGTGCCGTGGAAATGTTTGCCGGTATTCTTAAGCCTCCCCTCCTCCGAACTTTCGCCGGCGCAGCGGCACTCTCGCTCCCAAAGCTGCCGCGGCAAACGCAGATTTATCCGCCGAGCATGACGGCAATTGGGGCATTCTCGCGGAAGCGGTATCTTTTCCCGGCGGTAAAATTCCAATTCCGGTTGAACAACATTAAAATTTTTCTTGCATACTCTACAAACGAAAATTTCTTTTAAAATATCACCGACCTCCAAAATATTATCAGGCATTTTATCTCTTGGAATTGTTTCCTTGCCATAAGTTCCAATCAATTCTTCTTCCCACTTCCAGCCATTTTTTACTGCATCGTCTTTAGTAATCGGCATATATGTTATCCCCGTGGTTTCGTTATATCCAAAAGGCGAGAGCGAAGGCGGGAAGAATTCTCCATATTCACCATTAATTCTCATTTGGTTAACAATTTTTTCTCGTAATGTTTTATATTCCGATTCCGAATACCTTTTGTTAAAAATAGCGTAAGTCTCCTGCTTCGTGCCCACACAACCAAAAAGATTTTGGCTGTTATGACAACTATCACAATATTGAATATGAGAATTATCGTAAGATAGGTGAGAAAATTGAACATCGTAACTATGGATCAAGGCATGTGTTTCATAAATCAATTCGCAATTAAAACCGCAGTGATACATATCCAGCGAATCTTTTATTCCGGCAAACACGGTTACATATTTTAAATTTTCACCCTCTCCATCAAATCCGTGTTGCACATTTTTAGAATTAAAGATCATATTGCCAGTTGAATTCAGAGATTTTTCTATAACCGCATATCTATGTAGGGCGTTTCTTTGAAGCATTTCCAGATATTCATTGTATAGCCGCTCTCTGACGGCAAAAGATCCAAGATTGTATTCTGCAATTTTCTTTTCATATTCTTCTTTCGAATATTGTTTATTGAAGAAATAATACTGCTTATTTCGTAAATTTGCAGAAAGGAAACAGTTTGAGCATCCTCGACAGTCATAACAATAAAAACAATCAGCGCAATCCCGCAGCAACATTCCAAATTGGCATCCGTAACTTCTTTCAGTATCTATGCATTCATAAAGCAACTCCCCACCATCCGTAATAAAGGCGCAATCAACGCAATCTTTCGCCTTTTTCCAAAGATTATGGCCGTACAAAATATTTTCAGAATCAAATACGCTTATAGACCAATAACAATTTTTATTGTTATTCGAGTGGTTGGTGTACTCGGAATTTACACTATTTTTTGTAAGCAAGGCTATGCGTGGAACTTTTAGCTGCAACTTTTTGACTTGTTTAAAAAACGGCCGGGAAAAATCAAATTCTTGTCCATAGTCTAAAGCAGTCCACTTATCCGACCACCAGCATGGCGGACAATAGACTTTAAAAGGTTTGTTGGGTGAGTAAATAGTTACGGCGCTCTTCCCACAAAGATCACAGTTTCTTCGATAAAGCACTCTTTCATTCCGCCAAGCATATCTGCGTTTCTGACGGCATTCCGGACACCACGTCGGCGGCGGGACTTTTATTTTCTCGTAAAAATCGAAGTCTTCGGCATCAATCGTGAAGCTCTGCTTACAATTCTGGCAAACTTTTGTTTGGTTATTCATATTGGTTTTTGTCCCGACCAAAGGTCGAGGATCCCCTGCCCGTCCGGCAGGCGGGTCGATAAATCAACAATCTTTGATTGCATTTATTGGAACAATTCCGCTTTTCGGCTTCCATTCATATATTAAACACTTCTCGCTCGAACTCGACAATATACTAGCTTATTGCGAATTTTGGGGCGTAGGCACAGCTGGTATAAATCCGCTTCCTTCCTTATTAAGGCTTTGTCCCGGGGTTACTGCCTCCGCGACATAGCTCATCGAATCAATTTCTGCCCCGTCTTTATTAAACAGATGGAGATTCGCAGCGGCATTCGGCAAAGACGCTGATCTTACGGTATCTGCCACCGGACTGCCGGTGTAGCTATTTAAACCTAGCAAAAACGAACCTCCGGCTGGAATACTCGTTTTGTCCTCGCTCTTCGAGCCTATACTCACGAGCGAAGTATCTGCATTTTTTAAGCTCCAACCCAATAGATCAACTGCATTTGCCGAAGGATTCCGCAATTCAACGAATTCTTTTCCGGCGTCACTGCCCTCGGCGTCATAGAAAACTTCATTTATAGTAATTTGCGCTGAAACTTGCGGCTGCGAAGACGGCGGGGGCTCACTGGCCGCAACCGGAGTTTTCCTCGTAAAAGTTGCGGTAACTTCCATATCCTTACTTACATTTATAGTGCAAGTACTAGCATCGCCGCTGCAAGCTCCGGACCAGCTCGTAAAAACAGCGTCCCAGCCCGGCGCAGCCGTTAATGTGAGCGGAGTGCCTGCAAGGAAATTTTCTTCGCAATCGGGACTGCAGCTTATCCCCGACGGTTCGCTTGCCGCCGTGCCCACGCCTGTGCCGACAGTGGCAATGACAACCCGAAAATATTTTTGCGCAATCGTTGTGGTGGGAGTAGAAGTGCTGGTTGAAGTTACGAGCAAAATTTTTCCCGCGGAATTTTCGGCGCGCGGCGTACCGAAGGCATTTGCACTCGTCTGCCAAGTGGAATTTATTTTTCGTTCGAGCGTTTGTTTTGTTTCGTTGTCGCCGCCGGGCCAGCCGGACAACGCATCTAGCATATCCACCCGCTCGCAATTTTTATTTATAAGTTCGATTTTCGCGCCGCGGTTCGAAAGCGCGCCGGAATAAAAATGATCGCCATGCACATTTGGCACCGATGCGTCGTCCGTACGCTCCAAGAGGTAAAATCCGTGCGCGGAAATTTTTTCTTCCGCAGAAAAGTTAATGTCCAAATTTTCATCGGCAGTTAAGAGCCGCCAGCCCGCAAGTGACAGATTTTCTCCGGAATTATTTTTTAACTCGATCCATTCGTTTGCGGCATCATCCGTGCCCATCCAAGCCACCTCATTGATGCTAATTACTTGCTCTGCATCTCCGCTTGGAACTTCGCAAGCTGGGGGCGCAGCTGAAGTTTGCACCTGCTCGGTTGTTGCTTTTTTAGCAACAATCTTGGGATTTTCAGTTTTTTCATTAACAACAGGGTTTTGCTTGGAAATTGCCTTTGCGGCGGGCGCAGAATTTTCCTCGCTAGTTAAACTCGCCGATTTTTTATTCACATTCACGCCTGGCTTACGATTACGCTCGTTCAAATCCAGTTCCAAGGCCGGCTCAACCGATTTATTCCCAAACGCATCAGTGAGACTCGCTTTCAAAACTTCTTTGTTTTTATTGAGCCAATTGTTTCCGTGAGAACCGGCGATAAGCGCAACGCCAAAACCCGCGACGAGGCCAATCAATAAAACGGCTACGAGGCTTACCCACCCGCCCTTGGTGAGCCGGGTCGAACTATTACGTCCGCCACCCGAGTGGTCCATATCGGTATTGTAGCGAATTTTGTGAAAAGGTGTACAAACCCCAAAATCGAGGGGTCGGGCGGTGGGATGCCCATAAAAATTCCCCTGGCGGAACCGAACCCATCCAAATCCGTGAGCTTTTATTGGATTCTAGAAAAAAATTTTCCCGCCCTCGCCGATTTGCCAAAAAAATCAAAAAATGTTCCTTTTTGTGGATAAAGTGGCCTTGAAAAATACGCGTCTCGGGATGAAAATCTAAAAGCATCCAAAAAGATTAATCAAAAGGTCCAACGGAAAAATTCAAACATGAAAGTAGTAAAAAAATCCCAGCACGAGTTAGTTTCAAAATCGGAGGCGGAGAAAATCAACGCATTGTTTTCGGAGAATGCGTTGAAGATGATGAAAAAGAGATATCTCCTCATTGATGAGAAAGGCAACCAGGAGACTCCGGCCGATATGTTCCACCGGATTTCCCACGCGCTCGCAGGCATCGAGAAGAACTACAGGCACGACCAGAAATTTATCGGCAAAACCGAACGGGATTTTTTTGAGATCATGTCGCGCAAGGAATACACGGCGGCCGGCCGCACGATTACGAATGCGGGCGGCGACACGCTGGTCGTCGCGAACTGCATCGTGCTGCCGGTTTTGGACAGCATGGACAGTATTTTCCAAACCTTGAAGGATGCTGCACTGCTGCAGCAAGCGGGTTCGGGACTTGGATTTGATTTTTCACATTTGCGTCCCGCGTACACCCCAACTAAACGCTCGCGCGGAGTTTCTTCCGGTCCCGTTTCATTTTTAAAAGTTTATAACGAAGCGTTCGGCATCATTAAACAGCAGGGACGCCACGGCGCGAACATGGCGATGATGCAGATTGACCATCCCGATGTGATGGACTTTATCCGCTCGAAAGAAGTTGAAGGCGAGATTCGCAATTTCAATATTTCCGTAAAAATTACGGATGAATTCATGCAGACTCTGCTTGATCGTCCCGACACGCAATGGTACTGCGCTTGGAACGGGGAAAAAACAAAACCGCGCCGCGTCATCCGCTCCGCCTCCGGCAGCGTGACGGGCGTCGAAGAGTTGGATATCACTGTCAAAGAAATTTTTGACGAGCTCGTGCACTATGCGTGGCTCAATGGCGAACCCGGCGTAGTTTTCATTGATGAAGTAAACCGCACGAATCCCCTGCCGGGCTTGGGCCCCATCGACTGCTCGAATCCCTGCGGCGAACAATTCCTGCATCACTATGACAACTGCAACTTAGGCTCGATCAACCTCGCCGCCTTCGTCAAAGACGGCAAAGTGAACTGGAGCCGCCTGCGCCATGTGGCTAAAACAGCTACCCGCCTCATGGACAACGTGATCGACACTTTCGATTTCCCGGTGAAACAGGTTACGGATCTGGCGCAAAGAAATCGCCGCATTGGGCTGGGCATCATGGGTTTTGCCGACATGCTCTACCAACTGGGCGTGGCTTATAATTCTCCCGCCGGTTTGGCCTTGGGCGAACGCGGGATGAAAACCGTGACCGAAGCGACGCACGAGATGTCGCGCGAACTCGCCAAGGAAAAAGGCGTTTTTCCGAATTTAAATTTGAGCGTTTACGGCAAGCAGAAAATCAAAATGCGGAATGCGGCGCTGACGACCGTCGCCCCCACCGGCTCGATCTCGATGATGTTCGACTGCTCCTCCGGCGTTGAACCCAATTTCGCCCTTTCTTATGTAAAACAAGACAAAGACGGCATGAAATACCATTATTTCAACCGGTATTTCGAAGCCGCCCTCACGCAGTACAAATTCTCCGAAGAGCAGGTAGAGGAAATTAAGGACGAGCTTCTGCGTACCGGCAGTATCCAACGCTTGAGCTGGCTCCCCGAAGAACTTCGCCAGACTTTCGTGGTGGCGATGGACATTTCCGCGAGCGACCACACGCAGATGCAGGCCGCTTTCCAGAAGCACGTGGATAATTCGATCTCCAAGACCATCAACTTTCCCAACAGCGCGACCAAAGAGGATGTCGCCCAAGGTTTCATTGAAGCATGGCAGTTGAAATGCAAAGCCTGCACCGTGTACCGCGACGGCAGCCGCGAAGTGCAGATCTTGAACTTGGGCACGGGTGAAAACATCAAGTCGCCCAAGGAGCTCGGGAAAAAGCAATCTGTCTCTGTCTCTCAAACAGGAGAAACGACTGCCGAGCCGCTGCACCTTCCCGTTGATACCAACCGCCTGCCCGTGCGCCAGCGCCCCGAAGTAATGTCCGGACGCACATACAAAGTGAAAACCGGTTACGGCAATCTTTACATTACGATTAACGATGACGAGCAAGGCGTGCCGTTCGAAGTTTTCGCCACGATCGGCAAAAGCGGCGGCTTCTTCCAGGAACAAAGCGAAGCGATGACAAGAATGATCTCCTTAGCGCTCCGCTCCGGCATCAAAATCGAAGAGATCGTGGATAACTTAAAGGGCATCCGCGGACCGATGCCGATGATCACGAATAAAGGCACGATCCTTTCTTTGCCGGATGCGATCGGCAGGATTCTCGAAGATCACGTTCGCTTGCACAACGGTCATGCTACCGAACAACCGCTCTTAGAAACGGCTGCGGATACAGAAATCACTTCGAGTATTCCCGAAGTAGAATTAGTAAAGGAGCTGGCGATGGTGCAGAATGCGAAAAAATCGATTGCCGATTACGGCATGATGCCCGGCTGCCCCGAATGCGGTTCGGCCTTAAAGATGGCCGAAGGCTGCATGAGCTGCTCGAGCTGCGGTTTCTCGAGATGCATGTAACGAAACCGTCCTGAGTTAGCCGAAGGACGGTTTCAACCGCTGCATGTAGGTTCAGATGTCAGACGTCGGATTTCAGATATCGGATTCCAGACATTCTTGGCGTCTGTTTATAAAAATTTATTCTAACTTCTATCCTACATCTTTAGGTCAAAACAACAACATACTAACATACTCAAGTATGTTGGTATGTTGTTAGATAGATGTGGAGGCGGACGGGGGTTACCGAGCGCGGCGGATTTGGGAACCGGTGGAGTTCGTGCGGTAGACTTGCGTCTCGCCTTCCACTTCTACGGTTACTTCCCAGCCGGCGACGAGCGCCATCGTGCAGTATTCCCCTTCGCGCGCAAGATCCAAACAACCGTTGGACCAGGTTTTTTCGTAAGCGGTTAAAACAAGCACTTTCCCCTCCTCCACTTTTTCCTGTTTCGCAACATAGGATTTCACAGCCGCCACGGCTTGCGGCAAGGGCAAGTTATGGATGGATCCGGGCGGCGCATCCTCGGCGGAGTTCGGCGGATTTTGCCCTGTACTCGTGTTATTGCCATTCCCCGCGCCAGGCAAATAGGCAGGCGGCTGTTCCGTCCCCGCTTTGAGCAGGCAGCAAAATTTGTCATACTTTGAAGCAAAAACAATGCCTGCCGCGGCTAAAAGCGCTGCCAAAACTATGATTTTTATCCTCATGCAATATATAACGAACGAAGCCCCAAGATATTTCAGGCGCGCTTAAATCAGCTCGCGTGGGTAAATGTGATCAAGTACCCCACAACGATTACGCCCAAGAGAAAGGCGGCGACGATGCCGTAAAAGCGCTGGTGGCCCGAACGGTGGTGGATTTCGGGAATCAGATCCGAAGCGGCGATATATATAAAAATTCCGGCCACGCCGGCCAAAAGGTATGGCATGCGAGCCTCGAACATCGTGCCCAGGCCGTAGCCCACGCCGACGCCGCCCAGGGTCATTAAAGATGATAAAACATTCGCCGCGACAATCTTCGCTTTGGACCAGCCGCTGTCCAACATAATCGCAAAGTCCCCGATTTCTTGGGGAACTTCGTGCGCAGCGACGGCAAAAGTGGCGGTGAGTCCCAAGGAAGGATTGGCAAGATAGGAAAAAGCGATGAGAATTCCATCCAAAAAATTATGCACGGTGTCGCCCAAGAGCACGAGTACGGGCAAGCTTTCCGTGTGAGCGCGATGCTCAAGCTCCTCGGCCGGATGCAGATGCACATATTTCATGAGTAGGCGTTCGAGGATAAAGAAGAGGCAAAAACCAACGACAGCTGCGATAAAAATCGGATGAGGCTCCGCTACGGCTTCCACGGCTTCGGGCAAAAGGTCAAGAAAGCTTACGGCTAAAAAAGTGCCCGCGGCAAAGGCCAAAAGCGGCGTGATAAAGCGCAGAACTATTTTGGAACCGAAGATGACCGCGAAGCCGCCAACGAGCGAAAAAAGGCCCGCAATCAATCCGTATAAAACAAGTGCCATTGTAGGCTATTTTACTATATTTTATATCCGGCCGGAAGGAGACTCCGATTGTCCGTACCGTAATATAAGCTGGCCGCAACCGTCGCAAATATCGAGGAAAACAAGAACCTGACGACAAAGGTCGAAAAGATCCAAAAAACATGAAAAAGATAAGCATCGCCTTGAGTGGATTAGCTGTCCTCTTTGGCAGTATGATTCCCGTGGCTTTCGCCGCAGATACCGGCGCGCGCCTCCAGGCTGCCCAGCAAGTACAGCCGGTCCTCGCTTCGTTCGCGGGCCAACTCATATTGCTTCAGAACCAGCTGGCTATTGAGCGGCAGTGGATGATCCAAGCGCAAGCCCAATTGGGAACGATTGCAGCTTCCTTGAGAACGCTGGCGCAAAGCCGGATGGAAACGGCCGAAGAACGGAATGCCGTGGCGCAAGTGGTTGCAAGCACTAATTTGGCCGTGAGCGGAATGGCCTCGCAAATGACTGCGATCCAAACCCGCCGCGTAGCGCAAGTGAGCATCCTTACCGAGCTCACCCAAAAATTCAGCACGCTGGTTTCACTTGTACTGCAACTCCCGCGATGAGATGTTCCAAAAAAACATTTCACCTTTGATTCGCTCCCGCATTTGGGGAGCGGATTTTTATTTTATGAACGCTTTTTATAATATCCCGGCCGGGAAAAAGGCTAACACAAAAGTTATTACATATACTAACCACAAATGCGCCACCCGCCTGGCGCATTTCTTTTTTACAACATCCTTACAAACTGGAGTTTGTAAGGATGTTGTTTGTTCGGATTATTTTAATTTTAAGCGGTAGGTTACGCCGCGGCCGCTGTCGCCGACCTGTTCAATTTTTCCCTCCTTTTCCAGCGCGTCCAAATAGCGCACCGCGGATCGCCGCGACACGCCGAGGTGTGCGCGGATTTCCTCGTTATTCGCATTACCTTTTTCTCTAATAAACTCCAGCGCTTTCTCTTTGTTAGCGTTTTTGCGAACGGTTTGATCCAGCGCCGCCGCGCAGATGCCGACAGTGGCCTCGCGCGACCTCTTATGGAGTAAAAGCACGATGATCGCGATTCCGATGACGATTAAAATGATTTGGGTCACAAGTTAATTTTACCAAGTTTTCAGCTTTCCCGTGCGCGACGGAATCCTCCGCACCCTCTCCGCCACGCCCTCGTTTGGACGGACGGATTTTTTCGCCAGCATTAAAACTTGCCCTCTATATTCTCGAACAACTTGGTTATATTGTCCATTGTCGTTTTGTCCAAGTTGATCGAGGTGCCATTTTGGCAAGTTTCTAAAAATTTCTTAGCGAGCAAAACTTTATCTACTTTGTTTTTCTTAACATACTCCGAATTTGATTCGATATAAGTTTTGCTAGTGTCTCCAAGTACATGTTCGATAAAATTAGACGGCGAGAACATATCTTCTATACACCCTGCTGTATTTAATATTGAAAGAACTAGCTCTTTTGTTACCAACCAGTTATCTTTTAGATTTTTCTCGCCGTCCTTTTTCCCCTGATCATTGTCATAAAGATAAATAACTTTTCCACCCCAACCATGCAATATAGTGCCGACAAATGGCATATTTCCTGCGCCACCACCAAAAACAAAGTTCACGCTGTCTTTTTTAATAATTTTTTTAAAGGCATTTAGATAATAGAGGTCTGAAGCACCTTCAACTACGATATTATTTTCTTTGTCCAATGAAGCAATGCCTGCATTTAACTCTAATCCTATAGCCGTAAGTATCGGCGTAAGGGTCTCTTTATCAGCGAGGGCGTGAACTTTGTTTTCAATTCTCGTACCCAATTTCTTAGTCCGATGAATCAACCTTATTCTGTTGAGTTTGTCGGCTTCCAAAAGATAGGGAGAGTGAGTGGAAAAAATCAACTGGACTTCTTTTGCAGAATCTTCGAGTTTACCCAAAATATCCTCTTGTGCCTTAGCGTGTAAAAACAGACCTGGTTCGTCAATCAAAATTATATTCGGCACATTTTCATTTGCTCGTGCAGAAACTTTTATATAGAAAGCGAGATGCCATTGCCGCCCCTTACTACGCAAACTTGGTTCGTAAGGATAACCATCTTCTTTTATCCAAAAATACAAATGCGCCGAATCCCAATTCACACTCAAGTTTGATACATCTTGAGTCCAAAATTTCTCATAATCTTTGTTGAGCTTGATGTTTACATCATCTTTGTGTTTTTCTTTTCCTCTATCGTCAGTTCCTTTTATCGTTTCTATTTTTAGATCACTGATTACAGATAAGTCTTTGATCCATTCGTTCTTTTCCAATTCAGCAAAAGGTATTTTATTCGGGAAAATATCTTCAAACGAATTGAAAAGTATAAAGTTGGGTATCCATTGTTTAAGTGCTTCTAGGAATTTTTTATCAGCGGCAAAGAGATTCTCAATGTTGCTTATTTCCGTCTCTATTTCAGTGAGGGATTTGGAAAGATGCTCACGCTCTTTCTCCTCAACTTGAGCGATATTCGGTGTTACGGCGTTTTTGAAATTAGTGAAAAGTGTTTTTTCATTTGCAAAATCGGAGAACTCAAAATCAAACAAACTACCACCCAACGCATCATTTTTCGATCGGATAGCTTTGATTTTGGTCCATTTGTCCTTGATAGATTTTTTAACTTTCTCAATCTCTTTGCCGCCAAAAATTTCATTTTGTAGAGTTTCTTCCCCAAAGGAGTAATCTTTTGGAAATGTTTTTATAATTTCGAGCTCTATATCAGTAGTTGATTTTAGCGAACTTTTTATCTCCCCCAAAATCTCTTTGACCGTATCATGCTCAACAATAAAAGTTATAGAAATTTCTGGTAACGCATTGGGTGATCTTATCGGTTTAGCACTTTCTCTTATATTTTTATCTAGATCAAAGTCCTCTAGCGCCTCAAGAATTGAAGTTTTGCCAGATTCATTTTTACCAGCAAGAATAGTGATAGCATCGGTCAGATAACAATCGCCGCTATCAATAATCGATTTATAATTTTTAATTCTAAATTTCTTTATTTTCATAAAATACAACTAAACCGGGTTGGGCCCGGCGTGGAAGTCATTTGCGGCTTTCAGTCGGGGCTGTGTCCCCTTTGATGCTGATATTATAGGTTTTATTCGGCGGGCATGCAATTTGTGCCTGTGGATAACTTTCGGTTTATTTTCGGTATAATCATTATATGGTAACGAAAAGGCAAAAACAAATATTGGACTTTATAAATTCTTATAGCAAAAAGCATGGCTTCTCCCCCTCTCTGGAAGAAATCCGAAAGAATTTTAAGCTCAAATCAGTTTCAGGAATCCATCAGCACGTTGCCGCTTTGCAAGATAAAGGCTACATACAAAAACAAAAAAATCAGCCTCGCAGCCTGGAAATATCAACTTCCGGAAGAATGGTAAAAATTCCCCTCTTGGGAACAATTGCCGCCGGACAACCAATTGAAGCAATCCAAGAAAAGGAAACTATTGCGGTGCCGAAAAATAAAATCCCTTCCTCCGCCGAGGTGTATGCGCTTCGCGTGGTCGGAAACAGTATGATTGATGAGAACATTAATGACGGCGATATAGTTTTAATAAAGCATCAGGAAACTGCCGAAAACGGACAGAAGGTCGTGGCGCTTATAGACAACCACGAAGCTACTTTAAAAAAGTTTTACAAGGAGAGGGGGTATATCCGCCTGCAACCGGCAAACAAAACTATGGAGCCGCTCATTTTCAGAAATGGGCGGGACATCGCAATACAGGGAATAGTACTTGATGTTATAAAAAATACCGGCTTTGTATCTCTTAAGCATAAATTGAACTGGATGAAATAGTAGTTATGGAAACAAGCCTAAACAAACAATCCTTGATAAATTATAAAAGTTTGGCGCAACAAGCGCGTGTTTTAACTGAGCAGTGGGTTGATAAATCGGTTTTTTGCCCAAACTGTGGACATTTGGAAATAACTCGATATCCTAACAATCAGCCAGTTGCGGATTTCTATTGTTCAAACTGCCGTGAGGATTATGAGTTGAAAAGTAAACAAAACAACATCGGAGCGAGTATTGTTGATGGCGCATATCGTACTATGATGGAACGCCTAAGAAGCAACCAGAATCCCAATTTGTTCTTATTAAGTTATGATTTGGTTAATTTGGAGGTATTAAATTTTCTGGTTATTCCAAAACATTTTTTTATTCCGGACATAATCGAGAGGCGCAAACCTTTAGCACCAATTGCCCGGCGCGCTGGCTGGATTGGTTGCAATATAATACTTAAAAGCGTGCCGTCAGCGGGGAAAATTTTCTTTATTAAGAACAAAGTTATTGAATCCAAGAACAAGGTACTCGCGGAATGGCGAAAAACGCTTTTCTTGCGAGAGGAAAAGGAAATTAGCGCAAAGGGTTGGCTTTTAGATATTATGGTTTGTATTGAGAAACTTGGGCGCAAAGAATTTTCCCTTGACGAGGTATATGCATTTGAAAGAGAATTGAGCAGGAAGCATCCGGATAATAAACATATTAAGGACAAGATTCGTCAGCAACTTCAGGTCTTGCGTGATAAAGGATATATTAAATTTACTAGTAGGGGAAATTATCAACTTACATAACATGGAAATACTACTTTCCCCATTTTTAGCAAAAAACATTTTACGATTTAATCTCTTTCGCCGTGTTTTCGTGATGTGCAAGGGATACAACGAAGATTATAAAAATTTCACCGAGCTTGTCTGGGAAGATGACAAATATTTGGATTTTTACGACAAAGAAACCTATCCTGAATTTCAACTGTGGATTATTTAGAGTAATATAACTTTTAATGCAATAAAATATCAGCCTATTTAACGAATTAATATGAAATTAAAAGAATTTATTCAAGAGCTGAAGGATATATCAAAAAAGATCAGTGACCCCGACAAGGTAGAAGTCGAGATGGCAGACTGTATCCCTGTTGTAAAACCGATTTTAAAAGACGGGGTTGTTTTTATTACGGATATAGACCAAGAAACATCCGGAGATTAAAAGGTTATTAGACAAACCCATGATTAGGAAAGAATGCGCCATCCGGGTGGCTCATTCCTTTGCTACAACATCCTTACAAACTCCAGTTTGTAAGGATGTTGTTCAAATTATTTTAGGCGATGCCTACTCGCCGGAATTTTTCGGCTCAATTTCCTCCCTTGATTTTGAATGGGCGTTTATTTGCTTCTTGGAGAACCCTAAGTGTTGCCTGCACGGATAGATTGTCGCTTGGCAGCAACACCAGCCGTTCACCTATTTGAGCAAGGAGAGGGCTTAAAAATTCATCTGCCCACGACGGCGACAACGTCAATACGCCGGAAAAATCAATTTCCAACTCTTCGCCATTAGGCAGCTCTCGCAGGATGGGCTGAAGGGCTTTAAAAGCCTCGCTTCCCAATTCGCGCGACAATAGGGTGGTGCCAAATTTTTCAAGTTTTAACTTCATAGTTTTGTGATTTTATTTTTAGCTAAAATTCAATTTTTACCAAACAGCCCCGGATCACGCTTGTTCCCCGAGTAACGCGGAATTTCTTTTCGGGATCCTGCATGCGCACTTCCGCATCGCCGCTCATAAATAACAGATTTATTGGCTGGGCAGCAACCACTTCCCGGACGGACTTTAATCCATTTCCACGCTTTTCGGGTGATCGACCAGAAATAAATTCCGTAAACGCCACTTCCACTGCGGCGACGTGATTGGGCAGTTCGGGGCGCACGCGCCGAAGTGTTTCTAAAACTCCCAGGCCCCGATCGGCAAGGACAACAACTCGCTTCTCTAGATCATACCCAAAAAATATCCCCTGCACATCCGGCCATTTGCCCAAATTGTGCGCGAACGAATTGTCGCCGATTTCCCCTGCAACAAGAACGATGAGCGAATACAACTTTTCATACCCGGGCTTTTCCACGAGCTGTTGCTCCATCTTCACCAGTCTTGCTTGAAAGATCGGGCTTGTCTGGCAATAAAATACCCCCGGAAAATCCGTTTTATTAACTACCCATCCAGACGCAAACTTAAAAAGGTCGCTCTTGAAAATTTCGAGATCGCTTTCTCGATAATATCGGTGCGTTCCTCCTTCCTTCCGAATTGCGGTTAATTTGCCATTTTCATCCCAGCGTCGCAGAGTATCTATTGAAACGCCCAATATTTCGGCTGCCTGCCCAATATTTAATAGTTTCTCATCCATCTCATCCATGAAAAAATGTTAGCATAGATACAAAAACTATGCAAAAGTCGCTAAAATCTATGCATAAATTCTATAATCTATGCAAAAATCTACTTTTCTTGTTTTAAGCGGACGCCAGCCCTACTCGCCCAAATTTTTCGGCTCAATCCCCTTTCCCTTACCTCTCGAAAACAGCCGCTCGAGCATTTTCGCAAAATCGATCTGGTCCGCGATCACCTCGCCCAAGAAGGCGAAAGGAATCGCCACAAGCACAATGATGCCGATGATTTTCCAGGTGATGGGCTCGCCGGTGGCCACCGTAACCGCGATCAGGTCCTCGACGACGCCGATCACGATCCCGAAGATCAGGAATTCCAAGATAACCTCGAGCCGCTTCCAGTTCATAACTATCATTATATACTTTCGTTATTTTAGCCCAAATGAACCAACTCTTGGCCGAGCGCCGAGACGATCAACCCGCCGTTGCCCCGTAATTGCCCCTGCCTACGCCAAGGCTACGGCGGATAGGCCCGTTGGCTTGCCCTCCATAGCCAGCAGGGCGACGGAGGGGCGAGAGTTTGACCCCAGACCAGAGCCCTGCCTGCCGGCAGGCAGGTTTGTACCCTTGGCGTTAGTTTGCCCCGAATTTGGAGAACCGGGCACATTTCAGATATATAACAAAAGTGTATCAGATGTGAAATGCGATTATTTCGGCTTATTTTTTTCCGCGTGAGCCGTGATCTCGATATTGTCCCGACCGAAGGTCGAGGATCCTCGATTTTGTTTAAATTTTAATCTTTCAATTGCCCTTCTGCTTTTCCAAGATTTAATCTGTCTTTCTCTTCTTATTGCCTCTCGTTCAGTTTGAAATTGCTCGGTATGAAAAACCTCCCACGGACCGCGATTTTTTGTAGCTTGTACCTTGTTTGTGTTATGAAGTTTCAACCGAACATCAAGATTATTGGTATAGCCGACATAATACTGACTATCCTTTTTAGATTTCAAAATGTAGGTGTGATACACGAAAGATTAAAATTTACAAAATCGGGACAACTCTTATGTTCCCGGCACCATGTTCACCCCGTTAGAGAAAGGAAACGCTTGAGCCGATTTTTTAGATATCTCTTACCCATACCGCTTTTGAGATATTTCTCTCTGGCTGCTGCATCTTGCTGATTCACGCATGCCTCATAGTATATTAAATCAAACGGCTTTCTGTTCTTAGTGGAGGGTACTTTGCCAGCATTATGATCGCTCAAGCGTTTCCGTAAATCATTAGTAATGCCAGTGTACCACAAGTCGTCTTTTTTACTTTGGATTATATATGTATACCACATGATTTTTTCTCTAACGGGGCAAGCACTTCTCGGCCCACGCACGATCTTCATAATGAAAACCGCACTCTTCGCATTGGTATAACTACTTACTTGCCCCGTAGGGAACTTGTTTTCCTTCGGGGTTCTCTTTTCGAATGACTGTGACCATAAACTCACTTAAATGATTTTGACAAGACCGAATCGAAAAGCTTCCTGTCCCACAGTGGGTTTGGCTCCGTTGTCGAGGATCCGAATTTGACCGTGACGAGAGAATTTTATGTTGCCAGCCAGCCGCCATCCACATAAAATGTGGCGCCGGTGATATAACTTGCTTCTTCCGAGGCCAAAAAAACAACCATAGCTGACACCTCTTCTGGTCTGCCAATTCTTTTTAGCGGCACGTGCTGGAGCATTGCTTCCATGGCCTCTTTCGGCATCTGCGCCGCCTGCACCATCGGCGTGTCAATTGCGCCCGGCGCGATAACATTAACGAGAATTCCCAGGGGGGCCCATTCAACCGCAAGGGTTTCCGACATGCCAATGATTCCGCCTTTGGATGCTGTGTAATGCGCACCGCCGGCAATGCCAACGCCAACCTGACCAGAAGCGACAGAGGAGATATTGATGATCCGGCCCCATTGATTCTTTGCCATTTCTTTTGCGGCTCGCTGGGCGCATAAGAACTGGCCTTTGAGGTTGATATCAATCATCTTATCCCAGTTCTCCTCGGTAAGTTCTAACGCCGGCTTTGAAAAATAAACGCCGGCGTTATTCACCAAAATATCCAAACGGCCGAATTGTTTAATTACTTCATCAAATACTTGATCAACCTCCGCCTTTTTTGAAACATCCATTTTGAAGCAAATAGCTTCGCCGCCTTTTGATTTTATTTCTTCCACTACCGGCATACACTCCTTTGCGTCAAGGTCTGTGACGACAACTTTTGCGCCCTGCCCGGCTAAGGCAAGAGCATGGGTTCGGCCCATGCCGTGCCTGCCGCCGGTGACTAGCGCGATTTTATTTTCGAGTTCAAACATATAATAATATTATAATCTTTTTTAATTAAATATCCAAATTGAGTGGTTTAGATACGCAGCGAAGCTTACCCAAAGAAGGTAGGGCATAAGCAGATACGCTGGCACTTTGTGCGCCGGAGCGGTGGCGATTTCCTTTTTGGTCATAACTTATTTTATCAAATTTTTGAGCTCTTATCGAATTTGTTACTCTTCTTGCCGCTTGTTTGCCCCGGTGGCGAGCGATTGCCCCAGGGGCAGAGCCCTGCCTGCCGGCAGGCAGGTTTGTACCCCTAACCCTGCTTTTCATGATATTCGAGCAGTTTCTCCGCTGGCGAGAGGCCGCCGATGACTTTGTGCGGAAAGTAGTTCCACGCGTCGGTTACCAGTTCAAGAACATTTTGGAGTTCAGCCGCGCCTTGTCCGGTATCAAACATAGCGATAATATCGGTTAAGCTATCCTGCCCGTCCTCGTTATAAATGACCTCCTTGATATCCTCTAAAGTAAATCGCTCCTTGCCCCGTCGTAGCCTTGGCGAAGTCGGGTCAGTTTCTTTGAGCATTTCCACGAGCTCCTGCTCGATCTCTTTTCGCCGTTTGAGAATTTGCCTGCCCCGTTGCAAACTTGCCTTGCTTCGGGGTTGTTTTGATTCGACTTTCATAAATTTATGGCCTGTGGACAACTTTCTATTCCTTATGCTACAATACAGTTGATCGCAAGATCACTGATTTTAGAGCTAAAGGGCCTCGGCAACGGGGTCCTTTGTGCTTTTATAAGCCGACTCTTTCAGCCAACAAATAAACTCCTTGAGTTCAAAAATATCCACTATCTTGAGGCCGCTTTCCTTAAGTTCGTTCAACTCGCTGGAAATTCTGCCGGCTGTCGCGAACAAGTAAACTCTTTTGCCGGCACTTATTAATTTTTTAATCGGATCGGCAAAGTCACTATCTCCGCTCCACAGTATAAATGTTTCTGCGCTGTTCCGCTCGCAATCAAGAAGCATATCAACACCGATCTCCACATCAAAATTGCATTTCATGTCCTCGATGAAATATTCACCTTTCTTGTTCATATCAGCAAAACGCTGATTCAAGTATTCGATCGTTCCCACCTCGTACTTCTTCAGTAACGCACGGCGAATAAACTGCTTTACAAGAACAGTTGAGTCGGACGGCACGCTTGAAGCATTGATAGAAAAATTAAGTATTTTGACGGGCTTCGTCCGAAGAATATATTTATAATTTTCTGCTTCCGATTTTTCTTTTTCCGACCGTTCATTTCCGGCAAGATATCCGTTGTAGAAATTGATAGCCTCTATAGTGCTGAAAGAATCCAAAAATTGCTTGAGCCGCTTCAAATCAATATGCCATCCCAGTTTTTCGCTCCACGGCCGTACATTCGCATAATCAATGTAAACACGGGTATTTGCGTCAAAAATACTTTCAAGTCGTCTGACGACTTCTTGCTTATCCTTCGCGATATCTTTTATCCTTTGTGTTTTCGGTGTAAACATACAATTAACTCACTTTTTGGTATCGATAATGGTAACGAATATAATCGTTCAGAAATTGTCCGTGTGATGATGTGTGCAAAAACTGCTGGAACAAATGTTCCGGCACATTAAAATATTGATACACATCCCCAGAAGTAAATTCCACTTCCAAAGTCGCCGATCGTGAATCGTAGCCAATTGAGAGAATATTTGTTGATGTAACCGGTATTCTTTGCATAAATGTATTTTATGATTTTGACTGCCCGGAGTCCATTGATCTAGCCAAAGCCGAGTCAAAAAGCTCTTTGAATTTGGATTTTTGAGCGAGGAGTTGGGTTTTACTTGCCCCGTTAGAACTCGCAGAGTTTCTAATGGGGTAGTCCTGCGCCCCGTTAGAAATACTTTCTAACGGGGTAAACCGCGGAAAGCATTGTGTAAAGCACTATCAAATAGTTCTTTTAATTGGGCTTTTTGCTCCAGCAACCTCTTTTTATATTCTTGCACTGCCGATAATTTTTCAACGATTTGTTTTTGGGTTTCAATCGGTGGAAGCGGAATCTTAAAATTCTCCAAATAGTGCGTGGGTACTCTTTGTTGGCCAGCACTACCAGTCATAAATCTTGCGCCAACCTTCCTAAACTTTTTATCACTGACAAGATAATAAAGAAATTGATTGTGCAAAATCTCTAAATTTGCGCGTAATACATGAAATTCTGTACTTCCAAATCCGATGCCGTTTTTCATATTCTTTATAAACGCTCCTTTCCCATTCTCAAAGCACGGCGTTATTTTCGCCACAATCACATCTCCGTTTCTGAAAAAGGTAAATCCATTTTTCACCGCACTCAGTTTTCGTTCTTGCAAGCTATCAATTTCTGCATTTTCTGAAACATCGGCCATTGCTAAAAAGCTTACAATTGTATCTGCTGGCAAATTCTTAATTTCGTTCTTGCTCGGATTTATCTCGCAAACCTCTTTCAATTTTTTAACTTCCCAATTCTTCTTGCCCGCCATAGCTTTAGCGTCGGCGGGGCCGACAGGATTAAGCTCTTTATGCAAAAGCGACTGAAAAAGCTCGTCGGCTTTTTGGATAAGCTCGTCATTCAATTTCTGCGCCTCGGCGATTTTATCCAACCG